>CAVALA010000052.1:0-17765 GCA_963589615.1 Prevotellamassilia timonensis
TGCAGCTCTTAGGGCATATGCCCAAACCGCTTAAAATCTAAATCCGAAACTTGAGAATTTTATAAATTAGTTGATTGGTTGTTCAAACTCTAAGAAGTGTGGCATGTATTAGGGTATGTGCCACCCTTCCAAAATGCTTGCGCAAAGGTAGGGAATAAAAGAATATTTTACAACCTTTGGCAAATTAAGTTTTTGCAAAGCAGAGAGTTGACTAACCATCAGAGCATCTGCGTCCCGATATTTCTTCTTATATTTGTCGTAACTTTGTCCAAAAGAACAGCAAGCATTACCGCCATGAGCAAGAAAACCGAATACAAAGTCCGCAACCAAGCCTACCTCGCCGAAAGAGCCCAAGCACCCAACGTTGTGCGCCTCGAAAAAGGCGTTTTGGCGCAAGTTCTCAATTCAGGTCCCGAAGACGGGCGCACTCCCGGACCGCGCAGCGTGGTCTGCGTACACTACACGGGACGCCTCGTCAACGGCCGCATCTTTGACGACTCGCGCCAGCTCGACTGTCCCGCCGCGTTCCGCCTCAACGAAGTCATTGAAGGCTGGCAAATAGCCCTCCGCCATATGCGACCCGGCGACCGTTGGGAAATTGTTATACCCGCCGAACTCGGTTACGGTTCGCGCGGTGACTCCGAAATACCTGGCAACTCCACCCTTATCTTCGACGTTGAACTTCTTAGCATCGTGTAGCGCGTCATGGACCTTCAAGCCTCCCTTGTAGAAACAGCGCACGAACTTTTCCGTGCCCTTGAGCGCATAGATTCGGCGTGGAAAGTGCAGACGCGCTATGGCGCCCTACGTGAAGTCCTCACCGTGGCCGTCGACCAACAACTGCGCAACGTCACCGTCAAACTCGGAGGAATGTTTGCCAAAATAGACTTTCTCCTCAAGAAGCATCAGGTGCGCGAAAACGATCCGTCGCTTTCACGGGCACTGAGCGACCTGCGTCACCGCTTGCGCGACGTCAGTGTGCTCCCCGATGCGCAACTCGAAACCACGTGGCTCACCGACCTTAAGGCTGTCACGCGCCTCGTGGAACTCCTCTACGCCGAGCGCGCCCCCGAACGGCTCACGGCGCGGCTTCCGCTCACCTTTTCCGCTTTGCCCGTAGCAAGTGCAAAGGAGCGCAGCCGCATGCCCGACTTCTTCCGCTGCATCGTAAACGCTTGGGACGAGCGCTACATCTACGCCACGCGTGAGGATACCGACGACGACGTGCGCATTGATTTCGTAAATCCCGTTCCCTACGTCGAGGGCGACTGGACCTATGTTGTACAGCTGCTTCGGAAAGGCATGGCGCTCAACGTGGTCCGTCCGCGCACCAACGAAGGCGGCGATGCGGTGCTTCCCGAACTCCTCATCCTCGACCCCGACTTTCTTGTCAACGTTACCTCCATAGCCACTTGTTTCGATGCCTGCGGCACGTCGCCCCTGCTCGACCTCGTGCACCGGCTCGCTCCTTTTGCACAGACGAAGCACACGCTGCTCGGAAACTTTGCCGGACAACTGCTCGACGAGGTGGCCTACGGAAAGAACCACAGCTACGCCGAAAGCATACGCGAGTTCTTCAGAACCAATGCGCTCAACTTTGCCTCGTGTCCCGATTTTGCCAATGGCATGAGTGCAAAGGATTTTCACGACGAAGCCAAGCGACAGAAGGCCCACATCAGCCATCTGCTATTCCACGACTACGCCGCACGCACCGCCACTGGCGAAGCCTTCGATCCCAACCGCCTCATCCTCGAACCCTCGTTCATCAGCGTCATGCTCGGTTTGCAGGGGCGTATGGACTTCCTCGACCTTTCCATGCGTTCCGTCATCGAACAGAAATCGGGCAAATGTCAGTGGGCGCCCGGTGCACCCGCCACGATGTTCACGGGGCGTCAAGAGCCCCACTTCGTGCAGCTCCTTCTCTACCGCGCCCTGCTTCACTACCAGTATGGCGTGCCCTACGAACACATCCATTCCTTCCTGCTCTACTCGCGCTATGCCGATGGCCTTGATTATGTGACGAGTGCACCGAAAATGCTCTTCGAAGCCATTAAGGTGCGCAACATGTTGGCCTGGAGCGAAACGTACTATGCCGAAGGCGGACTCCGTCTGCTCGAAACGCTCAAGCCCGAACGCATCTTCCCTCACGCTTCGGGCAAACTTTGGGAAAACTACAAGAAGCCCGAACTGCGCGCACTGCTCTCGCCCATACAGGACGCCTCGCCGCTCGAACGCAGTTACTATTTGCGTTTTCTGCGTTTCGTGGCCAACGAGCAAGCACTGAGCAAGATAGGAAACCGCACGAAGGAAAACTCTGGTTTCGCTTCCACCTGGAACGCTACGCTCGACGACAAGCGCGCTGCCGGCAACATCTACGAAAACCTTACGCTCCAAGCCGAAGCCACCGACGGTAACGTGCCCGACGCCACCCTCTTCTTCGACCGTTCGGGCGAGACTGCTGTCGATGCCGACCTCTCCAATTTCCGTCGTGGCGACATCGTGTTCTTCTACCCCTACCAGCGCGGCACGATACCCGACGCCACGCGCGTCATGGTGTTTCGAGCCACCATCACCGACATACGTGCCGATGCGCTCTGCGTCAGGCTCCGCAATGCGCAGACTTCCGAACGCGTGTTCGCCTTTTTCAACCGCAAAGGCTACGTCTGGGCCGTGGAACACGACTTCATGGACTCGTCCTACAGTTCGCTCTACCGCGCTCTCCACGCCTTCCTCTCCGCTCCAAAGGCCCGCCGCGACCTGCTCCTCGGGCAGCGCCGCCCCGAAGTGGACACTTCCCGCACGTTGCTTGGCAACTACGGCAACGAAGAGTTCAACTCCATTGTGCTCCATGCCCGCCGCGCGAAGGACATCTATCTGCTCATCGGACCTCCGGGCACGGGCAAGACGTCCTACGGCATGCGCAACATACTTCTTGAAGAACTCCGGCACGAAGGCACGCAGGTGTTGCTCCTTTCCTACACGAACCGGGCCGTCGATGAGATTTGCAGCAAACTTGAAGAAGAGGGTCTTGACTACCTGCGCCTGGGTAGCGACTTCAGCTGCGACGAGCGCTACCGGCAGCACCTCCTCTGCGAACGCATGAAGACGGCCGAGCGGCTCGACACATTCGTCGACGCGCTGAAGAACGTGCGCATCGTGTGTGGAACCACCACTTCGCTCAATTCTGCACAAGCCATTTTCGGTTTCAAGCATTTCTCGCTCGCCATAGTGGACGAAGCTTCGCAGATACTCGAACCCCACATCATAGGCCTGCTTGCTGCCCACACCGACGGCCATCCGGCCATAGACCGCTTCGTGCTCATCGGCGACGAAAAGCAACTCCCCGCCGTGGTGCAGCAAGGCGCCGACGAGTCTGCCGTGAGCGAGCCCGAACTCCAGGCCATCGGGCTGACCGACTGCCGCCTCTCGCTCTTCGAACGTATGCTCCACCTCTACGGTTACGACGCCGACGGCAACCCCATCCCCGACGTCTGTCATCTGCTCACCCACCAGGGCCGCATGCACCACGACATTGCCGACTTTCCCTCCGAACACTTCTACGGCGGAAAGCTCACCGAAGTGCCCCTTGCTCACCAAACGGAGGCCACCCCTGCCGTTTCGTCCGAAAAGGAAATGGCCGTACGTCTGCTCGACACGCAGCGCGTTTCGTTCCTCTCCTGCCGTCCCTCCTCCAATCCCGACGAGCCGGACAAGGTCAACACCGTCGAGGCGCGTCTCATAGCGCGTCTTGCCAAACACGTCTACGACCTTTCGCCCCAAACGTTCGACCCTTCTTTCACGCTTGGCATCATTGTGCCTTACCGCAACCAGATAAGCACCGTGCGCCTTGAACTCCAGCGCTATGGCATTGATGCGCTCCAGCGCGTAACGATCGACACTGTGGAGCGCTACCAAGGCAGTCAGCGCGACGTGATTGTGTATAGTTTCACGGCAAAGAAGAAATACCAGCTATCGTTCCTCACCAGCAACGAATATGTTGACGGACGTACGGGCCAAATTATCGACCGCAAACTCAACGTGGCGATGACGCGTGCCCGTAAGCGCCTCGTGCTCGTGGGCAACGCGCAGCTCCTCTCTGCCGACGTCACCTTCAGTCGGCTCATCGACTACTGCAAGGGGCGCGGTGCCTATCTCTCCATTGATAACACAAAAGAATCAGATAAAAACAACTAACAACGATGAATGCAAAACGAATCCTCACCATCGCCTTTGCACTTTTTGCCCTGACTTATGGCGCAAATGCACAAAACGACAAAGGCACGAAGAAGTCCGACAGCTTCCTTTCCTATTCCGAAGTGGCCAACAGCGTAGACCTGTTGCCACCGCCGCCCCAGCCCGGCAGCGCACAGTTTGCTTACGATGAAGCCCAATACAAATGGGGCAAAATGCAGCGCATCACACCGCGCGGCAAGCAGGCCGCTGCCGATGCCGTGCTCGGCGGTGAAGGCATCTCTGCCGCATTCTCCGAAGCTTTCGGCGTGACCATCTCCAAGGACGAAACGCCCGAGATTTATAAACTCTTGGTCACGATGGGCAACGACTCTGGTTCGCTCGCTACGCGCGGAGCCAAACGTCATTACCAGCGCATGCGTCCGTTCATGTTCTTTGGCGAACAGTCGCTCACGCCCAACGACGAGCCCGCACTCAAAGTGAACGGTTCCTATCCCTCCGGCCACACGGCAATCGGTTGGGCCACGGCACTCGTGTTGGCGGAAATCAACGTGGACCGTCAGAATGAAATTCTCAAGCGTGGTTTTGAGTTCGGACAAAGTCGCGTGATTTGCGGCGTACACTACCAGAGCGATGTCGACGCCGGACGCATTGTGGCAAGCGGTGTTGTGGCACGTCTGCATGCCGACGAGGGCTTCACTGCCCAGTTGGCAAAAGCGAAAAAAGAATTTGCCCGTCTCCAGAAGGAAGGTAAAGTGAAGAAGTCTGGAGAATAACCCAGAGCATAGTAGCGAGGCGGCGAAGTTTTGCGCCGTCTGCTCCCGTTGCGACAAATGCAAAGTCCGCCAAGTAGCCGATGCTGCTTGGCGGACTTTGTGATACTAACGGTGTGCTTGCCGTAAGTATACGAAAAGAGCCCTGCGTTGGGGAAAAAACAAAAAAACGCAGGGCTCGGGGGGAAGGGGAAGTTGTTCCACTCCGATTCGAACGGGGACTGAGAGAACCAAAAACTCTAGTGCTGCCATTACACCATGGAACAATCCAAGGCATTGCTTTCACAATGCGTGGCAAAAGTACAAAGTTTTTCCGAACTTACAAACTTTTCGGGGAAGAAGTTCTCAATTTTCAACTTTCATCACTAATCTATCGACCTCTACACGCGCGCGCGTTATACACCAAAGTTTGTGCAAGTTGCTGTCACCTGTCACCGTTAGGGCCGTGTAGAGCGTCACGTCGGAGACGTGACCCCCATGCGCTACGCACTCATATGCGGCGCAGCACGCAAAACCGTCCGTGACGGTGACAGGTGACAGCAACTTGCACAAACTTTGGTGTATAACGCGCGCGTGCGCAAAGCGCGAGGCAGAAATCGTGCATCAAAATACCAGAAGAGAAGAAATGTAAAGGGTTCCCAATTTTGGGCTGCGAGCCCAACGTGTTGGGCCCGCAGCAATTTCAGACTTTCTGCCCAAAAGTTTTTCTCCAAAACCAATAATGACAAGGAGTAATGTGGAAAAATGAGAATGTGAACAACTTCAAACAACTTTCTCCTAGCTCAACGATTTGAGCTGGGAGCAAATTCAGATTTTCTGCCCAAAAGTTTTTGCGGGATGCTGATGGCGCAAAAATAGCTACAGATTTTTTGTACAGATTTTGGCCTAGCTTTAGCGAAATATTACGCTGCTAAAAACTTGGACCAAAGGATATATCCTGCTTCTGAGGAAAGTAAAACGTTATGTGCCAATTCTCTGGAGTTTGACACCAGTACTGACACTCTACACAACTCAAAAATTTGGAGATGCGCTATGTGGCTTGTTACCTTTGCAACTCCAAATACGTGCTTGTTGCGCGTTTTGAGTGCGCTAGCGCATGGAGGTCACGTCTCCGACGTGACGCTCTACACGCCGACACAGAGGCTTTTGCGTGCTTCGCTTTATACCTTAGCCCTTAACGTCACGTCGGAGACGTGACCCCCATGCGCTTTCGCATTCAAAAAAATCGCACAAGACTCCTACACTACAAAGCCATGAAAAGAAAATCCTATATCCCTTACCTCCCAATCCTGTGTGCCTTTATCCGCTGCATGGCGGAAATGCTCCTCTGCCGCAGTAGCCAGGCGCAGCATGCTCTCTCTTGTGAGGAACAAATGAGCCAGCCTATGGGGACGAGGTTTTCAAAACCTTGCGCTCTGCACGGCCTGCCCTTTAGTAACAAGTTTTGCATACTACAAAAAATACGTCGGCTTCGCCCTGCGCACGAGGCACAATGGCGAAGCCGACGTTATGCATTTCCTACGGAACGGGTCATTTGCCTTCGTTCAGGAACTGGAGCGCACGCTTCACAATGTCGTTGCGCTGGTTTACGAGGCGGAAGTATTCGTTTCGGTCCCAAAGGTCGTAGGCGATAGTGTTCTTGAGCACGTAGCGAAGGTCGTCGAGCGCCGAAGCAAGTTCTTTGTCGTCCTTCGGCGTGATGCCTTTGCGCTTGCCTTCGGCCATGATGGAGTCGGTGAGCGAAGCCGGCACGGAGTAGTTTGCGGCAAAGTCGTCGAACTGCTTATACTGCTTCTTGATGCGCTTGCGGTTGTCGTCGACGTAGCGGAGCACCTGCTCGTTGATGATGTTGTTGCGGCGTAGCGCACGGTAGTAGGGCGAGTAGGTCGCTGTGTCGAGCGGCACGAAGATGTCCGGCATGATGCCGCCTCCGCCGTAGACCGTGCGTCCCTTTCCGAGCGTGTGGTAAACCTTTGTGGAGTCGAGGTGTATGCTGTCGACCGAAACGAGTTCGCCGCGGGTGAAGCGGTCTTCCAAGTCGCGGTTGTACTCTTCTTTCTGTCCCTTGACGTAAGGCTTCTGAATGCAGCGGCCTGAAGGCGTATAGTAGTGAGCCACCGTAAGGCGTATCATGGAGCCGTCGGGGAGGTCAATGGGGCGCTGCACGAGTCCCTTGCCGAACGTGCGGCGGCCGATGACTGTGCCGCGGTCGTGGTCCTGAATGGCGCCCGTAACGATTTCGGCAGCCGAAGCCGTGTATTCGTCCACAAGCACCACCACGCGTCCGTCCTTCGTCATGAGTCCGCCCCCTTCGCTGCGGAGCTCCTGGCGCGGAGCACGGCGTCCGTCGGTGTAGACCACCATGGAGCCTGAAGGAAGGAATTCGCTGGCCACTTCCTGTGCGGCGTTGAGATATCCGCCGCCGTTGAGGCCGAGGTCGAGTATGAGGTCCTTCATGCCCTCGTCCTGAAGGCGCTTGATGGCGTCGTGCATTTCCTTGCCCGACGTGGCACCGAAGGAGTCGAGATGGATGTAGCCGATGCCGGGGGCAATGATGTAGGCCGCGTCAAGCGTGTTGATGGGAATTTTGTCGCGTACCACCTTGAAGTGGAGCACCGAGTTGGCGCCACGGCGCACGACGTCGAGGTTGGCCACGGTGCCTTTCGGTCCGCGAAGCTTCGTCATGATGGTGTCGCGGTCCATTTTGACGCCGGCAATGGTCGTGCCGTTGACGGCAATGATGCGGTCGCCGGCTTGCACGCCAGCTTTCTCGCACGGACCTTTGCTGATGACTTGAAGCACGAGGAGCGTGTCCTTGACGAGGTTGAACTGCACACCGATGCCTTCAAAGTTTCCGGCAAGGGGTTCGTTGAGTTTCTTCGTATCGGAAGCGTTGGTATAGGAAGAGTGGGGGTCGAGCTTGTCGAGCATGCCGCGTATGGCATCCTCGGCCATTTTCTTCTGGTCCACGCTGTCTACGTAAAGACTGGTAATGGCCACTTGCGCCATCTGGAGTTTGCGCACCTGGTCCACGTCGATGTCCTCAAATCCGCGCTGTGCGTTCAGCGGAAGCACCAGGGCGGCAAGAAGGAGGAGAAGTAGGTGTTTCATTCTATGTCGAAGATTTATTTTTTCTTTGGTAGAAATTCGGAGACGTCCTTATTGAAGGCTATGAGTTCGCGCACCACGCTTGAGGAAATGTGCGAGTAGCGCGCTTCGGTGAAGAGCAACACGGTTTCCACGCTGCCGAGGTGGTTGTTCATTGAAGCAATGTCGCGTTCATATTCAAAGTCCTTCACCGAACGCAGTCCGCGCACGATGAACTGTGCCCCTTCGCGGTGGCAGAGGTCGATGGTGAGGTCGTTGTAGCCGACCACTTTCACGCGGGGCTCATCGGCGTAGAGATTGCTGATGTAGCGCACACGTTCGGCGGGGGTGTAGAGCGAGCGTTTGCTCTCGTTGAGTCCCACGCCAATCACAATGCGGTCAAACATGGGCAGTGCGCGCTCCACAATGGAAGCGTGCCCCACGGTGAAGGGGTCGAACGATCCGGGGAAAATGGCTATTTTCATTCTGCGTTCTTTCTAAGCTTGGCTAATGAGGATACAAAAGTAGTAAAACCTCAGCACTTTGTCGGTCAAGCACCGCGTTTTGTGGGAAAATGTACAAATAGTCATCAATGTAGAGCATCTAAAAAAGGATGTTGATACACAATTATTTACTTGTAAATTCAGTAATTTGTGAGCGTTTTATTCAGTAATTTGTGAGCGTTTTATTCAGTAATTTGTGAGTGATTTATTCAGTAATTTGTGAGAACAAGGCAAAGTAGGCGTGGCGATTCAACAATAAATGCCGCATCTGATGGATGCGGCATTTATTGTAAAATGTGAGTCAAATAAAAATTATTCTGTGACGTCGTCTTCGGCAAGGTCTTCTTCGACCACAAGATTGTCGATGATGAAGTCCTGGCGCTCCATGGTGTTCTTACCCATGTAATACTCGAGGAGCATGCCCACGTTGTCGCTCTTGTGGAGCGTGACGGGTTCCAAACGCATTTCGGGACCGATGAAGTTCTTGAATTCTTCGGGCGAAATTTCGCCGAGTCCTTTGAATCGTGTGATTTCGGGGTCGGGCGAAAGGCGTTCAATGGCGGCCAGGCGTTCTTCTTCGGAGTAGCAGTAGACGGTTTCGAACTCCGAACGGTCGCTCTGCTGCGTTTTTTTGAGAATGGCGGCACCGGCAGACTTGTCGCTGACGGTGCGTGCGGTTTTGGCGCCACGAATCTTCTTTTTCTTGTTGCGCACGCGGAAGAGCGGCGTCTGAAGTATGTAGACGTGGCCTTTCTTTATCAAGTCGGGGAAGAACTGGAGGAAGAAGGTGATCATGAGCAGACGGATGTGCATGCCGTCGACATCGGCATCGGTGGCTACGATTACCTTGTTGTAGCGCAGTCCGTCAAGGCCGTCTTCTATGTTGAGGGCGGCTTGAAGAAGATTGAATTCCTCGTTTTCGTACACAATCTTCTTTGTCAGTCCAAAGCAGTTGAGCGGTTTTCCGCGGAGGGAGAACACGGCTTGCGTGTTCACGTCGCGGCTTTTCGTGATGGAGCCGCTGGCAGAGTCGCCTTCGGTGATGAATATGGCGGAGTCGAGCCGTGGGTCGTAGTCGTCGTCGTCGTCTTTCTTGCGGCCTTTAGGGGCAGCGTCGTTGAGATGCACGCGGCAGTCGCGGAGCTTTTTGTTGTGGAGATTGGCCTTCTTGGCACGCTCGCGGGCCAACTTCGTTACGCCGGCAATGGCTTTGCGCTCCTTTTCGCTTTCTTCAATCTTCTGCTTGATGATGTCGGCAATGTCGGTGTGCATGTGGAGGTAGTTGTCCACATTTTCTTTGACGAAATCGCCTACGAACTTGTTTACGCTCACGCCGGAGAGGGGGAAGGGGTTGCCGTGCATGTCCTTGTCGGGAGCCATGGTGAGCGAGCCGAGTTTAATCTTCGTCTGGCTTTCAAAGAGTGGTTCAATTACGCGGATGGCTACTGCGGCCACGAGTCCGTTGCGCACGTCCTGCACGTCGTAGCTTTTGCCGAAATATTCCTTGATGGTGCGGGCTATGTGTTCCTTGAAAGCGCTCTGGTGCGTACCGCCTTGTGTGGTGTGCTGGCCGTTGACGAAGGAGTAGTACTCCTCGCCGTATTGCGAGGTGTGGGTGAAGGCTATGTCGATGCCCTCGCCCGTGAGGTGCACGATGGGGTAGAGGCCCGGCGCGGTCATGTTGTCGTTGAGAAGGTCTTCAAGACCGTTGCGGCTCACTATGCGGCGGCCGTTGTAGAAGATGGCGAGTCCGGTGTTGAGGTAGGTGTAGTTGCGCAGCATGTTCTCGACGAACTCGCTGTGGAACTTGTAGTTCTGGAAGAGTTTCTGGTCCGGCTCGAAAAAGATGTAGGTGCCGTTCTCTTCTTCCGTGTCGCCTTCAGTGTCGCTGACGAGGCGACCTTGCTCGAAGACGGCTTCGCGCATGTGTCCGTCGCGGCAACTGCGTGCCACGAAGCGGAGCGAGAGTGCGTTGACGGCTTTCAGACCCACACCGTTCATGCCGACGGAAGCGGTGAACACGGCGGTGTCGTACTTGCCGCCCGTGTTGAGCTTCGACACGGCTTCAACGAGTTTTCCGAGGGGAATGCCGCGTCCGTAGTCGCGAATTTCGGCGGTGCGTCCGTCCTGAATGTTCACTTCGATGCGTTTGCCGAAACCTTCGTTGAATTCGTCAATGCTGTTGTCTATGCTCTCCTTTAGGAGCACGTAGATGCCGTCTTCGGCATGGGAGCCGTCGCCGAGGCGTCCGATATACATGCCGGGGCGCGTACGGATGTGTTCCGTGTCTTCAAGGTGACGTATGGTGCTTTCGTCGTAGACCACGTCGCGTGTGGGTGCAGTGTTTTCTGCAGCGCCTTCGGGGAGTATATCGTCTTTGCTCATGAATGGGTTGGTGGGGTGTTTGAAGAAGAAAGGGGAATGGAAAGGGCGGTCAACTACTGCCCTTTAGATGGACGTCTTGAAGCAGCGGCGGCGCTTGTGTTGCTCCGTCTTGAAATACTGCCACTGGTTTTGCACCTTTTCGTTAAGCTCAAGTTCCGGATTGCTTTCGGCATACTCGAAGCCGAGCTTTTGGTAAACGGGAATGAGGTCGGTGAAGAGCAGTGCGTTCACGCCTTTGCCCTGGTAGTCGGGGCGCACACCGACGAGCAGTAGGTCGAGCACTTTGGGGCGCTTCCACATCAGCGCTTTGAGCAGGTGGAACCAACCGAAAGGCAGCAGGCGGCCTTTGGCTTTCTGCAAGGCACGGGAGAGCGACGGCATGGAAATGCCGACGGCCACAATCTCGTTTTTGTCGTTTTCCACAAGGCTCACCATGCGGAGGTCGAGAACGGGTACGTACATGTTGACGTACTGGTCAATCTGCCGTTCCGTCATGCGCGAGAAGCCGAAGAGGGGAGCGTAGGCTTCGTTGATGAGGCGGAAAATCTCGTGAGCCACGCCGCTTTCCTTCACTTCTTTCTTGCTCTTGAGCTTGCGGATGTGGAGATTGTATTTGCGGGCTATGATGTCGCTGATGCGGCGGTGCTTCTCGGGAATTTCTTCGGGGATGTAGATTTTCATTTCCACCCAGTCGGCACATTTCTCCAGTCCGAGCTGCTCCATGTGTAGCGGGTAGTAGGGATAGTTGTAGATGGTAGCCATGGTGGAGAGCTGGTCAAAGCCTTCCACGAGCATGCCTTCTGCGTCCATGTCGGTGAAGCCGAGCGGACCTTCCATCTCGGTCATGCCGCGCTCCTTGCCCCAAGCTTTCACAGTGTCGAGGAGGGCACGGCTCACTTCTATGTCGTCAATGAAGTCTATCCAGCCGAAGCGAACGCATTTCTTGTTCCACTGCTCGTTGGCGCGGCGGTTGATGATGGCAGCCACGCGGCCAACAATCTTTCCGTCGCGCAGAGCGAGGAAGTATTCGGCCTCGCAAAACTCGAATGCTGCGTTCTTTTGGGGCGAGAACGTGTTGAGCATGTCGTCGTAGAGGTCGGGTACGGAGTAGGCGTTGTTTTTGTAAAACTCGTAGTTGAAGCGGATGAAGCGCTTGAGCTCGGAAGGGGTTGTTACTTTTTTTATTTCAACGGACATGGTGTGCCGGATAATGGGTTGCTGGTGAAACGTATTGTCGGTGTGCGCGGCAAGAAGGTCTGCGGGAGACAGGCGTGCACATCTGCCAATTATGGAATTTGCCACAAAATTACTACTTTTTTTGCAGATATGCCGAAAAAAGACTTTGACAGATTCCTGCAAGCGAATGTGTGGAGTCTGGGCGCACCCGACAAAGCCAATTCTATAGACCCCCACAGATTTCATAGATGACACAGATTTTTTAGACGAACGCGGGCGTTAGCCCAATTTGTGAAATCTGTGAGATCTGTGGGAGGTAACAACCAGAGTAGTTTCCATTTGAAGAATCCCTGCTTTTTTCGTAAAGCAATATGGCCGTAAGCCGTGCGAATTGCGTACTTTTGCCAAAAAGTCCGCAGGACACATTCTGCATACTCAAATCCAATACCCCGAAAACCGACATTTCCTCTATGCAACACCCCATTCCCTGGCAAGAACGGCCCGAAGGCTCCACCGACATCATGTGGCGCTACACCCACAACCCCATTATCAACCGCTACGACATCCCCACGTCCAACAGCATATTCAATAGCGCAGTGGTCCCCTTTGGCGACGGCTTCGCCGGCGTGTTTCGCTGCGACAACCGGCGGGTGCAGATGAACATCTTCGCCGGGTTTAGCGACGACGGCATACATTGGCGCATCAATCCCGACCCCATTCGTTTCGAAGCCGGAAACACCGACATGATCGAGTCCGACTACAAATACGACCCCCGCGTGACCCGCATCGGCAACCGCTACTGGATAACCTGGTGTAACGGATACCACGGGCCCACCATAGGCATTGGCTACACCGACGACTTCCGCACCTTCCATCAGTGCGAGAATGCCTTCCTCCCCTTCAACCGCAACGGTGTGCTTTTTCCGCAGAAGATAGGCGGACGCTACGCCATGCTCTCCCGCCCGAGCGACAACGGACACACCCCCTTTGGCGACATCTTCGTCAGTTACTCCCCCGACATGAAATACTGGGGCGAACACCGCCACGTGATGAGTCCCGTGCCCTTCGAACAGAGCGCTTGGCAGTGCACCAAAATCGGTGCCGGCCCCGTGCCCATCCTCACCGAAGAGGGCTGGCTGCTCTTCTACCACGGCGTGATCACCACGTGCAACGGCTACCGCTACTCCATGGGCGCTGCCCTGCTCGACAGGGACGAACCCTCGCGCGTGCTCTACCGTTCCATGGACTACCTTCTCGCCCCCGCCGCTCCCTATGAACTCCAGGGCGACGTGCCCAACGTGGTCTTCCCTTGTGCCGCACTCACCGAGGGCGACAAACTGGCCGTCTACTACGGCGCTGCCGACACCGCCGTGGCCCTCGCCTTCGGCTACGTCAGCGAAATTGTTGATTTCCTCAAGCGGCAATAGTCTTTCACGCAGAAGCATCATATTGCACATCTACCCATAAATCCCACAAAAGCCCATCTTGCCCAAAGCGCTCATCATTTGCACATTTGCACATCTGCACATTTGCACATTTCCCTCACTCCCATGCACAAACTCACTCTTCTTTTTGCCCTGTTTTTCTCCGCCCTTGCTGCCTCTGCCCAAAAGGAGCCGGCCGACTGGGTGAATCCCTTTGTCGGCACCACCAACTTCGGCACGTGCAACCCTGGTGCCGTGTGTCCCAGTGGCATGATGAGCGTGGTGCCATTCAACGTGATGGGGTCCGACCTCAACCGCTACGACAAAGACGAGCGGTGGTGGAGCACGCCCTACGACAACACCAACACCTACTTCACCGGCTATTCCCACGTGAACCTTAGCGGCGTGGGCTGTCCCGACTTGGGTTCACTCCTCCTTATGCCCACCATGGCCGACACCCTCTGCGTGGACTACCACCGCTACGGATCCGTCTATACCGACGAGACGGCCACGCCCGGATACTACTCCAACCGCCTCACGAAATACGGCATTCGCACCGAAGTGACCGCCACACCGCGCAGTTCCATGGCCCGCTTCACCTTCCCTAAAGGCCGTGCGCACATCCTCCTCAACCTTGGCGAAGGACTCACCAACGAAAGCGGTGCCACCGCCCGCCTTTCCGCTCCCAACGAAGTGGAAGGATACAAACTCCTCGGCACGTTCTGCTACGAAGCCACACAGGCCGTTTTCCCCATCTACTTCGTGATGCGTGTGGAACGTACCCCAGCCGCATCGGGTTACTGGAAATTCCAACGACCGAAGAAAGGCGTGGAGGCACAGTGGGACCCCGACGACAACAAATACAAAATATACACGCGTTATAGCCGCGAAATCTCTGGCGACGACATCGGCGCCTGGTTCTCCTTCGACGCCGAAGAGGGCGAGGAGGTGGAAGTGCGCATGGGCGTGAGCTTCGTCAGCATAGCCAATGCGCGCGAAAACCTCGAAAAGGAGCAGCGTGGGCGCCACTTTGCCGAACTCCGTGCCGAAGCACGTCAGCGTTGGAACGCCGACCTCGGTCGCATCACTCTTGAAGGCGGTACGGACGAACAGCGCAGCGTGTTCTACACCGGGCTCTACCATCTGCTCATCCATCCAAACGTGTTGCAGGATGTGAACGGGCAGTATCCCGCCATGGAGAGCGACCGCATACTCACGGCCGACGGCAACCGCTACACCGTGTTCTCCCTCTGGGATACGTATCGCAACGTCCACCAGTTCCTCTCCCTCGTCTATCCCGAAAGGCAGCGCGACATGCTCCACACGATGCTCGGCATGTACACCGAACACGGATGGCTGCCCAAATGGGAACTCTACGGACGCGAAACCTACACGATGGAGGGCGACCCCGCCATTCCCGTCATCGTAGACTCGTGGATGAAAGGTTTCCGCGACTTCGACGTGAACCTTGCCTATGAGGCCATGTGCAAAGGCGCCGACACACCGGGTAAGGACAATCCCCTCCGGCCCGACAACGACGACTACGTCCATCGCGGCTACGTGCCCCTCACGGGAGAATTTGACAACTCCGTGAGCCATGCCCTCGAGTACTACATTGCCGACCACGCGCTTTCGCGCATGGCTGAGGCGCTAGGCAAAAAGGACGACGCGAAGCGCTACCGCCAGCGTTCGCTCGGCTACCGCCACTACTACAGTCCCGAATATGGCACGCTGCGGCCCATTCTTCCCTCGGGACAATTTCTCACGCCGTTCAATCCCCAGCTTGGAGCGAACTTCGAACCCAATCCGGGATTTCACGAAGGCAGTGCGTGGAACTATACCTTCTACGTGCCCCACGACATACCCGGACTCGCTAAGCTCATGGGTGGCAAGAAGGCATTTGTAGACAAACTCCAGCACGTGTTTGACGACGGACTCTACGATCCCGCCAACGAGCCGGACATAGCCTATCCCTACCTTTTCTCCTACTTCAAAGGCGAAGAGTGGCGCACGCAGAAACTCACGCGCGAACTCCTCGCCAAGCACTACACCACACGTCCCGACGGCATTCCCGGCAACGAGGACACGGGTACCATGTCCGCCTGGGCGCTCTTCTCCATGATGGGCTTCTATCCCAACTGTCCTGGCGATCCCACCTACATACTCACCGCACCCGTGTTTGACAAAGTCCACATCCAGCTCCAGCCCGAGTTCTACAAGCAGCGCGAACTCGTTATAGAAGCTCCCGGTGCCACCTCCACCCAAGCTTACGTCAAACAGGCAAAGCTCGGCGGCAAACCCCTGAAGAGCTTCATCGTTGACCACGCCGACTTAGTCAATGCAGGTCGCCTCACGTTCGAATTCAAGTAAGGTGTTCATCACTAAATCCCCAAAAAGAGTTCTTCCGCAAACAGTAGTTTCTGCTTGCGGAAGAACTCTTTTAAAAATATAGCAGCGCAGGTCAGTCAATTTGTGCTACCACGTCGTAGAGGAGTTTTGCAAAAACGGCTATTCCCAACAATTTAAGGATTGTGTCAATCACAATGGTTCCTATAGCCACCTTTGCTGTCCCGTTGCAGAAACTCTTGATGCTCTTGTAAAGGTTTGTCAGTATACTTGCAAAGAGATACAAGGTAAATACAGCAAGCGCTATTGCCGCTACAATCCATATCTGCTTGGGACCTGCGCCAAAACACCAGAGTGAAGCGATGCCAAATATGCATATGCAGGCAACCATTTCAAAATAACGACCGCATAAGTCTTTTCTCACTCTTGACTTATCCATTAGTACTCTCACATTACGGACAAAAAAGAAAAGACAATAGATCGCAGCTAGGCAGAAAACAATAATCTTTAATGTCATATTCCGAAGCGATTATATATAGGCATTGGCAATACAAACGGAAAATTCTACTACTGCTATTCCGACACCAATTGGTCCCAACATTCTTTTAGCTACAGTCTTGAATGCCTTTTTAATCAAAGGCTTTGCCCATACAGTTCCTTTTTGTAGACATAAGGCTTGAATAATATCTGCACCAATCGCTTGAAGCGCACAATTTGAAATTATAGCCAAGTCACTTTTTGTAAATGCTGCATAGCACGGTGCTGCAAATGGAGAGAAAGTTTGGCCCGCAGAGGCGTAAGCTGTTGCCTGACTTTCGTCAGATGAGATTAACATTACTAATGCTATAAGGTCTTCTTCCGTAGCATTCTCTTCCTTAATCATCTTCTGAATTTCAGTTTCATTAAACCCTTTTTTGTATAAATACTCCTTGCTGCGTGCTAATATAGGATTTAAAGCAGCTTTTGTTTCTTCAACAGAAACAACTATGCTGTCCTCTGCGCCAGGCCCTTTTATAGTAGAAAAGGTAATTGCAAACTCGTGTTCTAATCGAATGATATCTTCTAGAGTAGATATAGCTTGGATTCGTTCTTTGGGAAGCCTTCCTAAGAAATCATCAGGAGGTGTAATATAGACCGTGTGGTGTAACGAGTCACGTTTGGGGGATGGAGTTCCGTCTAAACCGCCGTCGCTACCTGAAACTCCAATGTTTGAAGTGGATCGAATGTTTGTGTGACGTTCTTTTACAGAGGCTTTGAATAATTCGTTTTTTTGTTTGTTGCAAATGGCGAAAAAATCGTTTGCGTTCTGGGTGTTGATGCACGTCTGATTGTTTGAATCTTCTTGACATGCGTTAAGCAGAAACGTTAGCGTGGTCACGGCCAACGAAAGGCTTAACATAAAGCAGAGTCCTTTAATTAGTCTGATCATATTTGTTTTTTTTAGTGCCGTAGTGTTGACAGCGGCAGTGGATAAATGTGAATTGGGAGACATCGCTATGCCTCTGTAAGTACTTACGTTGCGAATTTCGGAAAAAAAATAGAATGAAGAAAAAAAACTTTTGGATTTTCGGATATATTCTAACGCATTAACACTTGCGTATGTTATTAAGCAATGTTTTGCTATAGCCGTAACTATTCAGGTAGGGGGGACACAGATGACACAGATATTTAAGACAAGCACGAAACAACGTTCGGCGGCCGAAGGGAAAGCCAATCAGACGAATCACACTACACCTAAACGGCGAAGAAAGTCTCCCACAGATCTCACAGATTTATTTCTTTTTGAACACATGTAACGAAATGATGAACAACGAATATCTGTGTCATCTGCTTTCTATGTTAATATCCAAATGTTTTGACCACTATTTTGATTTTATGCC
>CAVALA010000053.1:0-17692 GCA_963589615.1 Prevotellamassilia timonensis
ACTTTGCGAGATTTTTTTGTTCGGTGTGAGTCGGCTTGTTTCGGATGGTTACGGAGAATATTTACGATCTCCGTCGAAAACTATTGTTGGTCTATTCTACTTGGGGATTAGGCGATGAGGGAGTATTGAACGCAAAACCGCCCGTGAAGAGCGATGAACGTTTGTTCATCACACCTCACGGGCGGAATTCATTTATTGCGTAGAGCGCAAGGTTTTGAAAACCTCGCCCCCATAGCGAGCTTTAGTTCGTCTTGCGGAGCAGACGGCAACGATAGTTCTGGTCGATGATGGCTGCGGGAAGGAGGTCACCGTAGACTTTTGCATTCCACTCAAAGAGACCACTTGTCGTTCGTACACCCACATAATCCATGAATACAATCCCAGTCGGACCTATCTGTTTCGTTGTAGTGATATACTGATAGAACGGCAACATCACGTTTTTAGCGTTAGTTATATACGCCGAAGTACTACCAATACCTGCTGTATATCCCGAAGTATGGTTCAGCGCCCAGGGGAAGTTGTTCGTGCCTTGGTTGAACTTCCATGTAATGTCATAGAGGCCATACAAGTATGCCAACTTCTGCTTGCCGTTGTCATTGCCGACATCGTAAAAGTCTTGCACGTGGTAATCAGAAGACCGTCCGTTGCAAGTTAGTGTAGCTACACCATATTTATTGTCAGCAAAACCTGTTACGAGAGCGGCTTTCGAACGACCCTTGTAGTCGTTACGGGTGAAGATAATCATCTTGCCACGGCACTCATCGATGGTCAAATCCGGCTTCCACTGAACGATGTAGTCGTCGTACTTCTTCAGCACGCTGTAGATGTCGTCCCATTTGTCGGTATTCTTTGTGTGAAATTTATTTTCCGTCTCATGTCGCATTTGAATGAGGACAAACTCGCCAGGATTTGCTTTAAGCTGCGATTGGAAGTAGCTTAGCACATCATCCAAAGAATAAGAGGTTACGTAGCTTGCATGATAGATATAGAAACTATTAGTTACATTACGATATGCCGGTCTCAGGTCGAAGGCACGGATACCCATCTTGAACTGATCTTCTATAGAGTAACCTTGTGTACGACCAGCGTCCAAGACTACTTTATACGTTCCCGCATCGTGCGTGCCCGGAATGGAGAGCTGCTGGACATAAATCTTGTCGTTGAGGTTTGTAATCCAGTTGTTGCCCGTGCTGGCGCCAGAAATTTCGGGGAGCTTGATTTTCTTCTTGGAAGAAGCGGGGATGTCGCTGTTGATGGTAGCTATCACGCTCTGGCTGGAATTAGTACCAGCTGTAGCCACGCGGAGCTTCACACCCTTCATGTTGACCATGGGGGGAAGGAACACCGTCAGCGTAACGCTCTCACCCGGCTCGAGTTCCACGCAGTTTGCGAAGTTTTCACCAGTAGCGTTGGGGGTGACAATGTCCACAAAAGTAGTAGTAGTAGCTGTGGAATTTGTCTTCGTGTTGTCCTGTAGCGTACCGTTCTGGTCGCAGAGGCCGGCTACGCCATTTTGGGTAGAAGGCACCTTGTAGTAGAAGTAGTCGGAGTTGGCAGCCTCTTCAGGCACGTTGGCAATCACCTGCAGACCGGTGATGGCGCACGTCGTGTTGGTGTTGTCGGAAGACGAACGGCTCACGGTCACCTCCAGCGTAGTCATGATGGGGCTGAAGTTGAAGAGGATCTTGTCCGTGGTCTTGCGGTTGCCGGTGGCAGAAGCTACCATGAAGGCTTCGCGCATGTCGGCCGTGGTAGAGTAGTTTCCGTTGGTCTTCGCACCGAGGTTCACCTTCTGCGAACGGTTGATGGGGCACTTGAAGACGGCGAAGTCGTCGCCGTACTTCTCTACGCTGAGGTTGTAAGCGGCGGAACCGGGATAGGTGGCGTAGAAAGTGTGTTCGCCGTTCTCGCCCTTGCCCTGTCCCCAGGTCATCTGGTTGCCTTCGCGGGCTGCGAGAACGCCCCACTTCTTGTCGCCAGAGTGGTTGGCATCTTCCTTAACGGCATAGTCTGCACCGCTGCCGTTGGCCTCATTGGAGAAGAGGCGTACGGAGTCGGCATCGTAGTTCCAGTAGAGCTGCCACTGGTCCTCACCTTCGCCGGTGCCGTAAGTTGTGCGGGTGCCGACGGAGCCGACACCGAAGTTTATGGCGTCGCCCACGGCAGCGGGGGTGTGCTGCAACCCGTTGTCGTCGGAGCAACTGCTCACGCCTGCGGCTACGAGAAGTGCCGCGGCGAAGAGACTTGTGATTTTCATCTTTCTCATTGTTGTCTTTTTAGTTGTCTGTTTTGTTTGTTCAGCAATGTTTAATCCCAGCTATCGACGGTGATGATACCCTTGTCCTCCTCGGAGAAGCCAGTCTGCACGTTGATGGTTCCCTCCACGTTGTTGTCGCGAACCACATTGGTGCCTTCGGGATTCTTCGAAGCGGTGCAGAGACCACTCTCGAGCTGTACTGCGGCTCCTTCGAAAAGGGGCGCTTCGTACTGAAGTCTTTTGTCCTTTTGCATTGTTAGTAAATTAAGTGAATAGAAAAAATTGTGTCTAGTAATGTTTAAAAAACGACTTGCGCAGAATTGAAATGCGCGAGGAGCGGGCTGAAAGCCCAATAAGCCTATAGCCCAGGGCAAGCGAAGCGACACCCTGGGTTAACATGTTAGCGAGGAATGCGCCCTGAAAGGGCAAAAGCATATCTATTCTACACGCTCTTGCAAGAAGCTAGAGCGTCGCTTTGCTTGCCCTATGTTAAAGCTTTTGCCCTTTCAGGGCGAACGAGCGAGATATGCGGTATACCCAGGGTGTCGCTTCGCTTGCCCTGGGCTATAGGCTTATTGGGCTTTCAGCCCGCTCTTCGCTCATTTTTTTTTGCAAACTAAATAAGTAAGAATGTCAAGAACGGCGGAACAATCCGCGCTTTTTCTTCTTGCTGTTGCCGTAACCATAGCCGTAGCCATAACCATAGCCGTAACCATAGCCATAACCGTAGCCGTAGCCACGGCGGTGGGGATCGGAACCGTTGAGGAGGATGGCCATGTGGCGAAGTTTGTGTTCGTCGTAGAGCTGCTGGAGGTCGGGGAGCTGACGGCGGTCGAGCACACCGGCACGCACAACGAAGATGGTGAAGTCCACAAGGCGGTTGGTGATGGTGGCATCGGCAATGCCGCTCACCGGCACACCGTCGGCCAGAATGTAGTCGTAACGCTTGCGGAGTTCGGCGAACATTTCGTCCAGTCGGCTGTCCATCAAGAGTTCGGCAGGATTCGGCGCCTTCGAGCCGGCGGGGATGACATCAACGCCCGGCGCTACTTCCGACTGGCAGATGACGTCTTCGAGCTTCATATGAGAGTCGGCAAGGTAGTTCGTCACACCCATGCGGTGGTGCACCTTCAAGCGGCGCGAGATGGTAGCCTTGCGCACGTCGAGGTCCACGAGGAGCACGCGTTTGCTGGCACGGACGAGCGCCTGCAGCAGGTTGTAGGAGATGAACGTCTTACCCGCGCCCTCGTTGAACGACGTGAGGGTGATGACCTGCGTAGGCTGGTCGCGGCGCGACATGAAGTTGATGTTCGTACGGATAATGCGGAACGCCTCGCTCACCATGTCGTCCGCCTCGGGAGCGTTGAACGGCAAAGCCCCGCTGAGTTGCTGCGCAGCAATCTTGCTGTCCTGCGGCACTTCGCCGAGGAAGGGCACCGTCACGCCTTTCTCCACTTCCTTGCGGTTGTGGACCTTCGTGTCGAGGAAGAGGCGGAGCAGGCAGCCGATGAACGGCAGGGCAAGGCCAATGAGCACGCCGAGCGCAATGATGCGCGTCTTGCCCGGAGCGATGGGCGCACTGGGACCGTCGGCAGCGTCGATGACGCGGGCATTGTTGGCCACCATAGCCTGAGAGAGTGCATTCTCCTCGCGGCGGTTGAGGAGGTAGAGATAGAGCGTTTCCTTGATTTTCTGCTGACGCTCAATGCCGAGCATCTGGCGCTGCTTGGCCGGCATGGTGTTCACGCTGGCCTGTGCACGGAGTTCGCGGCTCTGCGCCGTGGAGCGCCGCATGTTCAGATTAGCAATGACGTTGTCCACGGTGCGCACAATGTTCTGGCGCATGGCATGGAGCGAATTGTTGAGTTCCTCCACCACGGGATTCTTCTCGTTGCTCTCCGTGGCGAGTTTGTCGCGGCGCAGCTTTGTGGAGTTGAAGAGCGCAATCTGTGCCTCGAGGTTATCATCGCCCACGCCGGTGTTGGCAGGGATGAGTTCGTTGCTCTTCGAAGCGTCCGTCAAGTACTGGCGGATGTACTGCGCCAGACGTATCTGCGTGTCGAGTTCTATGGCCGAGTTGCCGAAGGTGCGTTTGTCGTCAATGTAGTTGCTCACGCTACCGTCGAGGTCCACCACGTCATTGGACGTCTTGAAGTGTTCGAGGTCGCTCTCCACCGAACCGAGTTCCTGACCGATGATGGAAAGGCGCTCGTTGATGAACCGTGCGGTGTTGGCAGCCACTTGGTTCTTGTCCTTAATGGCTTCCTCGTTGTAGACGGTGACGAGCGTGTTGAGCACGTCGGCAGCACGCTGTGCAGAATTGTCTTTCAAAGCCAGCGTGAGGATGGACGACTCGTCCTCTTCCTGCTGAATGCCGAGCGAGGCGATGTACATGGCTGCCACGTCGTTGACAGGACTCTTCGTGACGCGCACTTCTTCGCCAAACCACGAGTTGTTGTAACGCTCCGTGGGAGTGATGATGATGCGGCCGTAACGCGTATTGACGATGGTGCCGAGACGCACGTCGCGCGTGTCGGTGCCAGTCCATCCGCCAGCGAAATCCTTGATGGTGACGGTGTTGGCATCCTTCGGCACAATGGTGAGACCGATGTAGGCATCGGGACGTGCATTGACAAACGCCACGCTGACGGGCGAAGCGGTGTAGAGTTCTACGGTGCGGAAACCTTGCTTCTCCTTGTAGCTCACGTCGGCATGGGTGCGTTCCACGGTGGTACGCATGAGTTGCTTGGAACGGAACTGAAGGAGTTCGTTGGCCACGTTCACCTTGTTGATGTTGCCCTCGTAACGGTCAAGGCCGGCAGAGGACTTCTCGCTAGACGGGTCTTTGATGATGACCGTGGCCTGACGGAAGTAGACGAAGGGCGAACGGGCATAGCGGTACCACGCCACAGCGGTGCAGACGACGACGGAAAGGACAAACCATTTCCATTTCGACAGAAGATAACTGAAGAGGTCGAGCACATTGAGGCCGCCGGCTTCGGGTTTCGTATTGTTCATATAGATAAAGGGAAGTGCGAGGGGTTATTTTTTCAGTAAGTAAAGCAGCGTGCACACGGCGGTGACGGCTGAGAGGCCGACGGTGCCGTACTGCAGGGCGCGTTCCTCCGTCGTCTTGTGGCGATACTTGGGTTCGACGTAGACGAGGTCGTTCTGCTGAAGGTAGTAGCAGGGCGAGGAGAAGAGCGACTTGGAGGTGAGGTCGTGGTAGTACTTCTTCTGCTTGTTGCCTTCCTGACGAATGACGACAATGCGGTCGAGGCGTGCATTGGACGAAACGTCGCCGGCATTGGCGATGGCTTCAAGAAGCGTGACGCGGTCGCTGGTAGAGGTGAACGTGCCGTTGTGGCCCACGGCTCCCATCACGGTGTAGCGGAAGTTGAGGAACTCCACGTTGACGAGCGGATCGCTGATGTAGTTGCCGCTGCGGATGCGTTCTGCAATGAGTTCCGTGCATTGGTTGAGGGTGAGACCGCCGAGGTGGAGTTTGCCCAAAATGGGGAAGTCAATGTTTCCGTCGCTGTCCACGCGGTAAGAGTGGGCGGCATCGGAGGTTTGAGTGTTTACTTCGCCATTTTCGTTGACTGCTACGGAACCAGAACGCACATTAAAGGGAAGGGCGAGTTCGGGATTCTTGCAACTGACGTTGATGTTGAGACGGTCGTCGGGTTGCACGGTGGCCTGGTGCTTGAGGTCGAAGGGCACCTGCTCCGTTTCGTTCATGTCGGAGAGGTAAACAAAGCTCTCGCGCGAAGCGCACGAGCAGAGAAGGAGAGAGGCTATTGCAGCCACGAGAGCAAAGGACTTAATCATATATATGGATTGAATGTGACTTGCGGATATTGTTCGGAATCGGTGAGAAGTGCGCTCCGACACACGCGGGCGGCTTCCTCGTTGGGCCGACAGGCCATTTCGCCGATCTTCACGCGCTCTGCCACTTCGGCGAGCGTTTCGTGGAGTGCATCGGTGAGCACGTCGTCGGTGCGTAGGGCGGAACATCCCGGGAGGAGGAGCACAAAAGCGCTTACGCCTTGCTTCAGGCAGAAGCAGTTGACGGCGGCTTGGCGGAGGCGAACGAGACCCCCTACCCTGCTTGTTACCGCACGATAACAGGGCGTTTTTCCGCTCCAGGGCGTACCGCTGAGGGTGATGCCGTAATCGGTGAGGCGCAGCACGGGGTTGTCGTCGTTGAGCAGGCGGAAGTTGGGGAATGCCTTAATCCACTGCTCGGAGTGGGTGCTCTTGCCCGTACCGCTTGCGCCCATAAAGGCGTAGGCTACGCCATCGGGACCTTCCACGGCAGAGGCATGGATGGCTACTGCGCTGTGGAGGAGTATGGCTTGCGAGAAGGCAAGGCGTATGAGTGAGGTCAACGCAAGAGAGGCGTTGGGTGCTTCGAGTTGGAGCGCAATGCTTACTCGGCTGAAGCTGGCATTGCTGCTCATGGTGTGGACTTCTTCGGCCTGTGACGAACCGTTGGCAGAGGGAGCGAACGTTTGACGAACGAAGTAGCCGTCGGCAGAAGGCCAAAGTTGGAGATGTCCCATGTCGTTGCTTTCGTCCACCACGGGAACGTCCTGCGGCATGGTCTGACTGCCTTCCGTTGCGGCTTTGCATTCTACTTGCAACACGCGTTCGGAAGCGTCGTCTGCCACTCCTTTATAGATAAAGGGGCGGAACGAGGGGAGCAGCCGTGCTACGGACCACGAAGCGGGTAAGCGCAGACTGACGATGAAGCCGGCTATGCAGAAAGTATACTCCTTTAGTCCGGATGTTTCAGAGGATATGTGGGAGAAATCTTTCATTTCCATATTGGGTGTTCTACGAGTGGGCATTACGGCAAATGTTACAGCGCCACACAGATGTGTTGGCCGCGAAGCAGGGCGCAGAAAGTGGCTAAGGCTTCGTGCGGTGCATAGTGTAAGGCAAAGGGCACGTTCTGGGCAAATGCCAGGAAGGTGCGGGCTTTTCTCACGAGGGCATTATGGGAACGTTCGTTGGTTTTGCCGTGGGCATATTGGCCGAAGTTTCCTCCGCGCAGCACAATGGCGAGAAGGGCGTCGGTGCTGGGCGGCGAAGCGGGCTGCTCGGTGGGCATTTCGTCGTAAGGAACTCCAAGTCTTTCGTGGAGGAAAGCGTGGAGCAAGGTGCTCCATTGCGTGAGGTGCATCTGCCGATAGAGTGTGCTCAACGCTTCGAGGTGCTGCGGGGAATGGTAAGCGCGGTAGGTGCGGGCAAGGTCGCAGAACTGGCGCAAACCGATGCCGCGTCCGAGCACGTGTTTGAGCACGTGGGTACTGAGAAGTGCGAGGCAAGCCTCTGCTTGGGGCACGTCAATCCTTTCGTCGGTTCCTTCTACCGTAAATTGCTGCAAGCGTTGCCAAACGGGTTGCGAGAGGGCACGGCTTGCGCAACTGGCTTTCATGTCGTAGAGCGCCGTGTGGAGTTCCACCATGAATCCTTGCCACACGAAGTGGGTGCTTTGTTCCGCATCGTGTTGCGAACTGATCCCGAAGCGGTGCATGATCTGTTCGGCCTCGGAGAGTTCGCCCTCGTGGGGGAAGTAGAGGTCGATGTCGCCACACTCGCGGAGTTCGGGGCGAGCGTAGTGTGCCGCCACGCCTTGTCCTTTCAGCAATACGGGATGTAGTCCGTGGCGTTTGAAAAGGCGCAGGAGTGCAGCAATGGCCTCGTTCATGCGGAGGTTTATGTTTTCTATGGCATCGAGTTCAGCAGTCCAACGGAGGAGCAACATACGCGAAGGTAGTTGTGCCTCGTCGAGGCGCAGCACGCCGTCGAGCACCAGGGCCGTAACGGACTGTTCTCGGGCTATGCGATGGATTTCTGCCCATTCGCTGTCGTTGAGTCGCAGACTGCCCACGAGGGGTGAGTCGTCGTCGGCCCATAAGCCAGCGCGAAGTAGGTAGAAGAAGGCATCGAGTACCCTTGTATTCATGTAGTGCGGTTCAGGAAGGAAGAGGGATTTTTGCATATTGGGGGGGGGCGGGAATCAGCGCCACCTTTGCATCAGTCGGCAATCAATCCGTTGGCCTGCCATTGACTGATGAGTTGCTGCGCGTCGGCTTCGGCGCGAGCGGGTTCCACATCGTAACGGCTGCAGAGGGCTTCGGCAAGGGAGTTTACCGTGAAGTCTGCCTCGGCAGCAATGTTCCAAAGCCAGGCTGCCGTTTCGTTGAGCGTGTAGACATTGGCAAGGTCAACGGTGCGAGCATCGTGGCGTACCACCATATACTGTTTGCCGACCTTGCGTAGTTTGAGGTTGGGAAGGAGTTTCATTTCTGGTTCTATGCATGGCTTGCCAAAGCAAGCGTGTAACGAAAAAATAAAAAAAATGGTCCGTGGCGAAGGGCCTCCATGGGGAGGACGCTACTCTTCAGCACTGCGCGGAACGGGCCTATCATGCCTTAACCTATTAATAAGGTAAGTGTATAACGGTAAAGAACAGAAATGAAGGGGATGGTTCTTTACACTGAAAACTCTTTAGGCTATTAGACCACGGGCCATACTTCTCTCTCTTCTCTAATCAATCCGCGTTGACGAAGTTCGTCTTTTCGGTTTTTTCCGTTACTGTTCTCATTTTATATTTTGTGCAAGCTGCAGCACACTGTTTGCTACGGCTCTGCTTCTCTCTAACGGCAAATATAGGAAGTCTATCCCAACCTCACAGCGTTTCACGAAGATTTTTTTACGCATTTGCACAAAAAAGCAAGCTTACTCTGTACGAAAGCGTATTTTTGAGGCTTTCGGGCGCATTCTTCACATTCATTCAAAGCGCCTTAAAACTTCTTTCCGAAGATGATAGACATGGCGGTTTGCCAGATGATGCGGAGGTCTACTGCAAAGGTTCGCGTACGTAGGTAGTCGAGGTCGTAGTCGAGGCGACGGAGCATCTTCTCGAGGGTGTCGGTGTAGCCGTTGTGGAGAGTGGCGTAGGAGAAGAGTCCCGGACGTATTTTATAAAGATGTACGTAGTTGGGGTTGACAGCCATAATCTTGTCAATGAAATACTGTCGCTCGGGACGAGGACCGACGAAACTCATGTCGCCGCGCAGCACGTTGAGGAGTTGGGGGAACTCGTCGAGATGGTGGGCACGGATGAAGGCACCAACGCGGGTAAGTCGCGACTTTTCGCGCGTGGCGAGTTCGGGGCGCACAATGTCGCCTGGACGAGGCTCTGCCATGGAGCGGAACTTGAGGATGGTGAAGGGGCGGCCATTGCGGCCTATGCGTTCCTGACGGAAGAGCACGGTGCCACGGGGATCCTCCAGTTTGATGCAGATGCTGATGACGAGACACACGGGTGCGAAGAGGATGAGCGACACGAGGGCGCCAAAAGCGTCGAAGACACGTTTCACGTTGCGTTGCCAAGCTGACATGCGGTCTTCGTAGGCAGCATTTTCTGAAATTCGGGGCACGCTTTGCTCCGTGTAGAAGATGCTGAAGTCTAATGCGGATTGTGTTTGGGTTTTCATCTTTCTCTCTTATTGTAGTGTATGCTTTCTAAATCAATGTACGCTGACGCATCGCTGCGCAGGGGCGTTTTCATCTTGTAAAAGTTCTTCATAGACTGCCAGGCAGCCTTCAATCATACGTTCGCGCTTGAAGATCCGTTCGAAACGTTCGCGAGCCTGTCGCGAGAAACGCGCGTAGGTTTCGCTGTCGGCGAGGATGGTGTTGATGGCTTCTGCCAGGGCAGGTCCGTCGGCGGGCGGCACGTTGAGTCCCGACTCGCCATGCGCATTGACCCATGCGGTGCCTGAACCGGGAATGGTGGTAGCCACAACGGGCTTTCCGCACGACATGGCTTCAATTTGCACAATGCCGAAGGCTTCGGTCTTCTGCACGGAACTGAGGCAGAAGAGGTCGCAGCCGTGGTAGTAGTAGGGCAGTTCTTCGTCGGGGATGAAGCCGATGAGCTTCACTTTGTGTCCCAAACGGTAGCGCTCTATCTGCTGTTGCAGGCGGTCGTGGAGTGGGCCTGTTCCGCCAATGAGTATCACAACGTCGTCGGGCAAGTAACGTGCGGCATCAATGAGGTAGGTGTAGCCTTTGTAGTCGACCAGGCGACCAAGGGAGAACACAATGCGACGATTGCCGTAAGCCTCACGAAGTTCGCTGACAGGACGCGGACTCTCGCCGAGGGGATCGATGCCGATGGGCAGGCAACGCGTCTTGTGCTGCACGTGAGTAAGGAAGCGCGACTCCTGAAGATATACGGGAGTTGTGCCGAGAATGACGTCGGCCCGACGTATGAGCCACGACTGCAAGGGTTCGTAGAGTTTGAGCAAGTGCTGCTGCTTGAGGATGTCGGCGTGCCAGTGGAGCACCACACGTCCTTTGAATCCCGAGAGGTAGAGGGCGGTAGTCGCCATGGGGTCGGGATGGTGGATGTGGACAATGTCGTAATCGTTGCACTTGCGGCGCATGAGATTTACGAGTGACGGTGCGATGGTTGTGGCTTTCAGCTTTAGCCAAGTGCGGCAACAGGCGATGGTCGATTCGGGACTGACATGAACGAGATGACTGCCGCGTCCGGTGGCGGTAGCGCAGAGCATGTCGCACTTTATGCCCCTCTGCGAAAGACCTACGGTGAGGTCATACATCACCCTTTCCACCCCGCCTTTTACGGGATAGAATTTTCCAAGTTGTAGGATTTTCATCTTTTCTGTTTTATATGGTTGTGTATTCCTTGCCGCCCTTCTCTCTCATATATTTAGCGGTAAGGAAGTTTGTGTTGGTCTTTGTGCAAGTCTTAGCTGGTGCGTCACCGCAGCAGTTCGTTGTAGAGCCGAACGTAGTCGGCATAGCGTTCGGTCTTTTCAAAATGGTTTTCGGCAAACTGCCGGCAAGGCAGGAGGAAATGGTCGCGGCCGAGGTCGCGTATCTCGCGAACGGCGCGGAGCAGTCCGTCGACGTCGCCTTGGTCCACCACGCGTCCCGTGGCGGGCGTGACAGACTCTGTGCTTCCGCCGGTGCGGTAAGTGACAACGGGAGTGCCACAAGCAATGGCTTCGAGGTTTACCGTGGGGTAGTTGTCCTGCCACGTAGGATTGACGAAGGCCGTGGCAGCGGCGTAGAGCGCAGCGAGCTGTGCCACATTCTCCGTGCGGCGTATGCCGACCACGCCTTCGGGAAGGAGCCGTTGTTGGGCGGGCGTTACGCCTACCATGACAAGCACTTCGTCGTTGCGAAGTTTACGGCTGAGTGCCATGAGGTCGTCCCATCCTTTTTCTTTGCTCCAGATGCTGGCGAGACCGAGAATGACACTGCGTCCTTCAAGGCCGTAACGGCTCACGACGTCGGCAGTGGGTTGGGGACGGAAGGTTTGGAGGTCAATGCCGTTGTGGATGACGCGCATGGGATAGTCCTTGAAGAACGACTTACGGAGTTCGCCTTCCATCCACTCCGACACGGGCACGAGGGTGAGCTGTTCGGGCTGCAGGGAAGTGAAGGCACGACGTTTGTCCTCATAGTTACGGTGCGAACGGTCCACCATCCAACTCTTGGGGAAGAGCGTACGCTGCGGACAGTTGTGACAACCCGTTTGCCAACGCTCACAACCGGCATACATATAGTGGTAGCAATGTCCCGTATAGAGCCAGCAGTCGTGGACGGTCCAGATGACGGGCACTCCGCTCTCGCGCAAGTAGCGAAAGAGGATGGGATAGTTGAGGAAATAGCCGTGGATGTTGTGGATGTGTACAATGTCGGGCTGCAACTGCTCGAGCCGATGCACAAAAGCGTGCGTGGCGGCAGCGGAACCAAGACCGTGGCGGTCGAGGAAACGCGTTTCGAGGCCGTGGATGGCCACATCGAGTTTGTTTCCGACTGGCACGATGTGGGACGTGCAAAGACGCAGCCCGTCGCGTCCGCGACTGTAGGCAACGTAGCTGTCCCATCCGGCAGCCATGACGCAGTCGCCTATTTCCTGCATGATGCGCCCTGTGGAAGTAGAAGTGCGCAAGACGGGATTGATTTGGAGTAAGCGTGGCAACTTAAAGGGAGTTTTTGTTATGTTCTATATAATTGTGTTCTGTGCGTTGCTCACCGGTTTTCGGCGAGGTCTTCGAAGAGGCGCGTCCACTTGTCCATGACGGATGCTTCGGAGAAGGTGTCGCGCACACGGAGCGCGTTCTTGCCGAGGCGTTGTCGCAAGGGGAGGTCGTTCATGAGGTTCGCCATGGCAGCAACGAGGGCTGAAGAGTCGCCGTCGGTAACGAAATAGCCGTTCTCGCCGGGATGGATGATGTCGCGCGGACCGGTCTTGAAGTTGTAGGAGATGACGGGAAGGCCGCAGGCCATGGCTTCTATCATGACCATGGGGAAACCTTCGTAGCGCGAGGTCATGAGCAGGAAGGCGCTGGAGGTGTAAACCTTTTCTATGTCTTTGGTCGGTGCGTGGAGCACTACGCTGGAGGCGATGCCGAGCCGTTCCGTCTGCTGCAAAAGGTTGTCGTGCCACTCGCCTTGTCCGTATATGTCGAGTGTCCAATCGGAAAGGTCGGGATGCGTTTGGAGGAGTTCTGCCCACACGTTGAGCATTCGGTCGAAACCTTTCTGATGGTCTAGGCGACCCACTGCCACCACGTGTTTTGCCGTGAGGTCGGCCGTAGAGGCGGGACGGAAGAGGGCGGCATTGGGAATGACTTCGATGTTTGCCATCTTCGGCCAATAGCCGCAGTCCTCGTGGGTGAGGACGACGAAGCGGTCAAAGCGCTGCGCAAGCTGTTCGTCGGTGTGTGTGCGGTAGCGGTCTATGAGACGGAGGAGTCCGTGCCGGCCGTACTGCAGACGGAAGAATTTGCTGTAGTGTATCTCAAGCACTTTCTTGCTGCCGTCCTTAAGGGAGGGGATGAACGACGACTCGCAGGGGAAGAGGCTTACGGTGATGTCGGGGCGTTCGGCGTTGAGCAAAGCTGCAAGGCGGCGGCGGTGACGGCAGCGGCGCTTGAGGTAACCGACAATTTTCCCGAGCGGCGAACGACGGTTGTCGTCGGAGTAGTTGATGCCGAGGTCGACCATACGCACGCCCTCGGGCAAGGGATAGAACGTTGGTCGATTGTGTTGGTCGGTGGTGACGATGACTATCTCCCACCCTTTCTGCTCTACGAAGTAACGCACCTTGTTGAGGAGTACGCGCTCCATGCCGCCGGGGTTGTAGAGTGAATGTATGCAGTAGACTATCTTCATGCGGTTGCAGTCGTGATGGGGGCTTCGTCTTTGTCGGTTGTAGCCTCAGCGGGAAGTACGAGGAAGAGGGCAAAGAGCAAGAACAGGTCGGAACTTACCTTGAACCAAAAGACGAAATTGGCTAGGAGAAGAAGAAGGAAAAGGTATGTGTAGTGGGGAAACTTCTTGATGCAGCATCGTGCCACTTCCACCATATAAGCGGAGAACGCCAAGAGTCCGACTACGCCAAAATAGAAGATGAAGCGCAGATAGCCGATGTCGGTACTCATGTAAAAGCCATGGAAGGACTTTCCAGTGAAATAGATATCGGTGGTGCGCGGATTCTCCATATAGCCGTCACCGATGATCCATGTCTTGACGTTGTCGGGGAAGACGACCATGTTTTTTAGAATGTTGTTGGAGTTGGTTTCCCAATGTCCTTTCTCTGCTATGCTAAAGAAGCCTTCGAAGGCGAAGCGTAGATTGGTGCGGACGGTGGTATTGACGTTGTAGTAGAATACCAACACTGCGACAGCCACTGCAACAAAGCAAACAAAGATTGCATAGAAGCGCCGTGTGTTGCTGGAGGCTTCGTCGGTCTTTGGAAGGAAGAGTCGTAGAACGATGAGCACAAGCGCCATGGCCACGCCAATAACGGTGGAACGGCCTATCATGTTGCCAAATACGGAGATGACGCAGAATGCGACACTGTAGCAAAGAAGAGCCGCCGTGGATTGCTTTTCTTTTGTGTAAAGACACATCCATACGATGATTACGAGCATGGCGGCGAAACGCATTCCTGCTACGTCCAAACTGGCACCGATGCCATAGATGCGGTCTTCCACGGCGCCCATAAATCCAGAACTGGCAAGAAAACCGTCTACAAAGTTTTTGAGCGGAACATAGAGCGACATAGAGAATGCCACGATGCACTGCGCGGTACAGACGGCTATCAGATAGTTGCAGAGGAGAGGCATTGAGATGTGGCCATGTACTTTTTCGATGATGCGGACCACCACGTAGGCTCCACTGAGCCATACCCACATGGAAACGATGTAGGTAACGTAGGAATAGTCGGGCGTTTCGTTGTATGTCACAGCAAAGAAACCGCAAAGCGAAACGATGCAAGCCATGACGGAGAGCACGAAGAAGTTGCGGTCCATGGTGGTGTTGCGGTTCTTTGCGTAAGAGAGCGCCAAGAGCACGGGACCGAAGGCGGCAAGTATCATCTTGGTGTTGGCCGCGGGCAGGAAGGAGAATTCAAAAGGGAAGAAGTAAAAGCTCGTGAGTATGACCACAAAGGGCATGAGCAGGTACTTCAGCGGAAAAGATATGGGCATGAAAGGAAATGTGCGAATGTGCAAATGTGCGAATGTGCAAATATGCGAATGTGCAAATGTGCAAATGTGCAAATATGCGAATGGAGGGATGAGGTTGTACCGCCCTATTTGTACAGTTTTTTATAAACGACCTCGAAGAGCGCCCAATTGTAAAAGCGGACGAGGGGGAAGAGGCGGTGGGCAGCGAACCACTGCACGATGCGGCTGCGAAGCGAGACGTAGCGGTTGCAGAGTATGTAGCGGTTGGCTTCGGGGAACCATTCGGTCCAAAGGCGGTACTTGCCGTTGCTGCCGTCGCTGATGAGGAAGGGAAATTTTGCTTCGAGTTTGAAGAAGGCAAACTCTTTCTCCATGGTCTTGCCGTAGATGCGTTGCAGGTCGGCAAGCGTGGTGAGCACGTTGTGACGGAGTTCAGTGATGTGGCGGTCGGAGTAGACTTGACAGAAGGAGGAGGCGTTGGTCTTTACGTAGTGGTAGAACGCTTTCGGCAAATAGTCCACACGGCGGCAATGGGCAAAGAGGCGGATGATGGTCATGTCTTCTCCCATGCCGTAGCCGGAGGGGAAGACGACGCCAGAACGCTCATAGACGGTGCGGCGAATGAGTTTGTTCCACACGTTGTACTTCATGCCGCCGCTGAGCATGGCTCTCACTGCCTCTTCGGCATTGGCGAAGGCGGGTTGCTTCATGAGCCGTTCGCTTTGGGCGTAGCTGAGATACCAGTCGCACCAAACGGCATCGAGGTCGCGGGCCTTGGCTAAAGCATAGAGTTGTTCGAGCATTTCGGCTTCCACAAAGTCGTCGCCGTCGCAGTGGAAGATATATTCGCCTTTGGCTTCACGCAGTCCAGTGTTGCGGGCGGCAGGGAGTCCGAGGTTCTGTTCGTGGTGGACAACCTTCACGTCGGCACGGCGGTGGGGGAACTTATTGAGTGTCTTTTCCAAGACCTCTACGCTGCGGTCCTCTGCGGCATCGTCCACAAAGATGTACTGCACCTCTTGGAGCGTTTGCTGCATAAGCGATGCGGCACAACGCTCCACAAAGGCTTCCACTCCGTAGAGGGGGATGATGACGGATACTTTATAGGTCATACGTTCCGTTTGAAAGCCGACTCCTCTTTCGTCCGAACACGAAGTAGCGGATGAGCACCTTGAGGCGTTTCATAAACGGCAACTGCTCAAGGCTGTTGAGTTGATCGTAGAAGAAGTCGAAATAGAACTTTTCGTCGAAGAAGATGCTGCGGCGATAATACTCCCACCAGATGTCGAAGTTCAAGCAACAACCTTTCCAAGGTTTCTGTCCGTTGTAGTGTATGGTGCTCTCATGGAGGTGGGAGCGGAACTCTTCGGGAGAGAGGTCGGCGTAGACTTTAGACGGGTCGGACTGGAGGAACTCGTACTGGTAGGTGGTCATCTGCCACCAAGAAGGCAACTGAAAGATGTGTGTGCCGCACACGATGTTCAGCACGTCCTGGTCCTGAAACTTATACGCTTTCTTCGCCTCTTCCTTGAAGCGCTGAACGATTCCGTCTTCACGCATTTTTTTTGAATTGAACACGAGGAAGCCGCTGTTGACATAGGTCTCGGCGCAGAGAACTGGATTGGCTTTGACGTAACGAATCCCGTCTTCGACGTAACGCATACCAAGGTCGTTCACGCCCGCCAGGTAGTTGTCTCCGATGTCGATAAGGTAGAGTTCGCACAAATCACGGCGAAAAATGATGTCGACATCAGTGTAGATGACCTTGTCGTATTGAGGGATGAGTTCGGGAATCAGCAGACGGTAGTATGCCGCTGCGGTGATGCCCCTTATCTCGTAGGCTCCTTCAAAAGCACGGCCTACGCTCACTGGGGTGATGCGACAACGGGAGTAATGCGCCATCAGCCGACGATAGGGAAAGCGTTCCATATTGACCTTTTCGCCATGAAGGAGGTAGATGTCGTAGAACGTGTCGGGAGCCGCATTTTCGAGGAGCGAAGTGAGGCACACCGAGGCCGCACGGAAAAGGTTTTCGTCGAAAGAAAAAACTATGGGTACGTTGTTCATCGCAAAACGGGTTTCCACTGTTGGGTTCTTATATAGTGTACAGCCTCTTTCAGTCCGTCGTACTTGCACCGCACAATGTCTGCACGGCACTTCACTACTGACAAAAGGAAAGAAATGGCGAAGGTGGACGTAAAGGCTAGGATGTCTAAGACTTTTCCGCACACATTGTGCTGACCATAAAGGAAACGCCACCAAAAGACGGTTTTGAAAAACACATCGCAGTAGATTAGTTTCCTTTCTTTTTCGGGCACGAGATGATTGCCTGCATCAAGATGTTCAATGCCTGAGCTGAAAGACGTCAGCACCTTCAGTCCGTAGAGGTGCATTTTGTAGAACATGGTCTGATCGTCGCCCAAAGCATAAGGCTGGGAATCGTGCCAAAGTTCATCTTCGAAATGGATGCGAAGAAAGTCTGACTTGCGACAAAGGAAACAGGGTCCCGCGTTGGTCTGCGAACGATAAACGGGAAGGCTAGGACTATTGTTGTAGGAATATCCGCAATTACGCATCACACGGTAAGCCCATTTGCCATCATCGCGGTGGGGCAACATACGCCCTGAAAGAGCTAGCATTAGTTTACTCTTCAACGGCCGTTGTGCGTTGGGAAAAACATCTGGCGAAATGACATCGCCATCATATTTGTAGAGTTGCGAGAAGATTGTCTCCACGGACGTCGGTGGGAGGTACACATCGTCGTCAAGACAAAGCATCCACTTGGTTTTCACTTCTTCATAACGGAGTGCACGCTGGGCGACCATGCCTTTCTTCACCCACACATATTGCTCTACGCCAACAGTTTCCTTCGGCTGAGAATAACCTTCGGCAATATATACGACGATTG
>CAVALA010000054.1:0-17593 GCA_963589615.1 Prevotellamassilia timonensis
GCGTAGCGCATGGGGGTCACGTCTCCGACGTGACGCTCTACACGGGCATCACGGATGCTTTTGCGTGCTTCGCCTTGTTCCATCGCGCTCAACAGTCACGTCGGAGACGTGACCCCCTTGCGCTACGCTCTCAAGTGGCGGGTGACGGCAGTGTGAGGAGTGCTTTTTTACACATTACGCACGCATTGTTTTCTTATTCGTACATTTACGAAACTACTCATCCTTCCTTTGGCATAAATGCTTACTTTTGTAAACACGAAACCCAAATTAATCACTAACAGTCCAATCCAATACCCTTTTTCGCTTATGTCAAAAACACGACTCTCTCTCTCAGCCCTCTTTGCCGCAGCCCTCTTCGTTGCCGCAGGCGTGAGCAGTTGCTCCGACGACAACGGACTTGCTTCCCGCGACCTCAACGTGCAAACGAACGGCACGGACTACACCGTCGTTAAGTGTCCCATCCAGCGTTCGCAGACCGTTACGCTCAATTGCAACAAGACTACAGAAGCTTCTCACAACTACACCACTACCGCCGACCTGCGCGAAGGCTTAAAAGAAGACAAGCGTTCCATTATGAAGACGCTCGAGGTGACCGTAAGCCGCGACGCTTCGGACAACGCCAACAGTCTGTGCTTCATCACTGGCGTGCAAGTCATCGCCTCCGTGCCTGAAGAAATCGCCAATGCCGATTACTTTTACTACAAAGTGCCCGCCTCCGATACGAAAGAGAATGCCGGACTCTGTGACGAGGCAGGCAACCTTAGGTACAACGCAACGGCTACCCGCACTGCCACCACCACGACATTCGTGAACATCCACACCGCCAACGACTCCACCAACTGCGTGGACCTCGAACCTGGTCAGAGCGTGACGATGACCGTGAGCCTTCCGCCGATGGTGGACATGAACCACGTGCAGTTCCGTGTGGCAGACGCTGGCAACACGAAGAACGTAACGGTCAGCGTGTGCAACGATGGCGCAACTTATACCAAGAACAAGGTTCAGACTCGCACCACCAAGAGCGAGAGCGAGGGCAACAACTGGATTACCACCCTCGACGACAACATCTACGTGCAGCAACTCTCCATTCCCGGTACGCACGATGCCGCAGCGTCCAGTACCTCAATGTCGAACATAGCCAAGACGCAGAGTTTGACGCTTGAAGAACAGTTCAATATGGGCATCCGTGCCTTCGATATTCGTCCCGCATATCGTACTTCAAAGAAGGAAATGTGGTTGTGGCACGGCTTCACTATGACAAGCTATAGTTTGGACGACGTGCTTTCGATGTTTAAGTCGAAACTTGCAGCCAACCCTGGCGAGTTTGTCATCATGCAGTTACGCCACGAAAGCGAAAAACTCCTTCTGACGGATAAGGATGCCGACAAGTGGGACGAAATAGCCAATGCCTTGAAAAAGTACGACGACATCATAGTCCAGTGGCATCCCGACCTGACCATCGGCGAGTGTCGCGGCAAGTTGATCATCTTCACGCGCAACGACTACCCCGGCCGTCAGAAGGCCGCCCTCGTTCAGAGTTTTCCCTATTGCTCTAGCGGCGAAGCTTCGCTCAGCGCCAACGGCCAGACCTCCAAGTACTACGTGCAGGACTACTACAAATACTCCGGCGACGGTGGAACCGAGAAACTCAGTCTGATGAAGGCCCTTTACCAGACCACCAAAACCTTCGTCGACGGTACGAACGGCTTCCCTTGGGCAGCCAACTACACCTCGGGTTATAGCGGTTCGGTGGGTGCTGCATGGGAGTATATCTACAATGCTGCCAACGTGAACCCTCCGTTCTACAACTATTTGTGCGAAAGCGAAAACGTCGGTCCTACGGGCATCGTGTTCATGGACTATGTAGGCTTACGTACCCAAAGAGCTGTGTTCAAGTACAACGTCTACGGCGACCTCCTTCCCCAAGCCATCATCAACCAGAACTACCGTGCGCGTTTGCTGCGCAAGTAATGCGCATTGCACACGAATATAGGTAACGTGCAAAAAATAAGTTGCACATTTTTTGAACATTACTAAATTCCGCCCGTGAGGTGTGGTGAGCAAACGTTCATCGCTCTTCACGGGCGGTTTTGCGTGCGTAGCGCATGGGGGTCACGTCTCCGACGTGACGCTCTACACGGGCATCACGGATGCTTTTGCGTGCTTCGCCTTGTTCCATCGCGCTCAACGTCACGTCGGAGACGTGACCCCCATGCGTTGCACCCCCATAAGCAACGCAACGTTTGCGCAAAGCATCCTTCATTTGCACATCTGCACATTTGCACATTCGCACATTGGCGAAGCCTCATTCGCACATTGGCGAAGCCTAATTTGCATATTTGCATAAAATTCCGAATAATGCTTACGTTCTGTATGCTCCCTTTGAGGGAAATGCTTACTTTTGTAACCATAAACCGAGAATTCATCCCAAACAACAGACAACTCAAACACAAGTTTCCGCTTATGCCACAAACACTACTCTCCCGTGCGCTCCTCTCTGGAGCCCTCGTACTAGCCATGCCCTTTGCCGCTTCGGCACAGAGCGCATGGCTACAGCACCACGCTGCAAAGTCTGCAGTCGTGCCCTTGACCGCACTTACCCCCGCCATTACTACCGCCGCAAACGCTGCTGAGACTGCTGCCCGTCCCCTCGCTGCTCGCGCCACCAGTGTGGACGCCATCTCCATAGGCTACTGCAGCGTTTCAGACTATATCTACGAGAGCGACGGCATCACCCCCGAAGCCGACAGCAACGTTGGCGCCGCCGTGCTCCTCACCAAAGAACATCTGGGCAACTACGTGGGCGGTGTGATCCGTTCCCTCCAGGTAGGTTGGAACAACCGTTCCTACAAACCCTCCGTCAAAGCCTTCGTGCGTGAGGACATCAACGGCACCGACCTCGCTTCCGCCAAGTTCACCCCCACCAACTCCGTGGGTTGGAACACCGTGAAGCTCGACAAAGGCATCGAAATCACTGCCGACATGGACAGCCTCTACCTCGGCCTCACCCTTAAACTCACCACCGGCAACTACCTTCCCACGCTCTATCCCCACAACGTGAAGAACTCCTGCCTTCTCTATCAGGAAGGCGACAACGACGCCAACGGCAACCCCATCTGGCGCGACCTTAACGAAATGGGACAGCTCGCCCTCATGGCCACGGTAGAAGATGCTGAAGGCAAGTTCCACAACATTGTGAGCGTGCCCACCTTCCAGTACGACATCCTCACCCGTGCCGACTCCACCACCGCCACCCAAGTGCGCATCTACAACCGAGGCACCAACGACATCGGTTCCATCGGCATCCAGTGCACCCAAGGCGACTCCGTGTGGAGCGAAGAGTTTGAACTCCAAACTCCCATTGCTCCAGGCTACAGCGCCAAGTACAACATACCCGTTCACTGCTTCAAGTCAGGTCCTGCCACCTACACGTTCAACTACGTCAACGGCGAAGTGCCCACCAAGCCTTTCTCTGCCGCCATCGACCAGATTGCCGTACCCAAAGACGTGGCCGCAAAGTACGTGAAGCGACCCCTCATTGAGTTCTACACCAATGAGAACAGCGTGTACGGACCCACCTACTACGGCTACATCACTTCCGGCCTTGGCGATATGCGTGACCGCTACACTGTGATCAGTGTGCACAACGAAGATCAGTTTATGACCGGCTCCGAGAGCGACGATGCCATCACCATGCAACTCGCCCTTCTCAACAACGACAGTACGCTCGTCTACATCCCCGCCGAGAGTATAGACCGCAACACCTACTCCTACTCTGCATGGGGTTCTCCCGGTCGCCTCGCCACCGTGGGCCATACCCTCTACGACCAAGCTGGCTCGCAGGTCTACGCGCAGATTCTCAACACCCCCACCTTTGCCGCCGTCACCGCCTCGGGTAGTGTGAACGATGACGCCAAAGCCGTGAGCATCGACGTGGACGGCGACATTGCCGACGGCGTGATGCCCGAAGGCGAACCCCTCTACCTCAGCGTATACCTCGTGGAACACGACGTGAAGAGCACGAGCCAGAAGTTCTGGGACGAGTCGGAGGAAGAGAAATATGGTGGTGAGTATACCCACGAGTGCGTCATCCGCCGTCGCCTCACTCCCCTCTTCGGCACAGAGATCACAACGGAGAACGGCAAGTTTCACCAGCACTTCGACCAGCGCATCTCTTCCAAGTGGGCTGCCGACAAACTCGGTGTCATTGCCTTCATCAACCGCGGTGAGCAGAACGCTGCCGACCACCGCCAGGTTATCAACTCCACCGAATGTCTCCTCACGCCTCCTGCCGGCATTGCCGACGCCACCGCTTCTTCTACGGGTCGCGTAGTGGCTGTCTACACCACCTCCGGCGTTCAGCTTCCCACCAACGAGAAGCCCGCTCCCGGCGTATATCTCGTGAAAAGAATTGTCAACGGCAAGAGCGTAGTGACGAAAGAAGTGCGCTAAGGCCTCTTTATGGAGGCGAGGTTTTCAAAACCTCGCGCTCTACACGGCAGACGGTTCTGTGTGCTTCGCTTTGAAACGACGTGTAGAGCGCGACGTTTTGAAAACGTCGCCCCCATGCGCACCTCATTTGCACATTTGCACATTGGCAAAGCCACGCATTTGCACATTAATCAACTCCCATGAACATCAAGAAAACCCTCCTTACCCTCCTCTTTGCCGTGACCGCCCTGTGCGGAGCGGCACAGAGCGGCAAGGTCTACTACGGCTATTCACCCGCCATCACCCCCGACGGCAACGAAGTGTCCGGTCTGGGTTCCGGCAAGAACGGATTTCTCAGTACCGCCGTGTGTCTCGACCCCTCCGTAGACCTCGCCCTGCAACGCCTCAAAGGCAAAAAGATAATCGGCGTGCGCTGCTGTCTGCGCACCGCCTACGAACAAGAATTTGAAGAGTGGAGCTACGTGCAGGTCATCCAAGGCGACCTCGCCACCGCCAAACCCGTGCGTAAGTACACCGACTTCGCCGAAGGTTGGAACGACATCTACTTCGACACCCCCGTGACCATAGGCTCGGAGAAACTCTACGTGGGCTACGGCGTGAACGAACTGCGCGGCAGTGCCTACCCCGTGGTAGCCTACAACTCCGTCAGCGTGCCCGGTTCGTGCTGGATGAAGCTCGGAAGCGACGGCACGTGGACCGAATATACCGACCGCGGCACGCCCCTCATCCAAGCCATCCTCGAAGACGATGCCGCCGCCGACCTTCAACGTACGGCCTATGCCATCGTAGCCAGTGCACCCCTCACCGTGGAACCCTCCGTGCCCGTGAGCATGAAAGTCTATCTCCACAACCAGAGCGCGCAGAGCGTGAACAGCCTCGTCCTCTCCGTAAAAGGCGACGGCGACACCGAAGCCCACACCGTGGACGTAAGCCTCGCTTCGCCCCTCGCTGCCTACGACGGCCGTGTGGTAAGCCTCTCCGTAGCCCCCGGTGCTGCAGAAGGTCCTGCGCAGCAACTCTCGCTCAGCGTTTCGCAGATGGACGGCGCAGCAGCCCAGACGGGATGCCCCGGCACAACGACCCACTACGTGACGCGCGACGCCTTTGTGCGCATTCCCCTCATGGAAGAGTTCACGGAGCAGAAGTGTCCCAACTGCCCCTACCTCGCCTACTACCTCGACCAGGCGCGTGAGGTCTACGCCAAGCCCAACCTCTACGTGGCGCACCACGCCGGTTACAACAACCGCGACGCCTTCACCATCCAGGCCGACAAAGACCTCCTCTACCTCTTCGGCGACCAAGGCACGTTCAACCCCGCCATCACTTACAACCGTTCGTACCTTACGGGACAGAACTATGCCGTGATGGCTGCCCACGGCGAACCCACCTACACCAACTACCTCAACGACATTGTGGAGGCTGCCAACCAACCCGCCATGGCGAAGGTGCTCGTCGACGCCGACATGACGGACGGCAAACTCCGTTGCACGGTTCGTGGTGCGGTGAACCGCCAGATTGTGGCAAACGGTACGCCCGTTTATCTCACCACCTATTTCGTGGAGGACAGCATCCCCACCACGGAATACATCCAGGACGGCCTCGATGCCGACGACGCACCTGCCGACCTCGTGGAGCGTTTCCGCCACAACGGCATCATCCGCAAGCAGCTCAACACCGCCAACCTCGGCGACCAGCTTACGTTTGCCAGCGGTTCGGAGTTTAGCGTGACGTATCCCGAAGTGGAGATTGCCGACACGTGGAAGACGAAGAACATGCAGGTCATTGCCTTCGTTCACTACTACGACGCTTCGAACCTCCGCAACAACTCCGTGCTCAACGCCGGAAGTAACCGCACGAATAGCTACGTGACGGGCATTCAGCAAACTCAGACAACCGTCGGCTCGGAAGCCTCTGTTGTTGCTTTCAGCACCGCCGACCGCCGTTTGCACACTTCGTCCAGCGTGGACCGCATGGAAGCCTACACCGTAGGTGGTCAACGCGTGAACACCGGCCTTCCCCTCGCTCCCGGCATCTACCTCGTCCAACTCACTGTGGACGGCAAGACGCAGCGCGCACAGAAGGTGATGGTGAGGTAATGTGCAAATGTGCAAATGTGCAGATGTGCAAATGTGCAGATGAGTTGCAGCCGTTACGATTTTTTTTGCGTGCTGTGCCCTCTATGGGGGTGACGTTTCCCAAACGTCACGCTCTACACGAGGCATAGCTAATGCCTAAAGACAACCGCTCGCTAAAAGACTTTTCAAGCCTTTAGCGAGCGGTTCGTTTTGTATTGTGTAGAGTTGTGACACGTTAAACTCTCTACCATAGGTCGTATCACAACCTTTGCAGCAATTCCTCAAAGAGCATCTTGCGGTGGGGCGGGAGCGAGGTTTGTGCGTTCCACTGTTTGAGGAACCATTGGTGAAGCGCCAGTTCGGCGGTGGAGTGGGGGATGCCCCTTTGCGAAAGAATCAGCGTGGCGTAGTCCGTGCATTTGCGCAGAAAAGCCACGTCGCCCTTCGTCAATGTTCCCTCTTCCTGCCATTCCGCTGCAGCGCTACCTTCGGGAATGTCGACGGTGGAAACGAAGTCCTGCACCGACGACGCTGCCGCCTCCCAACGGCTTTGCCACGAACCCTCTTCTGCCGACGCCATAGCGGGCTCTTCCAGTTGTGCGCTTGTCAGCGCCAAGCGGCCGTAGGCTTCCTTGATGAGCGTGTTCAGTTCGCGCCGCGTTTGTTTGCCGCATCCTGCAAGTGTAAGGTAGCGTGGATCGTCGCGGTGGTAAAGCGCCACGTCGCGAACCGTCAGCAAGCGTGCCTGGCGGCAACACTTCAGCGCACGCTGGCTCAACCGCCCTTCCACGTAGAGCTGTTCGAGAGATGATTGGGAGTTCATGAGCTATGTGAATGAATATGTTATAGTTTTGACAAAAACAGGAGAAAAACCCCTTGTCTGTTTTCTGAGCCTTCGGCTTGTCGGAAAGTCTTGTTCTGTCTTTACGAGAGCAAGCTCTCGATAGCCAGACCAAGACTTCCCGACAGTGGCTTTCGCCACTCAGAAAACAGACAAGGCAAAAACCATAAAAACCGCTTCGCCGACATACTACGTTCTTCTAATGGAAATAGAAGATTTGAAAGACACTGCATTCATAAACTATCTCTTTGCTAAAAGACGTACATAACGTTGGTGTCGGTGTCAAGATAGTAGTGCTCGCATTGGTCACGAATAGGTGCAAAGTTGTAGAGTATGCCGATGCGTACTTTCGTTAGACGCATATAATTCCACAATTGTTGTCGTTGTTCAGGCCCTATGCTTGTTACCGCTTTACACTCTATGAGAACCTTATCACGTATTAAGAAATCTGCGTAGTGCTTATGTTGGATTTCTTGCTTATGGAATTTAACGGAGAAGTAATATTCCTTAATGTGTGGAACGCTATTCTCTTTAAGAATAATTTCCAGCGCATCTTGGTACATGTACTCATTTAGGTAAGGCCCTAATTCACGATGAACCAATTGGCAAAATCCATTCAGATCATAGCAATATCGCTTTAGCTTTTCGCACAAGGAAGGATCATAGTCGCGAAGTTTGTTTATGTGATAGTTCATGGTATTTTATTGTTGATGTATTAGCGGAATGGTTGGCGCAGCGGTTTTTTAGCCGAAGGCGTGGTTTTTGCCCTGTGGTGGGCAAGTGCCGGAACGGCACTGATGGCATTTGTTATGCAGTGCGTCGTAAGCTCGCTTACGTAAGCACTTCATAACAAATACCATCAAAAACTCGAAGAGTTTGCCCACCACAGGGAGTTTTTTCGGTTTTTGTCGATCAATCAGGCCCACTCTTTACACCAACTTCAACTGTTCAATGGCTTCGCCGGTGAGCGTGCGGAGCGAGAGCGTGCCGTTTTCGTAGGTAGCGAACGTGGGCACGTTTCCACCTTTGGGGAAGGTGGGCGAACCCGTGTTGAGAATGGCCGGACGACCCTCTTCTGGACGTGCTGCCTGAAGCGTGAAGAGATGCGTGTGGCCGTAGACGAACACGTCGCACGAGGGAGCCTTCGGGAGGTTCTTCTCGTTGTAGACATGGCCGTGGGTAATGAAGAAACGCAGTCCGTCGTTCACCACGAGCGAATAGGTGCTCTGAATGGGGAACGAGAGGAGCATCTGGTCCACCTCCGAGTCGCAGTTGCCACGTACGCAGACAATGTTTGCCGCACGTTCGTTGAGCCGTTCCGCAACAGCTTGCGGGTCGAGTCCCTTGCTCAGTCCGTTGCGCGGACCGTAGTTGAGGATGTCGCCGAGCAGGACAAGCAGGTCGTAGTGGTGGGCGTCGTAAAAGGAAAGCACAGCATCGAGCGCGGGAAGCGAGCCGTGAATGTCGGAAAGGAAAAGAATGTTCATAGGGGAATAAGAAGTTTGGACGTTGGTAAAAAAGCAAGGCAAAGTTACGTCAAAGGGAAAAACCAAAATGTTTTATGCGTAACATATTTTCTTGCCGATACTAAAAATAGTACTTTTGCAGTAGGCTCGGAAAAAGGGCTGGATAAAGACTATATGGAATTTCGAACCCCCGTAAAACTGACAGAAACATTTTCACTGCTCGACGTTGACACCCGCGTGCTCTCCCTCGGCTCCTGCTTTGCCGACCACATCGGCGAACGGTTGCAGACGGCACTGCCCGAAGGACACGTTTTGACCAATCCATTCGGCGTGCTCTATAACCCGCTCTCCATAGCCCGCGTGCTCGAGACCATTAGCGCCGAAACGTACGAAGCATCGGGGCTTGAGCGTCATACCTTCTGCACAGCCGACGGAGCATGGAGCAATTGGATGTGCTCGACGAAACTTTCGGCAGAAAGCCGCGACGTCCTCCATGAACGCCTCGTTCAGGCGTGGCAGCAAGCCCACGCCCTGTGGCAAGAGACCGACTTGCTCGTGGTGACCTTCAGCACCGACAGCGTGTATGTCCTTAAGTCCGACGGTCGGGACACGGTGGTGGCAAACTGCCACAAGCAGCCTGCCGCTCTCTTTGAAGAGCAGACCGCCGATGCCGAAGAGACCTTCAGCCACTGGAACGCGCTCCTCGCTTCGCTCAAGCAGCAGCGCAACAGTCTGCGCGTGGTGTTCACCCTCAGTCCGTATCGTTGCGCCAAGTGCGGCATGCACCGCAATGCGCTCATCAAAGCGCGGCTGCTGCTCCTCATAGACAGCCTTTGCACGGCTCACCCCACGTGGACCGCCTACTTCCCCGCTTTCGAAATACTGAACGACGAACTCCGCGACTACCGCTTCTACGATGCCGACATGCTCCACCCCTCGGCGCAGGCCGTAGACTACGTGTGGCAAACGTTCCGCACGTGGGCTTTCACGCCCCGGCTGGCCAACTTCGCCCGCGAGAAAGAAGCGCTCCTTCGCATGGAAGCCCACCGCCCCATACGCAAGTGTGGGGCAGAATATGAAAAGTTCGAAGCACGAAAGGCCGAGCGCCTGGCTGCCTTCCGCTGTCTTGAAGCACAACTGGGGTTACACTGAAAATAAAAGCATATCCAAATGCATTACACAATAGAAAACATAACCGCCCTCATCGGCGCACGCCGTTTCGGTTCGAACGCGACCGAAATAGACTGGCTGCTCACCGACAGCCGTTCGTTGGCATTTCCCGAAACCACACTCTTCTTCGCCCTCCGCACCAAACTCGGCGACGGCCATCGCTACATTGCCGACCTCTACCGTCGCGGTGTGCGCAACTTCGTGGTGGGACAGGTGCCCGAAGAGCGCGAAACGGCTTACCCCGAAGCCAATTTTCTCCTCGTGGTAAGTCCGCTCAAAGCCCTGCAACGCTTGGCAGAGCGCCACAGGGAAGAGTTTGAACTGCCCGTCATCGGCGTGACAGGTTCCAACGGCAAGACCGTAGTGAAGGAATGGCTCTACCAGTTGCTCAGTCCATCGCTCCACGTGACCCGTTCGCCCCGTTCCTACAATTCGCAAGTGGGTGTGCCCCTCTCCGTATGTCTACTCGACGAGCACAGCCAGGTCGGTGTGTTCGAAGCCGGCATTTCGCAACCCGGAGAGATGCAGGCGCTCCGTGCCATCATCCAGCCCACCATAGGCGTGATGACCAACATAGGTCCGGCACATCAGGAGAACTTTGCCACGGTAGAGGAAAAATGTCAGGAAAAACTCAGCCTCTTCCAGGATGCCGACGTAATTGTTTACTGCGCCGACGATGCCACTATCCGCGAGTGTGTAGCGACCACCATGTTTAAGGGCGATCAGCTCGCGTGGTCCGAAGCCGACCCCAACTGCCCGCTGTACATAAAGAGCATAGAACCGTGTGACGATTCCACCCGCATCCGCTACGCCTACCTCGGCACCGACGGCGAGATGCGCATTCCCTTTACCGACTGCGCGTCAGCCGCCAACACCATACACTGCCTTGCCGTTTGCCTCTATCTCCACATCCCGGCCGACGAAATAGCGCGCCGCATGCTGCGCCTTGAACCCGTGGCCATGCGTCTCGAAGTGATGCAGGGCGTGAGAGGATGCAGTGTGGTAAACGATACGTACAACTCCGACGTGGCTTCGCTCGACATAGCCCTCGACTTCGTGAACCGCCGTCCCGAACAGGAAGGAAAGGCGCGCACGCTCATCCTTTCCGACATACTCCAAAGCGGCATACCCTCCGACGAACTCTACGCCAAAGTGGCCGACATGATAGCCCATCGCGGCATAGACCGCCTCATCGGCGTTGGTCCCGACGTCTCTGCCGCCCACAGCCTCTTTACGGTGAAGAAAACCTTCTTCCCCACGAGCCAGGCACTGCTCGAGAGCGGAATGCTCGACACGCTGAGCAACGAGATGGTGCTCGTGAAAGGCGCACGCTCGTTTGGCTTTGAACAGATCACCGCTGCCCTTTCGCTGAAAGTGCACGAAACGACGCTCCACGTCAACCTCGAAGCCATAGCCGAGAATCTCAACTTCTACCGCTCCTTCATGAAGCCCGAAACGAAGATAACCTGCATGGTGAAAGCTTCGGCCTACGGTGCAGGAGCCGTGGAAGTGGCAAAGACGCTGCAGGACCGCGGCGTGGACTATCTTGCCGTGGCCGTGGCAGACGAGGGCGCAGACCTCCGACGTGCCGGCATCACGTGTGGCATCATTGTGATGAATCCCGAAATGTCGGCTTTCAACACCCTCTTCGAATACGACCTCGAGCCCGAAGTGTACAGCTTCAAACTCCTCGAAGCCCTTATCCGTGCCGCCGAGAAGCAAGGCATTCAGGGATTCCCCGTCCACGTGAAACTCGACACAGGCATGCACCGCCTCGGCTTTAATCCGAAGACCGACATGCCTGTGCTCATAGACCGCTTGCAGCACCAGACGGCAGTCATTCCCCGTTCCGTATTCTCCCACTTCGTAGGCTCCGACTCGCCCGACTTCGACGAATTCTCAGCCATGCAGTTCAAGCTCTTCGACGAAGCCTCAAAGACCCTCCAAGCCGCATTCCCCCACAAGATACTCCGCCACATCTGTAACAGTGCCGGCATAGAACGTTTCCCGGAACGTCACCTCGACATGGTACGCCTCGGCCTCGGCCTCTACGGCATAGACCCCATAGACAACCGACGGCTCACGAACGTCACTTCGCTCCGCACCACGATACTCGAAATTCGCGACGTGCCCGCAGGCGACAGTGTGGGCTATTCGCGTCGCACCTTCGTGGACCGCGCTTCACGCGTGGCAGCCATTCCTATTGGCTATGCCGACGGACTCAACCGCCATCTCGGAAACCGCAAAGGGTACTGCCTCGTGAACGGACACAAAGCACCTTATCTCGGCAACATCTGCATGGACGTGTGCATGATAGACGTGACGGACATACCCTGCCAAGAAGGCGACAGCGTGGAAATCTTCGGCGACAACCTCCCCGTAACCGTACTTTCCGACTTGCTCGACACCATTCCCTACGAAGTGTTGACAACCGTCAGCACCCGTGTGAAGAGAGTCTACTTCAAGGAATGAGAACGCGCACTCGCGGTAGGACCTTTCCACAAAAAACAGAAACGCATAGAAACCTATGGAACGATATCTTGACCCGAAGGCAGACCTGACCTTCAAGAAAATATTTGGCAACCATCCAGATTTGCTCATGAGTCTGCTCAACGCACTCCTCCCTCTTGATGAGGGCCAGCTTGTGGAGAGCGTAGAGTACCTTCCAGGTGAACTCTACCCGGTGAGCCCGTTGCTGAAGAACACCATTGTAGACGTGCGTTGCAAGGACAATCGCGGACGGCAATTTGTGGTTGAAATGCAGATGGAGTGGACCACGGCTTTCAAGCAGCGTGTGCTCTTCAATGCATCGAAAGCTTATGTTACGCAGATTGGCAATGGGCAAAATTACAAATTGCTGCAGCCTGTCTATTCACTCAATTTTGTGAACGCAGTCTTTGAACCCGACGTGCCCGACTTTCGTCACGACTACGCCATTGTGCACGACAAGTACAGCGACAAAACAATAGATGGTCTGCATTTGACGTTTCTTGAACTTCCCAAATTCCGTCCCGACACGATGACGGAAAAGCGTATGGCTGTGTTGTGGCTACGGTTCCTTACGGAAATAAACAACAAAACGCAGAAAGTGCCGCGCGAACTGGAAGATAATCCCGAAATACACAAAGCTTTGACGCAGGTGCGGGAGTCGGCCTTTACGGCTTCGGAACTCTACTCTTACGACAAATTTTGGGATGCCATAAGTTCGCAGGTAACGCTTCAGGACGGACGCTACGAAGAGGGCTTGGCTGAAGGCTTGGCGGAAGGTCGCGAAGAAGGTCTGGCTGAAGGGCTCGAAAAAGGTCGTGCCGAAGAACGCTTGTCCAATGCTCGCGCGCTGCTTGCTGCTGGTATGGACCGCACAATGGTCTGCAAAGCGCTTGCGCTGAGCGAAGACGAAATAGCGCAGTTGCGCTGATTATGCCCCATTACATCACAACAGAAAACATATGACTACATACACCTACGATGAAGCCTATAAGGCCTCATTGGCTTATTTCAACGGCGACGAACTCGCAGCACGCGTATGGGTGAACAAATATGCCATGAAGGACTCGTTCGGTCACATTTTCGAACAGAGTCCTACGGACATGCACCGACGCTTAGCGCGCGAACTCTCACGCATTGAGAAGAAATATCCCAACCCGCTGAGCGAAGAAGAAATATTCTCTCTCCTCGACCATTTCCGCTATCTCGTCCCCGCAGGTTCGCCCATGACGGGCATTGGCAACGACCACCAGGTAGCCTCCCTCTCCAACTGCTTTGTGATAGGCGTGGAAGGCGATGGCGATTCCTATGGGGCCATCATGAAGCAAGACGAAGAGCAAGTGCAACTCATGAAGCGCCGAGGCGGCGTGGGTCACGACCTCACAGGACTCCGCCCCAAAGGTAGTCCGGTGAAAAACTCTGCGCTGACGTCCACCGGCATTGTCCCCTTCATGGAACGCTACAGCAATTCCACGCGCGAAGTGGCACAGGACGGACGCCGCGGTGCCCTAATGCTCAGCATCAGCATCCGTCATCCCGAAGCCGAAGACTTCATAGACGCCAAGATGGAAACGGGAAAAATCACCGGCGCCAACGTAAGCGTAAAGATTGACGATGAGTTCATGAACTGCGCCATAGCGGGCCGTACGTACCATCAGCAGTTCCCCGTAGACAGCCAAAGTCCTTTCGTCGAAAAAGACGTTGACGCTGCTGCGCTTTGGAAAAAGATTGTCCACAACGCTTGGAAGAGTGCCGAACCCGGTGTGCTCTTCTGGGACACCATTCTTCGCGAAAGCATCCCCGACTGCTACGCCGACCTCGGCTTCCGCACCGTGAGCACAAACCCTTGCGGCGAAATACCCCTTTGCCCGTACGACAGTTGCCGACTGATGGCCGTGAACCTCTATTCCTATGTGAAGAATCCGTTCACACCCGAAGCCGAATTCGACTTAGCCCGGTTCAAGTCGCACATCCGAAGCGCGCAACGTCTGATGGACGACCTCATTGATCTTGAAGAGGAAAAAATCAGCCACATCCTTGCGAAGATAGACTCCGACCCGCAAAGCGAAGACGTGAAGCACACCGAACGCCACTTGTGGGAAAAGATACAACACAAAACCGCACTGGGCCGACGCACCGGACTCGGCATTACCGCTGAAGGCGACATGCTCGCCGCTTTGGGACTGCGCTACGGCACGCAGGAGGCTACAGACTTTGCCGTCAACGTGCAGCGTACGCTTGCCCTTACTGCCTACGGAAGCTCCGTGGAGATGGCCGGCGAACGCGGTGCCTTCCCCGTCTACAGTGCCGAGCGCGAAAAGAACAATCCGTTCGTGCTCCGCCTCAAGGAAACCGACGAAGCGCTCTACGAAAAGATGCAGAAATGCGGACGCCGCAACATTGCTTGTCTTACCATAGCCCCGACGGGTACGACAAGTCTGATGACGCAGACCACCTCCGGCATAGAGCCCGTATTCCTCCCCGTCTACAAACGCCGCCGCAAGGTGAACCCCAACGACGCTGATGTTCACGTGGACTTCACCGACGAAAACGGCGACAGCTTTGAGGAATACATCGTCTATCACCACAAGTTCCTCGAATGGATGCGAGCCAATGGCATCGACACAACTCAGCGTTACACGCAAGAGGAGATAGACGAACTCGTCTGCCGTTCTCCTTATTATAAAGCCACGGCCAACGACGTCGACTGGCTCATGAAAGTGCGCATGCAAGGCGCCATTCAGAAATGGGTGGACCACAGCATCAGCGTCACAGTGAATCTGCCGAACAACGTGGACGAAGAACTCGTGGACCGACTCTACAAAGAAGCTTGGCGCAGCGGCTGCAAAGGTTGCACCATCTATCGCGACGGGTCGCGTGCCGGCGTGCTCGTCAGCACACAAAAGACGGAGAAGAAGCAGAAGGCTGAAGCCGAAACGGAGAACGAAAAGCCTTCTCTTCAGCCTATGCCGGTAGTCACCGAGCGTCGCCCCGAGGTGTTGGAGTGCGACGTGGTACGCTTCCAAAACAACAAAGAGAAATGGGTGGCTTTCGTCGGTTTGCTCGATGGACACCCCTATGAAATATTCACCGGCTTGCAGGACGACGAAGAAGGCATCGTGTTGCCGAAGAGCGTGAACCGCGGACGCATCATCAAAACCATCTGTTCCGACGGCTCAAAGCGCTACGACTTCCAGTTCGAAAACAAACGCGGTTACAAGATGACCGTAGAAGGACTTTCCGAAAAGTTCAACAAGGAATACTGGAACTACGCCAAACTCATCTCCGGCGTGCTTCGTTACCGCATGCCCATCGAGAACGTCATCAAACTCGTCAACTCTCTTCAGCTTGAGAGCGAGAACATCAACACGTGGAAGGTCGGCGTGAGCCGTGCCTTGAAGAAATATGTGGTCGACGGTACCGTGGCACATGGACAGAAGTGTCCCAACTGTGGCCACGAAGCGCTCGTCTACCAAGAGGGTTGCCTCATCTGCAAACACTGCGGCTCAAGCCGCTGTGGATAATCGAACAAACTACGAGAAGGGAGCCGATGAAGCTCCCTTCTTGCATAAATGACAAAAAAAATACGAATGGATATATCATTGAAAGGGCTCCGCTTTCATGCTTTCCACGGCGTTGTGCCGCAGGAACGGGAAGTGGGACAGGACTACGAAGTGGACGTCACGCTCCATCTGCCCAATGCCGCCGCAGTCGGTGCATTGCTCCACGACAAACTAGAAGCTACGGCAAACTATGCTGAGGCTGTCGAAGAAGTACGCCGCCAGATGAGCGTGCCCTCAGCCTTGCTGGAGCACGTGGCGTTCCGCATAGCGCACAGCCTGCTGAAGCGCTTTGAAAAAGCAGAAAGCGTAGACGTCAGTCTCACGAAATGCTGTCCGCCCATTACGGCCTTTGACGGACAAGGAGCATGTGTACGCTTCACCTTGTCGCGCAAACTCGTGATACTCGACTTCGACGGCACGTTGGCCGACACCTCACGCGGCATAGTCCGTACCATGACGGCAACCTTTGAGCGTTGTGGCTATCCTGTGCCTTCCGATGCCGCCATATGTCGCACCATAGGTCTTCCCCTTGTGCAGAGCATTGCCGATCTGGCCGGCATTGACGGCGAGAAACTCACAGAAGCCGTAGACACTTACCGCGAACTCTTTGAGACCGTTGGCAACAAGGGCGTCACGCTCTTCCCCGAAGTGAAGGAAACGCTCCGCACGCTCCACGAGATGGGCTACACGCTATGCATCGCCACCAGCCGCGGACACGAAAGCGTGAAGAGCATGTGTCGCGAACTCGGCATTCTTCCCTATATGTCGCACATCGTAGCGTGTGAAGATGTGGAGAAGGCAAAGCCCCATCCCGAGGCCGTGTTGAAACTTTTGGAGCGGACCTCCATGCGTCCCGAGCAAGCGTGGGTCATTGGCGACACCACGTTCGACATCGGCATGGGCTGTGGTGCGCAGTGCCGCACCATCGGTGTGACTTATGGCAATCATTCGCGCGAAGAACTCCTCAGCGCCCAAGCCACAAAAGTCGTAGATCGCTTCAGCGATGTGTTGAAGTGCGTGATGTAAGCCGCCAGCTAGCAAGAAACGTAGCGCATGGGCCTCGCTTGTGGGGGCGAGGTTTTCAAAACCTCGTGCTCTACAAGCGAGGCTCATGCACATTGGGTGTGCTAACGCATACAAAAGCCTTTGTGAATCCGCACAAATAAACATGCTCAACAATAAATCCGACAATTTAGTTGCACAAGTTTTTTAGGGTATGCAGTTTTGTGTATTTGTTTTAACTTTAACGTGTAAATTGTAAAGCGCGAGGAGCGGGCCTTCAGCCCGCTTCTCGCGCAAATTTTCCTTTGGAATTAAGCAGAAGCGATATCCATTTCAGACAAAAATGGAACACGAAACTGCACACCCAAGCTATTTTATTTCTTCTCCAGTTTCTGTTTCAACCTTAACTCTGTAGGGGAGTTACCTGTTTGTTTTGTGACAAAACGAGTGAAGTGGGCAGGATTGTAGAAATTCATCTGGTGGGAAATCTCTGCGAAAGTGAGGTCGGGCCGTTTCAGGAGCGAGAGAATTTCCTGC
>CAVALA010000055.1:0-16625 GCA_963589615.1 Prevotellamassilia timonensis
TGCCCTGGGCTATAGGCTTGCTGGGCTTTCAGCCCGCTCCGCGCTTGCAAATTCAGCGGAAGTTATTTTTTGAACATTACTAAAAAATTGGGGTGCATCTAGTGGAATGCACGTTGCTGGGTACGTTTACACATCATTTGGAATTGTAGTGAGAGCTTGTTTTTCCTATTTCCTTTGGCTTTAAAAAAGAAAATTGTAGCTTTGAAACGAATATGTAATTGTTGGTAAAACATGGCAGATACAAGCAAGAATAGTAAGAATGTAAATCGCAAGCGCATTCCTTATGGTATGATGAACTTCGAGGACGTAAGAATGGAGGGCTGCTATTATGTGGACAAGACATCTTATATAGAAAAGGTCGAGGCGTCCAATAAGTTCTTCTTCTACATACGTCCCCGCCGTTTCGGCAAAAGTCTCACAATCTCTATGCTCCGCAATTACTATGACGTGAATAAAGAGCGCGTCTTTGAGCCGCTCTTCGGCGACCTCTACATAGGCAAGAATCCTACGCCGGAGCACAACAAATACCTCGTATTGTGGCTTGACTTTTCGGCTGTTGCCGCAGGCATAGATGATTATAAGGAAGGCCTGGACTCCAATTGCAATCTTGCGTTCAATGACTTTTGTGATGTTTATCAGCATCTTCTCCCCAAGGGAACAAAGGATGAGATGAACAAGTTGGAAGGGTGCATTGACCAACTGCTATATATTTGTAGAGAGAGCAATAAGGTGGGTCAGCAAATCTATCTCTTCATTGACGAGTATGACCACTTTACCAACAAAATATTAGGTGAACCCCGGCACATGACGAGCTACCGCAAGCAGACCCACGGCGAGGGCTATCTTCGCCTATTCTTCGATGCGGTAAAATCGGCAACGGCAACTTCGCTGAAGCGAGTTTTCGTAACCGGCGTAAGTCCTGTGACGATGGACGACCTTACCAGCGGTTTCAACATTGGCACGAACTATTCTTTGAGCGCCGAGTTCAACGAGATGACCGGTTTCACGGAGAAAGAGGTGCGCGACATGTTGACATATTACGCTAGCGTGTGTCCCTTTAACCATTCGGTAGACGAACTGATTCGTCTTATGAAGCCGTTCTATGACAACTATTGCTTTGCAGAAGAAGCTTACGGCGAAACGACGATGTACAATACGGTTATGGTTCTTTACTTCATAGACCAGTACATAAGCAACCGGTGCAGAATACCCCGATTCATGATAGAGGAGAACATCCGCATAGACTACAACAAGTTGCGTATGCTCATTCGTCACGACAAGGAGTTTGCCAACGACGCCAGCATTGTTCAGCGCCTTGTGACGCAAGGTTTCGTTACAGGTACTCTGAAAAAGGGATTTCCCGCAGAGCGCATCAACGATCCTGACAATTTCGTCAGTCTGCTGTTCTACTTCGGCATGATAACCATTTCCGGCACATTCCGCGGAAAGACGAAGTTTGTGATTCCCAACGAGGTGGTGCGTGAACAGATTTATGCCTACTTGCTGAGTACTTATAAGGAGAACGACCTTACGTACGACACGTACGAGAAAGGAGAACTTGAAAGTGGTTTGGCTTACGATGGCGACTATCAGTCGTATTTCCGTTACGTAGCCGATACCATCAAGCAATATTCTTCGCAAAGGGACCGTCAGAAGGGCGAGGCTTACGTACATGGCTTTACGCTTGCCATGACTTGCCAGAACATGTTTTATCGCCCTATTTCCGAGTTGGACAACCAAAACGGATATGCTGATATATTTTTGCGCCCACTCGTGGAAAACTATCCCGACATGGTGCATTCCTACATTGTGGAACTAAAGTACTGCAAGGCCGACACAACAGACTCTCAGGTGGAAAAGCTCAAGGCAGATGCCACAGCTCAGGTGAATCGCTATGCGGACTCCGAAGTGGTACGGACTGAAGCAAAGAATACTCGCCTGCATAGGCTCATTGTGATATTCAGAGGTGTAGATATGGTGGTTTGCCAAGAAATATGATGCGTTTTTATCCCTTTTTTCACTCGCCTTGCACTAACTTTCCCTTCGGGCAAGTTAGGCTGCGGCTCGGAAAAAGAGATTAGAAAAATTCTTTTTCTATCCTCTTTTTCACTCGCCTTGCACTAACTTTCCCTTCGGGCAAGTTAGGCTGCGGCTCGGAAAAAGAGATTAGAAAAATTCTTTTTCTATCCTCTTTTTCACTCGCCTTGCACTAACTTTGCCTTTGAAATCACAAAAACACTTTTAATATGGATCACAAAGTATATCTCTACAATACGCTTTCGCGCCGGAAAGAGGAGTTCGTGCCCATCCATGAGGGACACCTCGGCATGTATGTGTGCGGACCTACCGTCTACGGCGATGCCCACCTCGGCCATGCACGCCCTGCCATCACTTTCGACCTCGTGTTCCGCTACATGAAACACCTCGGCTATAAGGTGCGCTACGTGCGCAACATCACCGATGTGGGTCACCTCGAACACGATGCCGACGAGGGCGAGGACAAAATTGCCAAAAAGGCACGCCTTGAGCAGCTCGAGCCGATGGAAGTGGCGCAGTACTACACCAACCGCTTCAACGATGCCATGCATTCGCTCAACGTGCTTCCGCCCAGCATTGAGCCGCACGCCACGGGCCACATCATCGAACAGGAAGAACTCGTGAAGCAGATTCTCGACAACGGTTATGCTTACGAGTCGAACGGTTCGGTCTACTTCGACGTGGTGAAATACAACGAGGACCACCGCTACGGCATACTCTCCGGTCGCAACCTGGAGGACGTGCACGATGCAAGCCGCGAACTCGACGGCGTGGGCGAGAAGCGCCATCAGGTGGACTTTGCCCTTTGGAAGAAAGCGCAGCCCGAACACATCATGCGTTGGCCTTCGCCCTGGAGCGACGGTTTCCCCGGCTGGCACTGCGAGTGCACCGCCATGGGCCGCAAATATCTCGGCGAACAGTTCGACATCCACGGTGGCGGCATGGACCTTGTGTTCCCCCACCACGAGTGTGAGATTGCTCAGGCCGTAGCTTCCATGGGTCATCAGATGGTGAAATACTGGATGCACAACAACATGATCACCATTGCCGGCAAGAAGATGGGCAAGAGCTACAACAACTTCATTACGCTCCAGCAGTTCTTCACGGGCGACCATCCGCTCCTCGAGCAGCCCTACTCGCCCATGACCATCCGCTTCTTCATCCTTCAGGCTCACTACCGTTCAACGGTGGACTTCTCGAACGAAGCACTTCAGGCCTCAAAGCGCGGCTTCGACCGCTTGATGGATGCCGTGGCACAGCTCGACCGCATTGAAGCCATAGAAGGCGGAACGCTCAACGAGGCTTACGCCAACGAGCTCGCCGAAAAATGCTACGAGGCCATGAGCGACGACTTCAATTCGCCCATCGTCATCAGCCATCTCTTCGATGCCTGCCGCACCATCAACCAGCTTGCCGACAAGAAGCAGACCATCACCCCTGCCGGACTTGAAGCACTCCGCTCGGCGGTGCGCACTTTCGTCTTCGACATCCTCGGCTTGAAGAGCGAAGCCGAAGGCGGCAATGCCGACCGCGAAGAGGCTTACGGCAAGGCTGTCAACCTGCTCCTCGAACTCCGTGCAAAGGCCAAGGCCAACAAGGACTGGGCCACCAGCGACCAAATCCGCGACGAACTCGCTGCCTTCGGCTTTGAAGTGAAAGACACGAAGGACGGCGCCACTTGGAAGTTGAACAAGTAACGATTCTTTATAGACAAATTATATGGCCCAGGGCAAGTAATGCTCTGGGCCTTGTTTTTTATGAAATAATCAGCGGAATTGTAAAGCCCGCTCCTCGCGCAAAATTTCTGAACACCCTACAAGTTTTTACCCTCATTTACCACCTCCTCTTTAACCCCCAAAAAGCGCCTACAAACTGCAATATCTCGTACAATACAGAAATTCTGTATTTTCTAAAATAGTAATCTTTTCCTCTCAAAGCCTAAACCTTTTATCTACATACATTCTGAGCGCTTTAGAGGTTGTAATTTTGTAGAAGGTTACATGCTCCGAATGGTATGTAACCCTTGAGTATTTTTTTCAATTCATTACTTTATATGTTCAACACTCTTTTCTATGCATTGCAGAAACGAGGGCGACGCCTTGCGTTACTCCCGCTTCTGACGTTGCTGCTGCTTGCCAGTGTGGCGTTGCCGGCCCATGCCGACGACAAACACTACACTGACGGCGACGGCTACTACATGCTCTTTTCTGCTCAGGACTTGCAGTGGTTTGCAGACGAAGTGTACAACGGCAACAACAAAATTTGTGGCCGTCTGTACAACGACGTCTACCTCTCGTCCCTGCCCGAAAAGTGCTGGCGCCCCATCGGCGGCGTGCAGCCCGGCTACTCAGGTTCGCACGTCTTCAAGGGAAAGTTCGACGGTAAGAACCACGTTGTCTACGGACTGAAAATTCGTCCGTTCGTAGAAACTGGTCTCTTTGGCCGCACCGACAGCGCCACCATTGAGAACCTCATCATTGACGAGCCTGAGTTGCTAACCGATAGCGTCATCTCGCTCGACACGGGCAACTCCCACCTTACGCAAGGCTCGCAGATGGCCGTTGTGGTGGGTAACGCCTACACCACCACCGTGCGAAACTGCCATGTGCGCAACGCCGTCCTTAACCCCATTGCGCTCCGCAATGGCACAAGGTGGTACATGGTGGGCGGCATCTGCGGCTCTGCCGGCGACGAGAGCCTCGTGAAGAACTGCTCCATGAGCGGTTACGTGATGAGCAACCACGAAGGCGTGGGTGGCATTGTCGGCTACCTGCAGCGTTCGACGATTGACAGTTGTCACGTGTACGCTTCGAAGATAGGCAACACCCGAATTTCCGGTACGAACGGTGTGGGCGGCATTTGCGGTGTGGTAAATCGCCGCACCATTGCAGCAAGCATCGTGGGCTGTACCGTCACCGATAGCATTGAACTCTATGCTACGGCCGACACGGCCACTGCCGTAGGCACCATTTGCGGTGCCCAAACGCTTTCCAAAGAACTCGAAGAGTTCAACGGATACTACGAGATAAACACCCCCGCCAATCTTGTGCAATTTGCTTCCAAGGTCAACGGCGGCGAAACCTCAGCCAAAGCGCGCCTTATGAGCGACATCAACATGTCTGCCTCTGGCGAGTTTACGCCTATGGGTTCCGAGAGCAAACCTTTCTGCGGCGTCTTTGAAGGTAACGGCCACACCATCGACAGCCTTACCATCAAGAACCAACAGTATGCCGGTCTCTTTGGTTACGTCAAGGATGGCTCCATCAAGGACCTTACCCTCTCCAACCCCACGCTCCTCACGCAGGACAACAACTACCTTGGTTTCATTGTAGGTTGTCTCACGCAAAACACGGGTCATGCTACTCCCGTGGGTTACATTGAAAACTGCCACGTCACCAACGGCCAACTTCTTCGTAGTGGCCAAGGCGAACCCTACTACATTGGCGGTATTGCCGGTAAGGCCGACATGAGTGCCGCCATACGCTACTGTTCTTTCCAGGGCACTATTAAAGCCCACGAGCAGGAGATTGGCGGCATTGTAGGTGAGCTTCACTCTGGTGCCACCGTGTCGCAGAGTTTCGTGATGGGTCCCTCAGTTGTATGGGGCGACAAACACGTGGGCGGCATCATTGGCTACCTCAAGAACAGCGATACCGACGTGGTAGACTGCTATGTGGACCAAAGCGCCGGCCAGGTGGAAATCCACGGACAATCAAACTCCACGGGTACCATTTGGGGTACGAACGACGGTAAGGGCGAAGTGTCCCATACGAAATACACCGAAGACGGTGTGCTCTACGAACAGACCGGCCGCTACGTCAACACCGAGGAAGGCCGCGCTACGGAAACGAAGGTTGTCGGTGTGAGCACCCAAGGCGGCGACTACCACGTCTATGCCGACATAGGCGCTACGTACGACTACAAGACCTCCGTCATTGAAAGTATGAAGGGTGCTGGTACGGTCGACTTCATCGACGTGAAGAGCCAGAAGAACGTGGCCACCGCCTGCAACTGGATCGACATTGAGATTGCCGACTATGCCTTCGACTCTTCCCTCAAGGGACTCTACATGCGTTACTACATGAAGGCTGGTTCCGACCACACCGTCATGCTCACCCCGAAGGACGTTCGTCCGCAGGGTAAGAACATGCTCCAGTATGCTCCCAATGCGAAGATTTACGTTGATGCCGAATACTACGACGACTTCTGCACCGACTCCCTTTGGAGCGCCTACAAGGACCGCATCGTGCCCACAACATCTATGCGTACGGAGGACCTGGATGCCGAATATGGCGCACGCTACGCCTACGACCGCAAACGCGACAAGCGCGGTTCGGTCATCAAACTCAACAACGGAAGCGTGTTCGGTTCAAGCCAAGTGCACGTGATAGGTGCTGACAACAGCTACCTCACCTCCTCCAACGAGTATATCCTCTGGATTTATCAGGACATTGGCGAGACTTACGACTACAACACCACCAAGATTTGGGCCTCAGCCTTCAACGGCAACGAAAAGGTTAAGAAGGTACAGTTCCAGGAAATCATGAAGACTGCCGACAGTGCGAGCGAATCGTTTGTGATTGCCGTTGGCGACTCTGCCTTCGCCAACTGTCCGAACCTCACGGCTTTCAACGTGGTGCTCTATTCCGACCGCGACAAAGACCACGTGGAATTACTCCATCCGAGCCAGATGCCCATCGGCAAGGGCGTGTTCGACAACTCTCCCAACGTGAAGATTTGGGTGCCTCGCGACATGCTCGACGAGTTCAAGAACGACAAGGAGTACGGTTGGGCGGCCTACAAGGACCTCATCTACTCTGCCGACTTTGGCTACAACGACTTCAAGGTGAAGGGTGTGCGCTATTCCTACTACACCACCAACGACGGCAAGACCCACTACACCAACTCCAACAACGAGGAAATGAGCAACTTGATAGCCAAGTGGTCTGCCGACTATCGCAACTTCACCCCCTCCAAGGTGCTTGAGTACGGCAACTCTGCCGCCATCAGCTACGTCTTTGCGAAAGACCTCGTTGCTTCCGACATCGATTCGAACGATGGCGAACTCCGTATTTACAACGACATCGGCGACTACCACAACTACAAGACCATAGCCCTTGCCGGTAATGCTTTCCAAAACCAGAAGTGCATCAAGACGATTGTCTTTGAGGACTGTGCCAGCGGTACGGGCAACGCCAAGACCGGCCTTTCGCTTGCCATCCCCAGCGAAACCTTCAAGGGATGCTCTAATCTGGAGGAATTGTCCATGTTCTATTTGGTCACCGACGGAACGAACCACTACGAAGCCATCAAGCCCTCGCAGGTGTTCATCGGCGAGAACGTCTTCGACGGTGTGAGCGACAAATTCCGCATTCGTGTGCTTCCGGAATACTACACCGACTACATCACCGACCCCAACTGGAGCCAGTACACGAAGTACATCGTAGCTGCCGAGTATCTGCCGACGACTCTGTCCACCATCACCCGCAACGGCGTGACTTACGACTACGCCTCCAAGGTGATGAACGGCCTTTCCACCACGCAAAACGTGGCCATAAAGAGTTCTGCATGGAACGCACTGATTATTGCCGTTGAAGTGGCTATCACCGCAGCTACTTATGGTTCAAACCAGTATGCACAAGCGTCTGTAGAAGGTGCTAAGGCAGCAGCTATGCAAACTGCTTCTGAAGCGTATCCCTACGCTCAGTTCCTTGCAGAACGAGGACTTGAAACCACTATGTCGAAAGGTACACAAGGGGCTTTTAGTCTGCTATGGCATGCTAAAGCGGCAAACGTTCTGAATACAACAGCGAACTTTTCCGCTCAGTTGTCCTATTACAACTTTATTCTTAACAGTGCAGGTGTAAAGGCTGCTGCAACGCTGACGAAAGCCATAGAGTTTGGAAGTCACATGATGGATGGTATGCTTGCCATCACATCGCTCAATGCAACTGCCGTTGGTGCTGGCAACTTCACCAATAGCAATGCCATCAATTATGTGGCCAACCGAATCAAGAAAAAGTACGAGCGTCCCGACACATGGAAACTCGAAGGTCAGTGGCTCTCGGTGGAGAAGATAAACAACATACCGCAGATGTATGTGAAGTCTGTTGCCGACCAGTCTACCGTGACCATCTACAACGACGTGGGTCAGAACAGCGACGACTACCAGACCGTGGCCGTAGCCAGCGATGCGTTCCACAACAAGAAGAACCTCAAAGAAGTGAAGTTCCAGGAACGCTACGGCGAAAGTTCCCGCTCGCTTACCGGCTTGACCATCGCTCTGCCCGACTCCATGTTTGCTGGTTGCACCAATCTGCAGACGCTCAACTTTGTGCTCTACAGCACCGGTTCGCACAGCGAGAACCACTGCTACCAGGGTCTCACGCCCGACAATTTCGCACCGATGGGCGACATCTTCGCCGGCATGGACAGCGTGGCACGCTCCAAAGTGCGTATCAAGGTAGACCAGGAAGCGCTTGAGGAATTCCTCGACGACGACTACTGGGTGCAGTACAAAGACATGTTTGACCCCGTCAACGTCGACATCGTTTGCTCGAACACGGAGTGGAGCTGCAAGTATGCGCTCGCCTACAATAAGCACACCGCCCCCTTGCGCCACACCGTTTCGACCCACGACATCGACCACGTGATGATCTACGCTGCCGACAACACGCAGCTCGACGACGACCACAACGAGGGTCTTGCCGCACTCATCAACGACTACGGTATCTACAACAACTACCAGCTCGACTACGTACGTCACGATGCCTTCAAGGGCAACAAACTGCTCAAGACCCTCGACATAGGCGACTCCCACTCCTTCTGTGGCGACGTCTACACGGGCTTCGACGTTACGCTCGGCGACTCCGCTTTTGCTCACTGTCCGAATTTCAAGGACTTGAACCTCATCTATCAGGTTACCACAGGCGAGAACCGCATTGAGTCCATCTCTCCCAGCCAGCTTACGCTTGGCCGCGGTGTGTTCGACGACTGTCCCAATCTGCGCATTAAGTTCTCCCTTGATCAAGAGGAAGCCTTCCTTGCCGACACGGCTTGGGTGAAATACAAAGACAAGTTCCGCCCCTGTCTATTCGAAGCGAAGGAAGAGAACTTGGGGTCAACATTGAAAAAGCATTTGCTGGAACATTTTCGCTTCAAGACCGATTTCAACTCAGGCACGGATTTCCCCTACATTGATGGAACCAAGTGGGACGACAATTACAAGTATACATTTACTTTTGATATCTTCGACTTGAAATCGTTTGACGAGTTCCGGGCTTTCAGCATAACAAAGATTACCCCCAACATGTTCAAGGATTGCACCAAGCTGCAGAGCATAAGGCTGCCTGAAAACTTGAAGATAATAGAAAAAAACGCTTTTGAGAACTGCACCATGTTGCGTTCGCTGAGAATCCCTGCGAGTGTCCGTTCGATGTATGCCGACATTTTCAAAGGAAGTGGCATCAAGGAATTCTTCTATGAAGGCACGGATACTGCCAATTTATCATTGGTTATAAAACAAAACCGCAATGGCGGCGGATATACCTTCTCCGGACTCGATTCGACTTACGTGATCTACGTCCCGGACAGTTTGGTCAATGCCTACAAGAGAGCATGGTATAGCGTGGCAGACCACATTCAAGGCATTAGCAAGCACCAGGGTCTCAAGGTCGTTACGCTCACCGAACCCGGCACCCTCGCCGAGAAACTCGGTTTGACCTACAACTACACCTCCAACCCGCTCGACAACAACTCCTTGGAAGGTAACTACGCCCAGTACGATTCGCTACGCATCATCGGTCCTTTGGACGGACGCGACATCGGTGTGATCCGCTACATGGGCGGACGCGACGTCGACGAGTGCGATCCTACCATAGGCCATCTGAAGTATCTCGACCTCTACGATGCCGAGCTTAAGAAGAGCAGCTACGACTACTTGCGTCACACCTACGAGGACAAGTGGTACAACCTCCACTTCAACAACTCCATCACTGAGGACAACTGCATAGACAAGTACATGTTCTATGGACTCGACAAACTCGAGACACTCATTCTGCCCCGCACCGCTACCCGCATGAAGTACCATGCCTTGCGCGGCTGCACCAATCTGAAGTATCTCGTGGTGGGCGATGACATGAACACCATCGACGACTACGTGGCCGGCGAGACCAACAGCAAGCAGTACATGGTCATGCTCGGCAAGCAAGCCCCCAAGGTCAACTACGAGTCGTTCCTCATGACAGAGAGTCAGGGCGTGGATGGAATCTTCTATGCCGGTAGTACGGAGGAAACCCACTTCGAGTCGCTCATTCTTCCCTATGGAAGCGAGCGCGACTACACGGCAAAGAGCGGATTCAGCGCCGCTTCCGACAGCATCATGTCCAACTTTGAGGACGACCGCGTGGTAGAGTTGCTCAAGCAGCAGCACATCTTCTCGCCGATAGACCTCATGGCCACCAACGACATCACCGGCATCTTTGCCGGCGACACCCGCGTGCGCAAGTTCGACGAACTCTTCTACAGTTCCGTGACCACCCTTGGCGACAACTCCCTCACCGGCATGAAGTCGCTGGAGAAAGTCACGCTCCCCTATGCACTGAAAAAGATTAGCGCGAACGCCTTCAAGGACTGCTCCTCACTGCGCAACATCAACGCTTTCTGTTTCGACATTCCCGAACTCGAAGAAAATGCCTTCAATAGTCTGCCCACCGACTTCGTCATCTGGGTAAGCGAAGGCTGCGAAGATCTCTACCGCAAGGCTTGGCCGCAGTATGAGAGCCACATCCAGGGCTACCGCTCTGCAAGCATAGACATCCGCGAGATCACCCTCACCCGCGCCAACACCCTTGCCGACTCCCTCGGCGCCGTCTTCACCATGGACGGAAACGAAGTGAAGGGCGTAGGCGGAAATCTCAGCAGCGTGTTAAGGCTCAAAGTGAGCGGTCCCATCGGTGGTAAGGACATTGCCCTGCTCCGCTACCTCGGCGGTCGCGAGCCGGACAACAACCAGCCCGTCTACACCACCTACCTACGCTACCTCGACCTCTACGATGCACAGCTCAAGTCCGACAACTTCAAATTCTTGCTCAAAGGCACGGACCGCCGCATCGAAAAGGACAACGAAGTGCCCAAGGACATGTTCTGGAAGTGCGACCACATTGAGACCCTCATTCTGCCCCGCACAGCCACGAAGGTCAACTACGAAGCTTGCTACGACATGGCCTCGCTCAAGCGCCTCGTCATTGGCGACGACGTCACCTCCATCGACGACGACGCTCTCGGCGACAACCGCAACCTCGAGGACATCATATTCCTCTGCAAGAGCAAGCCCACGCTCGACGACGACGCCTTCACCGACCCGATAGAAGGCGGCGTGAGAAAAGTGCAAAGCATGTACGTTCGCCGTTCGCTCCTCAACGACTACTACGCCGATGAAGAGTACACGGACCACACGAGCCAAATAACCAGCGTGTTCAACGACGACGACTACTTCTGTGCTCTCGGTTCCAAAGCCATCGCAACGGAAGACGACCTCGCCAGCGTGACGAGCGTGCGCGGATGGTTCACCTCCTTCCCGAACATCACCAAGCTCGACATGCTCAACCGCACCAAGGTAACTTCCATCGGCAAGGACGAGTTCCGCACGCTCAAGAACCTCAAGCAAGTGGCGTTCCCCTCCACCCTCAGCACCATCGATGCTGCGGCGCTTGACGCTAACGACAATCTTGCCTGGGCCGACTTCAGCGCTTGCGACTCGCTCAAGACCGACCTCAGCACGCTCAAGCGCACCTCAGGTTCGCTCCTCTATCAGCCCCAAAGCTTCAGCGAGAGCCAGCTCTCCAACGTGGTTTACGGCAAGAGCGGAGCACTGCAATGTGCCGACTACTTCTTGACCGACACCCGTGGCTACAACGTGCCCAAGGCATTCACCGCCAAGAAGGTGACCTTCGGACGTGAGTTCACCCCGAGAGCTTACTCCACCATCACCCTCCCCTTCGCTGTGAACAACGTGCCCGAAGACTTCAAGTTCTACACCCTCAACACCGACAGCACCCGCAACGACTCGCTCTACTTCAAGCCCGCTGCCACCGTCACGGCCAACTCGCCCTACGTGGTGCGCGCCAAGGGAAAAACGCTGCAGATTGAGGCCGAAACGCTTGTGCCCAGCACAAACGCCCACACCAACTCCGTAAGAGGAATGGGTTATATGCTGATTGGCAACATTCAGCCCATGACGAGCGCGGATGTGATAGAGGCGAAACTCATTCTCTTCGACCCCACAACCATTACGTGGAACAAGGGAACACAGTTGACCGACTCGCTGCCTCCGTTCACCGCCTATGCCCAGGTGACGAACAGTACGGCAGCCACGAAGGACGTCGTCAGTCGTTTCTCCGACTGTCTGTTCCACTACTACATCGGTTCCACCGTTCACGACCTCTACGGCGACAACACCACCGACGATCCCCTCTTCGCTGGTAAAGTGGTGCTCGAAGACGGCAAGGACTTCCGCGCCAATGCTCCCTTCACGGCACAGGAAGCCATCTACACCCGTTCTGCGCAGAACCAGTGGGGTACGCTCTGCTTGCCTTACGCATTCGATGCGTCCGACAACACCACCTGCGACTACTACCAGATTAGCGAGAAGCAGGACACCGCGCTCGTCCTCACCCATCTCGAAGGAGAGGTCGAAGCCGGCACACCGGTGCTTGTGCGTCGCAACGACCTCGTGAAAGCTTTCACCGTTGATGCTTACGATACCGAAGTGGCCATTGCTCCGCTCACCCTAGCAGGCGACAACACGGCTCACCTCGAAGGCACGTTCAAGCAGATTGAAGTGGGCAAGGGTGCCTACATCATTTCCAACGACCGCTTCTGGCTCGTGGACAACCTCGTGGGCGACAAGGACGTGAAGGTAGGTAGCAAACCCTTCCGTGCATACCTCAGTGGTGTGACGGGAACGAAAGCTGCCAGCTTCGGCCTCGTTGAGGACCACACCGTGAGCGGTGTAGACCCCATAGAAGTGCTCACCGACGAAGCAGCGGAATACTACGACCTCAACGGTCGCCGCATTCCCCAGCTTCAGAAAGGCGTGAACATCGTGAAGCGTGGCACGAAGACCACGAAAGTGATCATCAAGTAAACATTCTACGACACACAATGAAACGTAAACCGTATATCAAACCCACGCTCACGACCATCCCGCTTGAAGGCGCAGAAACGATATGCATCGGATCTACCAGTGGCGGTCATCAAGAATGGCACGTGCAGATAGGTGGTGGCAATTCGGAAGAAAGCATCTTTGGTGGCGACACAGAAGGTAGCGGCGGCTCCGGCAGCGGCTCTGCCCCCGATGCCGGTTCCGACGGCACCATCTGGATTGATTAAAGGGTGGAAACTCCATAATCCCTCCTTAAACATGCACTTCCGTTCCCCCGAGCACACACAGCTCGGCGTGTTACACTAAAATCTGCAAGGCTGCATCGCGGTTCGCTCAAGCGAATCTACGATGCAGCCTTGCTGCGTTTTTGCCTTCCGAGCGCTTTCGGTGCAAACAAAAGCCAATCAACCGAATCCCACGAAATTAGGTGCACCTACTCGGTGCTTGAAAATCTCCCACAGATCTCACAGATTTACATAGATTTATTTCTTTATGAACACATGTAATGAAATGATGAGCGACGAATATCTGTGGAAATCTGTGGGAGGTAACTATTAACCTGAGTAGTTACCCGAAGTGGTAACAAGTGCAAACAACTATCTACGAGCTCAACACGTTGAGTACGTAGATAATTTCAATTAGCTGCCCAATCGTTTTTTTCTGCGTCGCGCTTCAGGTTCAACAATGAGGACAAACAACACCACTTTACACCTTTACACCTTCACGCGCGCGTATACACCGAAGTTTGTACAAGTTGCTGTCACCCGTCACCCTCACGGACGGTTTTTGCGTGCTGCGCCATGAGCAAATGTGCAAATGTGCCGATATGCAAATGTGCAAATAAGGAAAGAAGAATACGCTTTACAAAGGGTGACAGCATAAAGAAACGAATACAGAACTTTTGCTTTATTAAACCTTTGCTGTCACCTCCTCTGCGCAGCAACCCACAAAAGCCTCCGTGAGGACCGTCACCCAAAATATGTTGGTTGAAGTGCCTGTAATAGAGCAAGGTAATGTTGCTGAATTGCGGCGGAGGTGACGGGTGACAGCAACTTGTACAAACTTCGGTGTAATGCGCGCACGCGTGCGCGCGAGGCTGAGAGTGTATATTGAAGTTGCCACGTTCGAATATGTGAATATATTTAAAAGCTAAATGTGAGATGTTACGGAGTCTCCCCGTAATATTTCATATTATAAGATGCCCTGCTGAGCCAATTTACTCCTTGTTCATGATGCTCTTGGCAAGCAGATAAACTCTTGTGCCTATGCCCTGCGGCCAACGGTCTTTAGGATTTGTGTCAAGAAGCTCTGCCCGTTCTATGGCTGTGGAAATATAAGGGAGGAGCTGGTGTGGATTGTAGTCAGCCTCTTGATAGTGTCCCATCAACTGGCGGAGCCTGTATTTAGTCCAAGTGCCGTGAGTAGAGATACGGGAATTCTCAAACAATGAAAGCTTGTCTTTATCACTATATGCCGTCACATTTTCGAGATGGAGTATCAGCCAAAGCTCAAAACAGGGATTGCTCATGCAGAAGCGAAGATTGTCGTTTTGTTGGCAAAGTTGGGCCACATCCGCAAGCATCTTTTCCTTCCAGTCGTCACGGTCTATGACTACCCAAAGTTGGTCATCATCCTGGATGTTGTATTCATCGATGAATGCCTTCAGTTGTCGGTGAACGTTGGCCGGACTAGAGTTATCATCCTCTCGGTTCAGTACGACGAGCTGCACATTGGAAGCGCATAACTCCTGGCGCATGGCCTCGAAATAGATGTTCTCCGTGGAACGTCCTTCAGCGGCAATCACAATGAGGCGTGATGACTTAACTCCTTCTATGCGCTTAAAATCTTTTCTCTTTCTCATAGCATCACCACTTTAAGGATTGAATCGGAGCAAAGAAAGGTATTGCACCGTATCGGCCCTGGAGATAGCCTTTGCGTACGTCCTCGCGAGGCTTGTATTCTGCTAACGACGTGAGGTGGGAGGCTCCGTCCTTGCCCTTTTCGACAAACCATACTTCGTCAGCGCGAATTAAGTCAAGGTTCAGGAGGTTACACTCGTGGGTGGAGAAGATGAGCTGAGTGTCGCGACTTGCATTGAGTTCGGAGAAATAGCACTCCAGAATCTTTTGGGAGAGCATGGGATGCATACTACGGTCAATCTCGTCAATGAGATAATCCACCTCGTTTTGCTTTAAGTCAATGAGCATAGGGATAAAGTCGAGCAAGCGGATGCTGCCGTCCGACTCCTCGTCAAGTTCGAAAACGATTTCTTCGCCTGTTGTGAGATTGCGATGCACAGCCTTCTGCTTGAAGATGTCGTAGTTGCCACTCGCACTAACCTCGAAGAGAAACATATCGCCACCTATAGTTGCTGCCATGCTATATGGCTTGCCTGTCTTTGCCCTTGATAGAACGCTGTCGAGTACCTCTGGCTTCATATTGATTTCGTCCTTCTTCATCTTATAGAGGCGCACATCAGCAATGCCAGTATTGAAGTATTCAAGTAATGACCGGGTGGTGCTGCGCAATTCATCGTTGTTTTCGGTCAAGAAAGAAATACCCTGCAGTCGAGTGTTGGGGAAGATAATCTTCAATCCGTCAGCAAACCAGTTTTTAGCCATCTTGATGGCACCCAATCCCGTACCATTGCGACGAACGTACTCCGCCAGGAAACTTGTGTCGGTAGGAGTGCCATGAGCCAAGAACTTCAAGAGCATCTTCGTCTCTTCGTTACCATCCACCTTGCCAAATGAATACTCATTGCCCTCAGCAGAAACTTTGCGAGAGAAAATCTCCTTATCCGTGCGACTATTGATCTCAAAAAGCCACTCTTCCTTGATGCCGCCGATGGTGAACTCTACGCCATAAGCATAACATTTGCCCATAGTCCGGAATTCCACTTCAATCTTTGAATTGCGACTTTCGGTATCTGCGAGTTTGAATGGCTCCATCTTGTTTTGAGGAAAGTAACCAACCGCTATCTGTTGAAGCAAGGCTATGGCCTTGATGATATTACTCTTGCCGGAGGCGTTGGCACCATAGATAACACCTGCCTTTAGCACAGAAATATCATCGCGCTTCTCTGCACGCGAAACATGCTCGCCGTGGGCATTGCTCTTGCCAGCGACGAAACTAATCTGCGTCTCGTCCTTGATGGAGTAGATGTTGTCGAATGTAGCTCTTAGAATCATGTTGTTGTCGTATTGTCGGTGATTTTGCGTGAAAAATTACACAAAAATCCTTGTGTCGCAAAGCTTTTATGTCGCGTACTTGCAATATTAACACATTATTAATATTTCGAGACTTGTAATGTTGGCAAATTCAGTCAAGTAATGTTCAAAAAATAACTTCCGCAGAATTTGCAAGCGAGGAGCGGGCTGAAAGCCCAACAAGCCTATAGCCCAGGGCAAGCGAAGCGGCACCC
>CAVALA010000056.1:0-16545 GCA_963589615.1 Prevotellamassilia timonensis
TCCGTTTTTATGATTATTATGCGGCTCCGCCGCAATCCTCTGCAAACTTAGAGTGAAATCTGTGAGATCTGTGGGAAGTAACTACTTGAGTAGTTACATATTCCCCTAGAAAAGTGTGGTGTCAGCTCCAAAGTTCCCCTAGAAAAATGTAGTGCTAGTCCAAAAGTTCCCCTAGAAGCAGGCAAGGCTTAGCCCCAGACTTCTTCGGCTATTTCGCGCACGAGCTGGAGTTTGGCCCACTGTTCGGCATCGGTGAGTTTGTTACCGATTTCGCACGATGCAAAGCCGCACTGCGGACTCAGGCAAAGACGGTCAAGGGGAATGTATTTCGTGGCTTCGGCAATGCGAGCCTTCACTGCCGACTTGTCCTCAAGTTGCGGACGCTTCGTGGTGATGAGTCCGAGCACCACCTTCTTGTCCTCCGGCACGAGGGCGAGGGGTTCGAAACCGCCGGAACGCTCGTCGTCGTACTCAAGATAGAAAGCATCGACATTCTCACGGGCAAAGAGAAAGGCTGCCACAGAGTCGTAAGCGCCCTTGGAGGCCCAGGTGGAGTGGTAGTTGCCGCGACACACGTGAGTGGTAATTGTGAGGTCGGCAGGACGACCCTCAAGCGAAAGGTTGTTCACGCGGAGGTACTCTTCCTGAAGTTGCTTGCCGTTGTAGGACGAACCCACCATCTTCTCCCAAAACTCCGTGTCGCACACCATGCCCCACGTGCAGTCGTCGAGTTGAATGTTGCGGCAACCGGCATCGTAAAGGTCGCTGATCACTTGGCGGTAAGCCTTGGCAATGTCCTGGATGAGTTCTTCGGTGTCGGGGTAGAAGCGCTTGGTGTTGAGCGTATTGTCGCCGCGGAAAAGTTCGGCGTAGAACTGAGCCGGAGCGGGGATGGTCTGCTTGGCCACTACGCCTTCGCGTTCAAACTGCTTGACAAACTTGTAGTGCTCCACAAAGGGATGGTTCTTGCCGCCGAGTTTGCCGGTCAGTTCGAGCGAGCCTTTAGTAGTCTCCTCACCCTGGAACTGATAGCCGTGGTCGAGTTCGATGTGGCGAACGCCTTCAAGCCCCCACATAAAGTCGAGGTGCCAGTAGGAGCGACGGAATTCGCCATCGGTGATGACGGGGTAGCCGGCGGCAATCTGGCGTTCCACGAGTTCGCGGATGCAAGTGTCTTCCACCTCACGGAGTTCGGCATTGGTGATGCGACCTGCCGCCCACTCGGCACGGGCTGCCTTGAGCGATTCGGGACGGAGAAAACTGCCAACGTAGTCGGCGCGGAAAGGAGAATGAAGTTGGTTGATCTGTGACATAGACTTTTTTTGTTTTGTGATTACGCCGACAAAATTACAGACTTGTCGCTTTGTCGCAAATTATTTGTCGCAACTAAGGAAAATATCCTACCTTTGCTCCACAACTACATATTTCTCAGAATATCTTTCTGCAATACCGCAGATTCACAAAATGCCAATTTATGGAAATTCTTGACGAAACGGACATCCGCATCCTCCGTGCGCTGCAGCGCAACGCCAAACTCACCGTAAAGGAACTTGCCGCAGAGGTAAACCTCTCCCCCTCCCCCACCTTCGAACGCCAAAAGCGCCTGGAGCGCGAAGGCTACATACGCCGCTATGTGGCACGTCTCGATGCCCGCCGCCTAGGCACGGGCATGGTGGTGCTCTGCAACGTGCGCCTCAAGCAGCACAACAAGCAGATAGGCACATCCTTCATGCAAGCCGTGCAAACCATCGACGAGGTGGTGTCGTGTTACAACACTTCGGGCGACTACGACTTTCTCATGAAACTCTACGTGCGCGACATGCCACACTACCAGGACTTCGTGCTCAACACGCTGGGCGAGATAGACAGCATCGGGTCGCTCCACAGCATCTTCGTGCTCGGCACCGTAAAGGAAGCCGACGAAATACCCATTCACATTAAAGCGAAGGGGTAAAATCTTGGAAAAACGGACAAAACTGCACGTAAAAGCCTTGGAAAAACGGACAAATCCGCCCGCAAAAGCCTTGGAAAAACGGACAAAACACATTACCTTTGCCTTAGAAAAACGGACAAAGCAATGATTAAGCGCAAGATATACAGCCACTTGACCAACTTCTTCAAAAACGACCACAAAGCCCTGCTAATTACGGGTGCTCGACAAATCGGGAAGACCTATTCAATACGACAGTTCGGACATGAGCACTTCAAGCACTTTGTGGAAATCAATTTTATTGAAGATCCTAGTCTCGCAAACCTCTTTACCGGAGCAAGAAACAGCCAAGACCTTTTGCTGCGACTATCGGCAAAATTTGGAAAGAAACTGGTAAAGGGCGAAACACTAATCTTCCTTGACGAAGTGCAAGAGTGTCCCGAGGTGGTCACTGCCATAAAATTTTTGGTAGAAGAGGGGAGCTACCGCTATGTGTTGAGCGGAAGCCTGCTAGGCGTGGAACTTAAGAACCTCCGTTCTGTTCCTGTCGGTTACATGGCCGTAAAAGACATGTATCCATTGGATTTTGAAGAATTTTCCACGGCTTTGGGCATAAGCGAGCAGGTGTTCAATGCATTGAAGTCGTGCTTTGAAGCGGAAATCCCAGTAGACGAGTTCGTTCACGAAAAAATGATGGAAGTCTTTCGCCTCTATCTAATAGTCGGCGGCATGCCTGCTGCAGTAAACACATATCTCAACACCAACAATCTACAAGACGTAATAGCCGAACAACAAAACATTGTAAGGCTATACAAACAAGACATCGCAAAATACGACCCCTCTCACAGATTGCTGTTGGCAGAAATATTTGACCGTATACCAGCCGAACTCGACGCCAAGAACAAACGCTTCATTCTCAAAAACTTGAATGAGAATGTAAAATTCTCCCGCTATCAAAATAGCTTCCTTTGGCTGAAGGATGCCGGTGTAGCACTGCCTGTCTACAACGTGGACGAACCCACAATTCCTTTAATACTATCAAGCAGTCGCAACCTTTTCAAACTCTTTTTGAACGATATTGGACTCTTGGCCAGTCTCTACGCAGAAGGAATACAACTGAAGATTCTCAACAACGAGTCGGCCATCAACTTTGGAGCTATCTACGAAAATGCAGTGGCACAGGAGCTCGCCGCTCATGGTTTCCCACTATTCTACTACAACAGCAAACGACAAGGCGAACTTGACTTCGTTATAGAATGCAAAGGAGAAATCGTGCCCATAGAGGTAAAATCAGGAAAAGATTACGAGCGGCACAAAGCCCTTTCAAATGTAATGAATTCCACAACCTATCATATCCCCAAAGCCTACGTTCTCTGCAACGACAATGTGAAAAAGGTATCAAATATCACCTACATCCCGATATACATGGTAATGTACCTTGAAAAAGACCCGCCACTTCCCCAAAACTACAAAATAGACTTGTCCGGACTGACGGAGACATACAAGCAAGATTAAGGAGCGTTCCTTGCTTCCGCAATGGTAACAAGTCCTATTTCGCCATTCCTTTTCCACATTTCCAAATTCGCAAAGCGACATATATTTTGTAATTTTGCAAAATTACGCGCAGTGCGCACCTAATACTTATATTATCCCCACACGATGAGCGACGAAACAAAAGACCCGAAAGACCCCGAACAACTGTCCTACGCTGAAGACAACACGGAAAACGCTCCCGCCAACGACAACGAAGCCGGCGAAGCACACTCCGACTACAAACCATCAGACGTGAAGGACAAAGACGGGAACCTACAACTCACGGGCATGTACCAAAACTGGTTCCTCGACTATGCATCCTACGTCATCCTCGAGCGCGCCGTGCCCCACTTGGGCGACGGCCTCAAACCCGTGCAGCGCCGCATTCTCCACTCCATGAAGCGACTCGACGACGGACGCTACAACAAGGTGGCAAACATCGTGGGACACACCATGCAGTTTCACCCCCACGGCGATGCCTCCATTGGCGGCGCACTCGTGCAACTCGGACAGATGGGGCTCCTCGTGGACTGCCAGGGTAACTGGGGTAACATACTCACCGGCGACTCCGCCGCCGCACCGCGTTACATCGAAGCACGCCTCTCCAAATTTGCCCTCGACGTGCTCTTCAATCCCAAGACCACAGAGTGGAAACTCTCCTACGACGGACGCAACAAGGAGCCGGTGAGCCTTCCCGTGAAGTTTCCCCTCCTCCTCGCACAAGGCGCAGAAGGCATTGCCGTAGGTCTCTCGGCAAAAATTCTGCCCCACAACTTCGGCGAACTCTGCGACGCTGCCATCAGCTACCTCCACGGCGAACCCTTCCGCCTCTACCCCGACTTCCAGACTGGTGGTTCCATCGACGTGAGCCGCTACAACGACGGACAGCGCGGCGGAAGCGTAAAAGTACGCGCGAAGATTGAAAAACTCGACAACAAAACCCTCGCCATCCGCGAAATTCCCTTCGGCAAAACCACCTCAAAGCTCATCGAATCCATACTCAAAGCCAACGAGAAGGGAAAAATAAAAATTCGCAAAGTCGACGACAACACCGCCGCCGAAGTGGAAATCCTCGTCCACCTCACCCCCGGTGTAAGTTCCGACAAAGCCATCGATGCCCTCTACGCCTTCACCGACTGCGAGACGAGCATCTCCCCCAACTGCTGCGTCATCGACGAGAAGAAACCCAAATTTCTCACCGTCAGCGATGTGCTCCGCCGCTCCGTCGACACCACACGCGCACTCCTAGAACAAGAACTCCGCATACGCCGCGGCGAACTCCTCGAAAGCCTCCACTTCGCCTCACTCGAGCGCATATTCATTGAAGAGCGCATCTACAAGGACCGCCAGTTCGAGCAAGCTAAGGACATGGATGCCGCCGTGGCACACATCGACTCCCGCCTCGAACCTTTCAAGCCCAAGTTCTACCGCGAAGTGAAGCGCGAGGACATCCTCCGCCTCATGGAAATAAAGATGGGACGCATACTCAAGTTCAACAAGGACAAGGCCGACGAACTCATTGCCCGCATGGAGGACGAAGTGGCACGCATCGACAAAGACCTGCAGAACATGGTGGAAGTGACCGCCAACTGGTTCCGCCTCATCCGCGACAAATATGCCGCCGACTATCCGCGCCGCACCGAAATACGCTCCTTCGACAACATCGAAGCCACAAAGGTCATCGAAGCCAACGAGAAACTCTACATCAACCGCGAAGACGGCTTCATGGGCACAAGCCTCAAGAAGGACGAATTTGTGGGCAACTGCTCCCCCATCGACGACGTCATCATCTTCTACCGCGACGGCACCTACAAGGTGACCCGCGTACAAGACAAGGTGTTCATTGGCGAAACAGAGCGCATGAAAACCGAAAAGCGCAAAAAGAAAGCCGAGATTGTCCACATCGCCGTGTTCAAGAAAGGCGACAGCCGCACCATCTACAACGTGGTCTACCTCGACGGAGCCACCAACTCGTGCTTCATCAAACGCTTCAACGTGACGTCCATCACCCACGACCGCGAGTACGACGTCACCCTCGGCACGCCCGGAAGCCGCATCCTCTACTTCACCGCCAACCCCAACGGCGAAGCCGAAGTAATCAAGGTGACCCTCAAGCCCAACCCCAAACTCAAGCGCGTAAGTTTCGACAAGGACTTCGGCGAACAACTCGTCAAAGGACGCCAGTGCCGCGGCAACCTCCTCACCCGCCTCGACGTGCACCGCATCACCCTCAAGGCACACGGAGCTTCCACCCTCGGCGGACGAAAAGTGTGGTTCGACCACGATGTACAGCGCCTCAACTACGACGAGCGCGGAGAATATCTCGGAGAGTTCCACTCCGACGACCTCGTTCTCGTGGTCCTCGACAACGGTACGTTCTACACCACCTCATTCGACGTAAACAACCACTACGAGACCACCGGCATTCTCCGCATAGAAAAGTTCGACGAACACAAAGTGTGGAGCGCAGTACTCTTCGACGCCGACCAGCAAGGTTTCCCCTACCTGAAGCGTTTCTGCTTTGAGCGCGCCCCACAAGCACGCCCCGCCTCATTTATCGGCGAGAACAAAGCCTCACGCTTCGTGCTCCTCACCTCCGAAGTATACCCCCTAATCCGTCTCACCTACGGCGGAGCAGAAAGTTTCCGCGACCCCTTGGACATCGACGTGGAGCAGTTCATCGCAGTCAAAGGCTACAAAGCCAAAGGCAAGCGCATCACCACCCTCGCTGTGGACAATATAGAGGAGCTACCCCCCGTCCGCTTCCCCGAAGCCCCAGCCGAGGCTACCGAAGCCGATGCCGACGCCCCCGCTACGCCAGCCGCAGAAGAACCCGCCGACAGCGCTCCACAGCCCTATGCCGACGAAGCCCCCGTAGTGCTCGACCTCTTCAGCGCTGAAAACGAAGAGGAGAAGGTCTAGGAAATCCTTTAGAAAACGAACCCCTCAGCAAGAATCTTATGAAAACGAGCATGCAAGACATACAAGGATATCAGCAAGCGGTGTCTGTCATCAAGGATGCCATCTTGCACAGTCAATATCGTGCCGCAAAAATAGTGACTGGCGAACAATTGTCACTCTATTTTGGAATTGGAGGATATGTGTCTGCACACTCTCGGCAAGACGCATGGGGCACATCTGCTATAGACCGCATCAGCGAACAGTTGCGACGCGATTTACCAGGTCTACGCGGGTTTTCTTCGCAGAATATTCGCAATATGCGCAAATTTTTCGAATATTGGGCACAATTTTTAATTTGCTCGCCATCGGCGAGCAAATTAAAAGCCATTGTAAGTAACGGGAAAATTGATATAGACAGGCTTTCCTTACAGAAATGGTCGCCATTGTCGAGCGAAATAAACCGAGATGAATTTCTCGGCATCAGTTTTTCTCATCATATGGAAATTCTTCACAAAGTGAAAGATCTCCAAGAAGTTCTCTTCTACATACATCAATCAATAGCCCATAAGTGGGACAAATACGATTTACGTAATCACCTAAAGGAAAACCTTTATGCTAAGACCGGTGCGGCGGCTAACAATTTTCTACAGACACTACCTTCTTGCGAAGCCCGTAAGGCAGTGGCCATGTTCAAAGATGAATACCTGTTAGACTTCATCAACACTGAAGAAATGGATGTAGACGACCCCAATGATGTGGACGAACGCGTAGTGGAACAAGCAATTGTGCGCAACATCAAAAAGTTTATCATGACTTTCGGGCGCGACTTTGCCTTTATCGGCAACCAGTACCATTTGGAGATTTTCTCGCAGGAACTCTTCCCCGATTTGCTTTTCTTCAATCGTGAACTCAACTGTATGGTGGTGGAACTGAAAAAAGGTGCGTTCAAGTCTGGCTATATCGGACAACTACAGACCTACATGAAAGTACTTGATGACAAAGTGCGAAAACCACACGAAAACCCAACCATTGGCATTCTGCTCTGCAAGAGCGCAGATAAGGCTTTTGTGGAATATGTCATCCGCGACTATAGTTATCCAATGGGCGTTGCTACCTACAAAACAGCCGATGGTATGAACGAGCAGTTGCGCAAAGCCTTACCCGACATGGAAGAGATGCGCAAATTGCTCAATGAGTATGAAAGCAAAGGATAAATAACAGAAATCCCCCAACTCTACTCCCTACCATATAATATATGTCCGCCATCCGCTTACTCCTCCTCACCATTATTATTGCCATCCTGGCCGGCCAACCGCAAATTGTGCGCGCCGCCCTGCGCGACACCGTCAACATAAACCGCGGATGGCTCTTCCACGCCGGCGAGGTCAGCAACACCTTCGCCTGGAATGCCGATAGTTGCGAGCACGTCAATCTGCCCCACGACTTCCAGATAAGCCAGCCTTGGGTTGCCCCCACCGCCGATGAGCGCCCCGACACATCCGACCCCGCTAGCAACGTGCGCAGCCGGCTCAGCGCACGGGCCTTCAAGGAAATGGGCATCGGCTGGTACCGCCGCACCTTCCGTCCCGACGAAGCATGGCACGGACGCCGCGTCGTACTCGACTTCCAGGGCATCATGCTCGTGGGCGACGTCTACCTCAACGGGGTGCACATAGGCGGCACCGACAACGGATATCTCGGCTTCGACGCCGACATCAGCAGCCTCATCCGCTACGGTGAGGACAACGTGATCACCGTGTGCGCCGACACCCGTGCGCCCGAAAACTCACGCTGGTACACCGGCGGCGGACTCTTCCGCGACGTCAACCTCATCATTACCGACAAGAATCTTTATTTTCCCAGACACCCTCTCGCCATTCGCACCGCAGAGAACCGCTGGGTCGACATCACCGCCGAAGTGGTCTGCCACACCAAACCCTCGCGCATCCCCGTAAAAGTGAGGATTCTCGACAACGCAGGACGTGAAGTGGCCAGTTCGGCAGACACGCTTCAGTTCAACGCCCAGTGGCGCGACCGCGAGTATCCGCTGCAACGCATCACCTGGCCCGACATTCGCCCTTGGTCGTGCGCCTCCCCCACCCTCTACACTGCCGAAGTGACCCTCTTCAACGAAGACGGACAAGCCGTAGACTGCGTTAGCGAACCCTTCGGCGTGCGCACAGTGGAGTTCTCCCCCGAACACGGCCTCCGGCTCAACGGCGAGAAAGTCCTTCTCAAAGGCTTTGCCAACCACCACACCCTCGGTGCGCTCGGTGCTGCCGCATTTCCCCGCGCCATAGAAAAGCGTCTGCGCCTCATGAAAGCCTTCGGCTACAACCACGTGCGCACCTCCCACAACCCCTATAGCGAAGACTTCCTTCACCTCTGTGACCGCCTCGGTCTGCTCGTTGTGGACGAACTCTACGACAAGTGGCTGCAACAGTTTGCCGGCGGACGCACGCCTTGGGAAAACCTTTGGCAGCACGACGTGTCCGAATGGGTCAAGCGCGACAGAAACCACCCATCCGTCGTCATGTGGAGCCTCGGCAATGAACTTCAGCAGCGTGCCGACCTCCCCTTCAACGACTGGGGCGTCACCGCCTACCGTCTACAGCGCGAACTCCTCCACCGCTACGACGAGTCGCGCCCCGTCACCGTGGCCATGCACCCACGCTACCGCGACATCCTCGCCGACTCGCTGCCCTGTCCGCTCGCTCGCACAACCGACGTAGCGTCCTACAACTACCGCTACGGATACTTCCCCACCGACGGCGCACGCTATCCCCACATGATGTTCTACCAAAGCGAAGCAAGCACCTCCGGCATGGGCGAAAATTTCTTTGCCATGGACACCAGCCGCGTCGTGGGCCTCGCCTACTGGGGTGCCATCGACTATCTCGGCGAAAGCATGGGCTGGCCCGCCAAAGGATGGATGCAGGGCGTGTTCACCACTTCGCTCGAACCTAAACCCGACGCCTGGCTCGTGAAGAGCATGTTCTCCGCAGAACCTACCGTCCACATTGCCCTCATGGAACGCGGCGGAGGACGGAGCGAATGGAACGGCATCAACGTGGGCACTACGCGCCTCTCCGAAAACTGGACACGCACTCCCGCCGACACCCTCTCGCTCTACACCTTCACCAACGCAGAAGAAGTGGAACTTACGCTCAACGGCCGCAGCCTCGGCGTGAAGCGCAACACGTCCTCGCCCCGTACGCGCAACCGCATCCGTTGGGACGGCGTGCCTTACGCTCCGGGCCGCCTCACCGCCACAGCACGCAGCGGCGGAAAAGTAGTGGCGCAACACACACTCGAAACCACCGGTGCCCCCGTTCGCTTAAAGCTTGAACCCGACGCCATCTGCTGGCACGCCGACGGCACCGACCTCATGCACGTGCGCATCACAGCCGTCGACAGCAAGGGCCGCCGTGTGTGGAACACCGCATCACTCCCGCCGCTCCGCTTCAGCCTTGAAGGCGACGCTACCATTGCCGCCCTCGACAACGGCAACCTTCTCTCCTCCGAAGCATTTCAGGGTAACGAGCGCGCACTCTTCAACGGCACAGCCCTCGTGGTGCTGCGCGCCGGCACATCACCCTCCAAAGTGCGTCTCACCGTCAACGGCCTCAACGGCAAAACGCAGAGCCTCGTGCTGCAGACAAAACTGAAATGAGGCTTCATAAACATCCTCTAAAAATAACTTCCGCAGAATCTTGCGGAAGTTATTTTTTTGTCCTTTGCCAAATCTACCCTCAAAGCCAAATCTACCGACTTTTTGAACACTGCAAAGAAAAATCCAATGCCTATCTTTGCCCTCATGAAAACTCATTCCCTTCGTAAAGTTTTACCAATAATCGGTTGTGTCGTTGCTTTTGCGCTAATGCTCGCCAGCTGCGATGTGATAGACTACCACCCTTACGACACACGGGTGAGTGGTGCGCACAACCTTACACAAACCAACGTGGAACGCATAGCGAAAGCCTGCGCCGGACGCGACACGCTACGCTTCGTGCTCATCAGCGACACACAGCGCTGGTACGACGAAACAGAGCGCGCAGTGGAAAGCATCAATGCGCGTACCGACATCGACTTTGTGGTCCACTGCGGCGATGTGTCGGACTTCGGCGTAACGCGCGAGTTTGAACTCCAGCGCGACATTCTCCAACGCCTCCGCATGCCCTACGTCGTACTCATTGGCAACCACGACTGCCTCGGCTCGGGCGCAGAGGTCTACAGCTACATCTTCGGTGCGCCAAACTTCTCGTTCAATGCCTCATTCCTCCATGTAGTCTGTTTGAACACAAATGCCTTTGAATACGACTACTCCACTGCCGTGCCCGACTTCTCTTACATCAAGACCGACTACGCCTCGCTCCCCGACAGCGTTACGTCCACCGTGGTGGCCATGCATGCGCAGCCCTACTCGGACCAGTTCAACAACAATGTGGCGGAAGTGTTTGAAGAAGAAATGCTCAAGTACCGCAATCCACTTTTCTGCATCTGCGGCCACGGGCACTCCACACAGGTGAACGAGTGGTTCAACGACGGATTGAAATATTACGAAATAGGTGCGGCAAAGAGCCGAGAATATATGGTCTTTACCGTAAAACGAAATGGAGAATACAGCTATGAGTATGTACAATATTGACCTTACGCGTCACACCGCACCTAACAATAGATGCTTGGGACTGCTCCTTACGTTGGTGTTTGCCCTCGTAGTTGGAAAAGGTGTCGCCAAAACAGGGCACACTAACCTTGATTCGTGCGTTTGGACCGAGAATAAGTTGCAGGCTATTCCCGACGACAGCATACAAATAAATTACGAAACGCAGCGCTATGCCGACTCACTGGAGATTTGCCGTTTGAAGGAAAGACTGCAAACGCTTGAGCGCACGCTACGCATTCCCCCCGACTCGCTGCGTTCGTCCAACGTTTCCCCGCGCTACGTTCGCCACCGCCAACGCGTTGCTACCAACTGGATGCGCGTCATCCCCAACCAGTTCACTTTACAGTATGCGGGATCGATCGGAGCGGCAAGCGTGGGCATAGGTTGGCACTACGGCCGCGCCAGGCATTGGGAAACGGAAATGCTCGTAGGCTTCGTGCCACGTTACCATGCACGACACGCCCACTACACTTTCACGCTAAAAGAACGTTACGTGCCCTGGCACTGCCGCCTCTCTTCGCGCTGGACGCTTCAGCCACTCACTGCCGGCCTTTTCTTCAACACCATTTCCGGTGGAGAATTTTGGCGTCGTGAGCCAGACAAATATCCCAAGCGCTACTACGGATTTTCCTCAAAAATACGTACCAACGTATTCCTCGGACAGCGCATACGCTATGCGGTACCTTCCCGTCGCCGCGTGTTCCATTCAGCCATATCGGCCTACTACGAACTCTCCTCGTGCGACCTCTACATCGTTTCGAAAGCCACAAACAAGTCCTATCCTTGGAGCCGCACACTTTCGCTCGCTTTTGGACTCTGCTGGGAATTGTAGCAGACACGAACGGTGCCCCAAAACGTCTGTGATGCCGTTTTTAGAAACTTCGCGTACTTTCTGCACGGACTTGTTCTATTCCACAAGTTATTTTGGGAATATCACTTGGTCATTCGTCTTCCATTTGCTACTTTTGCTGCAGTGAATACAAAGGGGTGCCCGAGCATCGCAAGGTGCGGAGGCTGAGATTATACTCTTATGACCTGATGCAGACCATGCTGCCGTAGGCATTGTACTTCCCATTCTGCCGTACTTTCCACTTAAGATTTATCCAGGGCGCTGGCAGACGCAAGTACTTTTTCTGAACAAAACGACACGACACAAGGTTTGGTCCATCCGGTCCAAGCCTTTTTTTGTACCCTTTTCCCTGTTCCGCCTTTCCACATATTTTTTTTCAAAACAAACAGGCAACCGCATGAAACTATTTGTAAACAACAAGGAAATGCAGACCGAAGCCACGAACCTCGACGGCCTCATCGCCTCCCTCGGCCTTCCCGCCGCTGGCGTGGCAGCAGCAGTGGACAACAAACTCGTGCCCCGCACTCAATGGGCCGCCTTCGAACTTTGCGAAGGTGCCCGCATCACCATCATCAAAGCTGCCTGCGGCGGATAGCACGCCTCTATTCCGGCACAAGAAGAACCATACATCTATTATATTACACATCACACACATTCCATGGACAAACTCATTATAGGCGGGCGCGAATTCAGCTCGCGTTTGTTCGTCGGCACGGGAAAGTTCCGCAGCAACAGCGAAATGGCTGAAGCCATCGCCGCTTCCGGCACGGAAATGGTCACCGTTGCCATGAAACGCATAGAACTCTCCGACACCCACGACGACATGCTCGCTCACATTAGCCGCGAAAATCTCCAACTCCTCCCCAACACCTCCGGCGTGAGAGATGCCGAAGAGGCCGTCTTCGCTGCACAAATGGCACGCGAAGCTTTCGGCACGAATTTCCTCAAACTCGAAATTCATCCCGACCCGCGTTATCTTCTCCCCGACAGCACCGAAACACTCAAGGCCACCGAAGCGCTCGCCAAGGAAGGCTTCGTGGTACTTCCCTACTGCCAGGCCGACCCCACGCTCTGCAAGCGCCTAGAGGAAGCAGGCGCTGCCGCCGTCATGCCCCTCGGCGCACCCATAGGTACCAACCGCGGACTGCAGACGCGCGACTTTCTGCGCATCATCATAGAGCAAGCCACCGTGCCCGTAGTCGTCGACGCAGGCATTGGTGCACCCAGCCATGCCGCCGAGGCCATGGAAATGGGAGCCGACGCTTGCCTGGTCAACACCGCTATTGCCGTAGCAGGCCAACCCGCAGCCATGGCATTGGCTTTCAAAAAAGCCGTTGAGGCAGGACGCGAAGCTTTCCTTGCCGGCCTTGCCGCACAGGTCAGTTCCTTCGAGGCCGAGGCCAGTTCGCCCCTCACGAGCTTTCTCAACTAAATCCTACAACCATGTTTTCTGAAGAACTTCTGAAATACAACTGGGACGACACCACTGCCGCCATTGCCGCCAAAACGGCAGCCGACGTGGAGCGCGCCCTGCAGAAGGACCGCTGCGACGTGGACGACTTCATGGCACTCATTTCCCCCGCAGCCGAACCTTATCTGGAACAGATGGCGCGACTCTCGCGGAAATATACCGAAGCCCGCTTCGGCCGCACCATGTCGATGTTCATTCCGCTCTACATCACCAACTCCTGCACCAACTCCTGCATCTACTGCGGATTCCACGTGGCCAACAAGATGCGCCGCACCATCCTCACCCCCGAAGAGATTGTGCAAGAATACAAGGCCATCAAACGCCTCGGCCCCTTTGAGAATCTGCTTATCGTCACGGGCGAGAACCCCGCAAAAGCAGGCGTGCCCTATCTTGCCAAGGCGCTCGACCTCGCAAAACCTTACTTTGCCAACCTTAAAATAGAAGTGATGCCCCTTGCCACGGAGGACTACAAAGAACTCACACACCACGGCATGAACGGCGTGATCTGCTTCCAAGAAACGTACCACCGCGAGAACTACAAGACTTACCATCCGCGCGGCATGAAGTCGAACTTCGAATGGCGCGTCAACGGCTTCGACCGCATGGGCCAGGCCGGCGTCCACTCCATAGGCATGGGTGTGCTCATAGGTCTTGAGAAGGAGTGGCGCACGGACCTCACCATGATGGCACGCCACTTGCGCTACTTGCAGAAGCGCTACTGGCGCACGAAATACAGCGTGAACTTCCCCCGCATGTGTCCGGCAGAGAACGGAGGCTTCCAGCCCAACTGCATCATGACGGACCGCGAACTGGCACAACTCACCTTTGCCATGCGCATCTTTGACCACGACGTAGACATCTCCTACAGCACACGCGAGCGTGCCGACTACCGCGACCACATGGCCACGCTCGGCGTGACCACCATGTCGGCGGGAAGCAAAACGGAGCCGGGCGGCTACTTCACCTACCCTCAGGCGCTTGAGCAGTTTGAGGTGAGCGACCCACGCTCGGTCGACGAGGTGGTGGCAGGCCTACGACGTGTGGGCGTAGAACCCGTGTGGAAGGACTGGGACGGCTCGTTCGACCACATACGCGAACTTTCCAAAACGCTCCACGTATGACCGACCGCTACGACCGTCAACTCCTCCTCCCCGAAATAGGCGCGGAGGGGCAACGCCGACTCAAAAGCGCCAGTGTGCTGCTCGTCGGCGTGGGCGGACTGGGTTCGCCCATTGCCCTTTACCTTGCAGGTGCGGGCATAGGCCGTTTAGGCCTGATTGACGACGACGTGGTGAGCACCACCAACCTCCACCGACAAGTGCTCTACGGCGAGGAAGCTGTGGGTAAGCCAAAGGCTGCGGAGGCTGCCCGCCGACTTTCGGCGCTCAACCCGGAAGTAAACGTAGAACCTCACGCTTGCCGCCTGACACGCGACAACGCCTCCGACCTCATTGCGCGCTACGACATCGTAGTGGACGGCTGCGACAACTTTGCCACACGTTTTCTCCTCGACGACGTTTGTGGTGCACTCCACAAGCCCTACGTCTACGGAGCCGTGTGCGGTTTTTGCGGTCAAGCCTCGGTGTTCCACGCCGGAGCAACTCCGCACAGCTACCGCGAACTCTACCCCGACGAGGCCGCAACCCTTGCCATGCCTCATCCGGGCAAAGGCATCGTGGGAATGACGCCGGGTGTCGTGGGCAGCGTGATGGCTACGCAGACCATTCAGCTCATCTGCGGTTTTGGCGAACCGCTCTGCGGAAAACTTTGGACCGTGGACCTGCGCGACATGTCGACATTCCTCATTGACCTCTGAAGCGTTTGATTGAGTAGTATACTACAAAAACACTTTGGGAATTATTCCGTCGTAAATGCCCCTAAAAACAGGAATTATTCCAACGCTATATATTACAGGAAACGTAGTTTAATCAGCAGAAGCCATTATCCACAATTCACAATTGCGGATAATGGCTTCTTGCTGTGTAAGCGTCTTCAAACTTTCAAACAAATAGTTTACGGATGTGCAATAGTGGTTTGCGGTGAGGAAACGGAATGCTTCCTTACAACTTGTTTATTATCCATACTCTGCTGCTCCGCAGAGGAGGAAGAAGGTTTGACCACAATATAGCCAACGACGAGGATGGCTGCTGCGGCCACTACACCCACCAGCCGGGCAAGTCTTTTGGCCTTGCGGCGCTTCCAACCTCGCACCGTGTGAAGTTTTTGCTGCCTGTTCGCAATGGCTTTTCTTACGAGAAGCGTAAATTCCAATTGTTTGAAGAGAGAATGCATGCGAGTTGCCTCTTGCTCAAAGGTTTTAGTTTCCGCTTGGGACATTTCGCCTCTAAGGTAGCGGTCTATGCGATCTTGTTGTGTAATGTCCATATTGAAACGTCATGAAAGGTTGTATTTTCGGAAGGCATCGAGCACTTTGGCTTTCAAGGCTGTCATGCATTTGTATTTTGCCGTTTTCACGCCGTTCTTGCTAAGATGCTTTTCGCCTCGCGCCACGACAATCTCGTCGAGCGTCATGTTTTTGTAGTAAAACATGGTGAGTATGTCCTTGCAGCGTGGCGGAAGGTCCATCACGCAACTGCTCACGACCTGCTCGCGCAAGGCGTCGGCCGTTTCGTCTGTGCCGACAGGCGACAATGCTTCTGCGAGGTGCTGCAAATCTCCACAGTTGCCTTCAAGCGCCAAGCGGTCGGCGCGCACCCACGTGCGGTAGTCGTTTTTGGCAATGTTTGGTAACGGTCTCTCGGATTGGGCGCAAGGCACCGCGAGATGACGGGCAACCACGTCGCCCCGTCGCGGCTGATGCGAGGGCATCGCGGTTCCAACGCCCCTGTTTGGCGCGCTGCATATAGTGGGGGAAGTCCTCCACGCTTTCGATGTTGCCGAACGGGAAACTTCCGCCGGTGAGCACCTCGTACATCATCACGCCGAAGGACCAGATGTCCACGGTGGGGAGATAGGTGATGCCGCCTCCGTTTTTGTTGTAAATCTCGGGCGACATGTAGAGCGGCGTGCCGAACGTCTGCTTGGGTTTGCTTTTCCACCAACCTACTTCGCTCATGCGTTTGCTCTTGTCCATCTCTCCCACCACGCCGAAATTTCAGATGAATGTATGAGCGAAGAGCGGGCTGAAAGCCCAACAAGCCTATAGCCCAGGGCAAGCGAAGCGACACCCTGGG
>CAVALA010000057.1:0-16479 GCA_963589615.1 Prevotellamassilia timonensis
CGTCTATGTACCCATGATAGGAATATCGGACGGCATCATAGACGACCTCGTGACCAAGATGTTTGCCAAAAACGAATAATACCCACAAACACACATATGTAAAGTTGGGTACATCAAATTGGACAACCTACCTTGAACTTCGTTCTAGCACTGCTGTGCATAGAATGATGCCAATCGCTATTCTTTGCCCCTTCAAACCTGTCGCGCCGTTTATGTCTGCGCAAATCCGAAAAAAATATCGCGCCACTTGTTGGAATTTGCTACGGGCCCAACACGTTGGGCACGTAGCCCAAAATTTCGAATCGTTAGCATTTATGCGGTGCGTCAAACCTAGCCCACAATGTCTGCTTCGCGCGTGCGTGCGCACGCGCGTATTCCACCGAAGTTTGTACATCTTGCTGTCACCCGTCACCGTCACGGACGCTTTTGCGTGCTGCGCCATGAACAAATGTGCAAATAAAGTTACGCTAAATGCATTCAGGTAAAGATTACGGCAACTTCTACTTCAGATGATATATGGTAAATAATTCGTCAAAGCGTATAAAAATCGGTCACGGGCAGGGGTGACAGCAAATGTTTAATAGAACAAAACTTCTGTATAGATATGTGCACAAAACGGAGAGTTGCTGTCACCTTCTTTTGCGTGATTTCAAACAAAGAAGGAGGGAGTAAAAACTTTTGGGCAATCTGTAAAAATTTGCGCCTTACTCAACACGTTGAGCTCGTAGAAAGTTGTTAGCAGACGTTTGCACTTCGCATTCTTCACAACGTATGAAGGCGTAAGCGCATGGGGGTCACGTCTCTGACGTGACTATTGAACACGAAGAAATCAAAGCGCTGCACGAACTACCGTTCGTGACGGCGTGTAGAGCGTCACGTCAGAGACGTGACCTCCATGCGCTACGCACGCAGAAGCCTCCGTGAGGCCGGTGACGGGTGACAGCAACTTGCACAAACTTTGGTGTATACGCGTGCGCGCGCGAAGGAGCGACTATGAATCCAGTCCCGATTTGCACTAAGGGGTAATAATTGTTCAAACGGCATAGCAAACAGCAGGATTTTTACCAAAAATTCGTCAAAAGGCAGAGATGACGAATTTTTTCCGACTCTGACGATTTTTCCAATCATGGCTTATCGGTCCACGTCGTAATTTTGCACTGTAAAGAAAAGGCAAGCGCCCGTCAATGAGAGTTTGTAAAGGCGTGGCGAAGCCCTTCTTTTGATTTGATAAAATGCTAATCTGTTGACGCCAGCCTGCGAAGGTCAGCGCAGCAAATCTCCCCAACACATGCACAGGCATTGAGGGAAGATCAGTTTCAAGAATTTGTTTTTTCATGCTATTTGTTAGTTAAAGTTCTCGGAAGCGCGTTGGCTGTTGAAGCCGGTGCGCTCTTTTTTTGTACGTGCTCGCTCTTCGCCACTCGCTCTCAAAGGGAGGAAATCTGCGCGAAGGGACAAAAAATCGGTACAAAGCGCGAAAAAGCATACAAAAAGAAGAAGGAAAAGTTTGTCAATCGTCAGAAAGACAGTAACTTTGCACCCGCTATCGGAAAGATGGCAACAGTTTTAATCCAATTCAACGTTACACAATGTACTTAGATTCTGAAAAGAAGAAAGAGATCTTTGGCAAGTACGGACAGTCTAATTCGGACACGGGTTCTGCAGAGAGCCAGGTGGCCTTGTTCTCTTACCGTATTGCCCACTTGACGGAGCACATGAAGCAAAACCGTAAAGATCATACGACTGAACGCTCACTCGTGAAGATGGTAGGTAAGCGCCGCGCGCTCCTCAACTACCTCAAGCGCAAGGACATCGAGCGTTATCGTGCCATCGTGAAGGCTCTCGGTCTGCGTAAGTAATCCGCTTCGCAACCGCCCTCACAGGCAAAAGAAAAGCAATCCCCGCTGCACGCAAAGCGTTGCAGCGGGGATTGCTCGTTTTCGGAGGTGGGGAGGAAGTGTAATTTTGCGTTCTTCTCCGATTCGTGAGTGTTGCGTCTGCTATTCGAAAAGTTGTTCCATCGTCACTTCGCTATGCACCAAACTGTGGTGCAGTCTATCGGCCACCCCATAGGTTGTGACGAACGTGATGACCAGCGACAATTTGGTTTGAGTGGAACTTTTGAACAACTCCAACCGTTGTCGCAACAACTGTTCGTAAGCTTCCGTGATGCGGTATTCCGACTTACTGAACTTCATTTCGCACAGGTGCACTATTCGGTCGGCACGTTTTATGACCAAATCAATCTGGCCACCTTTCTGACCTTCGCTTGCCGTTTTGCGCCAAGAGGACACTTCTGTGGCCATACCCGAAATGCCTAACGCGCGCTTAATGCAGTCGGTATGCATGAGGCAGACAAGCTCGAAGGTAAGGCCCTGCCATGTGGAAACTTGACGCGATTCAAGGTTGTGGCTCCACCACTGTTCGTCGCCCGAGGTGTCGGGCATGATGAACTTGTAGTAGAACAATGTGTAGAAGTCAACCAACCGATAAATGGTGTCTTTGGTCTTACGCCCGAAGTTCTGGCTACGTGCGATGAAGTCGCAACGTTCAAGATTCGTTAGTACGCGTGTGAGCGTTCCGCCCGTCACGCCGATGGCTTTTGATATTTCCTCGCGCGACATTCCGTCGTGATGAGAGGCAAGCGTCTTTGCCACATTAATGTATAGGTCGGCATTTGAAAACAGTGCATTGTAAAGTTCGTCGAATTCGCTTCTCATGATGCCGCCCTGGGCGAAGAAAAGCCTGTCGACGTTCTGCGCAAGACTTTCTTTTGTGTTGATAAGACTCAAATAGAACGGAATGCCGCCAAAGACCATGTAGCATTGCATCGTTTGGTATCTGTCCCATTTGCAGTGCTTCCTTTGCAAGTATTGCTCCGTCTCGCGCAAAGTGAACGGCCTGACATAGATGCTGCTCGTTATTCGGGCATGCAGTCCACCTTGGTTTTCAATCAAGTTGTCCACCATCCATGATGTGGCCGAGCCACTGGCGATGAACACGATGTCGCTGCGTCGGGCTGCCCAACCGTTCCAGAAATTCTCCAACGCGGCTACGAAGTTAGACTTTTGGGTGTCTATCCAAGGCATCTCGTCTATGAACACCACCTTCTTTCGGTTCGCATTGAGCGATTCAAGATATTCCTCAAGTGCGTCGAAGGCGTCAAACCAATCAGCAAATTTTTCAGTTTTACCTGTATGCTTTTTCAAGGCGCGTGCAAAGCTAGCAAGTTGCCTTTGGCGAGAGAGGTTGTGGCCTCCTACAAAGGTGAAGTCGTAGTGGCTCTGGAAGTATTGGTCAACAAGAAAAGTCTTTCCGACCCTTCGACGTCCATACACAATTACAAATTCGGAACGGTCGGACTCCATGACTCTTCTTATTTCCTGGCACTCCCGTTCTCTGCCTACAAGTTTGTTTGTCATGCCAAAAACTGATTTTTTGTTCCTTGCAAAGATAGCGATTTTATGGTCGTATATAAGTCAAAAATAGTGCGATTATTTACCCAAATCTCACTTCTTGAGGCAGATTTGGGTAAATAATCGCACTAAAAACGTCTGTTTGTATGTCATGCTTCAGTGCATTTCATTTGCACATCGACACATTATTTCGTCACTTCCTTAATGCCCGTGGCGGTGCGTACAATCTGTACAGAGCCGCAGCGGTAGAACGCTTTGCTGTCCACGTAGCTGACAGACTCGGGGATGTAGGCCGTCTTGAGTTTCGGGCAGTTCTCCACGGCGTAAGCCTCAATGCGCTGCGTGCCTTCAGCAACGACAATTTCCTCAAGTTTGCTGAGATTGGTGATGACGTTCTTGTCCATCGTCTTCATGGCACGCAGTTCCAGACGGGTGATGGCTGTGGGCACGTAGTAGGGCGTGGTGCCCGACGTACCTTTGTAGACCACGCCTTTGTAGGAACTGAGTTTGGTGCTCTTGGGGTCGACAAACACTTCGGCGAGATTGGGCGTGAAGTTCGACAGCGATTCCGGTTCGGAACCGAACGAACCGATGTTCTTGCCAATGTAGAGCTGGGTGACGTTTGGAGGCATGGCCGTTGTGGGGTGGAACGATTCAATGCGCAGTCCTTCTACGCTCCAAGGCACCACGACGTAAGCGTTGGCCGTAGCTTTCACCGCCTGCACGTTCAGGACGTTGTCCTGGTAGTTGAAGGCAAAATTGTCGTCCTCAAAAAGGGTAAGGTCGAGGCGCTGCGGGATGAGTTTGCTCTGGTACGACGTGACGCTTTGGGCATCGAACTGCAGGTTGTTCGTCGGGTCGCTCACAATCCACTTGTCGCCGGCATAGACGTAGTTCCAAGCGTGTCCGCCGATGGTGCCGAGCCATCCGTTGGCAATGAAGCACGGGATGCCTTGCGTGAGACACATCGTCTTGAGCAGATTGGCGTATCCCTGGCAGATGCAGCGCTTCTTCGTGAACACATCGTAGGGATTGAGGTATGCTTCGCCGTCGGAGGCGTAGGTCATGTTTTTGAATATCCAGCTAAAGATGTTGCTGTAGGTGTTGTAGTCGTTGTCGGCTTTGAGATTGTCGTCGACGAAGGTCTTTATCTCCTGAAACTGTGCGTCGGTTATGGACGTTTCGCCCAGAGAGAGCGCACGGGTCTTGTCGAACTTTTCGAGTATCTGCCAAACGCCTTTTGCCGTAGTGGTGCTGAGCACTTTTGCTCCGTCGCCCTGCGGGAAAAGTTCCTCCTGGTAGTTGGAGGACGCATCGGCAATTGTGGCGTTTTGCTCGGGCTGCAAACCTTCGGTAAGGTCTGCCGTACATCCGGCAAGGAAAAGTGTGGCGGGAAGGAGATAGCTAATCAGTTTCATAAAGGTATAGGTTTGTGATAAGGTTCTTCTTTAAGGATATGATTGCTCATCGTCAGAAGTCGTCAAGACTGAGCGCCTTGAACACGAGGTGAGGCTCGAAGCCGCGGCTGATGGCCGAGCGTGCCACTTTTTGGCGTTGGGCAAAGGGCGTGTCGGCTTTCGTGGTGCGGAGTTTGGCGGCAAGGAAGTCGCGGAGCGCTTCGGCATAGTCTTCCTCGCTGACCGTTTCGTGGAAGGCTTCGTCAACCTCTTGTGAGGAGAAGCCTTTGAGACGAAGCGCCTGTGCAATTTTTTGTTTTCCCCAATGGTCAAAACGGAATTTGTCGGCTACGAAGGCACGCACGTAGCGCGCGTCGTTGAGGTATTTTTCTTTTTCGAGCCGGTCCGCCACAGCCTGGGCATCGCCGTTGCTCGCCCCTTTGGCAAGGAGTTTTGCCACGATGTCGGTGCGACAGTATTCCTTCACGCTGCAGCGCTGTGCTGCCCAAAGATAGCAGTCGTGTTGGTCCATGTGAGGATTTATTTTTTCGTGAACTGCCTCACAACGAACCACGCATGGTGGGCGAGGGTGGAGGCGAGTCCGTAGTGACGCGTCATGATGCGGAAACGTTCGCGGAGCGAAGCTTTGTGGTGTTGGGTGGAAAGTCCCTCGTGGAGGTAGTCGGCCACCACGCGGTGTGAGTTGACAAGGGGGCGGTTCTCACGGGCCGCTTGATGCATGATGCGTATGCACCAGTCGAAGTCGGCGGAGAAGCGGTAGCGCAAATCGTAGTGAACGTTGCGGGCAAGGGCGGTTTGGGCAAAAAAAGCCTGGTGGCACACGAGCATTCCGCTTTTGAAGGAGCGCCACGTGAGATGTTCGGGCGGCGCAAGGCGGCGCTCCCGCTCAAACGTTCCGTTGTGGTCCACAATGTAGGTGTTGCCATACACAACGGCGGGGCGGCGCTTGCTCTCTTCGGCCGAGCGTGCCACGTCGGCCAGCACGTTGGCGTCGTGAAGCGTGTCGCCGGCATTGAGGAAGAGTATGTAGTCGCCAGTGGCCATGTCGATGGCTTTGTTCATGGCATCGTAGAGACCTTCGTCGGGCTCACTGATGCACTGTATTTCGTGGCGCACGGTGGCCACACTGTTGCGTTCCTGGTAGTGGTGGATGTGTTCGAGGGTTTCGTCCTGCGAGTTACCGTCCACGATTACGTGTTCCACGTAGGGGTAGGTTTGCTCTTCCACGCTTTTGATGGTTCGCGAAACGAGCGCACCGGCATTGTACGTAACCGTTGCGACGGTGATTTTTAGCGGAGGCATGATTTGCTGGAATGTATATATATATAATGTGTATGGGGGATGTTTGCGCTTAGTTGACGTGCGGACTTAATGGCTGCTTTTGGCAAGTTCTTCGCGGTAGAGCTTGATGAAACTTTCAGCCACAGCCTTTTCGGAGTAGGCCTGCAGTGCTTTGGAACGGGCGTTGCGGCAGAGCGCCGGGTAGCTTGCCGAAGAAAGGATGCGGGCTATGCCGTGGGCAAAGTCAAGGCTGTTGCAGTAGTCTGCCAAGTAGCCGTTCACGCCCGTTTCTATCATCTGCGGAAGTCCGCCTACGTTGAAGCCCACTACGGGTACGCCACAGGCCATAGCTTCCACAATGGTGTTCGGGAGGTTGTCCATAAGGGTGGGCATGAGCAGAAGGTCGGCGGCTTGGTAACGCATGCGCATCACCTCTTCGCTGTTGTCGAAGGGGAGCGCCACGGTGGGTATGCAGAATGCGTCGGCCATCGTGTCGGACTGTTGTCCGCCGAGGACGAGCACGAGTTTTTCGCGCAGCTCGGGATGTTCCTGAACGAGCAAGGTGAGACTTTCGCTCAGGTAGTCTATGCCTTTCTTGGGATCCGTCACCTTGAAGGCGGCAAAGAAGAGCACGGTTTTGTCGGCGGGTATGCCGAGCTGGCGGCGCACTTCGGCCTTGTTGACAGCGGGCTGATAGAACTGAGTGTCGATGGGGTTGGGAATGCTCTCTATGCGGTGGTCTGTGAGTAGGGGGGCCTTGCGGGCGAGGTCGGCGAGCCAGTTGCTGCATGCCACGAGCGTGAGGTTGGGATGGGCATACACTTTGGCCTTGCGGTTGAACACGCGTGCCGACCAGTCGTGGGCAGAGGGGCGCTGCAGTTGCGGACAGTGGTGACAGGCTTGCTGCCAAAGGGTGCATTTGTCGGCATAGTGACACACGCCGGTAAAGGTCCACATGTCGTGCATGGTCCAGACTACGGGTTTGCCCTGCTGAAGGATTTTCTCAAGATGAGAAAGGGAGAGCATGGCTTGGTTGGTCCAATGGAGATGGATGATGTCGGCTTCGGCAAATTCGGGCAAGCGGGTAATGTCGTTACCATACCGTGCGGTGTCGACGGCAAAGAGCCCTTTGCGGGTGAAGCCATTGGCAGCGAAGATTTCGGCACGTTCGAGGGCAAACTTCAGTTTGCGCCAGGGTGAGGGCGCAAGGTTTACCACTTCTGTGCGCTCGGGCGGGAGCGTGCGGTCGCGGCAGAGGAGTTTGGCGTCTACGCCATTCTGCCGCAGCGCCTTGATGAGCCGCAATGCAGCAATTGCCGCACCGCCGGTGTGGTCGGATGTGTTGACGTGGAGTACTTTCATTCGCTGTTCTTCATGCGTAGGTTTGGCTCAGGCGCTGTGTTCTTCGCCGAGAATCACGTTGGTGGCGCCAGCATTCTCGCGGATGTAACTTCCGGCGGCTTCTCCGGCACGTTGGAGTTCGTCCTTGTCGGCGAGGAAGCGGTCGAGGAGCACATTGAAATCGTCGGCACCGGCTATTTCGCGGCAACCGCCGTTCTGCAGGAGCGCTTGGGCTTCGCGGAACTTCTTGTTGTTCGGCCCGATGATGACGGGCACACCATAGACGGCGGCTTCGGGCACATTGTGGATGCCTACGCCGAAACCTCCTCCCACGTAGGCTACCGTAGCGTAGCGGTAGATGCTGGAAAGAAGTCCGTAGCAGTCTATGATGAGGCAGTCGGCTTCAGCCACGCTTTTGGCAGTGGCGGCAGAGTAGCGCACGGTGGGGCGCTTGAGTTTTTCCTCTATCTGGCGGAGATGTTCTTCGCTCACGACGTGCGGAGCGAGCACGAGTTTCAGGTTGGGGTGGGTGTTGAAGTAGGGGATGATAATGTCCTCGTCGGGCCCCCACGAACTTCCTGCCACGAGCACGCGCCAACATCCAGCAAAGCGTTCCACGAGGGGAAGCGGCTTGGCGGCGTTGCGTATGTCGATGACGCGGTCGAAGCGTGTGTCGCCCACCACGGTGACGTGTTCTACGCCGATGGTCTTGAGCAATTGGCGCGAGGCTTCGTTCTGCACGTAGAGGTGCGTCATGCGGTGGAGCACACGGGCGTAGCCTCGTCCGTACCAGCGGAAGAATATCTGTCCTTCGCGGAAGATGCTCGACACGCTGTAGGAGGGTATGCCGTGCTTGTGGAGCACTTCGATGTAGTTGCGCCAAAATTCGTATTTAATGAAATAGGCTGCCTCGGGGTGTGCCAGGCGCACGAACTTGCGTGCGTTGAAGGGCGTGTCGAAGGGTAGGTAGCAGACAATGTCGGCTCCTTCGTAGTCCTTGCGCACTTCGTAGCCCGAAGGGGAGAAGAAGGTGAGGAGAATCTTCTTCTCGGGGTGTTCGCGCTTGAGGCGTTCCATGAGGGGGCGTCCCTGCTCAAACTCGCCGAGCGAGGCGGCGTGGAACCACACGTACGTCTGGCCTTTCTCCACGCTGCGGCGCAATGTGCGCCAAGCATCGACGTGCCCGCGCATCATGGTGCGAATCTTCCGATTGAAGAGCGATGCCACGTTGCAGCACAGCATCATTAGATAGATTGCTAGGGAATACACTTATCGTAAAGGGTATATGAGCGAAGTGGCCGTCTGCGGGAACTTCGGGTTTGACGTGTGGGTTGGGATTATCCGAGAGCGGCGATGGCGGCTTTCATGCGGCGGAGCGTTTCGTCCTTGCCGAGGAAGGCTGCGAGTTCGTACATGTCGGGGCCTTTGCCCGTTCCGACGAGACATACGCGCCAGGGGTTCCAGGGCTTCTTGCCCGTTTCCGTGGCCCACTTGTCCACAACGGCTTTCTGGCTCTCTATGCTGAAGTCCGTGAGGCCTTCGAGCAGCGAGGTGAGTTCGGCCATGTCGGCAGCGGCACCTTCTTTCCAGTTCTTGCGGGTGAACTTGTCCTCGGCGTCGTACTGCGGAGCAATGAAGAAGAAGTCGCACAGCGGCCACAGTTCCTTGATGAAGTTGATCTTCTTCATCTTCATCATGCTCACGACGGCTTCCACGCGTTCGATGGGAGCGTTGATGCCGTTCTCCTTAAGAATCTTGTCGAAGGCGGGAGCGAGTTTTGCGTCGTCGGTGCGGAGGATATATTCGCGGTTGAACCACTGGCCCTTGACGTAGTCGAACTTGGCGCCGCTCTTGGAGCACTTGCTAAGGTCGAACTGCTCAATGAGTTCCTGCATGGTGAGGAGTTCTTGGTCCGTGCCGGGATTCCAGCCGAGGAGGGCGAGGAAGTTGATGACGGCTTCGGGGAGATAGCCGCTCTCGCGATAGCCGGAGCTGACGTCGCCCGTCTTGGGGTCGTGCCACTCGAGGGGGAACACGGGGAAACCGAGGCGGTCGCCGTCGCGCTTGGAGAGTTTGCCCTTGCCGTCGGGCTTGAGGAGGAGGGGCAAGTGGGCGAACTCGGGCATGGTGTCGGCCCATCCGAAGGCGCGGTAGAGGAGCACGTGGAGAGGAGCCGAGGGAAGCCACTCTTCACCGCGAATCACGTGGGTAATCTCCATGAGGTGGTCGTCCACAATGTTGGCGAGGTGATAAGTGGGGAGTTGGTCGGCACTTTTGTAGAGAACTTTGTCGTCGAGAATGTCGGACATGATGCGTACGTCGCCGCGGATGATGTCCTTCACATGGATTTCCTCTCCGGGCTCTACCTTGAAACGTACCACGTACTGCTCGCCGGCATCGATGAGGCGGCGGGTCTCTTCTTCGCCGAGCACGAGGGAGTTGCGCATCTCCATACGGGTGCGGGCATCGTACTGGAAGTTTTCTACGGCTTCGCGCTTGGCGGTGAGTTCCTCGGGGGTGTCGAAAGCGATGTATGCCTTCTCGGCGTTGAGGAGTTGCTCTACGTATTTCTTGTAGATGTCGCGACGCTCGCTCTGGCGGTAGGGACCGTGGTCGCCGCCGAAGCTCACACCTTCGTCGAACTCTATGCCGAGCCACTTGAACGATTCTATGATGTAGTCCTCTGCTCCAGGCACGAAGCGGTTGGAGTCGGTGTCTTCAATGCGGAACACCATATCGCCGCCGTGCTGACGGGCGAAGAGGTAGTTGTAGAGTGCGGTGCGCACACCGCCTATATGAAGAGGGCCCGTGGGGCTGGGTGCAAAGCGCACGCGTACTTTTCTTTCAGAAGCCATGTTCTTTTGTCGAGTATATAAATCCTTTGTGCCTGAACCGAAGGCGCGTAGACTATCTCCCCCAGACTTGTCAAGCCACAAGGGAAACGTTCCGCAAGCCGTTGCGGTAGGCGAACGTGATGATTTGTTATTTTTAATTCCGACCACAAATGTACATCTTTTTTATGAGATGGGCATAAAGAGCCTTTTGCCTTTTGGCACATGCGGGGGAAGAGAGCATGCGGCGGACTTTGTCGGGAGGGTGCAAAGTGGTATCTTTGCCGCGCCAAAACGATGGATTTTATGCAAGACGAAACAAACCGCAGCAAGGCTGAGAGCGAGACTCCCGCTGCTGCCGAAACCGAACATACTGCCCCTGCCACCGCCACTCCCGAAACGGACCGCGAAGACCTTGGTAACGACCGCCAGGAACAAAAGACCGAAGAGTCAGAAACTGCGGCGCCTGCAGCAGGCGCTCCGCTGCGCCCCGTGCCTAGCAAGAGCCGCACCACGAACATTCCGCCGCTGATGCCTGCCGGCTTTGCTCCAGCTTCTCCTGTGGCGCCGGATAAAAAGAAGAAAAACAAGAAAAAGGATGACGCCGGACCTACGCCCCACATCGGTCCGCTGCGCGCTTCGTCCGCTGCAGCAGAACCCGCACAGCCTGCACCGCAGCGCCGGTTGCGGGTGCATCGCGAACCGGGTTTCTTCCGCCGCCACTGGTGGTGGATGGTGCTCCTCGTGCTGCTTGCCGTTATTGCCGTTTCGCTGCCTTGGACGCTGCCGCAGATAGAACGTTGGAACGGCAACGATGGACAGCCCCTTCCGGCCGCCGCCGACTCCGACACCGTGGCCACTCGTCCCGCCGTGCAGCCCGTTCAGCCCGACACCGCCGGACTTGCCGCCCGCATGGACAGTCTTCGCCAAGATTCCATACGCCGTGCCGCAGCACGTGCCTACTGGCGCCAGCGCCGCGCCGCAGAGGAGGCCGCGCGCCAAGCGGAAGCCAACGAAGAGGAGGCTCACCCAAGCGCAGCCGTTCACACAGATTCAGTGCATTGAGCGTTCGGGCTTTCGTCCTTCGCAAATACCACCAAAGGTGCTAATTCGTACTTTTTTCGCCCAAGTCACCCTTTACAGATTACTAATCATTACTTTTGTAACGGAAACTGAGGCGGCGCCTCTGGTTTTGCGCACTCCTTTATTATTATATATACAAAATTCCCGCTCCGACGCATGAAAGATTTCTTCCGCATAATGCGGCAATACGTCCGTCCCTATAAAGCCTACCTCGTAGGCTCTCTTCTCTTCAATCTGCTGTCTGCAGTGCTCAACGTGTTTTCGTTCGTGTCGCTCATTCCCATGCTTCAGTTGCTCTTCGGCATAGACCGCAACCACTACGAGTTTATCCCCTGGAGCACAGCTGGTGTGGGCATGAAGGAAATCATTGTCAACAACATGTATTGGTACACCACCCAACTTATGGACCAATACGGAGCCTCCACCACACTTCTCCTCATCGGTCTCTTCCTCGTGACCGCCACATTGCTCAAAACTTCGTGCTACTTTGCCTCTGTGGGCATCATGGTGCCCCTTCGCACCGGCATTGTGCGCGACATTCGCAGCCGTGTGTATCACAAAATACTCTCCCTGCCTCTCAGCTTCTTTTCCGACGAGCGTAAGGGCGACATCATAGCCCGCATGAGCGGCGACGTCAACGAGATAGAGAACTCCATCACTGGTTCGCTCGACATGCTCATCAAAAATCCCATTCTTCTTGTGTGCTACTTCGGTGTGCTCATCTACACCTCGTGGCAGCTCACCCTCTTCACCATTGTGGTGCTCCCCCTCATGGGTTGGATGATGGGACGCATAGGCCGCAAACTCAAGCACCAAAGTCTCGACGCGCAAAACAAATGGAGCGACACGATGGCGCAGCTTGAGGAAACCCTCGGCGGCATGCGCATCATTAAAGCCTTTGGAGCGGAAAAGAAAATGGCACGCCGCTTCGACAATTCCACCAACGACTTCCGCAACGCTTCAAACCGCGTGGCCATCCGTCAATCCTCTGCCCACCCCGTGAGCGAATTTCTCGGCACCACACTCATCGTGCTCGTGCTCTGGTATGGCGGCACACTCATCTTCTCCGACCATTCTCCTATTGATGCCCCCACGTTCATCTTTTATATGGTCATCCTCTACAGCATCATTCAGCCGTTGAAGGATTTCTCCAAAGCCTCCTACAGCATACCCAAAGGTATGGCCTCGGTGGAACGAGTGAACAAAATTCTCAATGCCGTGAATCCCATTGCGGAACCCGAGCATCCCCAACATATTGACGCACTCAACGACCACATAGAGTTTCGCCACGTGTCTTTCGCTTACAACGAAGGCACGCCTGTGCTCGACGACATCAACCTCACCGTGAAACGCGGACAAACCATTGCCCTCGTAGGTCAGAGCGGTTCGGGCAAGTCGACCCTCGTGGACCTTCTGCCTCGTTACCACGACGTGTGCGGCGGAGAAATTCTTATTGACGGCAAAAACGTGAAGACGCTTGCCATCTCTGAGCTTCGCGCCTTAATCGGTAACGTGAACCAGGAGGCCATACTCTTCAACGACTCGTTCTTCAACAACATTGCCTTCGGCGTGGACCACGCCACGAAGGAGCAAGTCATTGAGGCCGCCAAGATAGCCAATGCCCACGACTTCATCATGGAAAGCGAAAACGGTTACGACACCAAGGTGGGCGACCGTGGTTGCCGTCTCTCCGGCGGACAGCGCCAACGCATATCCATTGCCCGCGCCATCCTCAAAAATCCCGCCATTCTCATTCTCGACGAAGCCACTTCGGCCCTCGACACCGAGAGCGAACGCCTCGTGCAGGAAGCCTTGGAGCGCCTCATGAAGACGCGCACCACCATAGCCATTGCCCACCGTCTCTCAACCATCAAGAATGCCGACGAGATATGCGTGCTTTACGAGGGACGCATTGTGGAGCGCGGCACACACGAACAGCTCCTTGCCCTCGGTGGTTACTACAAACGCCTGAACGATATGCAGCAGTTGTAATCTGCAAAGCCTATCCTCTCTTCCATATATATATATATGATGAAACATCTACTCAGCTTCACAGCCGCAGCGCTGCTGTCAGTTTCCGCTTTGGCAATCCCCGCGAAGCGCAGCATACGCACCGTCACCCAACCCGACGGCAAGCAAATCTCCGTACGTCTTGTGGGCGACGAAACGCTCCATTTCTACCAGACGCTCGACGGCATTCCCCTCGTGCGCCTTGCCGACGGCTCTTTCTCCTACGCCTCTCTTGAAGGCAATGCACTTGTGGCCGGAAAGACGCTAGCTCACGAAGCCGCCGACCGCAGCGCAGAAGAAACCGCACTTCTCGCTCAGAACAGCCAACTGCTCAACCGCCTCTCCACGCTCCACCGCGAGCGACTCAGTCTGCGCAATGCGCCCCGCACAAAACGACTTGCAGCCCATCAGGCCCGCCGTACGAAGCGCACGGTTGCTGCCACGCAGAGCAACGTGAAGCGTGGACTCGTCATTCTCGTGAACTTCACCGACGTGAAGATGTACAGCGCCCACACACGCGACGTTTTCGACGAAATGTTCAACAAAGTCGGCTACACGGGTAACGGAAATTCCGGCAGTGTGCACGACTACTTCTACGACCAAAGTTACGGAAAGTGCGACATACAGTTCGACGTTGTCGGGCCCGTCACCGTTTCGCAAAAACGCAGTTACTACGGTGGCAACGACAGTTACGGCAACGACAAGAATCCTGCCCAAATGGTCTACGAAGCCTGCAAACTGGTGGATAGTCAAGTCAACTTCAAAGACTACGACTGGGACGGCGACGGCGAAGTAGACCAGGTGTTCGTAATCTGTGCCGGCCAAAGCGAAGCCTATGAGGAGAACGACGCGGAGTGCATATGGCCTCACGAGTGGTTAATCTCAGAAGACGGGTATAACCTTACGCTCGACGGTGTGAAAATAGACACCTACGGATGTTCTACGGAACTCTACGGCACGTCGACAACCCGCATGGACGGCATCGGTACGGCCTGTCACGAATTTTCCCACTGCATGGGTCTTCCCGACCTTTACGACGTGGACTACAGCGGCGGTTTCGGTATGGATAGCTGGAGCCTCATGGACTACGGCAGTTACAGCAACGACGGCTTTGGTCCCACCGGCTATACGGCTTACGAGCGATGGGTCAGCGGTTGGCTTGAGCCTACAGAACTCACGCAGCCCGTCAGCATAACCAATATGCCTTCGCTTGCTAAAGAACCCGTGGCATACATTGTTTACAACGCAGCCAACCGCAACGAATATTACATCCTTGAAAACCGTCAGCAAGACGGATGGTTCGAATACGACGAAGGTCGCGGCCTCATGATTACCCACGTGGACTACGACAGCCAAGTTTGGAACAACAACGGGGTGAACGACAGCCCCAACCATCAGCGTTGCACCATCTTTGCTGCCGACAACGACTACAGCAACGAGACGCTCTACGGCGACCTCTATCCTTACAAGAATAACAACGCGCTGACGAACACGTCTAAGCCCTCGGCCACTCTTTTCAATGCCAACACGGACGGCAATAAACTGACGAACAAACCCATCACCGACATCAGCGTCACTGCCGACAGTCTTGTACAGTTTTCCTTCATGGGCGGCACCCAACTCGCTGCTCCCGCACCGCTCGCAACTACCGACGTTGATACCCTTTCGTTCACCGCACATTGGCAGGCTGCCGACGGCGCAACGGGCTACGAAGTCGAAGTGCGTCCGGCAAGCACGCTTGCAACGCCTACTGCCGAACTCGCTTCGGACAACTTTGACCAGTGTGGCGCGGATCTCTCCGCCGACTCCAACGTGGACATTAGTTCCAAACTCAACGAATACTTCACCACAAAGGGATGGAGCGGAACGAAAGTTTTTGAAGGTCCTTCCCGCCTCAAACTCGGTTCTTCCAACCAAAACGGAAGCATCACTTCTCCCGTCTACTCCGCTCCTGCCTCCGGATATGTCACCCTTCGCGTGACTTGCAAGAAATACAACAGCGACACGGGCAAACTCAACGTGAAACTCTGCACGGCCTACGGCGATGAGATATGGAGCAAGAGCATCACGCCTTCGTCGACCGAAACGGAGAACGTGATGATTGTCAGCGATGTCAACAAGGACTTCTACGTAACGTTCTCCACCTCCGCCAAGCGAGTCTATCTCACTGGCGACATGGGTATCTACGACGGCTCCTTCACCGACGCCGACCTGGAACTTCCTGCCGACAGCACACGCAAGGCCACGCTCTCGGCTACCAACGGACTCAGCCTCTCTGTTGACGGACTGACGAAGAACACGCCCTACCTATGGCGCGTTCGTTCCGTGGCAGGCAGCAGCACGTCGGCGTGGAGCGCCCAGCAACTTGTCACCACTTCCGGCCAGACGGGCATTGCCCACGCCACCACAACGGAACGTTGGGACGCAACGACCATGGTGGATGTGTACTCCAGCACGGGCAAGAAACTCTTCACTGCACCCTACGGCACGTGGAGCCACTCGCTTCCAGCCGGCGCCTACCTTCTTCGCCGTGGCGAACAGGTGCGCATGGAAATTGCAGCCTCACGGACGTTTTAGCGCGCTGCGGCCTCACGGAGGCTTTTGCGTGCCGCGGCCTCACGGAGGCTTTTGCGTGCTGCGGCCTCACGGAGGCTTTTTCGTGCTGCTCCATAATTGTTCGCGCTCAACTGTCATGTCGGAGACGTGACCCCCATGCGCTGCGCCCCTTACCAAAAAATCCCCCTTGCGCTGCAAGCAGTGCAAGGGGGATTTTGTTGAATCCTGTTAGAATGAGGATTAGAGGTTGGGATTGTCTTCGCCCCACTTTTCAACAGCGGGAACAATGCCGAGTTCTACGATTTCGTCGCGCATCTTGCAGAGGTGCTCGTAGCTCTTGGCGAGAGCAGCGAGTTCTTCGGGAGTGCCAGTAGGTTCGGTGAAGTGAACGCCGGTCTTGTCGATCGTGGTGGGCATAGCCATCATCACGTTCTTGAAGCCGAGCTTGTCGTTGTTCACGTAGCAACCTGCAGGAAGAGTGAACTTCTCGCCGCCCATGGCAGCTTCAATCATCTTCACAGCGTTGTAGGCAGGGCTCTGGAA
>CAVALA010000058.1:0-16099 GCA_963589615.1 Prevotellamassilia timonensis
ACCTATAACCTTTTGATCCGTAGTCAAATGCTCTATTCAGTTGAGCTAAGGAGCCGTTGTTTCCGTTTTGCGAGTGCAAAAGTAATAAGAATATCTTGTTTAGGCAAGCGTATTGCCAACTTTTTTGTTTGTGGCCTTTTATTTCTTTGGTCTTGTGGTCTTTTTGGCTGGTTTTTCTATGTGTGGGAATGCGTCAGTCTGCTATTTTGGTTGATGTATGTTTGCAGTCTGTGATCCTTTAGGGCGCTTGGGATTTTGCACTAAAAAAAGAAGGAACGCTAAGCGCACGGCTTAGCGTTCCTTTGTGGGAGTGTTGTGAGGCTATGTTTTATTTTGCCTTTGCAACGATGGCTTTGAAAGCCTGGGGGTTGTTCACTGCGAGGTCAGCGAGCACCTTGCGGTTGATCTCGATGCCGGCCTTGTGAAGGTTGCCCATGAGCTGAGAGTATGAAAGACCTTCAAGGCGAGCTGCAGCGTTGATACGCTGAATCCAGAGGGCGCGGAAGTTGCGCTTCTTGTTGCGACGGTCACGGAAGGCGTAGGTCAAACCCTTTTCCCAAGTGTTCTTGGCAACGGTCCAAACGTTTTTGCGGGCACCGTAGTAACCGCGGGTGAGTTTGAGGATTCTTTTGCGCTTTGCTCTTGAAGCTACGTGATTTACTGATCTAGGCATTGTTTTGTTACATTTTGGAAGTTAGCGCCGTCTGCGTGTGTGACGGTCTTGTGGGGCTAAACATCCGGTTAGACTTTGTTTTGTGAGAAGAAAAGTGTGTTGCGCTTGTCTTGTCCTTACGAATTAACGGAGGCAGAGGAGTTCGCGTACTTGGCGTACGTTGGTGCGGTCAACGATGGCTACGTGGTCAAGGTTGAGCTTCTGCTTCTTTGTCTTCTTGGTGAGGATGTGACTGTGGTAAGCGTGACGTCTTTTAATCTTACCTGTTCCAGTGAGCGCGAAACGCTTCTTTGCACCAGAATTAGTCTTTACTTTTGGCATTTTCTTTGTTGTTTAATTGATTATTATTACTGCGGCTACGTGAGATACCGAACGCAGCGCGCGAGCTTTCTTTTGTGGTGTGACGACTCTTTGTGTGGTGTGGGAGTCTTCACTGGTTAAAAGTCTTCGCCTTCAACTCTGGGGCCGAGGTATTCCTTTTTGGCCTTTACCTGCGGGGCTTTCTTTGCAGGCTTCGGTTCTTCTTTTGCGGAATTTTCTTCGGTTACGGTTTCTTCGCTTTCGACTTTTTTGGGAGCGCCAGTCTTTTTGGGTGCGATGAAGAGAATCATGCGCTTGCCTTCAAGTACGGGCATTTGCTCTACTTTGCCATATTCTTCGAGGTCGTTGGCGAAGCGGAGTAGAAGTACTTCGCCTTGCTCCTTGAAGAGGATGGAGCGACCGCGGAAGAACACGTAGGCTTTTACTTTGTCGCCTTCGGTAAGGAACTCCTTGGCGTGCTTGAGCTTGAAGTTGTAGTCGTGCTCGTCGGTCTGCGGTCCGAAGCGAATTTCCTTCACTTCTATCTTGACCTGCTTGGCCTTCAGTTCCTTTTGGCGCTTTTTCTGCTGATAGAGGAACTTGGAGTAGTTTATGAGACGGCAGACGGGCGGTTCGGCGTTGGGTGAAATCTCTACGAGGTCTACGCCTTTTTGCTGTGCCAACTGAATGGCTTGGCGTGTCTGCATTACTTGAGACTCCACATCGTCGCCCACGATGCGCACCTCACGGCAACGTATCTGTTCGTTGATGCGGTGCTGAGGTTTGTTTCTGTCGTGACGTGGTTTTTGCGGTGCTGGCATTTATTTGTGATTTGTGAAATGTAAGACGCGTGTGGGGAGCTTCGCGAACTGAGCGAGGTTTCGCCACACGCGTCTTTCAATTGCCTATTTTAGGGCTTTGCGGGCGCAAAGTTAGTAATTTTTTGTCATTTCGGTCACTTCGTCGTTGATTTTCTTTGCGAAATCGCTGACGCTCATGGATCCCTGGTCGCCTTCTCCTTGTTTGCGGACGGCAACGAGGCCTTCAGCAGCCTCTTTTTCGCCTACGACGAGGAGGTAGGGGATGTGCTTCATCTCGTTGTCGCGGATTTTGCGACCAATCTTTTCGGAGCGGTCGTCCACGTAGGCGCGTACGTCTTGTTCGTCAAGTTGCTTGCGTACGCTTTCTGCGTAGTCGTTGTACTTGTCGGAGATGGGGAGGATGGCCACTTGGTCGGGAGTGAGCCAAAGTGGGAAGTGTCCGGCTGTGTGTTCAATGAGTACGGCAACGAAGCGCTCCATGGAACCGAAGGGTGCGCGGTGAATCATCACGGGGCGGTGCTTCTGGTTGTCGGAGCCCGTATATTCGAGTTGGAAGCGTTCGGGGAGGTTGTAGTCGACCTGAATTGTGCCGAGCTGCCAACGGCGTCCGAGGGCGTCTTTGACCATGAAGTCGAGTTTGGGGCCGTAGAAGGCGGCTTCGCCGTATTCGATGTGGGCGGGAAGTCCCTTTTCTTCGCAGGCTTCTATGATGGCCTGTTCTGCACGTTCCCAGTTTTCTTCAGAGCCGATGTACTTTTCGCGGTGTACTTTGTCGCGGAGTGAAATCTGTGCTTCGAACTTGTCGAACTTGAGCGCTTTGAAGATGATCATGATGATGTCCATCACGCGGAGAAATTCGCCTTTCACCTGGTCGGGGGCGCAGAAAATGTGGGCATCGTCCTGCGTAAAGCCGCGTACACGTGTCAGTCCGTGGAGCTCGCCGCTCTGCTCGTAGCGGTATACTGTGCCGAATTCGGCGCAGCGGAAGGGGAGTTCTTTGTAGGAACGGGGCTTCCATGCGAAGATGGCGCAGTGGTGGGGGCAGTTCATGGGCTTGAGCATGTACTCTTCGCCTTCTTCGGGGGTATGGATGGGCTGGAAGGAGTCCTTTCCGTATTTTGCGTAGTGGCCGGAAGTGACGTAGAGTTGCTTGGAACCAATGTGCGGGGTCATTACCTGTTCGTATCCGTAGCGCTTCTGTATCTTCTTGAGGAAGTCTTCAAGGCGCAGACGGAGTTGTGTGCCTTTGGGAAGCCAGATGGGGAGGCCTTTGCCTACGAGGTCGGAGAAGGTGAAGAGCTCCATCTCTTTGCCAATCTTGCGGTGGTCGCGACGCTTGGCTTCTTCGATCATCTGGAGATATTCGTCGAGCAACTTCTTCTTGGGGAAGCTGATGCCGTATACGCGGGTCATCATGGGGCGCTTCTCATCGCCGCGCCAATATGCTGAACTTACAGCTGTTACCTTTACAGCCTTGATGGGTGCTGTGGTGAGGAGGTGCGGACCACGGCAGAGGTCGGTGTAGGCTCCTTGGGTGTATGTGGTGATGTGGCCGTCTTCGAGGTCTTCAATGAGTTCGTTTTTGTAGGTCTGGCCGCGGTCGCCGAAGAACTTGAGTGCGTCGGCTTTCGTGATGTCCTTGCGTACGAGGGCTTCTTTCTTTTGGACCAGTTCGGCCATCTTCTTCTCAATCTTGGGGAAGTCGGCTTCACCAATGGCTACGCCTTCGGGCGGCATCACGTCGTAGTAGAAACCGTTTTCGATGGCGGGTCCGATGCCAAACTGTGTGCCGGGCCAAAGTTCCTGCATGGCTTCTGCCATGAGGTGGGCTGAGGTGTGCCAAAAGGCGTGTTTGCCTTCTTCGTCGTCCCATTTGTAGAGCTGGATGGTTGCATCATCGGTGATGGGGCGGTTCAACTCTACGGTCTCGCCGTTTACGCCGCAAGCCAACACGTCTTGTGCCAGGCGCTGTGAGATGCTTTCTGCTATTTGGAGGCCCGTTACTCCGCTTTCGTATTCGCGAACGGATCCATCCGGGAAAGTAATCTTGATCATAATCGTTATGTGTTGTTTTGTACAATTGCTTGCAAAGGTACTCTAATCGTTGGGGAAAACAAAATTTTCCCTTTTTTTTCGGTCCCGCTAGAGTTCGGTTGAAGAGTTTGGCATTTTTCAAGGTGTGTCACTTTGTGTAAACGAGTCTTTCATTTGTTAATATTTTGCCTTTGCTTTTGTGGTTTGTCAGGGAGGAAATAGAGACGGGGAATGTTGATTTTTGCGTTTTGAGGCTTTGACTTAGAACTCCAAGGCAGCAAATAAAAATTCCAAGGCAGCAAATTTTTTTGAGCTGCCTTGGAATTTTTTCTAGCTGCCTTGAAATTTTACAGGAAAACGACCCCGTTTTCCCTTCGCTTGCTCTTTTTATGCACGGATATGCAGTATATGCTGCCTATATGCGCAATTTTTGTTCCTAACGTGCATAATTATGCACGCTGTGGCTGGCGTATTTCCGACAAACCTGCCGGGTGAAAGATTCTGCGCCATCCTCAGTGTTAATAACGAAATGCCGATGCTCGCAGAAGTGTATAAAATGCTTAAAGTTGGCGTTTCTTGCAGCTATGCATTTACTTTTTCTTTCCCGTTTTGTTGAACTTCCAGGTGAGTGAGAAGAAGACGTAGCGTGGTATGCAGGTTGCGAACGTTTCGGTGCGGCCTTGGCTGTTGACCACGCTCGTTGTGTAGCGGTTGCGTGCAAGGAGGTCGCTGCCCTGTAGTTTGAGCGTGAACTGGCGAATAGTCTTCTCGAGGCTTACGTTGAGGTCCACACGTGTGTCGTTGAGCGAGGAGTCGTTGTAGCCGTAGCGTGAAGTGACGTTGCAGATGGCATAGAATACGAACGATGCGGGTAGGTTCAAGCGGGCTTGCAGGTCGTAGAGCATGTTTGTGGCTCGGATGGTTTCGAACTGTGCGCGGGTGCCGGTCACGCGGTTCCATTCCGCTCTGATGTCGCCCGAAAGGTTCAGCCATTTTGTGGGGCGGAACTGCATTCTTGTGCCGCCTGAAAGGTTGAGCGTATTTACGGTGCTTTCCATTGATGTGTCCTCGCCGGAAGTCCAGTTCATGTCGGCACTGCGTGTGTAGTTGGCCGTAAACATAGGCATGAAGAACCAGCGTTGGTCCTTGTCGAGGGCAAAGTTGCACATCATGTAGTAGCGCAGGTTCCAGTTGCCGTCGATGTTTACCGGGGTTGTCGTACGCACACCCGTAGTGCGGTCGTACGTGGAAGACATGGCTACTTCGTGTTCGTGGAGCGTATACGTAAGTTGATTGAACAGATACGCATTCCTTTTACCGAAGGAATGGACCAGTTCCAGGTCGGCTTTGTGTGTCCACGGATTCTGCAAGTTGGGATTGCCCTTCTGCACATAGAGCGGGTCGGACGCATCTGTGATGTCTATGAGGTGGTGGAGCGTTACTTGCTCTTCGTGGCTAGAAAGGGTGAACTTCAGACGGCTGCCCATACCGCGCCGGTCGTTGGCTCTCGGATTGTAGGTGATTGAGAATGAAGGCGACGGAAGCCATGAACCCAGCTCCGCATGATGGTTTTCGCCGTAGCGGAAATAGTCGTAGCGGTCCTTTTGATGGGTAGCTTCTGCTGTGGCTGAAAGTTTCAGCCAACGTTCGTTGGCAAGCTGCATCTCGTGCCACCAAGTCAAGCCCACCGTGTTTCGGTAGTCTCTGAGGTTTGACCAATAGCTGTCAGCGCTGCTGATGCTGCGTGCAAGTTCTTCGCGTGTGGACGGAAGTGAGCCTAATATGGCCTTGCTGAAGTCTGCCCATTCGCCTCCAAGCGCATCGAGGCGGTAAAGCGGATTGTCGTTGTCGTTCCGTTTGTGGCGGAAAGCATAGAATGGTGCAAACTGGCCTTCGGAACGCTCGGTTTGACGGTATTTCCATTCGTAGCTAACCTTGGCATAGAACTCAAGGTCGTTGGAATGAGCGTCTTGATAGCGGTTACGAAAATCAGTATAACCAGCCTCGCCGCAGTAGTTCAAGTTGTAAAGGTTGTAGCGGTGGTTGTTCTTGTTGCTGGCGTTGAAGCTGGCTTCCGCGTTGAGTAGATTTCCGCCAAATGCATGGTGCATTGTTGCAGATGCTTTGTGGCTCATGTTGTTTCCGTCGAAGCGCGCTGCGTTTTGCAGTCGGCTTTGGAGGATGGACTGCAGTTGCGTTGTAGCAGACGGTTGTATGAAGGTACTGTCAAGGAGTGCCTGGAAATCCATTGCAGGCGGTTGCGCATCGTAGTTTGCAGTACGTTCGTTGTTGTGTCCGCTGCTTTTGGCATAGTTCGCAGCGTAGTGCAATTCGTAGAACTGTCCTTTGCGCGGGCGTAAGGTCAGGCGGGTGTTGCCCGAAAGGGACATGTTGTCCGTGTAGGATGCGGTCGACATGCGCGTGAAGGTATTGCCGCCTGTGAGATAGTTCTCGGTGCTTGACCCACCGTCGTCGTGCGAAGCGTTGTCGTTGTAAGCGGCTCCGGCTGTGAAACGCAGTTTTCCGTTGGGCTCATATTGGTAGTTGAGTGCCACGTAGTTGCGTCTGTGTTTGCCGCTGGCATCGCTTTTGTTGCTTGCGCCGCTGCGGGTGTACTGGTTGTTCTGGTTGCGGTTGTTGAAGTCCGCCATGATGTTGAAGCTTTGGCGGTCGTCAAAACGCATGAGAAACAGACCGGCTTGGTATCGGTCTTCTGTTCCATATCCAGCCACGAGTCTGCCGAGATAGGTTCCCACATATTTTCTCTTGAGGTGTACGTCCATCACATATTGCTCGTCGCCCATAGAAGAGCCTGTGGTCTGGCTTTTGTCACCACGTTTCTCGTAAACTTTCACATTGTTGATGACATAGGCGGGCAAGTTGGCAAGAGCAGCGCGCGGGTCGCCGTTGAAAAAATCTTTTCCGCCCAACAACAGGTTCTCTACCAGGCGGCCGTTCACGAAAATGTTGCCATCGCGGATTTCGGCACCGGGGAGTTGCTTCACTAAATCGTCGAGCATGGAGCCGTCGGGAAGCTGGAAGGCAGAAGCGTTGTAGACGAGTGTGTCGCCTTTATAGAACATGCGGATTTTCGTTCCCGTCACGACGGCTTCGGCTATTTGGGTGCTTATTTCCTGAAGGTAAAGGTCGCCGGCATCGAAAGTGGTTTTGCTGGCAGTATAAGTGACTGTTATGGGAAAATAGGCGGTTCGGTATCCGCCCGCCATGCATCGCAGAATGTATTTTCCTGGCTTGGGTACTTTTATGCGGAACATGGCACCATCCTTTGGATTCTGTGCCCATACTGTCTTTCCGTCAATCTGAGTCATGCTCAGAACGTACGTAGCATATGCCGCACCAACCCTAGCACTGTCTGCGGTAAGCAGTGTGACGGCTGTTGAATCTATGGCGTTTTCAGTAAGGAGGTCTCGGATTTTTCCCGTGACAATTCCTTCTTGTGCAAAAGTGGTCAAACCTGAAAGGAAGAGCATTAGAGAAAGAAGATATCTGTTCATAGTATTCTCTAAGGGATCTAATGCTCATAGACAAAGACAAGCCATGTCTATGAGCGGGGTGTTACACTAGACTCTTGTATTGCAAGAGCTTTTACTTATTCAAAATCGGAACCGGCGTCAGAGCCAGTACCAGAGCCACGTAAGCACGCACGGAATGGCCCCCAATTGGAGATTTCTTCACACGATGTGCATATAGACTTACAGTCGGAATTGCTTGAACAGAAATTGTTGCAATCGCCACTGCCCATTCCGCCTTCTGTAGGAGTGTTCCCTCCTAAGAGGTTTTGCATCTCTTCTCGAGAGAGTAAGGTTACTTTTTTTCTGTTTAGTGTCATAATAAATGTGTATTTGTTAGTTAATAAAGAGCCATCGCTATGGCAAAATGATTGTAAGGTCTTCTAAAGTATAAAATGAAGGTAGTTTCGCTCTATTTATGAATATGGTTGGGGTTGGTACTAGTTTTTGAGCTTTCATCCATGCCTTGTGGATTGCTAATTCAGATGAAACCTCTGTACTCATCAGATTTAGGTCCGTATAAGAATCTATCGGCTTTTCTTCTTTTTCCACAGCCTTGTACCAAGAGGTTAGGAATGCTTCTGCCGCTTTTTCGCCATGTTGAAGATAACAGGCTATAGCTTTCCTTGCAGCGTGCGTATATTCTGAGGTCAGGGTCGTAAAATAGTAACGTATGCAGCAACGCTCAAGGTCAGAACGACATAGAACTTCATGCAGTTGAGCGCACGTCACGCACTGCAGATTGCTGAACACTGTAATTTGACACTCGGCGTTTCTGTTTCCGAATACGATGGACGATTCCAATGCGGGTTCTTGCAATAGTTTCGCTTCGTGCGCGGCTAGTGTTTCAACGATGCCGTTGGAATACTTCAGTCGTTTGTAAGACTTCTCCCATTCTTCGGCAAAACGACCTTTTATCAGTATAGATGTCTGCCAATTGACAATGGCAAGTGTGGTAATGAACGCAATACTCCATACGATAAACGGTATAACATGCATGTGGAACGTTCCGCTGCAAATGGTTGCGCATGCGGACAATACAAGTACGGCTTGCACCATAAGACAAAGTACACACCACTGATGCAACTTGAACTTTTGGTACCATATGCTCCAAAGTGTATAAGGCAATGCAATTAAACTGAGAAACGACAAGAATCCCATACCATAGGGTGTGGCCGTCAATGTAAGCAGACATGCAAAAAAGTAGGAGAAGCCTACTTCACTCCAACTGTAGCCTCCGATAGTCTTCGCCGCTGCGGAATGGAGTACATTGCGACAACTCCCGTTTTTCAAGCTGTTACATAACTTTTGCGAGATGGTACTGTCAAGGAACAGTTGTTCACGGAGCAAGAGAAATGACAACAATAACCCCATCATGCAAAGCACGAGATAGGCACAAGTGTCCCATTGCATCAAAATGCAAAGTTTGTCCTTTTGACTCCAAACAAATGCAGCTAGGCACAAGATGGTGCACACGAAACGTATGCAAGACGAAAGCTTTTTGTTGAACTCTTCTTTTTGATGTTTTTCCGCTTTGAACTCGCCGCTATCAAGAGTAGATTTGGGTAAAAGAATATCTCCGTTCCATAATTCACAAAAGGAACTGTAGTCGTAGCTTTTAAGTGCTATGTTGTTGCCTTCACAGCCGATTTGATTCTCTGCGATGGAAACTACAACTAGAAGCCCCATACTTGTTGATGCAACAAACGGAACAGGTATGTGGAGTAGTTCTTCTTTTACCACCTTTAGTCCTTCGCAAATTACGCCGAATACTTTGATTGTTCTTTCCAAGGCCCACAAACTTCCATCATACGGCAGTTCCTCCATTGTTTTTTGGAGAAACTCCCTGCTGTACCTTATTCCAAGTCTTTCGAGGAGGATGGAGGCTACATTCATATTTGTGGGTAGGTTGTTCATTGTCTACATGTTGTTGAAAGTGTTACGAACTTTGCGAAGTATGTTCAATGTAGTGTTACGTTCGTTGAATAAAGCGTCTATGCGTCCTGCCGTGCTATTTTTAGAAGTCACGTCGGAATAACCGAATTCCTTCTGAACTGAAATATATGGAGATATGACCAATATGTCATCGCTCAGTGTGGAGAGATATAAGTCGAGCGTATGCGCGCCTTGTACATCAGATTCTAAAATTGTGGGGAAGAATTTTCTGTAAACTACAGTAAACTGCATCCCCGTAAAGTTTTTCACCCAAAACAAGTTTTTCGATACTTGTATAGGTATTTCGTACCAACTGAATCCTCCAGAGAGTATGTCTGAACCCAAACTCTTGGCTTCTTCAATGCAGTGTGCCAATAGACTTTCGGAATAGTCGTCCGTGAACATATGGTCATCTTCGCAGAAAATGAAATAGTCAGCATTGGTTTGTGCTTCTTTGCTTACAATGTCCACGAACGTATGCCAAAGGCTTGTTGAAGGAGTGGAGCGCTTTAGAGGCACAATGAGATGAACATCATATAAGTCCTTTCCTGCAAATTGTTGCAGAATTGAAGCTTTGCGCTCCGTCCGTTGTGGGAGATTGGGAACATACACGTTTATCTTTCTTTTCATGTGAACTACGTTTTAGATGCTTCTACAACCATTGTTTCAAGTTTGTTCGCCCAAGGCGGAATCATTTTTCCATGATCTTCCAGTCCGGTAAAAACAGCGTGTTCGCTTTCGCCGACTTCACAAAATCTAATCTTTTTAAAACCCGCCCTATCAAGCATGTAAGAAAGTAGTTCTCTGTCGTACACCATCTTGTGTCCCCAAGCGTGCATATAATGGTTGATGACGACGCTAGGTGGTACTGGACGCTTTATGAAATCGTCTTGCATCCATGCAGAATACTGCATAATGCTCCAATCTATGTATTTACGGTTTATTTGTTTCTCTGGATTCTGATAAAGTTGTATGAGAAATTCAAGGTCGGGTACGGCCAAGCGCAGTTTCCCTCCCTTTTTCAGTACACGATAGGATTCTGTAATAAGGTTCTTGCCGCCCAAATAGTCCAAGTGTTCCAGCAGATGTTCGGAAAATATGTAGTTAAAACTTTCGTTTGGAAACGGAAACTCAGAAGCCGCGTCCATCGGTTCGGCTCCTTTAGGCGGATTGATGTCCACGTTGAGCCAACCTTCTTTTAGATAAGGACCACATCCTATGTGGAGCTTCGGTTCTTCGCTTGAATCCAAGTATGTACATCTAGGGTATTTACTCTCAGTGGGGGCATGTAGTTCGTCTTTCAGCAGTCCATATTTATCGTAGACTCTCTTGTAAGACTCCATCCGATGGTGTGCCATCGCAAAATGGCGACTAATAGTTCCTTTGCGGTTGTTGGAGAGAGTTACATCGGAATATCCGGTATCAGTCTGGATGGAAATAGAAGGATACGACACTAACTTGTTGCTTAAAATCCTTGATAGGAACTCATCTGCAACATCCTTTTCAGCATTGAACTGAGCATTGAGAATGACATCAAAGGCTTCATGAAAAATAACCATGAACTGCGAACACCAGAACCAGTCGACCCACACTAGTCTAGGATTTACGGGTATCATATTTCCGAACCCACCAATGCCTCCAAGCAGAATTTGGCATCCTAAATCCGCTGCGTTGTGAAGGTCTTTGAAGAAAAGATTTTGATTGTAGGCAAAAGTGAACTTGTGGTCATCCTCACAAACAAGCACGGCATCTAAGTCCTCTGCTTTTGCACGTTTAACTATCGCTACAATGCTTTTCCATAAGCCCCAAGCTCCTCTTTTTTCTTCTATTGCATCAAAGATGTGGACATCAAACTCCCTGCGATTCTCAAACTCATTGAGAATCGCTGCTCTCCTTCCAGAACGTCGAGAAAGGTTTATGATGAAAGTTTTCAACTGTTCCATTGTTGAAGAGATTTAAGGATGATGTCGCAAATATACGTTTATTTTTGAATCCCAACTGCTTAAGAGGTTAAAAAAGAACGATATATAACGAAATATGCGATTTTAGGAAGCAGATACGCGTATAAGGAATGAAGCGTCTTATGGAAATTTCTTCCCTATAAGTTGATTAAGCAAAGAACCTTTTTTTGAAGGTATGCGTATAATAGCGGGTATTTCTTTTACGATTGCAACCTTCTGTTCCGACTGAAGAAGGACGCGCGTGATACCTGTTGCCGAATCGCTTTGAGTCTGTTTTACCTGAAATTTCAGTTTTGCGCTGTCTACATTGGCCACATAGACGCTTGATTGCGAAAGATTTACGTTGGAAGGCAACGTGTCAACTATTGCATAAGCTTTCTGCTTTGTTTGTACATTAGAGCGGACTTCAAAAAGCGCATCACCACGTTTAATGCTTTCACCCGCAATGCAGAATTGGAGGAGGTGGATGCTTCCGCTTTGCGGCGAAACAACACAGCATTGGCGGTTGCCGTCAGTGTATACAAGCAATGTGTCGCCGGCAGCGACTTGGGCGTTGTCTGCTACGCGGCATTGCACAATGGTGCCATCCGTTGAGGTACGGACTTCGTGGCACGGTACATTCGGCAGAATGCGCACACGCATTTGTACGTTCTCCTCATATGGCACAAAAGCACATACCGCGAGAACAATCAGAAGAATGAGCAGAATCAGTGTTGCCCCGTAACGGACAAATCCTCCAGGCATACGTCCAAGGAGTTGTTGCACTTCAGGTGAACGAAGTTGAACTTCGGGAATTTTGGTCTTTGTTTCCATTAGGTATTCGGCTTTGAATGGGTTTCGGCCATCTGATTTTCCACAAGTCGGAAATAGTGGCCTTTGAGTGAAAGGAGTTCTGCGTGTGTACCGCTTTCTACCACTTGGCCGTGGTCCATCACGACGATTTGGTCGGCATCCTTAATGGTACTCAAGCGGTGGGCACTGATTACAACAGTCTTTCCGCGGTAGAAGTCGCGCAGATTGTCCATGATGGTACGTTCGTTGTTAGCATCGAGCGAGTTCGTGGCTTCGTCGAAGAACATGAATTCGGGATTCTTGTAAATGGCGCGCGCCAAGAGAATTCGCTGGCGTTGGCCAGCACTGATGCCGTTGCCCTCCATGCCGATGCGTGTGTTGTAGCCCAAAGGCAGGGACGAGATGAAGTCGTCTATGTTTGCCATTTGAGCGGCGTGGATCATTCGACCCACGTCAACCCCGTCCGTGCTGAGGGCTATGTTGTTGGCAATGGTGTCTGAAAAGATAAAGCTTTCCTGCATAACGGAGCCTGTGGATTTTCGCCAAAGATGGGGGTTAAGCAAGTTGAGGTTGGTGTTTCCTATCTTTATTGTCCCTTCGTTGGGTAAATAAAAACCTTGAAGGAGTTTGATGAGTGTGGTTTTTCCACAGCCGCTCTCGCCAACTATGGCCGTTACGCGGTGGGCGGGGATGGTAAGGGAAACGTCCTTGAGGGCATAGTCGCGCGAAGCACCGCTATAGCTGTACGAGAGGTGCTCCACATGGATGGAATGGTCTTCAGGGAGAAATGAGAGCTTCGTGTCGATATCCTTTTCTTCGTCGTCTTGCGCATGGATTTCATTGAGGCGTTCAAGGCTGATGCGTGCGTCTTGCAACGACTGTGCGAAGCCGATGAACTCACCGATTGGGGCCGACACTTGACCAATGATGTAGGTGAGCGACATCATCATACCCAATGTCATCTGTCCTGTAACGACGCTCTGTGCAGCGATGAAGGAGATGATGATGTTGGTGCTTTGCGTGAAGAGTACTGAACCCGACTGTTGAATTTGTCCCACCTTGAGCCCCTTTACGCTGATGCGAAACAGATGCATTTGTATGCGTTCCCACTCCCAACGCTTTTGCTTCTCGCAGTTGTTGAGTTTGATGTCCTGCATGCCTTGCACCATTTGTATCATGCGGCTCTGCTCTAGCGATGATTGGTAGAAGCGCTTCACGTCAAGTTCGCGTCGGTAACGCATGAAGGAAAGTACCCACACGAGGTAAAGTGCGTTGCCAATGGTAAACACGCAGAGTATCGTCGTGCTATAGTAGGCAAGGATACCCATGAATACCACAAAGTTGAAAAGCGAAAAAACGATGTTCAGCGAGTTGCTTAGAAGGAATGACTTGATGCGTCCGTGGTCACCGATGCGCTGGAGAATGTCGCCCGTACGCTTCGTGTCGAAGAAGTGGAGCGGCATATTCATCAGTTTCACGAGGAAATCGGAGATAAGACTGATGTCTATGCGCGAGTTGATGTGGAGCATAACCCAACTGCGTATGTAGCCGATGACAAGTTGTGCCACGAAAAGCGTCAGCTGGGCAATGAGTATGAGCGTGATGAGACTAAGGTTCTTTCCGTTGATACCTTTGTCCACCATGGCTTGGGATAGAAAAGGTAGAATAAGCTGAATGATGCTGCCTGCAATGAGCCCGAAGATGAGTTGCACACCCATCCGCTTGAATGGCAGCAGATAGCGGGCAAAGGACCATATGCTTTTCTTCGTTTTTTGAAAGTCGTCATCCACGTTTCCGAAGTCTACTCCAGGTTCGAGCATAAGGGCTATGCCCGTTTCTGCATTGCAGTTTCGCGAACTGAGCCAGCATTTCTCGAATTCGGCGCGGTTGAGCGTCACTTTTTGCATGGCAGGATCAGCTATGTGTATGCGGTATGTTGTCTTCCCACCTCGATTGCGTTTCTCTATGCCGTAGCATACCACAAAGTGGTTTTGGTTCCAATGAAGAATGCATGGGAACACAGCGTCTTCAACTAACTGTTGAAAGGATATCTGTACGCCAATTGTGCGTAAACCTATCGACTCTGCGGCGTCGCTGATGCCCAGGAGCGAAACGCCCTCGCGCGAAATGAAGCATCGTTTGCGCAACATTTCGGCTGAGTAAAGTTTTCCGTAATACTTGGCTACCATACGAAGACAGGCAGGGCCGCAGTCTGCCGACTCCTGCTGCAGAAAATGGGGAAACGGTTTTAAGTTCATTCGTAGAATAGATAATTTTTCGGATTTAGATTTCAGCAGACTCAGCCTAAACCTTAGGCTTCTTGGTAAAGCTCCACTGCAGATGCAACGTCACGTAATTAGGCAAGCACTTTTGCCACGTTTCAATGCGGCCTTGTGCGTTGACCTCATACTGTGTTGAAGAGAGCTGATGAAATACGTCGAACGCTTCTAGTCTTGCCACAAGACGGCCTTTAAGGAATGGTTGACTTAGAGAGACATTCATTACGAAGTCGTCTCTGTCGAACGCGACATCGCCATAACCGCGACGGCTATAGAGTGTTGCGTCAAGAGAGATGCTTGTTCTGATACGGGGCACCGTGTAACGTGCCGTTAAGCCATAGTTCCAGTCGAAAGCGTTGAGTGTGGAGAAATCGCGCATCTTGCCCTCGGAGTGACGCCAACGGAAATCGCCTGTAAGGCGCAAAGATAAGGCATCTTTTGTGTACTGAATCCAAGCTTGCTCCTTTACGCTGAGCGTGTTTACTGCATTTTCGTGACTTTGCGTTTCACCTGAGAACATCGTATAGTCAAGTGAATGGAGATAGTTCACCTTGCCGTTGGTCTGCCAAAGCCAACGCTGGTTCTTATCTAAGGCGCGCGTGAAGTCAAATGAACATTCAGCTTCGTAGGCTCCGCTCACGTTTTTCGGCATGTAGGTGTACACGCTAGTTTGCGGGTTGTAGGCCACTGACTGTGCAGTACTCTGGTGATGCCAAGTAAAAAAGCCATTTAAATGATACATTTGGCCTTTATGCTTCGAGTAAGTGTCTGTAAAATCGAATGAGACTTTTGTTTCTGAAAAACCCTTCAAATTTGGATTCGACAAGACAACGACCTGCGGTGTAGCGTCGTTAACGACGTTGATGCGGCTCATCAAAGGAGTTGGAGTGTAGTGGTAGCTCAACCAAACATTCAGGTTCTCTTTGGTGTTGTTTTTATGGTAATACGACCATGTTAACGAAGGATGCGCATAGAAAGCCAATCGTTTGGCAAGCGTATCAATGGCTCCGTGTGTATAGTCTAAACGTGTATGACGAGCGAAACCTGCAAGTCTTAGGGCCCAAATGTCGCGGCTAACAGAGCCAAAATCACCTTTCATTTTCTTTGTATAAGCGAATTTTACGGATGGTACATTGTATATCAATTGTTCTTTTTTCGTGTAAGAGTTTCTTACATCGGTCGTTGCCTTAAGTGCATCAAGTTGCGAGGGAAGAAGAAGTGTATCGGGATGGTAGAGCCAGTCGTGGGTGTACTTGTTATCAAATGTCATCTGGTCAGTAACATAAATCTTGATATTTTTCGATATCATTTTTTCTGTCGTAAAATACGCATTTGCATAAGTCCTACGGTTTTTATAGTCTGAGGCATTGCGTTGCACTTGGGTGGAAGCACTTGATGTATATTGCGTTTGGTAACGGCGAGCCAGTTCGTTTTTTTCATTGTCGTATTTTAATTCAACCAACCATAAAATGGCGTCTCTTGATTTCAACTTGAAAAAGTTCATAGAGTAAAGTCTAGCTGACAAAGCATGCCCCTCATTGAATCCTCCGGTTGTTTGGCATGAATTGATGTTTCCATCAGCAGAATTGTAGTCTTCTTGATGTGAGTTGATGCGCCCATTGTATTTTCGGTAAGCAAAGTTTGCTTCCGTATCAAAAGCAAAATGTTTGGGCTTTAAAAAATTGAAGATGTTTTTAACGCTCCAAACGTCTTCTCCGTTTCTTGAAGAGGACCGCATCGTAGAGAGCGGGGTGCTGCCATCAAGGAACAACTC
>CAVALA010000059.1:0-15988 GCA_963589615.1 Prevotellamassilia timonensis
AACCCTGGACCCACTGATTAAGAGTCAGTTGCTCTACCAACTGAGCTAAGAGTGCATGCTAACGATTGCTTTTGACGAGTACACTCTCAGGGGTTCGAACCCTGGACCCACTGATTAAGAGTCAGTTGCTCTACCAACTGAGCTAAGAGTGCATGCTAACGATTGCTTTTGACGAGTACACTCTCAGGGGTTCGAACCCTGGACCCACTGATTAAGAGTCAGTTGCTCTACCAACTGAGCTAAGAGTGCGTGTCTTTTATCGTTTTGCGGTTGCAAAGGTAGTGTTTTTCGGCATAATAACCAAGCGTTCCGAGCATATTTTTCTTTTGCAACGGGATATTTCTGCATTTACACGCTTTCTGGAGCGAGAGGGAAGGGGGCAAAAGACGAGCAAGGCCGGCGAAGGACTCACGAGGAAATCCTTTCCGGCCTTGTTTTAGGATATCGTTGCACACGGGCAGTGCGCTGGAGAATCATTGCATTTGACCGCCCACGATGTCAAGCAGTTCGTTTGTAATGGCCTGCTGACGCGTCTTGTTGTAAGTGAGCGTCAACTCACGCAAGAGGTCGTCGGCATTGTCGGTAGCCACTTGCATGGCCACAACACGTGCGGCATGCTCGCTTGCCAAACTGTCGAGCATCGCGGCAAAGACTTTCAGATGAAGGGCTTTGGGGATGAGTTGCGTAACGATGGCTTCCTTTGAGGGTTCAATGATGAAGTCGAAGTTTGAAGAAGCAGACTCGTTGCTTGCCGCCTCTTCCTTCTCTATGGATACGGGGAGGAACGTTTCTGTAGTAAGGATCTGCGTTCCTGCGCTTTTGAAGTGGTGATAGAGAAGGTCGGCGTGGTCTATTTGCTTGTCTTCAAAGAGTTGCATCACTTCGGCAGCTACAGTCGCTGCTTTCTCGTAGGAAGGATGGTCGAGAAGGGCGCTGTAGTCCGCAACGTCGTTGAAACCAAGTTTGCGAACGGCGTCGTAGGCTTGCTTTCCGAAGGGATATACTTTGACTACTTCGGCTCCACGCTGGCGATAGTCTGCCACGAGTTTGTTGAACGCCTTGATAACGTTGAGGTTGAAGGCACCGCAAAGCGAGGTGTTCGACGTGTAGAGTATAATGGCCACATGCTTTACCTCACGGCTGGCGGCATACGGTGTCTGAACGTCGCTCTCCATGGAAGTCACAAAGGTGGACATGATGCGGTTAAGCTGGCGTTCGTAGGGGCGCATCCTTTCTATGGCCTGCTGTGCACGATGGAGTTTGGAGGAAGCAACCATTTTCATGGCGCTTGTGATTTTCCGTGTGCTGTTGACGGATGCTATGCGCGTTTTTACTTCCTTGAGTGAGGGCATGGGTCTTAGTTTTTATATTGCTCTGCCACGTCGGCGGCAACGGTTTCGAGCGTGTGACACACTTCGTCGGTGAGTTTGCCGGCACGGAGTTGGGCAAGCACATCGTCGGCATGGGATGCGCGAAGCTGTTCGAGGAAGCTATCCTGGAAGTCGCGTACTTTGTCGAGGGGCACGTCTTTGAGCAGACCATGTGTTCCGCAATAGAGGATGGCCACCTGTTCTTCGACGGGCATTGGTGAGTACTGCGACTGAATGAGCAACTGGTTGTTCTTACGTCCGCGGTCGATGGTCATGGCGGTGACGGGATCCATATCGCTGGAGAACTTGGAGAAGGCTTCGAGTTCGCGATACTGTGCCTGGTCTATCTTGAGCGTACCTGCCACCTTCTTCATACTCTTAATCTGTGCAGAACCACCTACACGGCTCACGGAGATACCGACATCGATGGCGGGACGGAAACCTTGATTGAAGAGGTTGGAGTCGAGATAAATCTGGCCGTCGGTGATGGAGATCACGTTGGTCGGAATGTAGGCCGACACGTCGCCTGCCTGAGTTTCGATGATGGGGAGTGCGGTGAGCGAACCTCCGCCTTTCACTTCGTTCTTGAGGCAAGCGGGAAGGTCGTTCATCTTCTCTGCCACTTCCTGCTGGTTGTTGATTTTTGCAGCGCGCTCTAGGAGACGGGAGTGGAGGTAGAAGACATCGCCCGGATAGGCTTCACGTCCAGAAGGACGACGAAGGATGAGCGAAACTTCGCGGTAGGCAACGGCTTGCTTGGAAAGGTCGTCGTAGACTACGAGTGCGTGTTTGCCGCGGTCGCGGAAGAACTCGCCGATGGCTGCACCTGCGAAAGGAGCGTAGTACTGCATGGCTGCAGGCTCGGAAGCCGTGGCACTCACTACGATGGTGTAGGGCATGGCACCGCGTTCCTTCAGGGTGTTCACGATGTTGGCCACTGTGGATGCTTTCTGACCGATGGCTACGTAGATGCAGTAGACGGGATTGCCAGCTTCGTAGTTCTGACGCTGGTTGAGGATGGTGTCGATGGCAATGGCTGTCTTACCGGTCTGACGGTCGCCGATGATAAGTTCGCGCTGTCCGCGACCAATAGGAATCATGGAGTCGACGCTCTTAAGACCGGTCTGAAGTGCCTCGGTAACCGGTTGACGGAAAATTACGCCAGGTGCTTTACGGTCGAGCGGCATGACGTACTTGTCGCCAGTAATGGGTTGACCGCCATCGAGCGGTTCGCCAATGGGGTTGATGACGCGACCGAGCATGTTCTCGTTGACTTCGATGGAGGCAACGCGTCCGGTGCGCTTCACGCTTTGTCCTTCCTTGATGCCTTCGGAGGGACCGAGGAGCACTGCACCGACGTTGTCCTCTTCGAGGTTCATGGCCACGGCCATCACACCGTTTTCGAACTCTATAAGTTCGTTTTCGGTCACGTTGTTCAAGCCGTAGATGCGGGCCACGCCGTCGCCGATGGTCAGCACGAGTCCTACTTCTTCGAACTTGGCTTGAGTGTCTACGTCGCGCAATTCGCGAAGAAGCACTTCACTGACCTCGCTGGGGTTGATATTGTTGGGCATTGTCTAATATTTAAGGGGTTGGGTCGTGGGTTGCTTTCTTAAATTAGACAGAGATGCAACACACACAGACCTTTAATGCGGGGAGAAACGCAGAGTTAAGCTAGGGAACGACGTATTTTGTCGAGTTGCGTACGCAAACTGGCGTCGAGGCGGTAGGTGCCGTATTGGAGAATAAATCCTCCTTCGATGTCGGGTTTTACTTGGGTACGGAACTGTATGTTACCTTTCGTTTTAGCTTCAATCACAGCGCGCAAGCGTGCCACGACTTTGTCGTCGGCAGGTGCCGGAAGGGTGAGTTGCGCTTCTATGATGTGCTTTTCCTCGCGGTAAAGAGAGCAATAGCTTTGTGCGACGAACTGCATGACGTCGGCCCGTCCTTTTCCAATGATGAGTTGCAGGAAACGCGCCAAGGCTTTGGTTGGCTCGGCCTTACCGCATGCAGCGATGGTGAGCAAGCGTTGCTTTTCCTTTTCGGAAGTGACAGGATTGAGCAATGCCTGCGCCAAAGCGGGCACGTCGAGATAGGACTTGCTGAGGGTCTGCATTTCGGCATACACCTCTGCATCCTGACCGTTTTCTTCGGCAAAGCGCAGAAGTGCTTTGGCGTAACGCATGGATATGATGCCTAAATCCATATTGAATCTTTTTGTTCTTTCTTAGAGGGATGTGAAGGAGTGCAAGGACGACGTTGCGAGAATGCGTCAAGGATTGACTTCTTTGAGCATGTCTTCGATGAGTCGCTGCTGCTCTGCGTCGGACGAGAGTTTCTGGCGCATCACCTTTTCGGCTATTCCGAGAGAGAGTGTGGCCACCGTCTGACGGATGTCGCGAAGTGCGTTTTCCTTCTCCACGGCAATCTGTGCCTTGGCGTCGGAAAGGAGTTTTGAGCCTTCTTGCTCTGCTTTGGTCCGTGCTTCAGCCACGATGCTGTCGGCCGTTTCCTTCGCTTGACGAATGATTTCGGCCTGACGGTTGCGTGCTTCTGCAAGCAGTTGTTCTCCTTCTTGCTTGATGCCAGCAAGGCGCTCGTTGGCTTCGTGTGCTTTGGTGAGCGACTCGTCGATGTAGTTCTTGCGATCCTCTACCATTTTGATGATGACGGGGAAACCGAATTTCACCATTAAGAAGAAGACTACAAGGAAAGCGAGTAGCATCCAAAAGAGCAGTCCGAGGTCGGGCGTCAATATGGACGGCAAGTTGATGGATTGCATAAGCAATACTTTTATAGCTGTAGACCTGTGAGGCGACCTGAGGGATAAAGGCAAAGCGTGTTGTTGTCACGTCTTAAGTTGACGCGAGAACCTACGTTCGCTTCTATCCCGCGGTTGACAATCGGGGAGATGAGCCTCGCGGGTCGATGGATGTTCATTGAAGGCGGGAACGCCCGTAGGCGTATGGGCGGGCGTCCCGTCGGAGAATATTAGAGGAAGAGGCAGAGGAGGCAGACGATGACGGCGAAGAGAGCCACACCTTCCACGAGGGCTGCAACGATGATCATGTTGGTACGGATGTCACCAGTCGATTCGGGCTGACGAGCAATGGCTTCCATGGCGGAAGAACCGATGCGGCCGATGCCGAGACCTGCGCCGATTGCGGCGATACCTGCACCGAGACCGGCGCCCAACTTAGCGATTCCTGCTGCTTCTAATAATGCGAGTAAGAACATAACTGTAAGATTTTATAAGGTTTGTTTTGTGGTTTATTCATGCTCGGGGTGAGCCAATCCGATGAAGACTGCACTCAGCATGGTGAATACGTAGGCCTGAATGAAGGCCACGAGGAGTTCGAGACAGTTCATGAAGATCATCAGTGCGAAGCTGACGATGGTCAGCGGAGTGCCGATGACGGCACCGAGTTGGCACGTGATGAAGATGACGCAAGTGAGGGAAAGGATGATGGCATGACCGCCCATGATGTTGGCAAAGAGACGTACCATGAGGGCGAAAGGCTTGGTGAAGATGCCGAACATTTCGATGACGGGCATCATGGGCACGGGCACTTTGAGCCATGTGGGAACGGGAGGCCAAAAGATTTCTTTCCAATATTCCTTGTTGCCGAAGAGGTTCACGAGAAGGAGCGTACAGAGGGCGAGGAAGAAGGTGATGTTGATGTTGCCCGTGATGTTTGCGCCTCCGGGGAAGATGGGGATGAGCCCCAGGAGATTCGTGATAAAGATGAAGAAGAAGGCGGTGAGGAGGAATGGCGCGTAGCGACGGTAGTGCTTCTCGCCGACGGAGGGTCGGATGAGGTCGTCGTTGATGCTCATGACGAACATCTCCACGAGGCCTACGAAGCCTTTGGGCGCTTTGCTCGACGCTTCACGTCCGCGGTACCAACGTGCGGAACCTACGAATATGAGGGCCATGAGGATAACGACAATCCATATCTGCACCACGTCCTTCGTAATGCTGAAATCCCAGGGTCGCACATCTTCGCCGTTTGCCAGATGCTCGTAGATTTTCCCATTCTTTGCTTCGTTGAGATAGAAGCCATGATAGGTACCGTCGGGGCTTTCGTGGAAGCGTGCGGAACTGAACACTTGCCATCCGCTTTCCTGCCCTTTCACGATGACGGGAAGGGGTATGGAGATGTGGTGTCCGTTCCACGTGGTGATATGCCACTCATAGGAGTCGCTCATGTGGCCGAGCACGATTTCCTTCACGTCGACGGTCGACTTTCCTTCCTCTGCGGCTGCAGCAGGAACGGCAAAGGCGAATGCGGAGAGGAGAAGTACGAGTGCCGCAATGCTTGAGCGAAATGTGTGGAATGAATGTTTCATTTGTTTTGCTTCAAGTTTCGTTCTACGGAGGCATAGAGTAGCGATGAGACGACTAGATGCACCACATAGAGCGCTATTAGGCTAAGTGCGAAGAGGAGCAGCGTTTCGCTGCCGTGGAGTAAAGCGTAAACGAGGAGCGTGCCAATGGCAAGGAGGAGCGTAAGAATTTTACTTCCTAGATAGTAGCCGATGAGGGCTTTGCTCTTTCGGGCCACAAGACGGGCATAAAGCGCGTACGACGCTACGCTGACAACGAAAAGGAGCGTGGTGAACACGGCCAGTGGGAGGAGTTGCAAGCAGAGCGCATCGGTTGTGGCCAGGTTTTTCTCGACCGCTAGGATGACGGACGGAAGGACGAGGTAGCACAGGGCTTCGATGATGCTGTACTTGACTACTTTACTTGCTGGTGACATGGTTGTTTACGTTTCATTTGCATTGAAGCATGCTTTCATGGCTCTTTCCACCAACGGGCTGAAGGGCCCGTCCGGTGCGAAGCTTTTGGCTGCACGCTCTTCTGCTAGACTACACTTCCACGCACACGCTCACGTTGTCGGCCGCCACTTCAACGAATCCGCCACTCACGGCAGTTTCGAAAGGCTCAGCACCGACACAACTTACTGTGCCGTGCGTGAGAGTGGAGATGATGGGAGCGTGTCCCTTCAGCACTTCGAAGCGTCCGTACTCTCCGGGGAGTTTGACGGCTTCGGCTTCGCCTTCGAAGAGGGTCTTTTCGGGTGATACGATAGTTACTTTCATAGCACTTTAGTTTATGGAGTTGCACGTGGGGAAAGCCCTCGTTTATGCCTGTGCCATGAGTTTCTTGCCTTTCGCAATGGCATCGTCTATGGTACCTACGTTGAGGAATGCCTGTTCGGGAAGGTCGTCGACCTCGCCGTCGAGAATCATGTTGAAACCACGGATTACTTCATCGATGGGTACCATCACACCTTTCACACCGGTGAACTTCTCTGCCACGGTGAAGGGCTGAGAGAGGAAACGCTGCACGCGACGGGCGCGATTGACGGTGAGGCGGTCCTCATCGGAGAGTTCGTCCATACCGAGGATGGCGATGATGTCCTGGAGTTCCTTGTATTTCTGAAGTATCTGCTTCACGCGCTGCGCACAATTGTAATGCTCAGCACCGATGATGTTGGGGTCAAGAATACGCGAGGTAGAGTCGAGGGGATCCACTGCGGGATAGATGCCGAGCTCGGTAATCTTACGGTTCAGCACGGTGGTGGCATCCAAGTGGGTGAAGGTGGTTGCCGGTGCGGGGTCGGTAAGGTCATCGGCAGGCACATAGACGGCCTGGATGGAGGTGATGGATCCGTTCTTGGTGGAGGTGATTCGTTCCTGCATGGCACCCATTTCGCTGGCGAGCGTGGGTTGGTAACCTACGGCCGAAGGCATACGGCCAAGAAGGGCGCTCACTTCGGAACCGGCCTGCGTGAAACGGAAAATGTTGTCGATAAAGAAGAGGATGTCGGACGTCTTGCCTTCCTTGGCTCCTGCATCGCGGAAACTTTCGGCTACGGAAAGACCGGAGAGGGCTACTGAGGAACGTGCACCAGGAGGTTCGTTCATCTGTCCATAGACAAGTGTGGCCTGACTCTTTGCCACTTCGTCATAGTCTACCTTAGAGAGGTCCCACTCGCCGCGCTCCATGGCTTCTTCAAATTCTTTGCCGTATTTCACTACACCGCTCTCAATCATTTCGCGCAGCAGGTCGTTGCCCTCACGGGTACGCTCTCCTACTCCGGCAAAGACGGAGAAACCGTCGTGACCTTTGGCAATGTTGTTGATAAGTTCCATGATGAGCACCGTTTTACCTACACCTGCGCCACCAAAAAGACCAATCTTACCGCCCTTGGCATAGGGCTCGAGCAGGTCGATGACTTTGATGCCGGTATAAAGTACTTCGGATGTGGTTTTGAGTTGGTCGAACTGAGGTGCTTCGCGATGGATGGAGGCCTGACCCTGCGAACGGTCGAGGGCACGAAGTCCGTCTATGGTATCGCCGGTGACGTTCATCATGCGGCCTTTCACCTGGTTGCCGACAGGCATGGAGATTGGGGCGCCCGTCGAACGGACTTCAAGGCCGCGGCAAAGGCCGTCGGTATTGTCCATGGCCACGGTGCGCACGGTGTCTTCACCGATGTGCTGCTGCACTTCAACGACGATGCGTCGACCGTCGGGATGAGTCACCTCAAGAGCCTCGTGGATGCGAGGCAAGACTTCAGATGCGGGGCGTCCGTTTGTGGGGAAGCAAACGTCTACGACCGGACCGATAATCTGGGAGATGTGACCTTTTTGGATGTTTGTGTCAGTCATCTTTTTATTGTAATGTATAACCTGATGGTTGTTGTTGTTCGGTTGCTAAGTTTAAGTCCTTGCGGACCGAGAGTTGCAGACTCGCCTTGTTTTGTTAGCCTAATTGGTCTCTTTCGCGAAACCGATGGCAAAGATAGCCCAATTGGCGATATATGCAAGAGGGGGTGCGGATAAATTTCGATTAAAAGTGTTTTTCTTGCTAAAAATCGGAATAAAGGGCGAATTTTGAGGTGGGTTTGGCACAATGATTCGCACAATGAGATTTGCGGTCTCAGCGAAAAAGTAGCGGAGAGAGCTTGAGAATAAAGCTATAATAGTGGAAAGACAACATCCCTATCACTTCCCTCTACACATATTATATAGGAAGACTTCCCGAACATCATTCTACTCAAAATAGACTTTTGAAAAGAGCAATGGGTACGTATGCCGAGCACCTAGAGTGAAGTTTTGTAAATTCAAGAACCCTCTTTGTTAAAACACAACGCTCATTTTAAAGCATTGTAGCCGATGAAATAGAAAATCAAAAAGGGTTTGTTTAGCGCTTTGTAGCATGGTGCATTCACTCTAAGGCATCTAGTAAAAATTCCAAGGCAGCCCAAAAATTTGAGATGCCTTGGAATTTTTCCTGGATGCCTTGGATTTTTGACAAAGAAAGCGCACTGTCGTTAGAGAATGAGAAGTTTTATGCATTGATATACACTATTATCTGCATAAAAGCCGTATTTACGGCGCCGGTGTGCATATTTATGCAGCGCGAGAATCAAGCAGGCGCGAGCATGTATAGGCTTGATGGCTTCTGCGCGATTCTCCGTGTTAATGCAGAATCGGAAAATGTAAAAACTTTACAACGAGAATAAAGCACCTATTGGCTCTCTGCTTGCCCAATACAAATTTGCACATTACAAACAAATGCACAACTATTGTGCGACCCGTCATTTTACCTTCTGCTCTAAGAAAGGTCCTTGGTAGAAAGGGCCCAAATGGCCGAAACACACTTAGCCTAAAAGCAAGTTGCATTTATCTAACAATTTAGCCTAACAAAGCGCATACATGAAACACGCAACAAAAAACTTACTACAATTATTTTTGTGCACCATTTCCGTATCGGTTCTTTCAGCAGGAGTCTATGCACAAAACGCAGGAAATGACTACCAGCAAACGGGACTTCCTGTCTGCTACGTGGACTTCGACCCGTCCATCACCATCACAAAAGAGGAGAAGACGAAAGCCGTCATCACACTGTGTACCCCTTCAGACACCCTTAAAAGCAACGTAAAAATTTCAGGTCGTGGCAACAACACGTGGTTACTACCCAAGAAGCCGTACAACCTGAAGTTTGAAAAGCAGACATCGCTACTCGGCATGCCTGAAGGCAAAAAATATGCACTCATGGCCAACCAGTGCGACCCGTCAATGATGCGAATAGCCGTAGGCTTTGAGGCTGGGCGATGGGTTGGCTTTGAATGGCCACTTGAAGGACGGTACGTAGAATTGGTGATTAATGGCAAACACCAAGGCTGCTATTTTCTGGCCGAAAGAGTGAGCAACACAACGGTTGGCATTGACAAGAATTTCGGATATATCCTTGAGTATAAATATCCCGACCAAGTGACGGACGAAAGTGTCAATTTCGTCACCGACAAAGAGAGATACATTATGGAATTCAAATCGCCCGACGACCCCGAAATGGGCGGAGAGATGTACTGCAACGCGAAGGAAACGATGAACCGCTTCGAAGAAGAAGTCTTCGACGATGAAAAGTTCGAAGAACGACAATGGGCTGAGCGCATAGACATGGACAACTTCGTGCGCTGGTATTACTGGAAGAATCTTCTGCAAATGGCTGAGTGTAACAGATATTATGTTGTAGAAAATTACAAACAGGGGACATTGCTAAAGATGGGGCCTCTTTGGGACTTCGACTGGAGCATTGGCGCCATAGGTATTGACGGCACGGTGGAACACTACACCCATCACACAGCTATCAACAAACTCTACTTTTTGCAAATAGCCCAAGACTCCGCGTTTCTCAAAAAAGTGGCGAAACTTCACTTTCAACTCCGCAACGACATAGAGCGAAAGGCAAACGAACTCTACGATTCGCTCACCACTCTTCTGCGTTCATCCGAAAAACTTAACGAAAAGATTTGGGGCGCTGGCCCTTACTGGCAGTCCATCCCCAACTGGGACGAGGAAGTGGAAACAGACCGCGCCTATCTTCTTTCCACACTGACTTTTCTCGACCAGACCTTGGTGCCCTATGCTTGTGCGGCAGAAGGAATCGCACCACCTATATCCAACGCACTCCCACCCCGCCCCACCAAGTTTCTACATAACGGACGGGTTTACATTCGTCGCGGAAACGATGTTTTTGATTGCCAAGGACGAAAGGTCAATTGGGTAGAGCGCGACAATTAACACTACAACGGAAGAGAAAGAATCCTTTCTCTTCCGTTGTCTGTTTTTTAGCAATTCAATAACCTGGATTTTGCTTGAGGCGATTGTTGAGGTCTATGCACTTTTGAGGAATGGGGAATACGGTGGTGAATCCGTTCTCTTCGTTTGCTATCGGTGTGCGGAGGTCGTAGGCTTTGTGGAAGCGCCCAAAGCGGATGAGGTCCTGACGACGCCAACCTTCCCATACGAGTTCTAGCAAACGTTCGGTGAGGATATTCTCGAGCGTGGCTTCGCGCGGTGGCATGCCCACGCGTTGGCGCACGGCGTTGAGTTCTTCGGCTCCGTCTTCTCCATTGCGCACTTTAGCTTCGGCCTTCATGAGGAGTACATCGGCGTAGCGGAAGAGCACAATGTCGTTGTCGGGTTGCCGGCCATCGGAGTAGGCAGTGCGGTCCACTTCGTACTTAAACTGACGTGCGCCCGCCGTTTGCTTGTAAGGACTTGCCGTAAGGTTGAGCAGAACCTCTAGCGGATGGTAAACGAGCGGCGTTCCGTCGTCGAGCATCACCTTTGCCCCGTCTACCCACACCGTGTCGGCATAAAAGTTGAGGCGGAAGCGTGTGTCTTCGTTTTCCGTACCGTATTCGTTGGCAAGAACGGTACTAATTGTTGCACAGGTGCCGTTTTCGGAGGAGCCACCGTAGGCTCCGCCGTGTTTGTAGTGGCGAGAACGGAAAAGGTAGTGATACTCGTTGGCATAGAGTTGCTTGTCGAGCGGAATGGTGAAGATGTTCTCGGGCGAATTCTCATTATGGACGGCAAAATTTGAGGCATAGTCGGAAGCCAACGTATAGCCATCAGCGGCAAGCAGGTCGCAGTAGTGAATGCATGCCTGCCAGGCGTTCAGCGTTTTGCCGTCCACTTCAAAGGTGATGTCCTTTCCGGAAGGCTGACGGCCGTCGGTCCAGTCGTCGTGTGTATAAACTTCGGCATTGAGTGCCAGTTTGGCTAGAAGAAAATGAGCAACGGGGGTTGTGACGCGTCCATAGCAGTTGCCCATGAGATTGCTGTGACCTGTGGCCAGGTCAGGCAGTGCGGTCTGCAGTTCGTAGACAATGAAGTTGAACGTTTCGCTGCGCTTGCTCTGCACCGTCTGTTCTAGGCCGCCAGTGCCATCTACGATGGGAACGGAGCCGAAGAGATCCATGGCGTAGTAGTGGTAGAGCGCGCGAACGGCACGCACTTCAGCCGAGTAGCTGCGGTACTGTGCGTCGGTAAGTAGGTCGCGGTGCTGCTCTATGGCATTGAGCGACTCGTTGCTGAGCACGATGACCTTATAGAGATATTTCCATACGTTGTAGAGATACGTGTCGTCGGCAGTCCAACGGTGTTGGTAGAGTTTTTCCCAAAGTCCGCCGTCGTACCAGTCGCCGCCACGAATGGGTATCATGGCTTCGTCGGTGGTCAGTGTATTGTAGTCCCATATGCCGCGACAAGTGCCTTGCAGCCCTTCGCTTTCGTTGTGGCCTCCAGTGTAGTTGTAGAGCGAGGCCACGGCATTGGTGTAGACGCTTGATGCGTCGGTGTAGATGGCATCAACATCGACTTGGTCCTTTGCCGTTTCGTCAAGACAGGAGGCAAAGGCTATAAGGGGTATGATGAGGAGCAGTATGCGTTTCATAACAAAAAAGGAATGATGATAGAACAGGTAATCAGAACTGCACGCTGAGCCCCACGGAATAGGTGCGGTAGAGCGGATAGGTGCGCTTGTCGTCAATGCCGAGCGTGGAGTTGACCACGTAGCTGTTGACCATGGGGGTGAGTCCGCTATAGGCTGAGATAGTGCCGAGGTTGCTCACACTGCAGGAGAAACGCAACGAGCGCACCGTATGCGAACGGAGCGGCACGTCGTAGCCGAGCGTGAGGTTTTCAAAATTGAGATAGTTTCCGCTTTCAAGCCAATAGTCGCTGACACGCTGGTCCACGATGTTCTTCGCTGGAGCGTCGGCAAGCACATTGTAGTCCGGAAAACTGGACATATTGGTAAACGCAAGGCCCGTTCCGTTGAAAATTTTATGGCCAAAGGCACCGTTCACCTGAAGCGAGAAGTAGAACTGGCGGTAACGAAAACTGATGTTCGAACCGAGCGTCACTTTTGGCGTGGCCTGACCGGCAATGTAGCGGTCGCCGCCATCGCTGAGGTCTATGACGCCGTCGCCGTTAAGGTCTTCAATGTCGTACTTGTAGTGACCGTTTTCGTCAAGGACGAGTCCACGGCAGTGAGGGAGGTAGAACACGCCAAGCGGTTGTCCCACAATTTGGTAAACCACGTTGTTGTCGCCGCCATTCTGTCCAGCGCCAGTGAGGGAGCCTATTGCTGTGACGGGGGCGGCGGACATGGCTAGTCCTTGATAGATTCCACTGAGGGAACGGAGTTTGTTTTTCTGGAAAGATAGGTTGAGGTTTACGTTAAGTTCCATATCCTTCCGCTGAAGGGGTGTGAAGAGCACACCGAGTTCCCAACCGCTATTGCTCATGGAGCCGATGTTTGCCAGAAGTTTATCGAAGGCAAACGGCGGGACGGGCACATCGTACTCGTAGAGCATGTCGGAAGTGAGCGAATGGTAGTACTCTGCGCTCAGCATCACACGGTTGTTCCAAAATCCCAGGTCGACGCCGACATTCCACGTGGTTTTAGTTTCCCACTTGAGGTAGGGATTCGTGTTACGGACCGCACCGAGCGTCACGGTGGGAGCGTTGTTGACTGGCACAACGCCTGTTTGGCTGGCGGTATTGCGGGTGGTATAGGCCGAAATGCCGCCAAGGTTTCCGCTCTTTCCCCATCCGGCGCGCAGTTTCATCATTGATACAGGGCGCACGCTTTTCAAGAACGCCTCTTCTTTCACGTTCCAGTTTGCAGAGAGCGAAGGGAAGAATCCCCAGGTCTGGTCCTTGCCTACCATCGACGAACCGTCGGCACGCAGAGAGGCGTTGAAGGCATAGCGCGAGCGCAACGTATAGCTCGCGTTGCCCATGACGGACGAAAGCGAACGTTCTTCGTAGGTACTTCCTGTGTCATCATAGGGACGCGAAGCCGTGGCACCTATGTTGTCATATCCGAAAAGATTATTGGGAATGCCTTTTGCTTGTACCCAAAAGGCGGTAGTCACTTGTTTCTGATATTCCGTGCTGGCGTGGACTTCCAAACTGTGCTGCCCCCAGGTGTGGGCATAGTCGGCAGAAAGATTACCCAACCCTTCTTCCTTTTTCGTTTCACCACGATACACGTTACCTTGTGCCCAGACGTAGGTGGGGCAAAACTGGGCGTTCTCCGTAGAGGAGTAGGCAAACGAAGCGAAGGCCGAAATGTTAAGGTCGGGGGTGAGGGCGTAAGTGAGGCGCAGATGGGCGTCAAAATTGAGATCCTTACTGTCGTTCTTTTCCGAGAGGAGCACGACGGGCGGGTTGATGAAGTTTGCGGCTTCGTTCTTTGTCCAGTTGCCGTTGGCATCGCGTCCTTTGGGGAACGTGGGGTTCTGGCAAGCGGCTGAGTAGAAGAGCATCTGCGTATCGAAGATGTCGTGATTCTTGAACGACGAGCCAAACACGCCAAAGTCGGCAGTCAGGCGATTGTCGAAGGCTTTCTGCGTGAGGTCGGCTTTCACCACGAGGTTGCTGAAGTCCTTTGTGCGGATTACGGTGTTATGGTCCACAAATCCGAGCGAAGCACGGTAGTTAGAAGTTTCGTTTCCGCCACTGAAAGCCAGATAGTGGTTTTGGACGAATCCAGTGCGGGTGATGGCCTGGTAGAAGTCGGTATCGAAGCCTCCGTCGTTGCAGAAAAGGCCAAGCGAGGAGGCGGTTTGGCGGTAGTCGGCAGCAGAGAGCATATCGAGATGACGATACATCGATTCTACACCCACTTTGCCTTCGTAAGAAATCTGGAAGCCATTGCCGGTACCTTTCTTCGTACGCACTTCGATGACGCCTGAAGCTCCACGGGCACCATAGATTGAGGTTTCCGAAGCGTTCTTGAGGATGTTGAAACTTTCGATGTCGGCGGGATAGATTGTGGAAAGTGTGGCGATGTCGGAGGCTACGCCATCAATGATGACGAGGGGGTCGTTACCGCCCATGATAGACGTGGTTCCTCGCACGCGTACGCTGTTGAGCATCGCCATGCGGTCAAGACCGTTGGACGTAACGTTCACACCTGCGGTCTGCCCGTTGAGCACGTCAAGGGCATTTTTCAAAGCACCTTTGTCGATGCGGGGCTGTACGAGGGTTTCTTGCTTAGGTAGGGGAATCTGCAGCGAGTCGGTTCGGTTGTCGAACAAAAGGGCTTGTGCATTGCCAAAGAAGGGCACGAGCAATAGTGCCGGAAGGAGTGCAAAAGCGGTTTTAGGGTAAGGCATAGGCTTGCTGTTAGGTGGTAAGGATGGTCAAAGGTATAGCTTTTTTTACGTAAACAAGGAAAAGCTGCGTACAAAAAGCTAGAAATAGTCAAACCACCGCTTGCGCCGATACGCAACCGCTTGAATATTCCGCTTCATCGCACGACGACTGCATACAGTGCTACCCTACAAAAAAACCGGACGCATATGCTATGCATCCGGTTATTGTTTTGCTTCTACGCCTTAAGCTGTGCGCAGAATGCTGAAGCTGCAATTAGTCGAGCTGAGCGAGCTTGTTGTCAGAGCCGAGCACTTCAGTGATCTTGTGCTTGTACATCTGTTCCATGAGGTCGCGTGCGGGACCGCAGTACTTGCGGGGATCGAATTCTCCGGGTTTGTCGTTGAACACCTTGCGAACAGCAGCGGTGAAAGCGAGACGTGAGTCGGAGTCGATGTTGATTTTGCAAACGGCGCTGGCAGAAGCCTTGCGGAGCTGCTCTTCGGGGATACCTACTGCATCGGGGAGCTTACCGCCGTTGGCGTTGATGATGTCAACGTATTCCTGGGGAACGGAGCTTGAGCCGTGGAGCACGATGGGGAATCCGGGGAGCTTCTCCATGATGGCATCGAGGATGTCGAATGCGAGGGGAGGAGGAACGAGCTTGCCGGTCTTCGGGTCGCGGGTGCACTGCTCGGGAGTGAACTTGTAAGCACCGTGGCTAGTACCGATAGAGATAGCGAGTGAGTCAACGCCTGTCTTAGAAGTGAAGTCGATTACTTCTTCGGGCTTCGTGTAGTGGCATACGTCAGAAGAAACTTCGTCTTCTACGCCTGCGAGTACACCGAGTTCACCTTCAACGGTTACGTCGTACTGGTGAGCGTACTCTACAACCTTCTTAGTGAGGGCAACGTTCTCGTCGTAGGGAAGTGAAGAACCGTCGATCATTACGGAGCTGAAGCCGAGGTCTACGCAGCTCTTGCAAAGCTCGAAGCTATCACCGTGGTCGAGGTGAAGCACGATTTCGGGATGATGGCAGCCGAGTTCCTTAGCGTACTGAACGGCACCTTCTGCCATGTAACGGAGAAGAGTCTCGTTGGCATAGTTGCGGGCACCCTTAGAAACCTGAAGGATAACCGGTGACT
>CAVALA010000060.1:0-15876 GCA_963589615.1 Prevotellamassilia timonensis
TTTCAGCCCGCTCCGCGCTTGCAAATTCTGCGGAAGTTATTTTTTGAACATTACTAATCTTTAAATCTGAAAAAGAATGCGGGCAGACGGACTTCCAAGGGAAGTTCATCTGCCCGCATTTGTTGTTTGCGGCAGTGCCGGGAGCTTTTTACTTGAGCACTACTTTCTGCGTGGTGACGTGGCCGTCCTTGTCGGTGGCTTCAATGACGAAGCTGTGGCCGGCGGCACGGTCCACGGTGAAGGAGCTGCGTGAGGTCTTCTGGAGCGTACGGCCAGAGAGGTCAACAACGCGTGCTTGCTTGAGGTCCTTGCCGTCGAGGCTTACACGACGACCTTCTACGCTGATGCGGAGCGCATTGTCGGACGCCGTCTGGATGCCAGTGGGAACGTAGGTGCCGTCGAAGTCGAAGACGTAGGTCGTGCCAGCTTCGCCAGAGAGGGTTGCCACACCGTTCTCGTCTACAGCGAGCGTGGTGAGTTTGCCGTCTACGTAAACCTTAGCCTTGGCGAGGTTCTTGTAGAGCACGGGGATGGTCTGTCCCTGGTTGTTGAAGATGGTCACGCGGGTAGCTTCGCCCTTGGCCCAAGTGGTGCTTACGGTGAAGTCCTTCACGGCCTTCATGCCGTTCATGTGGCCAGCCTTCCATGCGGAGGGAAGGGCGGGGAGAATGCGGATGGTGTCGGCGTTGCTCTGCATGATCATTTCGGCTATACCGGCGCAAGCACCGAAGTTACCGTCAATCTGGAAAGGAGCGTGGGCGTCGAAGAGGTTGTAGAACACACCGGCGCCGCCGTTGCTGTGAGAGAGGGCGTTGTTGAGGATGGTGCGGGCGTGGTCGCCGTCGAGGGCACGTGCCCAGAGGTTAATCTTCCAACCCATTGACCAACCCGTAGCACCGTCGCCGCGGAGGCGGAGGGAGTTGACGGCAGCGTCGTAGAGTGCTGTACCCGGATGTACCTGGCTGAAGGGATAGAGACACATGAGGTGCGACATATGGCGGTGGTTCACGCCTTCGGTCGTGGCAGTGTAGCTGCTGTATTTCCACTCGCGGAGGATGGGCGTGTTCTTGGCAATGCGGTCAGTGCCCCAGTTGCCGGTGTAGGTCTCGGTGTGGAGTCCGTTGTCGAGGTTGGCAAAGCGGTCCTTGAGTTTGTCGAGGTCGTCGTCAGAGACATTGGCGTCGTCGCCGAGCACTTCAATGGCAGCGAGGGTGTTGCTGAAGAGGTCGTAAACGAGCTGCTGGGCGTGTGCCACACCGTCTTCGGCAGAAGGTCCGTGTTCGGGCGACCATTCGTTGGGAGCTTCGTAGGTGCCGTCGTCGGCCTTCTCGAGGCGGTCCATCCAGAACTGCGAGGCGGAGAGCATGGCGGGGAATACCTTCTTGAGGTAGTCCTTGTCGAGCGTGTAGCGGTAGTGCTGCCAGAGGTGCGAAGCGTACCAAGCGTTGGCAATCACGTAGTTGGTCATGAAGGAGCTTACACCACCGAAGATGTTGTTCTCCGTGTAGCAAGTCCAACCGCGGCTCTGTCCGCTGTTCTTGGCCCACTTCTGCCATTCGCTGTGGTTCTCGGCTTCGTTCCAGATGTAGTGGAGGAAGGGAACGTGCATTTCGCTGAGGTTGGTGGGTTCAGCGGGCCAGTAGTTCATCTGTACGTTGATGTTGGAGTGGATGTCGGCGTTCCATGCGGGGTTCACCATGTTGCTCCAGATGCCTTGGAGGTTGGAGGGGAGGTCTACACCGCGTGAAGAGGCTATCTCGAGGTAACGTCCGTAGGCGAAGTAGAGCTGTTCGAGCATGAGGGCGTTGGTGCCCTTGCCGCTGGAGTAGGTGTCGATGAGCTTGTTGGTGGGCACTTCGTTCTTCGTGCCTTCGAGCTGGAAGTCTACGCGGCTGAAGTACTTCTGGTGGTCTGCTACGTGCTCAGCGAGGAGTTCGCTCCAGCCTTTCTTCTCAGCGTCGTTGAGGCGTGCCTCGATGGTTGAAGAGAGGGCTGCAGTGTTGGAGATGTAGCTAGTGGCGTAGGCATCGTAGTCCGTGCCGCCGGCAAGGAGAAGGAGCACTTCGTCGGCGCCTGTTACGGTGACGCCTTCGTCGGTGGTTTCAATGGTACCGCCGGTGGGAACCACCTTCATGCGGGCGTTGAAGCTGACGAGGTCGAGTTTGCCGCTGAAGTAGCCTTCGCCGTCGGCATAGGCTGCAGACTTCTTGAGGGAGTAGCCGGGTTCGAGGGTGAAGCGGAGGCTGATTTTGCCTTTCTCGCTGGCGGTGTAGTGGGCTGCCACTACGCGGGCGGGATTGGAGGCAATGTATTCGCGGGTGTAGGTCACGCCGCTCTGGCTTGTGAACTGTGTTTTGCCAGTGGCGGTGGTGAGGTCGAGCTGACGGAAATAGTCTTTGGCTGCCTTGGTCGTGGAGGTGCTGAACTCGCCGCTGAGGTCTTCAGCGAAGACGGAGCCGAAGTTTTCGTACTTACCGTAGCCGCTGCCGCCTGACGAGGACTTGGCTGCGGTGCCGCTCCAAAGGGTCTTTTCGTTGAACTGAATCTCGTCCTTGTACATACCGCCGAAGAGGCTGGCGCCGAACTGTCCGTCGCCGATGGGGAGGGAATATTCCATCCAGTTGGAGTAGCCCTGACCGCCGCTGTAGAGCTTGGCGGTAGTGGCGGGTTCGGTGTACCAGAGGGTGAGGGCGTTTTCAGGCACGTAGCCTTCAATTCCGGTGCTCTTGTAGTCGGCATATTCCATGTCGTCGGGATCCACGAAGCTGCAGACGTTGTTTTGGTCGCCTGCCTGCCAGAAGCCGAGGGTGTTGCCTTCGACCACTGAGCCCCACATGTTCACGTAGTTGTTGCCGCTCTTGGAGTTGGCCACAATTTCGAAGCCGGAACCGTTCGTGGTGTTGTTGCTCTCCACGAGTTTGAAGCCGCCGCTCTGTTCGGTGGTGCCGTAGCGGAGGGGGTTGGGGTTAGTGCCGCCTTCGGTGGTGCTGATGGAGGTGGAGCTTACGGCTATGATGTTTCCGCTCTTATTGACGAACTGGAAGTTGTCCTTCGTGCCGACGAGTTTCCACTTTTGGCCGTCCACGTCGTCCACGCTGTAGAGGCGGATGCAGTTGTCGGTGCCGTTGGTGCTTTCAGCCATGTAGCGTGAGGCGCGGTTGAACTTGATGAAGTAGTACTTCTCCGTGTCGTCGGTGGAGAAGGTGGGCCACTTCACGCCGATCATGTTGAAGTAGAGCTGGTTGTTGTCGTCGCCCGTGCTCCATTCGCCAAGGTTCTTGCCTGCACCCGTTCCGCCCCACTGGTTCATGGCCTTTGAGGGGCTGGCGGTGCGCTGAATTTCGAAGTAGTTGTTGGCAGAGCCTTTGATGATGGCGAGTTTCTCTGCGCTAGAGGCCGAGGTTGTGGTGGTGAAGTTGGAGCCGTTGTAGGCGACGTAGCGTCCGGCCTTGCTCTTCATCACGAATTCGGACTGCGTTCCGATAAACTGGAACTGTTGGCTGGTTGTGCTGGCAGATGCCACGGTGACCATCTTGCTGTTGGCTCCGGCATCGGACAAGTAGGCACTGCCCGTCTTGAACTGTACGGTGTACCACACGGGGTCGGCTTCCGTACTGAAGTCGGGCAACTTGCTCTGTGCGCCTGCCCAAAGGCAAACGAACAACATGAGCAGCAAAAGTGTAAACTTTTTCATTGCTATTGTATTAGGTTTATTTTGAGAGTTTTTCTTGCAGAACTTAAGATTCGCAGGCTAATGCATCGTCCGTCGCGGGCGAAGCTATGAGGCTTTGCGTGCGGACGTTATCGCAGCAAAGGTAAGGGTTTTCTTTGAATAACGCGGTGGCTTTCAGGGTTAATGTGCAGAATGCTTCGCAAATGTGCAAATGTATAATGCTTTGCAATTGTGCAAATGGGCAATGCTTCGCAAATGTGCGGATGTGCAAATGTATAATGCTATAATGCCTTAGATTTATACAAAAATCTCCTTGTAAGTTGGTGGACTTTTAAATGATTGAATATCAAGCATGTGCAGTTTCAAAACGAATGCCGCCGTTTGAAACTAAAATTCCAAGCCTTGAAACTAAAATTCCAAGCCTTGGAATTTAAATTTCAAGGCTTGGAATTTTGACGAAAAACCACCTTTAGCTTTGCGCGTGTATTATGAGGATGGTTCGGCTTAGTTGTTTCCGTTTTCTATGTATTCCTTCATGCTTTCTTTCTCTGAACTTCCGTCGGTGATGAAATCGTCTATTTTCCACTTGCCGTTCTCGCAGATGAGGGGGAGTTCAAGGTCGATGAGCATGTTGCAGTTCTTTACCTGCACTTCGGCACGATATTTTTCTTCTCCCGCAGGTTTCACACTCTTTATGGTGAAACCGAGGTCGGAGAAGTCCTGACCGCAAATCCAATGGTCGGAGTCGAAGAAGCCAATCATGCCGTCGGCCACTTCGGCGCTGTCCATCCTTTCTACTTGCTTCTTGAGTGAGAGATAGGAGGAGGAAAGGTAGAGGGCGTCGAAGTCGGGCATTTCATTGATGAGCGAGATGTCCTTTTCGGCACGGCCGTACCAGGCGAACACGTCGGTGTAGACAGCGCGGAGCTGCTCTTCGGCGGCTTTGGCTTCGCCGGTCAATGGCTGCGAAACGACGGCTGCTGTGTCTTGCTGTGCGGAAGAACTTTGCTTTGCGCCTTGGCTACAACCGAGGAACAAGGCTGCGGGGAGTATGAAAAGGAAAACTTTGAGCATGGATGAGTCTACTGAATTCTGGGATTGTACATTTACATATTGTAGGCATATACATTTGCACATTGGCACATAGGCGAAGCCTCATTTGCACATTCGCACATTTGCATATTTGCACATTATCTAATCGCTGCTTCCAGCGTGTTGGCCATGAGCATGGTGATGGTCATGGGGCCTACGCCACCGGGCACGGGGGTGATGAAGGCGCACTTAGGAGCTACGTTTTCGAAGTCCACGTCGCCGCAGAGGCGGAAGCCTTTGGGGCGTGTGGCGTCGGGCACACGTGTGGTGCCTACGTCGATGACCGTGGCACCGGGACGCACCATGTCGGCGGTGACGAAGCCCGGACGGCCTATGGCGGCTATGATGATGTCGGCAGAGAGGCATTCTTCGCGGAGCGTGGTGCTGTGGCTGTGGCATACGGTCACGGTGGCGTCGCCGTACTGCTTCTGCATCATGAGCGAAGCCATGGGTTTGCCCACAATGTTGGAGCGGCCCAGGATGACGCACTTCTTGCCGCTTGTGGGTATGTTGTAGCGGCGGAGGAGCTCGAGAATGCCTTTGGGGGTGGCGGAGATGAAGGAGGGGAGCCCGGCCACCATGCGGCCTACATTGACGGGGGTGAAACCGTCCACGTCCTTGCGGTAGTCGATGGCTTCAATGACTTTCTGTTCGGAGATGTGCTTGGGGAGGGGGAGTTGCACAATGAAGCCGTCCACTTCTTCGTCGGCATTGAGTCGTGCCACGCAGGCGAGGAGTTCTTCTTCTGTCACGTCGTCTTCGTAGCGGATGAGGGTGGAACGGAAGCCGCACGTTTCGCACGCCAACACTTTGTTGCGCACGTAGGTTTCGCTTCCGCCGTCGTGGCCTACGAGTACGGCGACGAGGTGGGGACGGCGCTTGCCGGCTGCTACGAGTTGTTCTACTTTTTCGGCTATTTCCTTCTTTATTGTGGCTGCCGTAGCCTTTCCGTCTATTAGTTGCATGGGCGTTGATGAATGTGCAGATGTGCAAATATGCAAATGTATAATGCTTTTGAGGGGCGTTAGCGCATGGGGGTCACGTCTCCGACGTGACGCTCTACACTGTTGCTTGACCGCAAATGTACATATAATGTAAAGAATGGGAGAACTGTTGGATAAATAAAAAAGCATATCACGGTTTGACGGATTGCAAACCGTGACATGCTCAAACTTATAAATTAAATGGAGCAGCGCCGTGTTACATCTTCGGCATTTTAGGCATACCGGGCATTTTGGGCATGCGTGCCATCATCTGGCCCATCTTGGAACCGGTGACCATCTTCATCATTTTGCGCGTTTGGTCGAACTGCTTGACGAGGCGGTTCACTTCCTGGATGGTTGTGCCGGAACCTTTGGCAATGCGCTGCTTGCGGCTCTGGTTGAGGCATTCGGGGTGCTGTCGCTCCTTGGGCGTCATGGAGAGGATGATGGCCTCAATGCCCTTGAAGGCGTTGTCGTCGATTTCCACGTCCTTGAGGGCTTTGCCCACACCGGGAATCATGGAAGCGAGGTCCTTGAGGTTACCCATCTTCTTGATTTGCTGAATCTGGGCGAGGAAGTCGTTGAAGTCAAACTGGTTTTTCTGAATCTTACGCTGGAGCTTGAGGGCTTCTTTCTCGTCGAACTGTTCCTGGGCACGCTCCACGAGGCTGACAATGTCGCCCATGCCGAGGATGCGGTCGGCCATACGTTCGGGGTGGAACACGTCGAGGGCTTCCATTTTCTCGCCCGTACCGACAAACATGATGGGTTTGTCTACCACCGTGCGGATGGAGAGGGCGGCACCGCCGCGGGTGTCACCGTCGAGCTTGGTGAGGACTACGCCTTCGTAGTCGAGGCGGTCGTTAAACTCCTTAGCGGTGTTCACGGCGTCCTGACCCGTCATGGCGTCGACCACGAAGAGGGTGTCGTCGGGATTGATGGCTGCTTTGATGGCGGCAATCTCGTTCATCAGTTCTTCATCCACGGCAAGGCGGCCGGCGGTGTCGACGATGACCGTGTCGTAACCCTTTGCTTTGGCTTCCTGAACACCTTCGCGGGCAATCTTCACGGGGTCTTTCTCCTCGAGGTTCATGTAGATGGGCACCTCTATCTGCTCGGCGAGCACACGGAGCTGCTCTACGGCTGCGGGACGGTACACGTCGCACGCAACGAGCAGGGGTTTGCGTGCTTTCTTCGTTTTGAGCAAGAAAGCGAGTTTGCCGGAGAGGGTGGTCTTACCCGCACCATTGAGACCTGCCATGAGGATGACGGAGGGACGGCCCGAGAGCTTGAGCTCGTGGGCGTGTCCGCCCATGAGGTTGGCGAGTTCGTCGTGAACAATCTTCACCATGAGTTGTCCCGGCTTCACGCTGGTGAGCACCTGCTGGCCAAGGGCTTTTTGCTTCACCGTGTCGGTGAAGGTCTTTGCCACTTTATAGTTGACGTCGGCATCGAGGAGTGCACGGCGCACGTCCTTGAGGGTTTCGGCCACATTGATCTCGGTGATGCTGCCTTCGCCCTTGAGTATTTTGAAAGACCTTTCGAGTCTTTCGCTCAGATTTTCAAACATGTCGTGTGTAAAAGTAAGGTGTGGCCCGTGGCAAACGTGTCGCTTTTGCCTCAGGCTTTGCGTTTTGGCTGCAAATTTAGGAAAATATGTGCAAATGTGCAGATGTGCAGATGTGCAAATGTAGAGTGCTTTGAGGGCGTAGCGCATGGGGGTCACGTCTCTGACGTGACTGATGAGCGCATATAATCATTGCGCTACTCACGCAAAAGCCTTCGTGAGGCCGCCCTCAAAGCACTCTACATTTGCACATCTGCATATTCGCACATTAAAAAAAGGCAGACGCCCTAAAGCGTCTGCCTTTTTGCTTAATATTCTTCGTCGGCGTCTGACCAGTCGTCAACATAGATCTCATCGAAAACGCTGAGGTTGTCGGTGCCCGTGGCGGCTCCGTGCTCGTTGTCCGTCTTTATGTTGCTGCCGGCGAGCAGGGAGGAGTCGGTCTTTATTTCTATTACCCGCAAGGCGGGTGTTACGTATTTCTTCATATTTCAGAATTGTTTCGGGGGTTATTTTACGATTTGCTTCACTACACGGCCGTCGCTGTACTTCACGATGTTAACGCCCTTCACGGGAGCTGCAATGCGGAGACCAGCAGCGTTGTAACGGGCCACTTCCGTAGCGTTGCCGTCGAGGGCTGCGTTGTGGATGCCGTCAACCTTGTTGTTGGCAAAGTGGAAAGCTGCTGCGCCGTTGGCACCTTCCATGGTGAGGTAAGCACGGTTGGCGTTGCACCATACGTTGTCGTCCTGCACGAGGAAGAAGGCAACCACGTCTTCGCCGTCAATCGTCTGCTTCTGGAGCACGTAGTTGTTGGCGTTCTTTGCTACGCTTTCAATCTTCTTGAACGTACCGGTGAGAGCACCTGTGGTGTAGGTGTCGGCGGTGGCGCAAGCGTAACCGCTGAGTTCTTTGTTCACTGTGCTTTCGCAGTGGAGGATGTACGGCGTGTTGGCCTTGAGGGTCTCGGCCTTGACAAGCACGAGGTTGTTGTCCGTGTCGGCTGAAGAGCAGCTGTAAGCAGTCACATCGTTGGGGACTTCAGCGTCGAAGGGAGCAATGAAGGTAGCCCACTGTGCGTCGGTTATGCTGAGTGAGCATACGTTCTTTGCGGCTTCAACAATCTGGAAGTTCTTCCATTGTTTGTTGGCAGTGTAGAAGCCATTGTCGCTTTCGTTGTTGGCACTGATGTACGTGTTGGTGGCGGTGTTCACGAGGCGGAAGGGAGCGGTAGAGAAGATGTTGTCCAAGTCGACCTCAACCTTGATGCCGAGAGCCTTGCTCTGGTCGGTAACCACGCGGAGCTGGTAGTTGTTGCCTTCGTAGTTAGAACCCGTACCTACATAAAGCTTTGTGCCGTCTTCGCCGGTGAAACTCATCACGAAGGTGTTCGTCTTTCCTTCAACGGCTTCGAACGTTACGGCCTGGCTGTAGTAAGAACCTGCGTCTTCGGTGTAGCCGAGGGAGTAGTTGCCTGTGGTTTTGGCGTTGTACTTGGCGGTGAGCGTCTTGCCGTCGTAGTTGTAACCGTCGTTGCCGTTGATAATCACGTTGAACTTCTCGCTAGCCTGGGGAGCCTGGAGCGTGGCGTTCTCAAAGGCAGCCTTCACGCCAGCCTTGAAGAGAGAAAGATACTTCGCGTGGTCGGCAATGATGTCGTTGGAATTCTTTGAATTGTTTTCTGAATATTCAAAGAGAATTTTCATAGCCTTTGCTACGTCATTATCTTCGCCAATGCAGTCATATGAATAGGTCAGACTCTTGTTTTCTTCATCAATGTCGTAGATTGTTTCAAGGTACGCTGTAGTGAGTTTTATATCGTTCTTGAATGCTTCCAAGTTATCAGCTTGGTAGATGTCCTGGTTGCTAAGGAGCTGGAGGTCGCTGATGGAGATCCACTGATACTGTGCGTCGGAAGAGCCGCCCATGGAAATGGTAACCTTCTGTTCTTCAGTGAGGGTGAAGGGGATGGCGCGGTATTCCCAACCGCGGCCAGCGCCGTTGTTGCAGTAGGTGGAGTCGGCAGAGATGGTGGCATGGCCGTCGGTGTCAACGCCGTAGCCCGTATCGCCCTTAGTGGGGAAGTTTACTTCGTAAGTTGTCTCTTCCGCATCGCCTACTTTCACGCGGATGTAGCTTACCGTGCTTGCTGAGCCACGGCCGGTGGCGAGGAGTGCATAGGTTCCTGCGGGGAGTGTCACTTCGGGGAACGTCATGCTGGTTTCCCAAGCGGTTGAACCCCACTGAGCGGAGGTCTGTTCCCAATAACCAACACTGCTATTGCCGCTCCAGTGCTGACCACCGGCGTTGGTCACCATGTCGCCTGTGGGCGTTCCTAGTTTTGCGCTAACGTCGAAGATGCAGTCTTTCTTAAGGCTTGCAATATAAGAAGGAACGGAAGCCGATTTAAGCGCAGCTTCGGCAGTCTTGATTTCTGCAGTGCGAGCCACGATGTCGTCGTAGCTTGTGGGGTCGTCCTGCTTGAGGAGGCTGTCAAGTGCGGTATATTCCGAGTCGGTGTAGTATGCCTTTACGGCCTCGAGCGTAGCCTGTGCTGCGGTCTTTGCAGCGGTAAGTTCGGCGAGCACTTCTTTGGTGTCCACGCTTGCGGCGTAGAGTTTGAAGTCGCAAACGCTGACCCACGTATTGTTGAGTGCAGCACCGAAGGAAACTACCACCTTCTGTGTGGCATCGGTTACTTCAAATTCCACAGCGCTCCATTGCCAACCGTAGCCGTTGCCGTTGTTGGCATAAGTGCCGTCGTACGAGGCGTTGGGGTTACCGTCGGTGTCTACACCTAGACCAACGCTGTTATTGTTTGCGATGTTGGCGGTAACAGCATCATTGTCGCCGACCTTTACGCTCAAGTAGCCCGGATCGGTAGTGTTGCTACGGCCAGTGGCGAAGAGTGCGTATTTGCCAACGGGGAGCGTCACTTCATTGAAGGTCATCTGCACGTCAGTGGCGCTGCCACTCCATGAATCGTAATAGGAGGTAGAAGTATTTCCGCTCCAGTGCTGACCGGTTGTCGTACCCATGGTGCCGGTGCAGGTGGTGCTGAGTTTGTCGGTGACGTTCGTCGTGTAAGTCTTGAGCAAGCTCTTAATCTTGTCCACGTTGGGAGCGTAGGGCAGTCCGGCAGTGAGCGTATTGATGTGGTTAACGAGGACAACCATCTCCTCGTAAGTCGACGGCATTTCCTGTTCTGCCAACGCTTTAAGAGCCGTTGCTTCGTCGCTGGCGGTAGCGCTTTCCAACGCCGTCTTAGCATTTGCTTGGGCCGTCGTTACGAGAGTTTTGACGTAAGTTTCTGCGCTAGTTCTGTCTTGGTAGATTTTGATGTAGTCAATGCAAAGAATGCCATTATCATTACCTCCTTTATTGAAAGACGTGTATCCTACAGAAAGTTTACCCGACTCTTGTGCAGTAAGCGAAAATGTAACGGATTCTGTGGTCCATTTCTCCTTCTTGAATGAAGTTGTTGTACCATAGTGCGTACCACTATTAGAATAGTAACCAATAAGGTTAGCAGATATGTTCTTATCGTTAGTATTGTAAACGGCGTATTCAATTTTAAAATCGCCTGCGGGAAGAATAACTGCTTGTTCGTATTTGGCCTGGCAGTTCCAACGTACAGAAATACCAAGGCATCCGCCTGATTTTTCGTTGCTGGCATTTACAGACGGTATTGTATTACCACCGATTTTTCCTGCGCTTGTACCTATTTCGAAGGCTGCACTGGAAGTCCAGCCTGTAGTTGAGACGGTCCAGCCAGTAACATTTTTGGTATCACCGCTATTACTGATATTAGATGTCTGGAAATCGCTAGCGATATCAAAGCCGCAGTTTGTGGCATAGAGATCTGTCACGTCGACATACTCAGTCTTCGTATCGTCAGCCGTAGCTTTTACGCCCGGCGAGGCTGCGTGCTTTGGTCCTGCAGCAGCGAATGCTGACCCGAAGCCAAGCGTGGCAGCGAGTACAGCAGAAAGAAGTCGTTTTGCTTTCATGAGTTTTATAAGTTATGGTATTTTCTTACGATTTACGTCTAAGTTCTGCAAACTGTGGTTAGCAAAGAATGCGTGGCAAAAGTACTATTTTGTTTAAAAGGGCCAAAGAATGGATTCGTCTTCTTAAATATTTAACTCGCGTTAAAACAAAAATCGTTCATCATGGTAGAAATATTCGTCAAAGAGGCTTTGCACGGGCTTTTGCGCGGCTTGTGGAGGCGAGGTTTTTATATAAATCCTCCGTGAGGCCGTTTAAAAAACGTCACCCCCATAGGCGGGTGAATTGCCGCTTATGGGGGTGATAACGTATGGGGTCACGTCTCCGACGTGACTGTTGAGCGTGAAGAAATATGGCGAAGTATATTAGTGAGGCCGTGTAGAGCGTCACGTCAGAGACGTGACCTCCATGCGTTAGCACTCTCATGCGTTATTAGCACTCATGCATTAGCACCTATGCGCTTACGCCTTCAAAGCACTCTACATTTGCATATTTGCATATTCGCACATTACATAGCCTTCACCGTCAGCGCCGTCACGTTGCTCTTGAACTGTCCGGCCTTGCGGAGAGGGAAGACGAGTGTGCGCTGGTAGTAAATCTGGTCCGTGGGTTGGTAGACTACAGGCTCGTAGGTGTATGTGCCCTTCACCTGGTAGTGTGCACGGTCTTGGTCGCGCATCACGTAGAGCGTTTTCGGACCCAATTCTTCCTTCAGCTGTCCATCAACGAGGAGACGCGTTGTTTTGTTCGTACCCTCAATTGTCAGCGTGTGCTTCTCGCCCACGGGAATGCGGTAGTTGAAGAGGTTGCGGTAGCCCTCGTGTTCGAAAGCCAGCTTGCCCTGGTCCGGGTCGGAGAGATAAACCACGGCACTCGACGAACGGAACAGTTCCGTGCCCTTCGTCTCCTCCTTACCCTCAATGGTGAAGCTCACCGAGTAGTTGTAACCAATCTCCTCCACCGAAAGCTCTTCGCCCGGCGTCACCGTAGCCTTTTCGAAGACCGTTGTACCCGGTTTGCCGAGATGTCCCAGTTCGTTCACGCCCGGAGCCTCGCTCAGCAGCGTGCGCTTCTCGTCGAAGTCCGCATAGGGTAGGGCAGTGAGTTTGCCCGTCCAGCACTTTACGGCAAGTGTTTGGAGCGCCGGGAACACGCGGTGGTGCACGTCCTTCGTCGTGATGCCGTTACCCGCGTGGTCGTTCCACACGGCAAACATACCGCCGAGTATGTCCGGGTCGTTCTCTTCGAATGTCTTGTTGCCGATGACCGCCGGCGTGTAGTGTTCGTAGAGATATTGCGTGTTGAGGTAGTCGTAGTAGTAACCTGCAGCCGGCACAATGTAAGTCAGTCCGTCGGGAATGCTGATGAGCTTGTAGCCCTGCTTCTTCATCTCCACAGGGTCCGCATAGCCGTTGTACCAAATGTCCATGACAACGTTCTTCGACTTCACCGGCGTCGTGCCGTTGGCGTGTGTCAGCGCACCCCAGAGCACAGCCTGCTTGCCGTAGCTCTCCACGAGGCGAATGTAGTGGTCCGTGTAGGCACGGAACTGTTCCACCACCTCCTTCTTCGCGTTCGAGTACTCGTCTGTACCGATGTGTACGCGCGGACCGCGGAACACGGGGTCCTTACCGCCGATGTATTCCTTCCACAGCGCGTCCATAAACGTGTAAGTCTCCGGATTGGAAAGGTCGAGGTGGTCCATGCCGTAGTCCTTACTGCCAATTTCGGGCTTGTACTGCGTGAACGCCAGCGAGTGGGCCGGTGCGTCGAATTCGGGAATAATCTCCACGCCGTTCTGCTCTGCCAACTTCTGAAGGTCGATGAACTCGCTCTTCGTGTACGAACCGTCCTTCGCCGTCAGTCCAGGATATGTGTCGCACTCCAGGCGGAATGCCGCTTGCGTCTTGTTCCAATCGCCGCCGAAGTACTGGCGGAAACCGTTGTCGTTGAGGTGTACCTGCAGCGTGTTCATCTTGTAGTACGCCATGATCTTCGTCAGGTTGCGGAGGTAGCTCATGGGGATGAACTTACGTCCGCAGTCAATCATAAAACCGCGCAGGCCATATTGCGGAATGTCCGTCGTCGTACCTTTGGCCAGTTCTGTGCCGTGGCCCTGTTCGAGCATCTGAAGGAGCGTGCGCGTACCCCAGAAAAGTCCGCGTACGGTAGAAGCCGTCAGTTCCACGGTATCGCCGATTTTCAGCGTGTAGCCCTCGTCGCCCAGTTTCTTGTCGGCACGGAGCGAGAGCACGAGGTCGCCTTTTTGTGCGCGGCCGCTCACGATGGTCGGTTGCTGCGAAAACATGGTCTGGCAGTCCGCCATCCACGCTTCTGCCACGCTGCGGGCTTTGTTGCTTTTCACAACGATGCGGCCCGAAAGGGTAGTCTGTCCCTCGGCACCTGACCACGAGGTGAGTTCGGGAATGACGAAAGGTTTAGGGTTTACGTCGGCCCATACGGAGCCAATGCCCATCGTGCAACCCACGAGGAGCGCCAGCAGGCGGACACGGAACGAATACTTTTTCATGCTATTCAAAAAGTTATGATTTTGGGGGTAATAGCTTCGCCTCATTCATCGGCGAGCTTATAATATGCTTGCAAAGTTAGCCTTTTCTTCGTAATTTCGCACGGAAACGGCACACATGTCTTCAGACAGTCAGTGCCGTACGAATTATTCTCATTTCCCACATCCCTATGTCATCCACCATTTGCGCCATAGCCACTCCCGCCGGAGGGGCAATAGGCATTGTCCGCGTGAGCGGCTGCCAAGCCATCAGCATCACCTCTTCCCTCTTCCGTGCCCAGGGCAGTAAACCATTGACCGAGCGTAAGGGCGGCACGCTATCCTTTGGCCATATTGTCGACCCCACGACTGGTGAGATAGTCGACGAAGTACTCGTCAGCCTCTTCCGCGCACCCCATTCCTATACTGGCGAAGACGCCACCGAAATCTCGTGCCATGGTTCGGCCTACATCCTCGGCCGTGTTGTGGAACTCCTTCTGAACGCGGGCTGCACGATGGCGCAGCCTGGCGAATACACCCAGCGCGCTTTTCTCAACGGCAAGATGGATCTCAGTCAGGCCGAAGCCGTGGCCGACCTCATTGCCTCCACTACAGCCGCCAACCACCGCATGGCTATGCAGCAACTGCGGGGTACGTTCAGCCGGAAACTCAACGAGTTGCGCGACAAACTTCTTCATCTCACCTCCCTCATGGAACTCGAACTCGACTTCTCCGACCACGAAGAACTTGAGTTTGCCGACCGTAGCGAACTTCTTACTATTGCCACCGATGCAGAGAGCCACATCAGCCGCCTTTGCGACTCTTTCCGCCTGGGCAATGCTCTCAAGCGCGGCGTGCCCGTAGCCATCGTGGGCGAGACCAACGCCGGAAAGTCCACCCTCCTCAATGCCCTCGTGGGTGAAGAGCGCGCCTTGGTGAGCAACGTTCACGGCACCACGCGCGACACCGTGGAAGAGTCCGTCAACCTCGATGGCACGCTCGTTCGCTTTATCGACACCGCCGGCATTCGCGACACGAGCGACGAGGTAGAACGTATGGGCATAGAACGCACCTTCCGCAAGATTGCCGAGGCCGACGTTGTCGTTTGGTTGCTCGATGCCACCTGCGCCGACCGTCAATTTGCAGCCCTCTCTTCCCGCCTTCTTGCCGAAGCCGCCGGTAAGGAGCTTCTTGTGGCCGTTAATAAGGTGGATATTACCCCCAATTGGCAAAAGACATCATCCCTTTCCCTTCCTGATGGCACGCCCCTCATAGCCATCAGTGCGCAGTGCGATGCCGACGTCAGTCGTCTCCGTACCCTTCTTGCCGAAACGCTTCGTCGCCTCACCGCCCAGACCCGTGCCGACGACGTCATCGTCAGCAATGCGCGCCACTACGAAGCCCTCTGTGCTGCGCGCGAAGCCTTACAGCGCGTCATCGACGGACTCCACACCAACCTCTCCGGCGACTTCGTCAGTCAGGACCTCCGCGAAACGCTCCACAACCTCTCTTCCATCGTCGGCGAAATCACTTCCGACGATGTTCTTCAGAACATCTTCCACCACTTCTGCATCGGAAAGTGATTGGAAAAGGCAAGCAGTTAGGGTGTACAGTTTATGTTCTATTTCAGACTAAAAAATGGAACATGAAACTGTACACCCTAGCAAGTAGCTACATACCTCTTGGAGTCAATCCCTTAGTTCTCTGATGAGGTCTTCCAGAATATACTGGTCGCTCATCAACTGCAAGCCCGACTTCGGGTTTGCCAGTTGCTGATATACTTGAGTGGAATAAAACAAGTCGAGTGCCCGTTCGGCACTGATGTGCAGGGTCTCTGCCAGCAGCATGATGATGCGACTCAGTTTGCGCCATAATACATTGTCTCTCATATTGGTCAGTCCTCCTTTATGATAGTTGATGAAACAAACGTCAGATATTTGTCTACGATGGCTTGGTTGATGATGCAAAGCTGATGGTTGACGGCTTTGTACTCATATCCAAGCAAAATGTCGAGACAACAGCTTGCGTTCCAGTCTTCTTTCTTTCT
>CAVALA010000061.1:0-15647 GCA_963589615.1 Prevotellamassilia timonensis
CTGTCACCCTGAGCTAAAAACGCAACTCGCTCTTTTTCTTCGATTTACAACAATTCGCAAAGCGCAGGGTGACAGATGAAGGTAGAATGTACAAACTTCGGTGAAGCGCGCGCGTGCGCGCGCACGCGAGGCAGTAGTTTCGTACCGAAATGTTCCCTTTCAGAGATTGTAAACTTTTCCAAAAATTGGGCTGCGGGCCCAAAGTGTTGGGCTAGTAGGGATTTTGAATTTGCTGCCTTAGAATTTAAACTTCCTATAGGGGGTGCAACGTATGGGGGCACGTCGCCGACGTGACAGATGAGTGCGAAGAAATAAGGCGAAGCACGCAGAACCATCCGTGACGGCGTGTAGAGCGCGACGTTTTGAAAACGTCGCCCCCATGGGTGCTGCAAACCTGCGAGGCCGAGTCTGAACTTTCGCAAACAACTTTCTACGAGCTCAACGCGTTGAGTAAGGCGCAAGTTATAATTTGCTGCCTTTGAAAATTACGTACCCCCTCGTTAATGATTCACCGATACCAAACAAAAAGTTTTCTAAAAAAGCAAACCCACAAAAACCATTACCGTAAATTTAGTGTAATTTTGTATGACAATAGAGTGGAACCCAAACAACCACTCCCTAAAGAGGCACGGCACGCACTACGTGATGAACAAACACTCCCTTAAGCACCACGCTTTTCTACACGCCGCAGCCCTTTTTCATACGAACAAGAACATACACACCTAAGAAGAATGAAAGTAGGACTCTTCATCCCCTGCTACGTCAATGCGGTCTTTCCCGAAGTCGGAATGGCCTCCCTCCACCTTTTGCAAAAACTCGGCGTCGACGTGGAATACCCCGAACGGCAAACCTGCTGCGGGCAGCCCATGGGAAATGCCGGCTTCGAAGATGAAGCCCGGCCACTCGCCCAGCATTTCGAAGAAACGTTCAAGCCCTACGACTACGTGGTCGGCCCATCAGCATCGTGCGTTGCCTTCGTGCGCGATCACTACGGACGCCTCCTCCCCGAAGGCACACGCTGCACCGCCGAAGGACGCGTCATGGAAATCTGCGAATTTATCCACGACATAGTCCGCCCCACAAGCCTCAACGTAAGCTTCCACCACAAAGTAAGCCTACAAAACAGCTGCCACGGCGTACGCCTGCTCCATCTCTCCTCACCGAGCGAACTCAACGTGCCTTACACGAACAAGCTCCGCAACCTCCTTGCTATGGTCGACGGATGCGAAGTGGTAGAACCCGAACGCCCCGACGAATGCTGCGGATTCGGCGGTATGTTCGCCATTGAAGAGCACGCCGTGTCTGGCCAAATGGGGCGCGACAAAGTGAACCGCCATATCGCCACGGGAGCCGAATACATCGTAGGAGCAGACTGTTCCTGCCTCATGCACCAGCGCGGAATCATTGAACGCGAGCACCTCAGCATCCGAACGCTCCACATCGCGCAAATTCTAGCCGGCGAAGTGGAATAGCCCACAGCGCTAGTCCACAAAAAGCAATCACCAAGAAACTACTTTCCTCACCCTTCATCGCATCAACCAACTTATGTCGCAACACGCCAAGTCAGCCTCCACCTTTCTGAAAAACAGCAACTATGCCCAATGGCACGACGAGACCCTCTGGATGGTCCGTGCCAAACGCGACAAACTCAGCCGCGAAGTGCCCGAATGGGAACAGCTCCGCGACATGGCATCGGCCATAAAAATGTATAGCAACTCCCACCTTGCCCAGCTCCTCGAAGAGTTTGAACGCAACGCCACACGCAACGGTGCCGTGGTCCACTGGGCAAAGGATGCTGAAGAATACCGCCACATCGTGGCAGACCTGCTCCAGCAGCACGGCGTGAAGCGCTTCATCAAAAGCAAAAGCATGCTCGCCGAAGAGTGCGGACTCAACCCCTACCTCGAAAGTCTCGGCATCGACGTGGTGGAAAGCGACTTGGGCGAACGCATCCTTCAGTTGCTCCACCGCAAACCCGTACACATCGTACTGCCCGCCATCGCCGTAAAAAAAGAGGAAATCAGCGAACTCTTCGTTCGTGAGATGGACGCCGAACCCGGCAACTGCGACCAGACCTACCTCACCCACGTGGCACGCCGCAACCTGCGTCAGAAATTCATCCACAGCGAAGCCTCCATGACGGGCGCCAACTTCGCTGTAGCCTCCACGGGCGAGTGCGTGGTCTGTACCAACGAGGGCAATGCCGACATGGGCACCTCGCTCAACACGTGCAAACTACAAATCACCGCCTTCGGACTCGAAAAGATTGTTCCCGACCGCCGCTCGCTCGGCGTGTTCACCCGCCTGCTCGCACGTTCAGCCACCGCCCAACCCACGACGACCTATACCTCCCACTACCGCTCGCCGCGCAAAGGCGGCGAACTCCACATCATCATCGTCGACAACGGACGCAGCGAAATACTCGGACAGCGCGACCATCGCCTCACGCTCAACTGTCTGCGCTGCGGAGCCTGCATGAACACGTGTCCCGTATATCGCCGCTCGGGAGGCTACTCATACAGCTACTTCATTCCTGGTCCCATCGGCATCAACCTCGGCATGCTGCGCGACGCACGCCGCTACTCCGGCAACGTCAGTGCTTGTTCGCTCTGCCACTCGTGCCAAAACGTATGTCCCGCAAAGGTCGACCTCGCCGACCAAATCTACCTTTGGCGTCAAAAACTGCAAAGCCTCGGCGTGGCAAGTACGTCAAAGCACCTCATTTCCAAAGCGCTCGAAGTAACCATGTCGCACCCCGCGCTTTACCACGGCGCGCTGCGCTTTGCCCCGATAGCCAACCATCTTCCACAAAGCATGGTAAAAGCCAACTTCAACCCCTGGGGCGCAGAACGCGACATGCCCCACTTCTCAAGCCACACCTTCGAAGACCTGCTCCACAAAGAGCAGAACGAAAAGAAGAACCCCACGTCACACTCCCACAACTCCTAAGCCGCTATGTCCAGCAAAGAATCCATACTCCAATCCATCCGCAGCCACACGCTCGACGTCTTCCCCATGCCCGACCTCTCCGCTCTTGAAGACCACGCCATACACTACGCCGACCCCGAAGAACAATTCAAACTCGTCATGCAGCAAGTGGGCGGAAAGGCTACAACCCTGGCTGAAGGCGAAACGCTCGGTGCTTTCGTCCACCGGCTCTACCCCGAAGCCAAGCGCGTGGCATGGGCCGTGGACCGCACAGACGGCCGCGACTTGCTGGGCACAAGCGTCTTCAACCCCGACGACGCTGAACAGCCCGCCGAACTCAACGGCACAGATGTGGCTGTGATTCCCGCCCAGCTCGGCGTGTGCGAAAACGGCTGTTGCTGGATTGAGCAACACGTTCGCCACCGCGCCCTTTACTTCATTTCCGAAACGCTCGTCATCCTGCTAGACCGCAAGTCGCTCGTCCACAACATGCACGAAGCCTACGCCCACATTGCCGACCGTCCCGAAGTGCCCTTTGCCGGATTCATCTCCGGCCCGTCCAAAACGGCCGACATTGAGCAGGCCCTTGTCTTCGGCGCACACGGAGCAAAGGAAGTGACCGTGCTGCTCATATAAAAGGCAAAGACAAAACAAACAGACAGAATACAGCAATCAGCCACGAAACGCACCATTTGCGTTCGTGGCTGATTTTCGTTTCTTACCGGCCAACTCGTATGTATTGCCAAAAACCAAATTCATCAAGTCGCAACTTTACCTTTATCGCCAACTTTACGTTATCTTTGCCTCAAAAACAAGAAAGCAACAGCTCCATGGCACCCAAAAGATATCCCATCGGCATACAGACATTCTCGGAAATAATCACCGGCAACTACCTATACATAGACAAAACGGAGTTCGTCTATAAGATGACCCGCAGGAAATACGTTTTTCTGAGCCGCCCACGCCGCTTCGGAAAGTCGCTCCTCGTGTCTACACTGAAAAGCTATTTCGAAGGGAAGCGCGAACTCTTCAAGGGACTTGCCATAGACCGCTTGGAAACGGAATGGAAGGAATATCCCGTGCTACATTTCAGCATGGCCATGGGTAAACACATGGACAAAGACCAGCTGAACAGATATCTCAACAGCCTCTTGCAAGACGAAGAGAAGAAATGGGGCATTGTTCATCCTCGGAATGATGCGAACGTGCGATTCTTTGACCTCATCAAAACGGCTTTTGAAAAAACGGGCCGAAAGGTAGTTGTGCTCATTGACGAATACGATGCGCCTCTCCTAGACGTGGCACACGAAACGGAGCAATTGGAAACTTTGCGCAACATCATGCGCAACTTCTACAGTCCGTTGAAGGACTGCGACCCCTTTCTACAATTTGTGTTCATCACCGGCATCACCAAGTTCTCCCAACTCAGCATCTTCAGCGAACTGAACAACATCAGCAACATCTCCATGCTCGACGACTACGCTGCCGTATGCGGCATCACGGAGGAAGAGCTGCTTACGCAGATGAACAGCGCCATTGAGCAACTTGCGAAGAAGAACGAACTCACCAAAGAGGAAGCGGTGAAGCATCTCAAGCAAAACTACGACGGTTACCACTTCTCCGCCTCCTCCCCCGACATCTACAACCCCTTCAGCCTGCTCAACAGTTTCGAGAACGGTGACTTCGGCGCCTACTGGTTCGCTTCCGGCACGCCTACCTATCTGCTCCAAATGTTGCGCAAGTTCAACGTGCGTCCCGCCGACCTTGGCAGAACCCTCGCCATGGCGTCTGCCTTCGACGCTCCTACGGAGAACATGACCGCCATCACCCCGCTGCTCTACCAAAGTGGTTACATCACCATAAAAGACTACGACAAAGCCAGTCGCCTCTACACCCTCGACCTTCCGAACAAGGAGATAAAGGCCGGACTTTTCGCAAGTCTTCTGCCTAATTACCTTGAAGGAATGTATGCGCAGAACGGCAACGTCACCATTGCCCGTATGTCCGTACTCATCCGACAGAACAACATGGACGGCGCGCTTCAGCTTCTCCAAACCTTCCTCAGCACCGTACCCTACTGCAACGTAACGAACTACGAAGGCCACTACCAACAAATGCTATTCGTCATCTTCTCCATCTTAACGGATTTCCTCGTAGATGTGGAAGTACACACTGCCAAGGGACGGGTAGACATTGTGATGGAAACCGACACACACCTCTATCTACTTGAACTCAAGCTCAACAAGGACGCAGCCACCGCCTTGCGCCAGATTAACCTCAAGGACTACGCCAGCCGTTTCGCCCTCTGCAGAAAGGACGTAACGAAGGTGGGCATCAACTTCAACTCCACAAAAGGCAACCTTGAGAGTTGGACGATAGAACCCTAAAAAGCAGCTGCAAGAAGTCCACCGAAACGCCTTAAAATCAACTAAAACGTTTGCGGATTCATGCGAAATGAATAATTTTGCCGCGATTACGCTGCGAAATGTAAGCAAAGCACCCCTCGAGGCCGACCGAATGCAAGCCGAAAGCCTCAGCAACGAGAAGCAACGGCACCCATTTCCAGCGCAACCGAAGGAACCAAAATAACGACATAGCCAAGGCTTCCCATCACCACGGACCCAAGGCGAAAAGACCAACACACAATGAAAACCAAAAAACTTTTCCTTGCCATGCTCCTCTTTTGGAGCTTTGTAGGCGCATCGTTCGCCCAGCTTCCCTCCGTGAAGTTGAAGGACATCAACGGCAAGACCGTCGACACCGCCACACTCTCCAACGACGGCAAACCCTTCATCATCAGCTTCTTCGCCACCTGGTGCAAGCCCTGCAACCGCGAGCTCAAAGCCATCAACGAGGTCTATGCCGACTGGCAGGACGAAACCGGTGTGCGCGTCGTGGCCATCTCCATCGACGAAGCACAGAACGCACAGAAGGTAAAACCCATGGTCGATGCCAACGGCTGGGAATACCAGGTGCTTCTTGACCCCAACAGCGACTTTCGCCGTGCCATGGGTGTCAACATGATTCCCCACGTGTTCGTCATTGACGGAAACGGTAAGATTGCTGAAAGCCGCAGCGGATATACCGAAGGTGGCGAACAGCATCTCCTCGAAAAAGTAAAGGAACTCCTTGCCGCCGGTAAGGAAGAAAGCAAATAACGCGCTTTCCCATTCCCTTTTTATAAAGCGCATCACTCTCACGGGTCAACGGTGCGGACCTTTGCCGAAAAGCAAGTCCGTACCGTTAGCCCGTTGTGCGTTTGTTTACACGTATACCCATAAAAGCCCGACCCGACAGCGGTTTGGCCGTCACACCACACACCATACACACACATGAAATACCAAGTCGCACTTGCGGCCCTCACCTTCGCCTCAGTCCTGACAGCCACGGCACAGGAAGACGACGGAAAGAAATTCTCGCTCCACGGCAGCGTGCAGAGCGACGTGCTCGTTCCCCAAGAAGACAACCGCATAGGCACCGGCACCTACAAGGACGACGTGCTCACCAACACCTATGCCGAACTTCATCTACTCAACAAATATTTCCAGGCCGGCGCACGCTTTGAATATCTCGACCATCCCCTCCCCGGTTTCGAAAACGACTTCAAAGGCTGGGGCGTGCCCTACATGTACCTCAAAGGATCATACAAATGGGCCGAACTCACCCTCGGCGATTTCTACGACCAGTTCGGCAGCGGACTCATTCTCCGCACCTACGAGGAACGTTCGCTCGGCATTGACAACTCGCTGCGCGGCGCACGCCTTGCCGTGAAGCCCTTCAAGGGCGTGAACCTCAAAGTGCTCGGCGGTCAGCAGCGCTACTACTGGCACCACCGCAACCTCGACTCCTGCAACCCCTGGACTTACGGCGGCGACCTCGAACTCAACGTAGACCAGTGGGTAAAGCGCATGGACGAAAACGGCACCCGTCTCACCCTCGGCTTCTCCGCCGTAGGCAATGGTTCCACCTCCGACCCCGAACTCTACGTGAACCGCGAGACCGGCGAAACCGACGCCGTCACCGGCCAACCCGTCACAGCAGCCTATCGCCTCAACTTGCCCAAGAACGTGCCCGCCTACGACGTGCGCGCCAACATACAAAAGGGAGCCTACTCCTTCCTTGCCGAATACGCCTGGAAAGGTCAGGACCCCTCTTCCTCCAACGGCTACATCTACAACCACGGACAGACGCTCCTTCTCTCCGGCTCCTACTCCAAGCGCGGCGTGAGCGTGTTGCTCCAAGCCAAGCGTAGCGAGGACATGGCCTACCGTTCACATCGCGGCATCGACAAGGCTTCCACGGCCTGCTACATCAACCACCTCCCCGCCTTTGCCATGCAGCACACCTACACCCTTGCTGCCCTCTACCCCTACGCCACACAGATGACGCCCGGCGAGTGGGCTTTCCAAGCCGAAGTGGGCTACAACTTCAAGCGCAAGACACCCCTCGGCGGCAAGTACGGCACCAACCTCAAGGTCAACTTCTCCCACATCCGCGGCATTGAACAGACCGAAGATGCCACCCACACCACCGAAGCCGGAGGCAACGGAGCCAAGTCGCGTTTCTTCAAAATGGGTCCCGAAACTTACTACCAAGACATCAACGTGCAGTTGGAAAAGAAAATCACGAAGCACTTCAAGCTCAACTTCATGTACTCCAACCAGCGCTACAACAAGACGGTCATCGAAGGCGAAGGCGGCGTAATCAAGAGCAACATTTTCGTAGCCGAAGGAAAATATCAGTTCTCCCCGAAGCTCACCCTTCGCGGCGAAGCCCAGTATCTCCACACGCTCCAGGACCAGAAGGACTGGTGGTACGGACTCCTTGAACTCTCCGTGCTCCCCAACTTCATGTTCACCGTGAGCGACCAGTTCAACGGCCACGTGCCCTACTACCTCGCCAATGGTGCCACCGACACCTCACGCGGAACCCACAAGGAGCACTACCTCATGGGGGCCGTCACCTTCACCCACAAGGCACACCGCCTGCAGCTGAGCTACGGCAAGACGCGTGCCGGCTACAACTGCTCCGGTGGCGTATGCCGCTACGTGCCCGCCTCAAAGGGCGTTCAGGCTTCCTATACCTTCAACTTCTAACATAAGACGATGAAACTTACACACCTCTTTACATACCTCTTCGCCGCTGCCGCCGCACTCACTTCGTGCAACGACATCGACGAAGCTCAGCGCTTCATAAAAACCGACACGGGAAGTTCTCTCAAAAACGTGCTCGTAGAAGACTTCACCGGACAGAAGTGCTCCAACTGCCCTAAGGCCGCCGATGCCATACAGGACATGCAGAAAACTTTCGGCTCGGAACGCCTCATTGCCGTTTCCATCCACGGCGGTTCGCTCAGCCTTCTCGAAGACGGAAAGTCGAACGTAGGCCTTGCCACATCGCTCGGCAATGCCTACGTGGACCATTGGGGCATCAAGAGTTTCCCCAAAGGACTTGTGGACCGCACGGGCGGCGACATGGACTACGAATATTGGAACGCCGCTGCGCTCAAGCGCTTCAACGTGTCGCCCAAGGCCGGACTTGAAGTGAAAGAACTCGTCTACGACGAAGCCACGCGCACCATCAGCCTCTCCACCGCCGTAGAAGGCAAAGCCAACGTGGAAGGAAAACTTCAGGTGTGGCTCACCGAGAGCGACATCGTTTCGAGCCAGACGCAACCCAACGGCAAGGACAACGCACAGTACGTTCACAACCACGTGTTCCGCGCCGCCCTCAACGGCGACTACGGCGAAGCCCTCTCCCTCAAGGATGGCGAAACGCAGACGAAGGACTACACCTACACCCTTGCACACGACTTCTGGAACGCCAAGAACATGGCTGTTGTCATCTTCTTCTACAACGATGCCGACGGCGTGATGCAGGTCATCGATGCTCCTCTCTACAAGGGCGGACGTCCTTCTGGCAAAGAACTCAAGGGCATCACCCTCGACCACGAGTCGCTTGAACTCTACGAAGGCACCACCGAAAGCCTCATGCCCACCTTCACCCCCTCCGACGCTGCCGACAAGAGCGTCGTATGGACTTCGTCCGACGAGTCGGTTGCTACCGTCTCTGCCGATGGTGAAGTGACGGCCGTTGCAGCCGGCGAGGCCACCGTGACTGTCACTTCCGTTGCCAATCCCGCCATCAGCGCATCCTGCAAGGTGGTAGTCAAAGAAGCCGACACCACCGCCTCCGTAGAGATTACCTTCAACGGCCAAAAGGTCCACAACGGCGACGTGCTTACCATCCCCGTGGTGGAAATCGACTACGGCGGTGGCTACATGGGACTTGACTTCGGCGATGCCTCCAACGGTGCCGACCCGAAGTTCACCAACACCACCAACAGCATATTCCCCATCCCCGTAACCGTGAAAGTGGAACTCCAGGGCGACTTCCGTCCGTGGGCCATCTGTGGCCTTGGTCTTGGCAGCTGCTACACCATGAGCACAAAGAGCTACGAATGTCAGTTCAGCCTCGCTGCCGGCCGTTCTGAAACCTCGCAGATCCACTTCGAAGGGTTCAACATTGGCGAGTATGGCACAGCCGACATCGTCTGCACCACACAGATTGACGGCAAGGACATCTCCTACACGCTCCACTTCGTTTACGAAGCACCGACAAAGTAAGCCTTTCCGACAAGGCAACATCACATACACACACGCCAAGCGCCGACTCCTTTTATGGGGCCGGCGCTTTTTGGTTCTACATATTTGGTGAGCGTTCAATGCCCTTGCTCCGTTTTGTTTAATGGATTAAACAAAAACCGCCGATTCTTTGTACTTGCATTAAACAAAACGTGGGTTCAAAATTAGCTGCGCTTTATTTCCTCGCGCCCAACAGTCACGTCGGAGACGTGACCCCCATGTGCTAACGCATTCAAAGCGCCGCCTATTTCTAAATCAAAAACTTTGGTTCAAAATAACTTGGAGCAAAACGAAGCAAGTCCGCAAAGACTTCCGGCCGGGAAGCGCTTTGCGGACTTGTTTTATGAGGAAAATTTCGTGTTTACTTCACGTTGCCTACCTTGATGAGATATTCGGCAATCTGCACGGCGTTAAGCGCAGCACCCTTACGGATCTGGTCGCTCACGAGCCAGAGCGTAAGGCCGTTGGGGTTGGCAAGGTCTTTGCGAATGCGGCCCACGTAGACGGGGTCTTTGCCGGCGAGGAAGAGGGGCATGGGATATTCCTTCTTCTCCGTGTTGTCCATGAGCACAAGACCTTCGCCCTTACTGATGGCTTCGCGCACAGCGGCCACCTCAAGCGGTTGTTCGGTTTCGACCCAAATGGCTTCTGAGTGGGAACGGAGGGAAGGCACGCGCACGCAGGTGGCAGAGGTGAGTACATCGGAGTGCATGATTTTCTTCGTCTCGTTGTACATCTTCATCTCTTCCTTCGTGTATCCGTTTTCGGTGAAGACATCAATTTGGGGAATCACGTTGAAGGCAAGCTGGTAGGCAAACTTGTTGACCGTAACGGGCTGGTCGGCAAGCACCTGACGATATTGCTCCACGAGTTCGTCCATAGCAGCTTGGCCGGCACCGCTGGCAGCCTGGTAGGAGGCCACGTGTACGCGCTTGATGTGGCTGAGGTTTTCGATGGCCTGGAGCGCTACAACCATCATGATGGTGGTGCAGTTGGGGTTGGCAATGATGCCGCGCGGACGTTCAAGAGCGTCCTTGGCGTTACACTCGGGCACAACGAGGGGCACGTCCTCGTCCATGCGGAAGGCGGAAGAGTTGTCTATCATCACAGCGCCGAACTTGGTGATGTCGGCAGCAAACTCCTTCGACGTGCCGGCACCGGCAGAGGTGAAGGCGATGTCCACGTCCTTGAAGTCGTCGTTGTGCTGAAGGAGCTTCACCGTGTACTCTTTGCCACGGAAAGTATATTTCGTTCCTGCGCTGCGGGTGGAACCGAAGAGCAGAAGATTGTCGATGGGAAAATCGCGTTCGGCCAGTACGCGAAGGAATTCTTGGCCTACGGCACCACTGGCGCCAACGATTGCTACGTTCATGTGCGGTCTATGAGTAGGTTTTGTTTGTTTGGCTTTTGCCTATATCAGCGCAAAATTACAACATTCTGTTGTATTCTACGCAGCAAACCTTGCTCAACTTTAGCCACATACGTTTCGGGCTGCGCCGGAACACGCCGAAACGCAACAGCTTCTCCTGAAAATTCCATGCCTTGGAATCATAATTCCATGCCTTGGAATTTAAATTCCATGCCTTGGAATTTTTGTCCCAAACCGAGGATTTCCTCTTGGAACTGCAGATGGTTGATAATCTGACCCTTGCCTTTCGAACGCCATTCGCCTGAGAGAGTGGCGGATTACTACGTTTGCGCGTAAGCGTGACGGAAAGGCAGACAGTTTTGTAGACCGTCGGTAGCGATAACTGCAAGATTTTTTGCAACTTTGCTTTTGGCGGCTCCGAACATTCCTGCAAGCTCCGTTATGTACGGAACGAACGAAGGCGCCGCATAAAAACTTATCATCACGAACCACCCTTAAACGCCACCCAACCCACTTGCCGATCATTACCGACCCTACCTGGATATTCTTCACGGTGCTTGGCATCATACTCTTCGCACCGATGCTCCTTGAGCGCCTGCGCATACCTTCTATCGTGGGCATGATTTTTGCGGGCATACTCATCGGCCCGCACGGACTCCATGTGCTCGACCGCGACGGAAGTTTCGAACTTTTCGGAAAGGTCGGCCTCTACTACATCATGTTCCTCGCCTCGCTCGAGATGAACCTCCAGGACGTGCAACGCATCAAAGGTAAAGCCGCCACACTGGGACTGCTGAGCTTCGCCATACCGATGGTCATCGGCTACGCAGCAAACAGCCTAGTGCTCGGATTCAGCGCTGCCGCCGCCGTGCTGATGGCAGCCATGTATGCCTCCCACACGCTCATCTCCTACCCGCTCGTGCTGCGCTACGGCCTCTCGCGTCTGCAAAGCGTGAGCATCGCCGTGGGCGGTACCATCGTGGCCGACACCCTCACGCTCCTCGTGCTCGCCGTGGTAGGCGGTGTGTTCAAGGACCACGTGAACGGACTCTACTGGGTGTGGCTCGTGCTGAAAGTCATCGCCCTCGGGCTGATTATCGTGTATGTGTTTCCCCTCGTAGGCCGATGGTTCTTCCGTCGCTACGACGACAGCGTGGCGCAATACGTGTTTGTCCTGACGCTCGTGTTCCTCGGTGCCGGACTAATGGAACTCGTGGGTATGGAAGGCATACTCGGCGCCTTCCTCGTGGGCATCGTGCTGAACCGCCTCATCCCGCCGTCGTCGCCACTCATGAGCCACGTGGAATTTGTGGGCAACGCACTCTTCATCCCCTATTTCCTTATAGGCGTGGGCATGATTATCAACGTAGGCGCACTCTTCGAGCACGACAACGGCCTCCTCGTGGCCGCCGTAATGGTTGCCGTGGGCGTTGTGAGCAAATGGCTTGCCGCCTTCGCCACGCAGAAGATGTTCGGCCTCAGCCGTGAAGAAGGCACCCTCATGTTCGGCCTCACCGGAGCGCGTGCCGCAGCCACGCTGGCCGTGGTGCTCGTCGGTCACGGCATAGTGCTCCCCGACGGAAGCCGCCTTTTGGGCGAAGACGTACTCAACGGTGCCATGATACTCATCCTCGTCACCTGCGTAGTCAGCTCGTTCGTCACCGAAAACACCTCGCGCAAACTCCTGCTCAAGCAGACGGAACTCTCTACCGGCGCCGCCGAAGACGACACCGCCCCCGACCGCCTGCTCATAGCCATCAACAACCCCGACACCGTGGTGCCACTTGTAGACCTCACGCTCATGCTGCGCACACCGCGCTCCATGGTGCCCCCGTTGGCTCTGAACGTGGTGCTCGAGGGCGACCCCTCTGCGCGGCAACAAGGACTCCTGCAGCTCCACCGCGTAGAAAAAATGGCAGCGGCAGCCAACGTGGAAATTCAAACCTTCAGCCGATGGTCGGTCAACGTGGTGAGCGGCATCAGCCACACGGTGAAAGAGTCGGCCATATCCGACCTCGTCGTGGGACTTCACCAGCGGCAACGCATCTCCGAGTCGTTCTACGGAAAACTCGGCGTGGACCTGTTGGCATCCATTGAGCGCCAAGTAATCATATTCCGCAGCATCATCCCGCTCAACACGGTGCGCCGCCTCCACCTCTTAGTCACCCCAAAAGCACAATACGAAAGCGGATTTGCCCACTGGGCACAACGCGTGGCACGACTTGCGCAACAGATGAGTTGCCCCGTGGAAGTGTACAGTTCGCCGCGCACGCTCGAAGCCCTCCAAATTTTCTGGAACAGCACGGGAAGCAACACACGGGCCTATTATCACGAGTTTAACTCGTGGAACGATTTCCTTCCCCTCGCCCACGAGGTGCATCTCGAACACATGGTCATCTTCATCATGGCGCGCCGTGGCACCATCTCGCGCCACAGCTACATGGACCGCCTTCCCGAACAAGTGGAACGATGCTTCTCGCAGCGCAACCTGCTCTTCATCTATCCCACCCAGCCAGCCACCGAAAGCACAGCCAAAGCCTCCCTCCGTGCTGGCGTACCCCTCAGCGTGAAGTAACACACCTAGCGTATAGCAACAGCCCATATTCTACAAAAATTCGCAACAATGCCCTTGCGCGCTGCGGCCTCCATAGAGAGCGCAAGCATCTTGCAAAAAATTCAAAAGCCGCAAATAACAATTTGCGGCTTACTCAACACGTTGAGCTTGTAGAAAGTTGTTTGCAAACGTTCACACCTTCACCTAAGGTGCAACCGGCGTGCGTTTGCACACAAATTCCAAGGCCGCAATTCAAAATTTTCTCCCAGCCCAACACGTTGGGCCCGTAGCCCAAAATTTAGCCGCCTTTGCATTTTCTCTCTCTTGAACATTTCGACAGAAATACGCCTTACGCGCGTGCGCGTACGCGCGCGTTTACACCGAAGTTTGTACAAGTTGCTGTCACCCGTCACCGTCACGGACGGTTTTGCGTGCTGGCGCCGCATATAAGGGCGTAGCGCATGGGGGTCACGTCTCCGACGTGAGGCTCTACACGCCGTCACGGACGGTTCTTCATGCTGCGCTTTATATCTTCGCGCTCAACGTCACGTCGGAGACGTGACCCGCATACGCTAGGCACAATCTAACCCTTGATTTTGATGCGCCTGCTACCACTCCACCTTATCGTTCAACAACACACCGTCGTTGGCATCGTCGGCGGTGAAAGTGTTGCCACTATATTGCACACAGAGCATAACCAACGGCTCGGTTCCGTTGTTGCGTACGCTGCGCTTGCCCTGAGGTGCAACCCTTACCACAGATCCCTCGCCCACGGCAAACACCTCGCCGTCGACCTGAAACTCACCCTTGCCCGAAAGGAAGAAATAAAGTTCCTCGTGGCATTTGTGGGTGTGCAGGAAACCCGTCTCCTGGCCCGGGGCAAAGCTCTGTAACGAAAACTCGCCACCCGTTGCACCTACACGCTGGCCGCCAAACACCTTGCCGGGTATCTTCACCTCTGGCGTCAACTCAAGCACATAGTCGCCAATGCCATTCAACTTACCGAAATCCACTGCCGTAAAGTTTACGGCCTCTGCAATAGTTTTTGTCGCTTTCATAATTTTACTGTTGTTTGTATTTCGGTTGCAAAGGTATGTCCACGTGACCATACCCACAAGAAGGCACCTGCGGGTGAGATAGTCACTCGAAGGAAACCATTGCGATGCTGGCGCAGATTGGATCATCTAAGATTAACCTACATTAATACGGTATGGTTTGGCAATAGACTGAAAGTCGGCTATTTTTGTAGGGTAGTAATATTCAAAAAAAACAAGAGACACGATGACAACGATGATTAAGGAAACAGTGTTTCAAGACTGTCCCATTCGAGGTGTGCTGGCAAGGATATGCGACAAGTGGTCGCTACTCGTCGTATACACCATAAACAGCCACGGAGGTGGACCATTGCGCTTCAACGCTCTGCGCAAACTCATTCCCGACATATCGCAGAAGATGCTCACTAGCACCCTGCGCACACTTGAGGCCGACGGCTACGTGACACGAAAGGTTCACGCAGAGGTGCCGCCACGCGTGGAGTACTCGCTCACACCACGCGCCCAAAGCCTAATACCCATAATCGACAGCCTCATGAGTTGGGCTACCGACAACATGGCGGCCATCATGCGCGACAGAGCAAGACAACTGCCACAATAACGCTTTATAGTTAAGCATGAATCATGGAGATTCACTGAGTTTATTTCTAAACCAGAAACTTTCGTTACCAATCGAAACACGCCGAGGCACATTCCCCAACCATTATTCTACATTTGCTCAATGTCTGATACGGGAATACCAATCATTCCGGCAATTGTTTGCGCGTCAATTCCATTTGCCTTCATCTTTTTGACCATTTCTCTTAACAACTCGGCTCTTCCTTCGGCTTTGCCTTCTGCGAGGCCAGCAGCTTTGCCTTCTGCGAGGCCAGCAGCTTTGCCTTCTGCGAGGCCGGCAGCTTTGCCTTCTGCAATACCAGCAGCTTTGCCTTCTGCAATACCAGCAGCTTTGCCTTCTGCGAGGCCAGCAGCTTTGCCTTCTGCAAGGCCCTCGGCAAGGCCTGCGCTGTGGCCTTCCATGTAGCCATCGTCGCGACTCGTTTCGAGCACACTCTTTTGCGTGCGAACGGCTTCCATGTGTCTTTGATAGGAACGGCGGT
>CAVALA010000062.1:0-15509 GCA_963589615.1 Prevotellamassilia timonensis
TGCTGTAGGCACGACACGTAAATAGCCCACGGTGTCAACCGTGGGTAACGTAGAGCGCGGAAATGCTGGGCTGTAGGCTCAGCACAACCAATGACGAATTATCAACATTTCAATGCGCCTTTCCGCCCTTGTGCTGAGCCTACAGCCCAGCACGCTCGCGCAAAACATACCCCCGGTTGATGCCGTGGGCTGGTTACGTGTCTGGCCTACAGCCAGATTGCCGCATAAATGCAGGTTCTTTTCTTAATCCGAAACTTAAGTTACTTCTATTCTTATAATTTGCTGAAATGCAGATTTCTGCACTTGGTTGTAAAGATGAGAAAAATTTGAAAACTCAGCGAAAACGAGAATTTTTTCTTGCTTTTCGCTGAGTTTTCAAGATGTTTTCTTGCGCGTCTAATAATAAAAGCCCATCTTTACACTCGTATTATAAAACTAATTCACAATGGGTTACTCAAATATAATAGGACGAAACCGAGAAATAGAGATATTAGAAAGAATCTACAAATCAAAGAAGTCGGAATTTGTTGCCATTTATGGAAGAAGACGAGTAGGAAAATCATACCTTGTGAGCGAATGCTTTGGAAACAAGATTCTTTTCAAGGCAGTAGGAACGTATATGAAAGACGTAGACAAAGAATACGATACTTATCGACAACTTCAGTTGGCTCATTTCTATGACGCTCTCGTTATAGCCGGATTATCTGCGAGAGAATCAAAGCCTACCTGCTGGCGCGAGGCTTTCTTGCTGTTGCGCAAAGTGTTGGAAGGGAAAAGAAACAGACGAAAAGTTATATTTATCGACGAACTACCTTGGCTTGCCGGTCCACAGTCTTCCGAAATGATTTCCGAGTTGGGCTACTTTTGGAATTCATGGGCAGATAGCGAGCGCAACATCATACTGATAGTCTGCGGCTCGGCTACAAGTTGGATGCTTGACAACGTGATACACGACTATGGCGGTTTGCATGGAAGACTGACGGAAACCATCAAACTGCTCCCTTTCACCTTGTCTGAATGTGAGAAGTATTATCGCAAGAATGAGTTTCATCTCTCACGCTATGAAATGTGTGTGGGGTATATGGCGTTGGGAGGAATTCCATATTATCTGGACAAGCTTCGCAACGACCGAACCATGACGGACAACATTGACGCCATATTCTTTGGTGATGAGTTGATACACCAAGAGTTCAAGGACGTATATACAGGATTGTATTCTAGCAAGGAAAGATATGTTGACATTGTGAAGGCGATAGGTTCCAAGTTTTACGGAATGACTCAAGCGGAACTGAGCAAGACAACAGGCATAAAGACGGGAGGCAGCCTAACCAAATTGCTTGACAACCTCAAGGAGTCAGGAATCACACGTGAATATCCCCGCTATGGCAAGGACAGGGTAGAGACCGTTTACCAACTGAAAGATTTCTTCTCCTTGTTCTATCTCAGATTTATCTTCGGCAAGCAAGTCAAGTCTGGTGGATGGAATGCCATTCATGGCACATCCTCGTTCTATACGTGGGCTGGTGATACGTTCGAACTACTTTGCATCGAACACCTACAAAACATGCAAGCAGCCCTGCGCTTGCCCTCGGTGGACAGGAACTATTGCTGGAGCGGAAAAGATGCTGAGGGGAAGGGGGCGCAAATTGATTTGTTGTTGGAATGCAAGGCCGCACAAACAGACTATCTCTGCGAGATGAAATTCTCGAATGGCAAGTTCGCTATCACACAAGACATGGAGGAGAATATCCGCCACAAGATAGACGCTTTCGCCAATAGTAAGATGCACAACAAGATTCGCTCCATCCAAACCGTACTTGTAACAACGATGGGACTGGCCTCAAATATGCATGCCGGCGTCATTAACCATACTGTCTCACTTGAAGACTTTTTCAAGTAGAGGTTCGTATAGTTAAGGCGGAGCTATCGAATAGAACTCCTCCCTAAGTGCGTTAGAAAAGTATAAGCAATAGAGTACAGGAACTATATGCGTAAGTTTATAGGGCAAAGAGTGTATCGTTTACTGCACTAAGTTTGCTAAGATTTTTTGTGTTAGCACATGGGGCAACTCTCTGAGATCTCACTGAGGCTTTTGCGTGCTTCGCAAATATAAGAGCGCTGCACACACAGAACCATCCATGACGACGTGACGGTCGTGTAGAGCGTCAAGTCAGAGACTTGCCCCCATGCGCTTGCGCACGCAAAAGCACTTTCTGTTCTTGCAATTTGCATGAATCATATATGCAGTTTCCGCACTATATAGCCAAGATGAGAAACAATTGAAAACTCAGCGAAAACGAGAATTTTTTCTTGCTTTTCGCTGAGTTTTCAAGATGTTTTCTTGGGTGTGTTGGCCTACGACCCGACAGTGCCGACTACAAGAGTCGCGCTCAGAATTCACTGCAAGATTCCAATCCGAAAGTTGAATACTTTTTTGCTACAGCGTGGGCATCACCGATTCTAGAGCATAGAGCGGGAAGTTGGTGAGCCACGTTTGGGTTCTGTAGGGCGACATGGAGAAGCGCTCGCCTTTTAGTTCGGGATGGCGTTCTACGAATGCCCGCAGGCTTTTTGACTGCAGATTTTCTTCGGCTTTGACTTCTATGGGAACGATGGTTTCTTCGTTTTGCTATATCATTCGGAGGAGTTTTGAATACCAAGGGGCCAGTGGTGAGGGACAACTCAGCAGTCCGTTGTTGTATTGTAGGTTCAGGAATGAAAATCTGATGCGGTATTGCGGGCTGAACTTTTCGTTGTAGACCGACAGGCTCTTACCGCTAATACGGTTTTCGGCTTTTACCTCAATGGGGATTATTTGGTCTTCCCATTGAATGACAAATTCTATTTCGGCTCTGCTTTCGGCCGACCAGTAATATGTAGTGTCCTTGTCCTGCAATGTCATCAACGATTGGAGCACCGCATTCTCTGCCATAGCCCCTTTGAACTCTGTATAGTTTGACGTAGCGTTCATTACAATGCTTGCCGGCAATTTTGCGAGTCGGCGCAAGAGTCCGCAATCACATGCATAAAGTTTGAATGCACTCAAGTCCTCGTAGGCCGACAAGGGGAACTGAGGACGCGTGATGTTGTAAATGCGGTGGACCATTCCCGCATCTTCGAGCCACAACAGTGCATCTTCATAATCCTTTGAACGTGCTCCTGGTTTGACAACCTTATAAATGAATTTTCTGTTCTCCTTGGCCAGTTGCGAGGGCAAAGAGCGCCAAATGGCATGGATGCGCGGTATCTCGCGCGGTTCGGCATATTTTGCAAAATCTAGTTCGTAGAGGTCTAGAATGTCTTGCAGAATGGTGTCGACGGTTTCCATTCCTTTGTTCTCTAGCATGGCGCAAGCCGCATCGGGCATTCCGCCGCAAACCATATATCTGCGATACTCCAAAACAAGTTTGTTGAGAACAATCTCGGGAAGTTTTTCAACAGCGGTCAATTGCTCAACATATTCGAACGTCTTGCCGTCGCTTGCTTTGAGAAATTCTTTAAAGGAGAGCGGATACATGTGCAGAACCCTGATTTTACCAACGGGAACGGTCATTCTTCGCCGTTTTACGGCGACTCCAAGTAGGGAGCCGGCTGCTATGACGTGGTACTGCGGTGCATCTTCACAAAAATATTTCAGACTGTTAAATGCCTCTTCGCATTCTTGTATTTCATCGAATATTATAAGTGTTTTGCCCGCGATAATGGGCACGTCGCAATAGAGAGCAAGCTCCTTGACAATGCGTTCCGGCGATTTCGTGTTCCGGAAAACGCTTTTCAGTTCTTCTTGTCTGTCGAAATCGAATCTCGCACAGTGGTCGAAACACTCGTGCCCGAACTGCTCCATTACCCAAGTTTTGCCTATTTGTCGAGCTCCTTGCAAAAGAATGGGTTTTCTCTCTGGAGCGTCCTTCCACGCTTTGAGGGTACGGATAATTTGTCTTTCTATCTTCATAGTTTACACTGTTTGGTGCAGAAAAGTGTAGCGAAACCACACTTTTCTGCACGTAATGGTGCAAATTTACGAAAAAGTGCGCAGACAACAGTTGGAATTGCAACTATTGCCTGCGCACGTTTGTTTACGTAGAGTGCTATTGCTCCACGGGGGAGGGGCATTAGTTATTCTCGGGGCGGAGCTTGCGTACGGTTTCGCCGGCACGCCACATTTCGCTTTCGCGGAGGGCTTTGAGTTCGGCTTCGAGACCTACGCGGTAGTCGGGCTTGGAGTTGGAGTCGATGGAGACTTGTGCCTCGTGGCCGCTTGCTACGCTCTGGTAGAGTTTTTCCATGACGGGCTTGATGGCGTCGTGGAACGGGCCCATCCAGTCGAGTGCACCGCGCTGTGCGGTGGTGGAGCAGTTGGCATACATCCAGTCCATGCCGTTCTTGCCAATCATGGGGATGAGCGACTGGGTGAATTCTTCTACCGTTTCGTTGAAAGCCTCGGAGGGTGTGTGGCCGTGTTCGCGGAGCGTTTCGTACTGTGCGAGGAAGAGGCCCTGCACGGCACCCATGAGCGAACCGCGCTCACCGGTGAGGTCGCTGGTGGCTTCGCGCTTGAAGTCGGTCTTGAAGAGGTAGCCGGAACCTATGCCTACGCCGAAGGCGAGCACTTTTTCGAGTGCGTGGCCGGAGTGGTCCTGATAGATGGCATAGGAGGAGTTGAGTCCGCGGCCTTCAAGGAACATGGTGCGAAGCGAGGTGCCGGAACCCTTGGGGGCTACCATGATGACGTCGATGTCGGCGGGAGGAACCACGCCGGTGCGGTCGTTCCAAGTGATGGCAAAGCCGTGTGAGAAGTAGAGCGTCTTGCCGGGGGTGAGATGGGGCTTGATTGTGGGCCAGAGCTGCATCTGTGCGGCGTCGGAGAGGAGCATGCACACGATGGTACCTTTTTCGGCGGCTTCTTCGAGGGAGAAGAGGGTTTCGCCGGGCACCCATCCGTCGGCCACGGCCTTCTCGAAGGTTTTGCCGGGACGCTGGCCTACGATGACGTTGAAACCGTTGTCGCGGAGGTTGCATGCCTGTCCGGGACCTTGTACGCCGTAGCCGAGCACGGCGATGGTTTCGTTTTTGAGCACTTCGCGTGCCTTTTCGAGGGGAAATTCTTCGCGCGTCATCACTTCTTCGACAACGCCGCCAAAATTCAATTGTGCCATATTTGTTTTGTGTTTGTTACGGAGCGGTTGTCCGCGAGAGGGACGTGCCGCACCTTATGTTGTTGTGTTACAGTTTTTCCGTTTCGTTCTGCCGCTTTTCTTCTTCGCGGAGCTGGAGAAACTCGGAGAGTTCTTCGCGGCGGCTCTTGGTGACGGCCACGGCTCCCGAACTGACGTACTGCAGGAGGCAACCGCGCTCAAGGAGTTTGTGGTAGAGGGCTATGGTCTCTTCGGGGAGTCCTTCTTTCGAGACGATGGCGTAGGTGGAGTTGACTTCCACTATTTTTCCGTCGTAGAATCGGATGGCTTTCGAGATGTTGCGGTCCTCGATGAGGCGCGCTGTGGATATTTTGTAGAGCGCCTGGTCCATGACGAAGACTTCGTCGGTCGTATAGTACTGTGCCTGTATGACGTCGATTTTCTTTTCGAGCTGCTTCACCACGGTTTGCACGGTGTGTTCGTCGGTGACGGTGGTGATGGTGTAGCGGTGGACGTTTTCGGCGCCCGAGGGCGACACGTTGAGGCTTTCAATGTTGAGCTGGCGGCGGGTGAACACGTTGGTGACGGAGTTGAGCACGCCGGCCAGGTTTTCAGAGAAGACTATTATGGTGTAGAGCCTTTGTCCGCTAGGGTTGGATTGGTCCATAGGCTTTCGGAGGGTTTAGAGGATGAAGAATGCGGTGGTGTGGAATCAGACGGTGAGCATCATGTCGTCCACGTCGTGGCCGGGGCAGCACATGGGCATGACGTTGTCTTCTTCCATGACGGCGGCTTGGAGGAGGAAGGGGCCGGGTGTACGGAGCATGAGGGAGATGGCTTCGTCGAGTTTTTCGCGGTCCACCACGGTGAGGGCGGGAATGCGGTAGGCTTCGGCTATCTTCTCGTAGTCGGGGTTCATCATGGGCGTGAAGGAGTAGCGGTGGCGGAAGAAGAGTGCTTGCCACTGACGCACGTTGCCGAGGTAGTTGTTGTTGAGGAGCACAATTTTTACGGGTGCGCCTTGCTCCATGATGGTGCCGAGTTCTTCTATGGTCATCTGCAGTCCGCCGTCGCCAATGAAGAGGCAAACGGTGCGGTCGGGGGCACCGAAGGTGGCACCTATGGCGGCGGGGAGTCCGTAGCCCATGGTGCCCATGCCGCCGGACGTCACTACGCTGCGCTGACGGGTGAAGCGGAAGTAGCGTGCGGCCATCATTTGGTTCTGCCCCACGTCGGTGACCATGACGGCGCTGTCGTGTGTGAGTTCCGACACGCGGCGTATCACTTCGCCCATGCGCAGGGGGCCTTCAACGGGATGGATTTGCGGTTCTATGACCACGCGTTCCTCCTCTTTGTCCCACTGTCGGAAGGCTTCGCGCCAAGCGGTGTGTTCCTTCTTTTCGAGCAGGGCGGTCACGGCGGGGAGCGTTTCCTTGCAGTTGCCGAGCACGGCGACGTCGACCTCCACGTTTTTGTTTACTTCGGAGGGGTCGATGTCGAAGTGTATCTTCTTGGCCTGACGGGCATAGGTGGAGAGTTTTCCGGTGATGCGGTCGTCGAAGCGCATGCCCACGGCGATGAGGAGGTCGCACTGCTGCGTCATCTTGTTCGAACCGAGCGAACCGTGCATGCCGAGCATGCCCACGGAGAGGGGATGGTCGGTGGGGAGGGCTGAAAGACCGAGGAGGGTGCGTCCGGCGGGAAGCCCGGCTTTTTCGAGAAATTCGCGAAGTTCCTGCTGGGCGTTGCCGAGTTCCACGCCTTGTCCCACGAGCACGAGCGGCCGCTCGGCCTGGTTGATGAGGCGTGCGGCTTCGGTGAGGGAATGGGGGTCGGTGGCGGGTACGGGCACGTAGCTGCGAATGAAGTCGATGGTGCCCTGTACGTATTCGGCCTTTTCGGTCTGTGCATTTTTTGCAAAGTCGAGCACCACGGGACCGGGGCGTCCGCTGGAGGCGATGTAGAAGGCGCGGTGTACGGCCCATGCCACGTCTTTGGCGGAGCGTATCTGGTAGCTCCACTTGGCTATGGGCTGGGTGACGTCGACGAGGTCGCACTCTTGGAAGGCGTCGGTGCCGAGCATGGCTGCGCCTACCTGTCCGGCAATGACTACTATGGGGGTGCTGTCCATCATGGCATCGGCTATGCCGGTGACGGTGTTGGTGGCACCCGGCCCGCTTGTGACGAGACACACGCCGGTCTGTCCGCTGACGCGGGCATAGCCTTCGGCAGCGTGGGCGGCACCTTGTTCGTGGCGCACGAGTATGTGGTTGAGGCGGTCGCGGTAGTCGTAGAGGGCATCATAGACGGGCATGATGGCTCCGCCGGGATAGCCGAAGAGGGTGGTTACGCCCTCGTCGAGCAATGCCCGCATGAGTATCTCCGCGCCGGTGATGGGGGTTGTATGTGGTGTTTCTGTTTGGGTCATAAAGAGGTTGTTGCAGACTTTTTGAAGCGCGAGGAGCGGTAGGAGAGTGGAACAAAAGGGTGGTTATGCGCCCATGGAAGGCGCGGCCACACACAAAAGCCTCCGCGAGGCCTGTCGAATCAGACGAGTCGCACGCCGCCCTTGTCGGCGCTGCTCACCATGGAGGCGTAGGCACGGAGTGCTTTGCTCACGGTGCGCTTGCGCTGGAGGGGACGCATGGGTCGTGCAGCGAGTTCTTCGTCGGTGAGGCGCACGCTGATGGAGCGCGAGGGGATGTCTATGACAATGATGTCGCCGTCCACGACCTTACCGATGTTGCCGCCGGCAGCGGCTTCGGGCGAGATGTGGCCCACGCTGAGTCCGGACGTACCGCCCGAGAAGCGTCCGTCGGTGATGAGGGCGCACTCTTTGCCGAGGTGACGGCTCTTTATGTAGGAAGTGGGATAGAGCATTTCCTGCATGCCGGGACCTCCCTTGGGGCCTTCGTGGGTGATGACCACCACGTCGCCGGCATTGACTTTTCCGCCGAGGATGCCCTCGCAGGCTTCTTCCTGCGAGTCGAACACGCGGGCGGGGCCTTCGAAGTGCCAGAGCGACTCGTCTACGCCGGCCGTCTTGATTACGCAGCCGTCGAGGGCCAGGTTGCCGAAGAGCACGGCGAGTCCGCCGTCGCGGGTGTAGGCGTGGTCGAGCGAACGGATGCAGCCTTCTGTGCGGTCGGTGTCGAGTTCGGGCCACGTGGCGTCCTGTGCACCCATCTGCAGGCAGAACTTTCCGCCCGGTGCGCTGCTATAGATGCGGAGGGCTTCGGCGTCGGGACGGGGCACGGTGATGGAGTAGCGCGCGAGGTCGCTGCCTAGCGTTGCACCGTTCACGCGGTGGGCATCGAGGTGGAGCAGGTTGCCCTTGGCGAGTTCGCCCATGATGCCGAGCACGCCTCCAGCGCGGTTACACTCCTGCACGGAGTACTTCTGCGTGTTGGGGGCCAGTTTGCAGAGGCAGGGCACGTGACGGCTGAGGGCGTCGATGTCGGCCATCTTGAAGTCCACGCCGGCTTCGTTGGCCACGGCGAGGAGGTGGAGCACGGTGTTGGTCGATCCGCCCATGGCGATGTCGAGCGTCATGGCGTTGAGGAAAGCCTCGCGTGTGGCAATGGAACGCGGCAGCACGCTCTCGTCGCCTTCTTCGTAGTAGCGCAGGGCGTTGGCCACGATGAGTTTTGCGGCGTCCTGGAAGAGTCGGCGGCGGTTGGCATGGGTGGCAAGGATGGTGCCGTTGCCGGGGAGGGAGAGTCCGAGGGCTTCGGTGAGGCAGTTCATGGAGTTGGCGGTGAACATGCCGGAGCACGAACCGCAACCGGGACAGGCTTTCGACTCTATTTCGGCCAGTTCTTCGTCGCTCACGGAGGCGTCGGCGCCTTTTATCATGGCTATGACGAGGTCGAGGTTCTCGCCTTTGTGGTGGCCGGCTTCCATGGGTCCGCCGCTCACGAAGACGGTGGGTATGTTGAGGCGCATGGCAGCCATGAGCATACCGGGGGTGACCTTGTCGCAGTTGGAGATGCACACGAGGGCGTCGGCCTTGTGGGCCTGAACCATATACTCCACGGAGTCGGCAATGACGTCGCGCGAGGGAAGGGAGTAGAGCATGCCGTCGTGGCCCATGGCTATGCCGTCGTCGACGGCTATGGTGTTGAACTCTGCGGCGTAGCATCCGAGGCGTTCTATCTCGTGCTTGACGAGCTGGCCCACCTCGTGGAGATGGGTGTGGCCGGGCACGAACTGTGTGAAGGAGTTGGCAATGGCTATGATGGGTTTGCCTAGTTGTTCGCGCTTCATGCCGGCGGCATGCCAGAGGGCGCGCGAACCGGCCATGCGACGGCCGTCGGTGCAGACGCTGCTGCGGAGGGGTATCTTTGTCATGTGATGTCCTATATATATAATGTGCGCTTCGGCCGGCCTGACATCCAAGGTGCAAAGCTGAATTTAGGGCCGAAACAAGGGTGCTCCGGCAAACAGCGTGAGATGTGGCAGTTTGGCGCTCGTTATTTTGATTGTCTTGCAAATGTATACATTTTACCCGAAACGAAAAACAATATGCAAGCAAAATGCGGATTTTATGTATAAAACCACGGTATGCGGGTTTTGTCAGCTATCGCAACAGGGAACATCATTGGCTCTTGCGGTAACTACTCAGGTAGTTACCCCACGCGTCACGGCAAGGCATGCCGTAAAAATTCGAAGGCATGGAATTTGAATTCCAAGGCATGGAATTAAAATTCCAAGGCACGGATTTTTTGTTTCAAAGCGGGGCATTCGTTTTGAAACTGCACATCGTTGATTTTCTGCGGTTTATAAGATTTTCGTTTTCCCGGCCAGTTTACGCATCAATTGAAAGCGCAACGAAGACAAATCATCTCGCCATTTACTGAAATTCGCTGCGGGCCCAACACGTTGGGCCCGCAGCGAGTTATTTATATTCGTTCACATTTTGCGCGGCTCCCCATTTCGGTACAAATCTCAGCCTCGCGCGTGCGCGTACGCGCGCATTACACCGAAGTTTGTACAACTTGCTGTCACCCGTCACCCTATGCTCCGCAATGTGCAAATGTGCAGATGTGCAAATGTGCAAATAAAGTAATGCTAAATATGTTCTGATAAAGATGATAGCAACTTTTGCTTCAGATGATAAATGGTAAATAATTCGTCAAAGCATAGAAAAATCGGTCACGGGCAAGGGTGACAGCAAAGGTTTAATAGAGCAAAACTTATGTAGCGATTTGTTTACAAAACGAGGTTACTGTCACCTTCTTTTAGGCTCTCAAAAACAAGAAAGGAGAAAACAAAAACTTTTGGGCAATCTGTAAAAATTTGCGCTTTACTCAACACGTTGAGCTAGGAGAAAGTTGTTCACGAATGTTTGCACTCCATTATTTGCACATTTGCACATTTGCACATCTGCACATTTGCTCATGGCGCCAGCACGCAAAAGCCTCCGTGAGGCCGGTGACGGGTGACAGCAGCTTGCACAAACTTTGGTGTATACGCGCGCGTAGGCTCAGATGACGCCGGCCTCCACCATGCGCACCACGCGCTCCGTGTAGCGGTCGTCGCCCTCGGGGTCGTACTTCTTGTTCAGGCTATTGCCGAAGAGCACCGCGATGCCCTGGTAGAGGTTCGCCTTGAACGAACCGATGAAAGCCTTCGCAATGTTGTAGCCCGTCATGTTGCACTCGCGGTTCACCAGCTTGATGAGCAACTTGCCCTGCGAACGCGTCAGCTTCTTGAGCGCCGGCGTATACTGCTCCTTCAAGCCCGCCTCCACGCGCTTGATGTGCTCGTCGCGCGAACGCTTGTCGGGGAGCGTCTCGAGATACTCGTAAGTCTCTATGATGGTGAGCTTCGCCAGCTTGGCCCAAGGCAGCACCTTCTTCACGTTGTAGACCAGGCGGTTGTATTCCTCCCGTTCCTTGTCGGACGAAAACTGCATGGGCGCATATTTCGGCAACGTGGGGAAGATGACGTGCGGAATGGTCTTCCCCTCATACTGCGCCGTGCCCACCTGAGTGATGATGGGCACCTCCACTTCCTCCACCTCCGTCTGTGCCTTCGCCGGCTCTTGCGCCAGAGAAGCAAACGGGAAAAGCAGGAAAAGAATAGCGACGATGTAAATGCGGATATCCATAATCGTTCATTGTTTTAAAAACCCCTTCTGTACGGGCGCGCAGAAACGCAAAGCAGTCCATAGCGACTGAATGGTTGCAAAAGTACGAAGTTTTGCATTGCACGCGCGTTATTATATATTAATTGACTCTTAACTTTCGCGGAAAAAGCGTTACTTTGCAAAGAGCGCACACGTTTTTTCGGTGCGCCACACACAAGGGAGGCTACGCGACACAGCACTGCCGCATCACGGCACATGCCCTCCTTACTTTAACGAATACACACATGGCAAGAAAAGAAAAAAATAAAGGTAGCGGACGCCTCAAGAAAAAAGCCGCCGCACAGATGCTCGTGGACCTCTTCGAGAGAGAGCCCGAACGCGAGTTCAACGTAAAGGAACTCTTCTCTCTGCTCAAGGCTTCGAACCATCCCGCCAAAATGATTGTGATGGACGCCCTCTCCGAACTCGTCCTCGACGACTACATCTCCACCGACAACTGCGGAAACTACCGCAACGCCGTGCGCTCCAACGTGATGGAAGGCACCTTCCAGCGCAAACGCAACGGACGCAACTCCTTCGTGCCCGACGACGGCGGGAAGAGCATACTCGTGTGTGAGCGCAACTCGCTCCACGCCCTCGACGGCGACCGCGTGAAGGTGACCATGCTCGCACGACGCACCGGCCACACACGCGAAGCCGAAGTGACGGAGATTCTCGAACGCGCCAACGACACCTTCGTAGGTCAGCTACAGGTGGAACGCGGCTACGGTTTCCTCGTCACCGAAAGCCGTTCGCTCGCCACGGACATCTTCATACCCAAAGACAAACTCAACGGCGGACAGAACGGCGACAAGGCCGTGGTGCAGATTACCGAATGGCCCTCCAACTCCAAGAGCCCCGTGGGCCGCGTGGTGGACATCCTCGGAAAGCAGGGCGAGAACAACGCCGAGATGCACGCCATCCTCGCTCAGTACGGACTCCCCTACTCCTACCCCGAAAAGGTGGAAAAGGCAGCAGAGAAACTCTCACCCGAAATTCCCGCCGACGAGATAGCACGCCGCGAGGACTTCCGCCCCGTCACCACCTTCACCATAGACCCCCACGACGCCAAGGACTTCGACGACGCACTCTCCATACGCACACTCAAGGACGGCGAATGGGAAGTGGGCGTACACATCGCCGACGTCTCGCACTACGTCAAAGAGGGCGACATCATTGACCGCGAAGCCGTGAAGCGCGCCACAAGCGTATATCTCGTGGACCGCACCATACCAATGCTCCCCGAACGCCTCTGCAACTTCATCTGCTCCCTGCGCCCCGACGAAGAGAAGCTGGCCTACTCCGCCATTTTCCGCCTCAACGCCAAAGCCGAAGTGCTCTCTTGGCACCTCGCCCACACCGTGATCCGCTCCAACCGCCGCTTCACCTACGAAGAGGTGCAAACCATCCTCGAACGCAACAATCAGGCCTCCGAAGCCGACCTCAACCTGCCCGGCGATCACCCCGAACCGCTCCCCGAAGGCGCCGCACCCGAAGGCGAATATGCCGAAGAACTCATCACGCTCAACAAACTCGCCAAACGGCTGCGCGAGAAGCGTTTCAAAAACGGCGCCATAGGCTTCGACCGCTCCGAAGTGCGCTTCGAGATCGACGAAAAGGGACACCCCATCTCCACCTACGTGAAAGTGGCAAAAGACGCCAACAAACTGGTGGAAGAGTTCATGCTCCTGGCCAACCGCAGCGTGGCGCAGAAGATAGCCGTCGTGCCTAAGGGAAAGAAGCCCAAAACCTTCGTTTACCGCATCCACGACGTGCCCGACCCCGAGAAGATGGAAAAACTCAGCGCCTTCATTGCCCGCTTCGGCTACAAAATACGCACCGAAGGCACAAAGACCGACGTGAGCAAGAGCCTCAACCGACTGCTCGCCGACGTGAAAGGAAAGAAAGAGGAAGAAGTAGTCGAGCTCGTGGCTCTCCGCGCCATGATGAAAGCCCGCTACAGCACACACAACATAGGCCACTACGGACTCATGTTCGACTACTACACCCACTTCACCTCCCCCATTCGCCGCTACCCCGACACCATGGTGCACCGACTCCTCACACGCTACGCCGAAGGCGGACGCACCGTGAGCGAAAAGAAGTACGAAGAACTCTGCGAACACGCCTCCAACATGGAACAGCTCGCCGCCACCGCCGAACGCGCCAGCATCAAATACAAGCAGGTGGAATTCATGGGCGACCGCATCGGTCAGGAATTCGAAGGCACAGTGAGCGGCGTCACAGAGTTCGGACTCTACGTGGAAGTAACGGAAAACAAGTGCGAGGGCATGGTGCCCCTACGCATGCTCCTCGACGACTACTACGAGTTTGACGAACGCAACTTCTGCCTCGTGGGCCGCCGCTTCCACAAGCGCTACGGACTGGGCGACAAAGTGCGCATCCGCGTGGAGCGCGCCAACCTCGAGCGCCGCCAGCTCGACTTCGCCCTCGTAGGCGAAGACGGTGCCGACACCCGCACCACCAACAGCAAGCCCCAGCCCCACAACGGATTCGGAAAAGATTTCCACAAAGGTGGGGCCCGCAAAAAGAACACCCCCAAAGGCAAACGCAAAAAGGGCAGCGGAAGCAAACGCGTGGGACAGAAATAAGGATTTCCGACGTTTAGACATCGCCTTCTATGAGGCGCAAGCGCATGGGGGTCACGTCTCTGACGTGACGCTCTACACGGCCTCACGAAGACTTTAAATTGCCTCATTTGTTTAACGGCTATGCGACATTAAATCCTCAAAAACGTCGCAAATCTTGCGACAATAACAAAGGCCTTTTGCCGCACCATCAAGCAAAAACATCAAATAACGAGAAAATAAACGCCCAAAAATTTGCAGAACCAAAAACATTCCGTAATTTTGCACTCGCAATTCGGGGTGTAGCTCAGCCCGGTTAGAGTACGCGTCTGGGGGGCGTGGGGTCGCTGGTTCGAATCCAGTCACCCCGACAGAATTGTAAAGCAGCAATGGTTTAACGACCGTCGCTGCTTTTTTTGTGTCAAAAAGTCGGGGATATAGGTCTAAAAGCAAGCGTTTGCGAAATAAAACTTTACCGAACATTAAAGTTTTCGTAATTTTGCATGCCACTCTCCACAACACAAGAAGAAAGAAACAAACCCACTGCAAGTGAAAACCAACATCTGTTGCATAGGGCACATCACGCTCGACAAAATCATCACGCCGCAAAGCGAATGCCACACACCCGGCGGCACCTCCTACTACTTTGCCCACGCCATGTATCACCTCAACGGCGGACAAGGCTTCAAGCTCATCACCTCGCTCGCCGAAAGCGAGATGGGCGCCGTCAACGAACTGCGAACGAAAGGCATTGCCGTAGACGTCATACCCTCGCGCCACACCGTATACTTCGAAAACAAATACGGCGAAAACCAAAACAACCGCACACAGCGCGTACTCGCAAAAGCCGACCCGTTCACACCCGAAGCCCTGCGCGACGTACAAGCCGGAGTGTTCCACCTCGGATCGCTCCTCGCCGACGACTTCTCGCTCGAAGTCATCCAATCGCTCGCCGAACGCGGCGTGGTAAGCATTGACGCACAAGGCTATCTGCGCGAAGTGCGCGGCGACAAAGTATTTGCCGTCGACTGGCCCTGGAAGCGCGAAGCACTGAAAGTGACCGATGTGCTCAAAGTCAACGAATACGAGATGGACGTGCTCACCGGATGCAACGAAGCGCACGATGCCGCCCTCCAACTTGCAGAGTGGGGCGTAAAGGAAGTGTGCGTCACGCTCGGCGACTACGGTTCCGTAATCCTCGAGAACGACCACTTCTACGACATCCCCGCCTACACCCCCAAAGCCATCGTCGACGCCACCGGCTGCGGCGACACCTACTCCACCGGCTACCTCTACATGCGTTCACGCGGAGCCTCACCCTACGAAGCCGGACGCTTCGCCGCCGCCATGTCCACCCTCAAGCTCGAAGCCACCGGACCCTTCGCCAAAACAGAAGACGACATCTGGCGCATCATCCGCTAACGCATTCTAGGGTGTTCAGTTTTGTGTACCTGTTTTTAACGCACAAAACGCATCATACAGCAAGACAAAGGCATATGGCTGTCCGACTTCTAGATGAAAATCCTTGTTGGCACAATCTATTCGATAATCGATCTTCTTGCACTTGTCCTGTGGTAGAAGTGATGCGTGTGCTAAGAGAGTACTCAAGTTTCGGATTTAGGTTTTGCGTTGAAAACTGAGCGGAAATCGTGCTGT
>CAVALA010000063.1:0-14709 GCA_963589615.1 Prevotellamassilia timonensis
CAGCTCTAAAGACTACGACCACCACAACGACATGAACACCACAGTCTGCCCACCTTACCAATAAGGTGAGCAAACGCAGAAGCAAGTAACCAAGGAGAGCGGTGGGTTGGCCGCTCTCCATTTCAAGGCGTGTGGCCTACACCACACAAGCGTTCTTTGACTTCGTGGAATGCCGATTTTATGTTTTGAGTTCAACGATTTCGTTGGATTGCTGGCGATAACGATTTTTATTTGCAACTTTTTCGTTGGTAATTGGCACTTGGTTTAATTTTTTCGTACTTTTGCGCAAAACAAACAATATGAGTCTAAGAGACGACGTTGAAAGATTTCTTACGGAATTCAAAACAAAAGCGAAGATTTATGGTGTAGTATTCCGTGATGATAGAGGTAAAAATCAGCAAACACTACTTGAGTTAGATATAACACCAGCGTACCGTTTGGAAGTAATAAACAAACTTTCCGTAACGGATTATTCTGAGGGGCCAGTGGTTGACACCTTGAATAAGGGTTCAGACATGTGGGTGTTTGGTACTTTTATCAAGCAAAAGGAAATATATGTAAAAATTACAATGGGATACGCAAATCGTCAAGCTATTTGCATTTCGTTCCACTTGGCAGAACGACCTATAATCTATAAATTCAAGTAAAATGAGAAGTCCATTTGCAGATTGTGAAGCAGTTCAGCATACAGAAAAAAGAAGTGCTGTGTACCGTGGTGAATCATTTGAGTACACGTTTGTGTGCTATCAATGTGAACGTACGGGGGAAATGTTTACAACGACCGAACAAGACGAAGTAAACATAGCGCAGATACGAAACCAATATCGTGCAAAGCATGATATTCCCTATGCGTCCGAAATTAGGGCAATGCGTGAGTCATATGGAGTTTCCTCTTCGAAAATGGCCTTGATTCTAGGTTGGGGAGAAAACCAATACAGACTGTACGAAAATGGTGATATGCCCAGTTTGAACAATGGCAAGCAGTTGAAAGCATTGCAGAACCCCAACATATTTTGTCAGTTTGTTGAGTTATCTCCTCTTTCTGAGAGTGAAAAACAAGAATTAGGGACACGTGCAATGCATAGCGTGTTTTCTGAGAAACGTGATGGGGCTTTATGCTATTTATACAACAATATTTATGGCCCCAAAAAAGACGGAAAATATGAAGGTTATGTGCCACGGAATGTAAGTAAACTGAAAAACGTGATGCTGTTCTTTATTAATAAATGTAAGCGCGTGTATCAGACTCAAATGAACAAGTTGCTCTTTTATGCAGATTTCTTATCGTATCGTGAATATGGGCATGGTATTACGGGACTTGCATATAAGGCTATACAATTTGGTCCCGTTCCTGAGAATTGGTCAAAGGTTTTCAGTTTGATTGATGATATAAACCAAGAAGTGATAATATGCCGTAATGGCAATGAGGGTTATATCTTGACATCGGAACTTTCATATGAAATACAAGAATTTTCTACAGAAGAAATACATGTTCTGACAAGGGTTATGGACGTTCTAGGCTCGAAGTCTCCGACTGATATATCAAATCTTAGTCATGAAGAAGACGCGTGGAGAGATAATGTTAATCACAATACATTAATAGATTATTCTTACGCATTTTCTATGAAAACGATTTAAGCAAAGCGGCATTCCACAAGTCATGGGATGCCGCTAATTTTATATCCATATGCTATTCAAAGATATCAAACCCGGATACCCAATCTATTTCCTTGACAAGGAATCCGTTCGCTCATACCAAGGCAAGGTCGTGTCCGTGGCAATGCCGCGCTACGATGCGCCCAGATTCAACGCTTCACTCCCCATGCCAACCGGGATGGTCGTTGACGTAACGATAGACTCCGAAGGTCAGACACGTACCTACACGATACCCGAATCCTCTTCCGTTACCTATGCCGGGCAACTGGTGTTGTCCACCGACAAGGACGGACTACTTCGCGAGGTGGAAGCTCTCAAGGCTGCAAGTGGGGAAGCACTTGCCAAGGTTGACCGTCACCGAACTGTGGTGGAGAACTGCAACACGCTCATCGAAGAACTCAACCCGGCTTTCGCAGAGAAGCGCGAGCAGGATAGGAGGATTGAGGGCATTGAGACCGAGGTGCGGAATATCAGCCAACAGTTGCGTGAGTTCCTGAGTCACCAAACGGGTTTCTCTTCCCCAAACACATAGTCCATGAGTTTGCCGTTGGCTTCATTGATGAGGGTGAAATCCTTGCGTATGTAAAGGTTGGTCACCCTCATTCTCTCATCTATGTGGCTCAGCATGTCGTTGACAATGTAGATAGGGATTCTTGCGTCGTTGACTGCAGTCGTGGCCATCGTGTGCCGAGCAGCGTAGAATTGCAGTCCGCCCACGTTTGCCCTTTCGCCAACTGTCTTGAGTCCGATGCTAAGTGAACGGTTGAAGTCTGTGGGTGTAGCGTACCTTGCAGAGAAATTGAAGACATATCCTTCTTTGGCACCTACTGCATAGCGTTTCATTAGCGGCTTGATAAAGTCGGGGACATCTACGACCATTAATGCCTTGTCACTTCTGCGGTCTTTTGTCTTGGTGCGGTTGTACTTGATGCGCTTGCCGTCGTAGTCCGTTGCATTGTAAAGGTCTATTGCATTCATGCCCATCAAGCAGAACGACATGAGGAAACAGTCCCTTGCAAGATTGTATCGGCTCTCATCTTGCTCACGTGGAAGGTTGGCAATGGAAAGTAGTTCCTGCTTAGTGAGTGCGCGTTTCTCTGCAACGTTTTGCTTCTTGGCTTTGTATCCGTGCAAGGTATCCTTAATCTTGATTATGCCGTTTTCGTAGTCGTTGAAATATTCCCTTGCGTCATTGAATATCTTCACGACCGAAGAAGTGTAGAGCGAGCATGCCCGTGGTTTGTCCATCATGGAACGTTCCCAATTGCGCATCAGTTTCACTGATATTTCCCCAAAGAAGATTTTGTCGCGGCCTACGAATTTGCATAGCGCATTCACTGCGGTCTGGTAGTTTTTGAGTCCTTTCTTGTCGGCATTCTCTTCCGTCCACTGCTTGAAGTAGGAAACGAATTCAAGGCCGAGTGCGTTGTCTTTCTTCTTGAGTGTGTCCACAATCTTTTCAAAAGGCACGTCGTTGATTTCGAGCATTAGCGTTTTGAGTTTCTCGCGGTATGCCCGAATCAAGTCTTCGCCTCTTTCAATGATGAGCATGTTCTTAATTTTGAACGACGATGTCAAATCTTTTTTCTCTGCCACCATTGAAGTAGGAAGGTAGACAGTCTTTCGGTCATGGGTGTAACGGACGAAGACAATGTACGACTTGTCTTCGCGTTGTCGGTCTTTGCGTATTGTGAGTTTGAAGGTATCCATATCGTGTCACTGGAAAACATTTGGAAAACATTTGGAAAACATTTTGCGTTTACAAAGGTAGGAAAAGGGATGTTTGTAGGCAAATGAGAATCCTAGGCGCGATATAAAATATTAAAACAAACACATTGTATTATGTTGATAGCCAGCGTATTAAAGAAAAAAGCGAGCCTTCGTGAAGACTCGCTTTTGAGGGGTGCCTAATGGGACTCGAACCCATGACATTCAGAACCACAATCTGACGCTCTAACCAACTGAACTATAGGCACCATGTGCATGCTTTGTTTCCTAAAGCGTTGCAAAAGTACGGAGTTTATTTGAAATGACAAAGCGTTGTGAGGAGTTTTTTTGGATTTGGAGCGAATTTTGTGAATTTTGCGCTTAAGGAAGTTGGATTTTGCGGGGTGTTTGGTTCTCCACTTATCCAAAAAGTTCACCCCCATGCGGGCATTTTAGAATGCTTGCATGGGGGTGAGTCTTAAATGTATGTTCGCAAAAAGTGCGGTGATGTGTGTCGGTGTTTTACTTTACCACGACTTTCTTGTCGCCTACGATGTAGACGCCGGAGGGAAGGCTTTTTGTGGCAGAAGCTACTTTCACGCCTTTCTTGAGGAGAAGGCCGGAGGCAGAGTAAACGTTTACGCGGGCTTTGGGCGAAGAAACGGTGCTGTTGATGCCGTCGCTCTTGTTGCTCTTGAAGGAGAGGCTGAAGTTGTCGAAGCAGTTCCAGTCGCTGTCGACAGCTACGGTCTTCTTCACGCCGAGGCGGATGTCGCCGGCTTCCTTGAGTTCAAGTACCACTTCGTTGCCGCCGTAGTTTTTGTCGGTGTTGAAAGCCGTGTTGGCACCCGAAACTCCGTTGGGGTAGGTGTAGGGCGACCATGTGTAGGTCTTTACGGCATCGTCGTAGAGCGACATGAAGGGCGTTGAGGCTTCGTTCATGTAAAGCAGCGCGTTGAGCTGTTCTGTTCCGTTGGTGTGAGCCGTGTGGGCGGCGTCGTTGCCACCGTTGCGGTAGAAGCCTGAAGCCGTGAGCGTGTAGGTGCCTGCGGGCATGTTCTGGAGAATCTGGTACGTGTCGTACGTCTTGTTCCACTGTTCTGCCACGCCGTTGGAGGCTGCGGTGAATGCCGTGCCGGTCCATCCTGTGGAACCGTTGCTGAAGTCGGCGTTGACGATGAAGGCGGTGAGGTCGGCCTTTCCGTCCACTACGAGGCTTTCGATGTATTTGCGTTTGGCATCGAGAATCTCGTTGATGGCAGCGGGGAGAGCCGTGTGGAGTTCTTCTACGGAAGTTTTGGCGAGTGCCTTTTCGGCGTTGGCGAGTGCATCGTCGAAGAGCGTCAAGCCGCTTTCCTTCTTGAAGCTTTCGGCTTCGGTGATGCGGGCGCGGAGGTCGCTCCAGGCTTGGAGCACTTCATATTCGTCTTGATTGATGGGGAGCACCGAACCGTGCTGGAAGGAGCCTGTGCCCTGGAGTGCAGCCGAGCTGGTGGGGTTCATGCAGAGGTTGTCGAGTTCGCACACCTTGTAGGCGCTTCCGCCGGAGTAGCGCATGTAGTAGAGGTTGTAGATGTCCTCGTTGATGCGGCGCATGGCGCTGGAGCCTTCCACCTGTTCGGAACCTTCGTTGGTGACGTGGAGTTTTTCGTCCCACGTGCCGCCTACGAGCACGTTGCAAGTGGCTTCGTAAATGCCGCGGTCGGCGCCGCTGGCACCTTCGCGCTTGTAGAAGAAGTGGTAGAGCGAATCGTAGGGGTTGAACACGATGTCGCCGTCAATCACGGCGTAGCCGGGGTCGAAGAATACGCGGGGTTGCGTGAGAGTCTTGAAGTCGGCGTCGGCATAGGAGTAGTAGATCACGTCGTGGTTGTCGCCGTTGTTCTTTGAGAGGAGCGAGTAGTAGACGAGATAGGCGCCCTTGCCTTCGTAGGCCGTGGGGTCCCAGATGAACTGGGGTGCCCAAACGCGGTACATGTTGGCATACTCTGCGTCGGTCTTGTAGGCATCGGTTGTAGCTTCGGGGTCGGAGAAGATTTTCTTGCCCTTGCGGAAGTCGAAGGTGGTGCTTTCCCAGTGGATGAGGTCCTTTGAACGGAGAAGGTTCATGCCGTAGTTGCTCCACACGCCCGAAACGGCGTTCTTCATGTCGGTGGTGGTCATGAAGTACTCGCCTTCGCGCTGGCCTTTCTGCATGTAGGCGTCGCGTGTGCCGTGTTCAATCTGTGCGAGTTCGGAGGTGTTGAACACCTCTTCGCCGTTGAGGAGCACCTGGAACTTCTTGCCTTGGTCTTCGAGTGTGCCGAGGGCGAAGTTGGTGATTTCCTTGTTGGGGTTCATGAAGCAGTAGAGGTAACCGTACTCTGTGTCGCGCGGGGCGAGGGTGACGGGCACGTCCACTTTGGCGAGCGAACCGTCGGCCATGGTGACGGTGGCCTTGAGTGTGGCAGCTTGGAGGCTCTTGCCTTCGGGCTGTTTGTTCACCTTGAGCATGGTGCTCCAGGTGCCTTGTGAGAGGCTAACGTAGCCGCTTTCCTTCTCGTCGATTGTCCACTTGATGCTTTCACCGTCGTTGGTGGAAGTGGGGAGTTTGGCATCGGCGTGGAGGAAGTTGAGCTTCGTGGTGTTCTCTTTGAGATATTCCTTCACACGGCTGAGGTCGGAAGCCGAAGCGTCCTTGCCAGCGTTGTCGGGGAGCGTGATGTCCTCGAGGTCGAGGGTGAAGATGTTGAGCGAGTAGGCGGGCACTTCGTAGGTGAAGTTGTGGTCGTTGAAGCTGGAGAGTTCGCTTTCGGTGGGAGCCACGTTGGTCTGGTTGTCTATGGTGTTCTCGTCGGTGCCGTCGGCGCTGGTGAGGAGGGTAAGCTTACCGCCCACGATGCGTGCGTTGTTCACGTTGATGGTGGCGGGCACGGCGTCGGACGAGGTGTTGACAACCTTCACGTACATCTTCTTGGCAGCGTCGTCGATGGACGAAGCCACGTAGACCTTACGTTCGGTGGGGATGTCGAACTCGTGGATGAGTTCGTCGTTGAGGTAACACTGTACGTGTGCGCCGGCAACGACTACGCGAATCTTGTAGGTCTTGTTGGTGATGATGCTGCCCGAAGCGGTGGCGAGAGTTGTCTTCGAACCGTTCTTGCAGTACTCTATGGCGTGCTTCGTGTTGCTCCATCCGCCGAGGTTCCACCAGAGGTAGTTGTTGGAGTCCTTATACTTGAAGGCTACGAGGAAACCTTCGCTGCCGGATATCTTCTTGGCGTCCACTTCGAAGGTGTAGTTGTCGCCCACAGCGGTTTCGTTGTAGATGAACTTGCCTTGCATGGAGGCGTCGCCCTGCTTGAGCTGGCCTACTTGGATGAACCAGTTGCCGCCGTCCTGCTTCTTCCATGTGTCGCCGAGAGAGGTGAAGGTGTCTTGGAAGAGCATGGTGCCGTCGCCGCTGGTCACCTTAAGGTTGTCGTAGGTAGCCACGGTGCTCCAGGTGCTGAGGCCGAAGCCGCCGCCGATGGTCTGTGAGTTGCCTTCTTCGGTCCACTTCACGTTCTGCTTACCCACGTGGGTGGGCATGAGCTGCTGCACGTAGTAGGAAGGTGTGCCGTAGCTCTCGCTGGCGTTGAAGCGAATCATGTCGGGCTTCCACTTCTGGTCGTTTTCGTTGACGAAGATGGGGGCGTAACTGTTCATGATGCACATGTCGGAGTTGCGTTCCATGCCGAGCATGTAGACAGCTTCGCCGAGTGCTGCGGTGAGGTGTCCGTTGGTGCCGTAGTTGGAGGTGACGGCATACTCGCCCACGTAGACTTTGGGACGTGAGCGGTCGTAGGCGTCGTACTTGGTGTATTGTGAGGCGAACCATGCCGGGTTGCGGTAGTAGTGTTCGTCCACTGCGTCAACGGGGTGGCTGTTGCGCCAAGAGGGGTTGTCGGTGCCCCAAGCCTCTACGTTGCCGATGCACATCACTTCGGGATACTTGGCCTTCACGGCGTCGTAGAAGGCGCGGTAGCGTTCGGCGTAGTGGTCGCTCTGGTCGGAGTTGGAGGAGAAGGTGTAGTTGTAGTTCTCGTTACCGATTTCGAGCAGGCGGAGGTTGAAGGGTTCGGGGTGACCGTTGGCGGCACGCATGGCACCATATTTGGTGGTGACGTCGCCGTTGCAGTATTCGAGGGCGTCGAGTGCTTCCTGAATGTATTCGTCAATCTGGTCGTAGGGCTGTACCCATCCGTGGCCCATGCCCATGTTCACCACGAAGAGGGGCTCAGCACCGATGTCTTCGGCAAGCTGGAGCATTTCGTGGAAACCGAGACCGTCGCTCACGTTGTAGTTCCAGTTGACGTTCATGTGGCCCGGACGCTGTTCGATGGGGCCTACGGTCTTTTTCCACTCAAAGCGGTTTTTGAGTCCGTTCTGGCTCTGTCCTTCTACGTAGCATCCGCCGGGGAAACGCATGAAGGCGGGGTGCATGGCTTCGAGTTTTTCAGCGAGGTCGGGACGGCAGCCGTTGTCGCGGTCCTTGTAGGTGGGCGGGAAGAGGCTCACCACGTCGAGCACGATGGAGCCGCTCTTGCTGCCGAGTATGCTGAGCGTACCGGCAGCGTCGCTACCTGTGGCCGTGATGGAAGCGGTCACTTTGGTCCACTCCTTGTTGGCGGCATCGAGGGTTATTTCGGCCGAACCGAGGGAGGTTTTCTTAGAGGAGTTGAGCTGCACGGTGAGCTTGCCGTTCCATCCGTCGGTGTTTTTCACCCAGGCGGAGAACTTGTAGACGTTGCCCTTCACGATGTTCATGCCCCAGAAGCCTGAGTTCTGAACGCCGTCGCCGGCGGAGTTGAAGGTGAGTTTGAGTGCTTGCTTCTGTGCGTCGTTGAGGAGTCCGTCTGTGACGAGGCTTATTTTGCCTTTGCTGACAGCGCTCCAGGCGGTTGCCGACGAGGTGTTGTCCTCGAAGGAACGGTTCTGCACGAGTTCGGCGTAGAGTCCGCCGTCGCCGGCGTGGTTGATTTCCTCAAAGAAAATTCCGTAGTGGAGTTTTCCGATGTCGGCGCCGCGGCTACCGGCGTCGACGTTGAGCACCACGTTGTTTTGTGCTGCGAGGGGCAGTACGGAACAGGTGAGTGCCGAGGCGTAAACGATGTGTCTTAACCAGTTCATTTTTCTGTGGTTGTTGGGTTAGTTGACGGAGGGAGTGCGAGGCACGCTCCGTGCTTTTGTAGTTTTTTGTTGATTGTTAGATGTGGCAAATTTACACCTAATTTGACAACTAGACCCTACAAAATTCGTTCATTGGGCGGTAATAAATGTGCAAATGTGCAAATGTGCGAATGTGCAAATGGGGCTCAGCCAATGTGCAAATATGCAAATGTGCAAATGTGCGAATGAGCTTCGCCGTCACGTACGGTTCTGCGTGCTTCGCCGTCACGGACGGTTCCGCGTGCTTCGCCTTACGCGCGCGTATACACCGAAGTTTGTGCAAGCTGCTGTCACCTGTCACCCCGTGCTTCGCAAATGCGCAAATGCGGCTTCGCCAATGTGCCAATGTGCAGATATGCAAATGTGCAAATAGGGGTGACAGCAACAATGATTGCTTACATATATTTTGTTCTATTAAACATTTGCTGTCACCCAAGGCTTTGACCGATTTTTATACGCTTTGACGAATTATTGCCCCTATCGGAAAATTTGCTGTCACCCTCGTGTGAAAAGTGATTAGGCAGACAATCAGTAGCTTAGCTATATTTTTAGTGTTGAGGGTGACAGATGAAGGTAGAATGTATAAACTTCGGTGAAGCGCGCGCACGCGCGCGTGAGAGAGCGTGCGTGTCTGTACCGAAATATCGCAGCGCTAAAAATGTAAACGCTTACTAAATTGGGGCTGCGTGCCCAACGTGTTGGGCTGGGAGGAATTTTTAATTTTCTGCCTTGGAATTTGAACAATCTATAGGGGTGAGGTTTTCAAAACCTCACGCTCTACACGGCCGTGTAAACTTATGCAAACAACTTCCTACGAGCTCAACGTGTTGAGATGGGAGATAATTTGAATTTGCTGCCTTGTCGTTACGGCTTTTGCGTGCGTCAGTGCATGGGGGTCACGTCTCCGACGTGACTGATGTGCGCAAAGAGAGAGGCCGAAGCACGCAGAAGCCTCCGTGAGGTAACTACTCAGGTTGTTACCTCCCATAGATCTGTGGGAGACTTTCTGCGCCGTTTAGGCGTAGAGTGTGACTCGCCTGATTGGCTTTGGCTTTCCTTTCAGCCGCCGATTTTCAATTCCCTTCGGCCGCCGAACGTTGTTTCGTGTTCGTCTTAAATATCTGTGTCAACTATGCCCTCTCCTACCAGAGTATTTACTCCGTGGGGCCGTGTAGAGCGTCACGTCGGAGACGTGCCCCCTATGCGCTAGCGCTCTTAAAGGTGAAGCTCGCAAAAGCATACGTGAGGCCTTAATTCTTTTGTCTATGTCTCAGATTTATGGCTCGAAAGATTGGCTGTCTCGGAAAAATCACCGAATTTCGCACTCATTGTAAAGAATAGGCTGGCGTGACGGTCAGCTTGTTTATCGTTTTGCAATTCATTCAAGGATTTACGATGAAACGTTTCTATTTTATTTTGCTCTTTGCAGCAGTGGCTTTCGTCAGTTGTAGCAACACGTCGGACAACAGTTTGCCAAAGCCCGCCGACACCACCGACACTTCTTCGGCCCTCCATCTCAACTGGGCCGACAGCACGCTGTGGTACGAAGGCGAAGAACGCTTGGCAACGGCCGATGCCAACCAAGTGGACGTATTTTACCTTCTTCCCACCTGCCTCTCGGCATGGACCGGAAGCGACGGCACCATCCACTACAATGCCGACCCTTCACAAACCGCCCACCGCGAAGCGTGGCGCCTGTCGGCCGAACTCGCCGACACCATCTTTGCCACTCGCGCCAACCTCTTCCTCCCTTACTACCGCCAAGTAGTTTTTGACGCTCTTGAAGGCGAACACGCCGCCGCAGCCTACGATATGGCTACGCGCGATGTGCTCGATTCCTTCGACTACTACCTCGCCCACTACAACGGCGGTCGCCGCTTCGTCCTTGCCGGTTACTCCCAAGGCGGCCAAATGGTGAAGGCCCTGCTCAAGCACATGAACGACAACACCTACCGACGGCTCGTGGCAGCCTACATCGTGGGCTTCGGCGTGACGGCAGCCGACACCGCGACGCAGTCCGGGCACCAGAGTTCCCATATCCGTTTGGCGCAAAGCGCTACCGACACGGGCGTGACCGTGGCGTTCAACAGCGTGACGCAAGCCGATGCCATATGTCCCTTGCTCTGCCGCGACAACATTGCGTGCATCAATCCCGTTTCGTGGACCACTTCGTCCACTTCAGCCGTACTCCTCAAAGCTGGCGAAACACCCCAAGCCGACGATGCCCGTTTTCCTTACGGTACCGCCGTGGTGGCAAAGGATGGCAGTGCCGACGTAATGGTGAGCGTAGATGCAACGAACCACGTGTTGCGCGTGGACAATATTGACCCATCGCGCTATTTCCTTCCCGCCTTGCAGAGTTTCTTCCCCGTGGGCAACCTCCACTTGCAGGAACTTTTCTTCTACGGCAAGCATTTGCGCGAGAATGTGCTTCTCCGCAGTGCCAAACCCTGATGCTTCTCTGACTTTATAAACAACAATGAATTTCCTCCAATCCCTTTCGCGCTTTGTGAGCAAACACATGGCAATACTCATCATTGCCGTAGCCGCCGTAGCGCTATTGTGGCCCACAGCAATGAGCAGTGTGCTCAAAACGAGTTACATCAACCCGCTCTTGGGCATCGTGATGTTCGGCATGGGACTGACGCTCAAGCCCTCCGACTTCCGCGTGGTGTTCAGTCACCCGAAGGACGTGGCAATAGGCACCGTGGCACAGTTTGCCATCATGCCTTTCGTGGCCTATGTGCTGACGAAGATTTTCGGACTTTCGGCCGAACTTGCCATCGGCGTGATACTCGTGGGCACCTGTCCCGGCGGCACGGCGTCGAACGTCATCACGTATTTGGCAAAAGGCGACGTGGCACTCTCCGTAGGCATCACCGCCATGTCCACGGTGCTCGCCCCGCTGATGACTCCCCTCTTGACCTACCTTTATGCCGGCGAAACGGTGGACGTGAACGTGCTGTCGATGTTCTTCTCCATTGTAGAAGTGGTCATCGTGCCCATCGTTTTGGGCTTTGTAGTCAACCACTATTTCTCGCGCGCTGCCAGTCAGGCCACTTCGGTGCTTCCCCTCGTTTCCACCCTTGCCATCATGTGCATTGAAGGCGCTGTGGTAAGCGTCAATGCCGAACGCATCCTACAGAGCGGTCTGCTCATACTTCTCATCGTAGTGCTTCACAACCTGGTGGGTTACCTTCTTGGCTACGGTGCCGGCAAACTGATGAAGATGACCACCACAAAGTGTCGCACCGTAGCCATCGAAGTGGGCATGCAGAACAGCGGCCTTGCCACGTCGCTAGCCACGGTCCACTTCGTTCAGTATCCGCTAGCCACCGTTCCGGGCGCCGTCTTCAGCGTGTGGCACAACGTGTCGGGAGCCATCCTGGCCAATGTGTTCAACAGAACGGAGAAAGAGTGTGGTCAAAAATGCACAAAAACGGAATAAGCCCCCCCTTCTTCGGCTAAAAACAACGGCTTCGCCCACTCTCACCCCATCATCTTCTCAAGCACCTCCAGCGCATGCAGAATGTCGGCGTGGAAGGTCTGGTGGTTGCGCAAGAAGTCGGGGCGCCCGTCCGAAAGAAGAGCGTAAAGTTCGGGATTGATGCCATCGACATACTGGCCGATGGCATATTCTATGTCGTCCTTCTGCCAGTCCATCGTGGAATGGGCATAGACGCGCTCTTTCTGATGGAAAAAGCAATAGGCGGTTTCTATACTGCTGCGTGAAATCATAAAGTGAAGTGTTCGGGACGCCAAAGTTAGCCTTAAAAGCCGACAAGAGCACCCGTGGCGAATACGAACGCCAAACTTTTGCTTAACTTTGTGCGCAAAAAGAAGCATTTTGCACCCCTGCGACACAATATTGTGCCTGCTTCGCACGTTATTAACAACATGAACAAGCCATTACTTACACTCTTTGCCGCCACACTTTTCGCCCTGCCCCTTTCGGCCGACGACGATGTGCGCGACCAGTTCAACCCCGTCATGACGGCCGTCACCTCGCAGAGCATCGCTCCCGATGCCCGCGCTGGCGGTATGGGCGACATCGGTGCCGCCACCGACCCCGACGTGCATTCGCAGTACTGGAACCCGGCAAAGTATCCGTTCACCATATCGCGTGCGGGATTTGCCATCAACTACACCCCGTGGCTCCGCAAACTCACCACCGGCATCGCACTCCTCGACGCCGTGGGCTACATACGCCTTGGCGACTATCAGGCCCTCAGCGCCTCCATGCGCTACTTCACGCTCGGTGAGGTGCAAGCCACGAACATGACCGTCAAACCCTACGAACTCGGTGTCGACGTAGCCTACTCCCGCATGCTTAGCGAGAAGTTCTCCGCTGCCGTAGCACTGCGCTACATGTATTCCGACCTCACGGGCCACTACGACGACAACCTCACCCCCGGTTCTGCCTTCGCCGCCGACATTGCCCTCTACTACAACACCTACGTGATGATGGGCCAGCGCGAGTGTCAGCTCGCTTGGGGTTTGAACATCAGCAACATCGGTAGCAAAATCAGTTACGGCGACGACTACTCCTATTTCATCCCCACCAATCTGCGCCTGGGTTTGAGCTACATGATTCCCCTCAACGAATATAACCGCATCGCCTTCTCGGCCGACGCCAACAAACTCCTCGTTCCGTCCAAACCGTTGCAGAAGACCGACGAGACGAACGAGGACTACGAAGAGCGCATCCGCAAGGACTACTACGACATGTCGTCCATCTCCGGAATGTTCAAAAGCTTTGGCGACTCCGAACGCGGTTTCAAAGGCGAACTTGAGGAAATACAGTGGAGCATAGGTGCGGAATATACCTACAACGACAAGTTCTCGCTCCGCGCCGGTTACCACCACGAGAGTTCCATGCAAGGCAACCGCAAGTATGCCACCGTCGGTGCGGGATTCCGCATGAACGTGCTGAGCATCGATGCGGGCTACGTGATTGCCACCCAACCGTCCAACCCGCTCGACCAGACGCTCCGCGTGTCGCTCGCTTTCGACTTCGACGGCATACGCGACCTGCTGGGCCGCCGTCGCTAATACCTCCCAAGCCATGAACATAAGAGTAGGAATGGGCTACGACGTCCACCGCCTTGTGGAAGGTCGCGAACTTTGGCTTGGCGGCATCCGCATAGACCACACCTTGGGACTGCTCGGCCACAGCGATGCCGACGTACTTATCCACGCCATCTGCGACGCCTTGCTCGGTGCCGCCAACATGCGCGACATAGGCTATCACTTCCCCGACACGGGCGACGAGTTTGAAGGCATCGACAGCAAACTGCTCCTTCGCCGCACCACCGACTTGCTTCGCCAGGAAGGTTGGCGCGTGGGCAACGTGGACGCCACGGTGTGTGCCGAGCGTCCGAAGCTCAATCCGCATGTCGAGGAAATGAAGCGCACGCTCGCTCCGCTCATGGACGTCACGCCCGCCGAAGTGAGCATCAAAGCCACCACCACCGAACGCCTCGGCTTCACCGGCCGCCAAGAAGGCATCTCCGCCTACGCCGTAGCGCTCATAGAACGGGGGTAGGGGAGAGATTTAATGTGCAAATGTGCAAATGTGCGAATGTGCGAATGTGGCCTCACGGAGGCATTTGCACGATATTAATCATAAAGCAATAAACGTTTTTAGAGCCCGCGGCATCAGTCGCGGGCTCTAAACGTATATGGACTGCATATTACCTAGAACTGATATTCCTGAAGAACTACTTGAGAATCTCCCACAGATTTCACGATTGTCACAGATTCTTTACGGAACACGGATTTTGAATTCGCGAACCAAGGCGTTAGCCTATCTGTGAAAATCCGTGTAATCTGTGGGAAAAACAATTACGCGGATACGGCCCTTCTCGTTGTTTGAGAATCTCCCACAGATTTCACAAATGGCCACAGATTCTTTACAGGACGCGGCTTTTGAATTACCGCACAAATGCATGCTAAGTAATGTGTAAAAAATAAGTTCCGCTTGTTTGATAATAAATCAAGGTAGCGAAAAACGGGCTGAAAAATCGTGCAAGGCGAACGCAATGCCAAGCAAAGCTATGCTTGCTTGAGCATTGAAGAGCCGCAGCCGATTTTGTCAAAGAAAAGCCCAGCAAGCCTATAGCCCAGGGCAAGCGAAGCGACACCCTGGGTTAACAT
>CAVALA010000064.1:0-14566 GCA_963589615.1 Prevotellamassilia timonensis
GCTGATAAGTGAGGACTCCGTTCTTGATGTTGTCCGTTTTGAGTTTGGCAATGTCTATGAGCGACATGCCACGGGTGTAGAAGCTGAACATGAAGATGTCGCGGGCAAAGGCTCTTGATGGCGATGCCGACAAGTCGAGGTGCATTATCCTGGCGATGTCGGCAGTGGATATGCCACGCTTGGCGGTCTTGGCTACGCCTGTGTAAACTAGACTGAAGGGATGCAGGTCTGCGGTCAAACCTTCGGCGACGGCCCGGTTATAGGCCGCTCGAAGGACGCGCATATAGAAGGAAACGGTGTTCTGCGATACGCCTTTTGCTTTCAGCCACAGCTCGTGGGACTTGATTAATGCCGGCGTGACGCAATCCCACGAAATGTCCTTGCCCTTGCGGAAAGACATGAAGCTCTTCATCGTTGCAGCGTATGTTTCCGATGTACGATGCCGTCCTTGCGCCTTCTGCTGCTTGATGATGCTCTGCATATAGACTTGGACGGACTGGCGTGAGGTCAGTTCTTTGTACTTGGCGACTACATCATCGGCGGTGTACCCGATGCCGTTATTATCCAATTCACTGACTATCCTCGCAAAGCGCATGCGGTCGCTTCTTATACGTTCCGCCAACTCACGCAGACATTCCTTGCGCTCATTTGTGTTGCCTTTGCCCTGTACGATATGCCCTTCATCTTCCTGCCACTCGGACGAACGAAGATGATAGTCCGTTCCGATTTGTCGAACCGCACGGTTATGAATCACTTGATAGTAGAGCGTTCCTTCTTTCCCGGCTACTGTTGACTCACGAAATTTGATTTTCACAGATGTCGTATTCATTGTCTCGTATTGTTTTATGTTAGTCAACAATATTGGGTGAGAAGAAGGTGGCATATCAACAGCGATTCAGAAACTAAAGTTCCCCCTTTTGCCCTCGAACCAAAAGTTTAGTCCACTTTTCGTACCTTTGCAGTTGCTATTTCTTTTTTTCAACAAACGCTTCATGAAACTACGTTTGCGTAAAATTCCCTTTACCGGGCAGATATTCCTTGCCCTTGTGCTCGCCATCCTCACAGGATGGGCCATGCAGAGCGTGCCCGAAGTGGCCGACAGCTACATCAAACCCTTCGGCACGATATTTCTCAACCTCTTGAAATTCATTGTGGTGCCGTTGGTCATGATGTCTATCATCACCGGCATACTCTCCATGCAGGATATTTCCAAAGTGGGAAAACTCGGTGTGCGTGTGCTTGTCTACTTCACGTTGACCACGATAGCGGCCGTCAGTCTGGCGCTATTTGTGGCCTCGTCCGTGAAGGACTGGTTCCCGCTCATCAAACTCCCTGCCGCAGAGGCCGACGTGAAAGTGTACGACGTCACGCTGATGGACCAGATTGTAAACATGTTTCCGAGCAACATTGTCCTTCCCATCGGTGAAGGCAACATGATGCAGGTCATCGTCATCACCCTCTTTTTCGGTTTTGCCATAGTTCACGTGGGCGACAAGGCAAAGCCCGTACGCGACTTCGTCGTCAGCATGAACGAAGTAGTACAAAAGATACTAAGCTACATACTCTCGCTCGCCCCCATCGGCGTGTTTTGCATGCTCACCCCCGTTGTGGCGGACAACGGTCCGCAAGTGGTGGGTTCTTACGCCTCGCTCATCGGGGCAAACTACTTCTGCTTCGTGCTGCACGCCGCAATCATCTATGCGCCGCTGGTCTTCTTCCTCGGGAAAGTCAGTCCGCTGAAGTTTTTCAAGGAGATGATGCCCGCCATGATGTTTGCCTTCTCCAGCGCCTCAAGTGTGGCAACAATACCCTACAACGTGGAGTCGAACAAGCGCATGGGAGTGCGCGACGAAATCTGCAATTTCGTGCTTTCGCTCGGCGCTACCATCAACATGGACGGAACGGCCATCTACCTCGGCGTCACCAGTGTGTTCATCGCCACCTGTTGCGGCATGGACCTCACGGCGCAGCAGTATATGGCCATCGTGCTCTCCTCCACCATCGCATCGATAGGTGTGCCGGGTGTGCCGGGCGGTGCCTTGGCGCTGATGGCCATGGTTTTCGCCTCGGCGGGCATACCCATTGAGGGTGTGGCAGTTGCCGCCGGCGTGGACCGCTTGGTCGACATGGGGCGCACCACGATGTCCATCACGGGCGATGCCTCGTGTGCCGTGGTGATGCAGCGCTTCAGCAAAAGCATTTTCGGAAAGAAGGAGTAAAGCCCTCACGCTCGGGCTTATACGATTGGTTTTAAGTGCGAAAACAACCCACGTTCGGCGAGAAAAGCGCATGTTCTGTCCATTAATGTTGCGAGCGAAGACGTTTTTTTGCAATTTTGCACTTTGGAAATTATAGACTTATCTACAATATAAGACAATGAAAAAAGTAACTCTTTCGCTGGCTCTTATGGCCGGCTCGGTACTTCTCACCGGTTGCGGCAGTTCAAGCAGCGTGCTTGGCACCGTGGGCAGTGCAGTACTTAACAATGCGCTTGGCACAGGCACATCTTCATCTTCCTCTTCCGCTTCTTCCAGCTTGTCAAGCACGGGCAGCCTGCTCGGCAACATCTTGGGCAACGTGCTCGGCGGAAGCTCTTCCATCTCCCAGAGCGACCTCATTGGTACGTGGAACTACAAGGGTGCCGACTGCGTGTTTGAGTCGGAGAACCTTCTTGCCAAGGCCGGCGGTGCGGTAGCTGCTTCCAAGATTGAAAGCCAGCTCGACACGCAGCTTTCTAAAGTGGGCATTAAGGCAGGCTCTTGCTCTTATACCTTCAACAAGGACAACACGTTCACTGCTACCATCGGCGGACGTACGCTCAACGGTACTTACACGCTCAACTCTTCCGACAAGACCATGAAGATGTCTTACCTTGCTGGTTTGGCTTCTTTCAACTGCAACGTGGTAAAGAGCGGCAACACCATCAGCCTTCTCATGGACAGCGACAAGATGCTTACCCTTCTCAAGGGTGCTTCAGCACTGACCAAGAACACTTCCATCGGCACGCTCACTTCACTCCTCAGCAACTACAGCGGAATGAAGATTGGCATGAAGATGAGCAAGTAAGCGGAACTTCATTTCACTACATTACGGCAAGAGCCGCATCTGACTTGTGTCGGATGCGGCTCTTGTTTTGGGGTTTGTAGATGAAAAAGTTTCGTTAGCTGTGCTGCCAGCCTTGCGCCTTGAGGTCGAACTCGTTGCCGTCGCGCGTCACGAGTTTGCGGCCGAGCTCTTCGCGGGTGATGTAGCCCACCACTTTCACGTCTTCTATTTGGCTGACGCGGTCGTTGTCCGTGAGCGGCACGGTGAAGAGGAGTTCGTAGTCCTCACCGCCGTTGAGGGCTGCCGTGTAGACGTTGAAGTTGAACTCTTCGGCGGCAACGGCCGTCTGGTAGTCTATGGGGATGCGTTCCTCGTAGATGCGGCAGCCCGTGTGGCTCTGTTCGCAGATGTGCATGACTTCCGACGAGAGTCCGTCGCTGATGTCCATCATGGACGTAGGCTTGATGCCCGCCTCGCGCAACCGGCTGATGATGTCGCGGCGGGCTTCGGGTTTGAGCATGCGCTCAATGAGATATTCGCGTCCGCTGAAGTCGGGCTGCGCCATTGTTTCGGAAGAACCTTTTTGCGACTCAAACACGCGCTTCTCGCGTTCCAGCAACTGCAGGCCCATATAGGCCGCGCCGAGGTTTCCGCTCACGCAGATAAGATCAGTGTCCCTCGCACCGGAACGATAGGCAATGTCCTCGGCCTCAGCATCGCCAATACACGTGAGACTCAGGGCAAGACCGGTGACTGACGAAGTGGTGTCGCCCCCCACGAGATCCACGTGGTGACGTTCGCACGCCAAGCGGATGCCGGCGTAGAGTTCTTCCATGTGTTCCACACCGAAGCGGCGGCCTACGGCGACGCTGACGAGCAGTTGGCGCGGCGTACCGTTCATGGCGTAGACGTCGGAAAAGTTCACCATGGCGGCTTTGTAGCCAAGGTGCTTAAGCGGAGTGTAGACGAGGTCGAAATGAATGCCTTCCATAAGCATGTCGGTGGTGACAAGCGTGCGGCGCGTCGATTCGGGCGAACCGCTGTAGTTGAGCACAGCGCAGTCGTCGCCGATACCGCGAAGGGTGGAGGCATTTTCGGGTTTTATGTCGTCGGTAAGGTGATGGATAAGTCCAAACTCACCAAGTGTTGATATTTCGGTCATAAGAAGAGTATTTAATGTGCGAATGTGCAGATGTGCAAATGTGCGAATATAGAATGCTGAGAACGTGCGATTGCATTGTTTCACAAATGTGCAAATGCGCGGAAATGTGACGCTTCAAAGCTAACCACATTTGCACATTTGCACATTCGCATATTTGCACATTTTCTAATCATTTGCCTCAGCAAATGATTAGAAGTAGAATCCGAGTCCTATTTTGAAGCCCACGGTGCTATTGTTGGAAAAGTCGTGGAGCGACATCTTGTAGTAGAGCGAAGGTTCGATGGTGATGAAGCGGTTCACGAAAAAGGCGTAGCCCACTTCGCAAGGAATCATCACGTCGTTGTTGCTCGGAGTGAAATGGTCATATTCCACACCGGCACCGAGAAACACGCCACACTGGTCGAAGTAGTAGCGGGCACCTGCACCTATGCTGAAGTCGTCTATTGCTTTCGTGTGCTCGTAGCCCAAATTGGCACGGAGCATAACGCAGTCGGCAATGAAATAGCCTGCGTTGGCGTCGATGCCAAAGCGAAATTTCTCGTTGCCGCTATAGGAAAGACCAATGCCGGAAATCGATGCACCGACATATTTAGTGCCTTGTGAGAACTGGGCTTTTGCACCGAGTGAAGAGAAGATGAAAAGGAGGAGGAAAAGGAAATGCTTGATTTTCATCGTGGATTTCTTGTTTATAGGGTTGATAAGGAAAGGATAATTCGCTATGGGGACTTGCCATTCAGCTGCACAAAGCAAAGAATGGTTACACAAGTTTACAAAAGTAGCACAAATTCCGAAGCGAAACGGGCAAATCCTCGCGGTTTAACATACGTTGTGCTATGGTGAGCGCCACATGTCCCATTGTGCGACGCAGATTGAGTTCGATGCAAGGATGGAGCACAGCGGGAGCACCTTCCGTCGAAGCGGCAGCGGCCATCATGTCCACGCCCAAAGGCCCAACATATTGCTGAGCGAGGAACGACTCCAGTTCTGCGGCACAAATTTCCATTGTCTGCGGCAAGACGTCGTCGCTCCATTGCATGACGCGCGCCACTTCCTGCTTCAGTTCGCTTTGCGGTGCCACGGCATTTCCCACATATCCTCCGGAAGCATTCGTTCCGAAGAGCGAAACGCCCAAGGGTTCTACGCTGCCGTCGGCGTGGGCTTGAAATTCGAGTGCGAAGTTGAGCACAGGGGTGTAAACGGGTTCCAACTCCACCCCACCCTGTTCGCGCAGCAAGCGTGCAAGCCGTCGAAGGTCGTTGTCGGCGGGCACGGGATTGAGGCGAAACACGCCGCGTCCGCTGCACGACCATAGCGACTTTGCCATGGCACCGTCCCATTGCGCCGCGAGGCGTTGCGCTTCGTGCTCCGAATCTACGACCACCGATTCGCCCACTGTAGGCAAACCGCACCGGGCAAGCAACCGTTCCTTCAAGCGCGGCAGCAGAGCGGTGGTTGTGTGGCGCGAACTGAGGCTGCGAATTGTGGCGAGTTCGCCATCCGTAGGCAACAGTTGCTCGGGAGCACCTGCGCGGTGCAACTGATGGCGCACGAGGGGGTCCCATCCCCACGGACTGATGTGCTCCACTTCTTGCCAAAAGGAGGTTTTGAGTTCTCGCGGCTTCACAAATCGTACACCCTTACACCACGGGGCATCGTGCGGAACGTCGCTCTCCTCGCTGAGCAACACGGCATTGCCTTCCCCAGCCCAAAGGGCAGGAAGCGCGCCTTGTTCGCTCTGCAAGCGGCGTGCCACATTGGCTGGATAGTAATAAGGAGAGTTGGCGGCGAGGGCCTCGTCGTGAGAGGGATTGAAGAGATGGAGTATCATGCGGCGGACTTTTCTGTGCGAATGTACAACATTATTTCTTGAATGCGATTAGCTCTGATGCAGCATTTTCGTAAGCTCGCTACACGCACGTTCATTCTTCTACAAAGAGCCTAAAAATGCCTTAGTTTTGCGCAAATCCGCAAGCTTCTGATTATCAACAATGTGCAGTCCCAAAACGAATCCCAAGATTTGGGACAAAAATTCCAAGCCTTGAAACAAAAATTCCAAGCCTTGGAATTTTAATTTCAAGGCTTGGAATTTTTACGAAATGCGGTAGGAGAATCACTCTTCGTCGCGGAGCACCATTTTCCGATAGTCGCTGGGCGACATACCGGCAATGTTTTTGAAATATTTGCCGAGGAAACTCTGGTTGGGGAAATTCATTTCGAGCGAGATTTCCTTTATCGAGAGCGAAGAGTCGTGAAGCAGCATTTTCGTTTCGATCATCACAAAAAGCGTAATCCACTGTCCCGCCGTTTTCCCACTCACCGTCTTCACCACTTCTGAGAGATGCTTGGGCGTAAGGCACATCTCGTTGCTGTACCATTCCACGCTGCGCTCGCGCTTGAAGTTGATGGACACGAGACGGATAAACTGGTCGAAGATGACGTACGAACGACTCTGGCGCCGGGCTTGTCCCTCGGGGGTACGCTTGTCGAGCAGACTGCACACTTCAAAGTAGAACGCACGCGTGAGTGAAACGACCGTTTCGCGCAGGAAGCGGCTCTTGTCGGCCTGTCCCACGCGCTGACGGAGCAGGCGCAAACAGTTCATCACCCATTCGCTCTCCATTTCTGTGAGATGGACCACGGGATTGGCCATCACGTAGATGAGGTAAGGCCACAAATAGTTGAGTCCCACAAGGCAGTCTTGCGCATAAGCGCGCGACATAAGCACCGTGGGAGCATGGAAATCGTCGCTCACGCTCAAGTTTTTGAACATCTGGTCGCCGAAGAGAATCACGAGGTCGTTCTTGTGCATCACACACTCCTGACCCATCAGCGTGAAATGGGCCTCACCGGAGGTGCATATGCTCAACACCAGAAAACCTACCTGAAAGGAGTGGCGCTGTATCCCCAGTGGGGAAACATCGTTGAGAATAATCAAGTCTTGCCCAAAAGCCACCGTGGATTCCTGCAAGGTGCGCTCCACCTCTTCAGGAGAAAGCGGAAGGGGAGTTGATTCTGATTTATTCATGGATATATATTATGTTGAAAGGAAGCACTTTTGCTCTTCCTTACCATTGTCTCTCAAAAAACATATCCAAGACGTTGGGGCTCTAACTGCCGGAAATAAGCCTTGGACACGTTGCAAATATGATAAATATTACGCACACATTGCTCACTTCCACGGCAAAAAGTTCCACAACGACAAAAAAATCCGCTCTTCTTTTGGCTATATGGAATATGTTCACTACTTTTGCAACCGCAAAACGAAAAACAATAGATACTTTTAAGGTGCCATAGCTCAGTTGGTAGAGCAAAGGACTGAAAATCCTTGTGTCCCCGGTTCGATTCCTGGTGGCACCACACTTGAAGAACCGCTTGAAATCGTAAGATTTCAGGCGGTTGTTTCTTGAAAGACGGTTCTACACGTTCCGCCCCGAAACTAACCTACCCTATCTATAAAATGACAATCAGCAACAACATCAAAGGAAGCATCTATGGTTGCATCGCTGCCATAAGCTACGGTATGAACCCCCTTTGTGCACTCTCGCTCTACAAAGACAACGTCAATACCAACACGGTGCTCTTCTACCGATTCTTCTTCGGCACCATCATGCTCGGACTCCTGATGCTCGCCCAGCGCAGAAGTTTCTCCTTGACGCGCCGCGAAGCCATAGTAGTCACACTGCTCGGCGCCATCTTCGCCCTCTCCTCCATCACTTACTTCATTAGTTTCTACTATCTTGGAGCCGGCGTGGCAGCCACACTCGTCTTTGCCTACCCCGTGTTTACCGCCATCCTTATGGCCCTGTTCTTCGGCGAACGGCTCAAGTGGCCTTCCGTCGTGGCCATCCTCATGACCATAGGCGGCATAGCCCTACTCTACAAAGGCGACGACGGAAAACCCGTAGAAACCATAGGCATCGTAGTGGTCATGATTTCAGCCCTGGCCTACGCGCTCTACATCATACTGGTCAACAAAAGCGGCATCGTCATGTCCAGCATAAAACTCACGTTCTATGCCATGCTCACCTGCCTCTTCTTCCTCACGCTCTACGCCATCTTCAGCGGAACGGGCGACCTGCAGATGCTCCACACGCCAACGCAATGGGCCTACGCTCTGTTGCTGGGCCTCGTACCGACGGTCATCTCGCTCGTGTTCATGGCCATGGCCATCAACTGCATCGGCTCCACGCCCACAGCCATCATGGGCGCACTCGAACCGGTCACTGCCGTGGTGCTCGGCATGTGGATCTTCGGTGAAGTGCTCACCACACGCCTTGCCGCCGGCATCGTGCTGATTCTCATTTCCGTCACGCTCATCATCCTCGACAACAAGCTCCGCGCCGCCATCGCCTCCCTCCCCGTGGTGCGCCGCGGCCGTCTGCTCGTCAAGAAGTGGCGATGGAAATAACATTTATACCACACAACAAACCCCTCCGCCGAATCTTCTGCAAGGTTCAACGGAGGGGTTTGTTGTATGGTGGTTCTAAAAAAATGGAAATATCACTTGCCGAGGCTTTACTGCAAAGCCATGCGCTTCGGCAGCAAGCGGTGAACCTTTGCTTTTACGGGTGCCGAAGGTGCAATCTGTCGAAGAGCCTTTACGCCTTTAACCGACGAGGTTGACGAAGAAGACACCACGATGCGCGACTTGCAAAGTTCAGAGTTGATGGCGCCACCGTCGCTGACATAAGCGGCTACGGCGTAGTACGACTCGCCGGCCGTTGAACCGCTCAACTGCACGGTGCGCTCCCCCTTGTCCGTCAAGTCTGCCAAGGCTTCGCTCAGCGAACTTTCGCCCGAGATGTAGTCGTAGAGGTTGTTGCTCGTATCCTGATTGATGAGGTCAACAATGTAGGAGTCGCTGAGCGTGTCGGCCACAAAGCCGCTGATGTAGTTGCGACTGGCGTCGTCGGGCGTGAACTTCACCGTAGGCGTACCGTCGGAGGCATAAGTCACGTCGATGGCAATGTTGCCGTCCTTCTTCTCTACGGGCAGCGTGTGGAACGTCAGTTTGCGGAACGGAGAGGTGAGTTTGCCGTTCGTGTCCATGCCGTAACCCCAAATCACGTAGTCCTCGTTGGGGATGATACCAGTAACGAAGTCGGACATCTCGCCGCTGTAGAGCACTTGCGAAAGGATACTGGAGAGCGACATATTGTAATACTGGGCGTACTGCGAGAAGAAGAGCAAGTCGTCGGCCACCACGTCGTCGTCAGACTCGTACTGATCGTACTCCGACTTGGAGAGGTACATGATGTTGTACGTGCCGACCCCACTTTCGGGATTGGCAGAGAAAGCGGCAAAGAGCTGGCCCACTTCATCGACCTTCATGTTAAGCACGTCTTTCTCGTCGGTCGAAGCAGACGAGAAACTTACGCTGTCCACCTGGTCCACGCTGAAGCGCTGCACGCTTCCGTCCTTCAAGTGTACCAACATATTTTCGGTTTGGGCGAAGGCAGACGCAGAGAAGGCCACACAAGCGCCAAGTAAGAGATTTCGGAGTTTCATAAGTTGTCAATTGGTTATATGATTATTCTTTTGCAAATATAAACAATTGCCAAGAAAAGGCGCCATCAAAGAAACAAAAATCACAAAATCGCGCCTATTTCCTTCCCTTTCGGCATAAATTGCAGTAATATCCCAACTTATAGACATCAAAAACGTGCAGTGAAGGATTGTGTCCGAGCAAATGGCGGCGCAGCAGCGGACGAACCATACAAAAGAACGCAGCAAAAAGTTGGCTCAGACCTGCGCGCTGCAACTTGCGTTGAAAACGCGATGCACCGGCAAAGCCCTGCATGGGGCCGCCCAAGGTGTAGAGCGTGCGGAGGGCCGTTTCGGTTTTGGCGAGGAAAGATGCGTTAGAGTCTATGCCGAGATGGATAAGGGGATTGTCGATGTGCGCAATGCTAAATCCCTGACGCTGAAGTTCCAAGCCAAAAAGGGCGTCTTCGTAGCCATACTGTGTACAACGTGCATCGAAACGGATGCGCTGAAAAACGTCGCGGCGAATAAGCAGATTGAAACCGGTGAGGTAACTGTAGGGATGTTTCATGCGATACTCCACCGTACGTATCCCCTCCGCCTTGTGCTCATAACGCCAACGGAGTTCGGTGCCCGGCTTCGCTTCGCCATCCGGATTGCGAACAGCTCCGCACACGGCATCGGCCTTGTCGCGGTTTGTCCAATAAGTAGCAATGAAGTTTTCCGTGCAAACTTCAGCATCGCTGTCGAAGAAAAGAAGATAAGGAAACTGCGCCTCGTCGGCCAAACGGTTGCGCAAAGTGGCCTGGCCAGCATTCTTTTCTGCGGCCACGTAGCGGCAGTGGGCCGAGTGCGCCACGGCATCACAGTTGGCGCGAACGCTCTTTTCGTCTGTCGAAGCGTCGTCGCCAAGGATTATCTCGTAGTCGAAGCCAGGCGTACAGGCCATGAAGGCCGCACATTGGGCATCAAGGTCGCAGACTAGGCGCGAACAGTCGTAGTTGTATGTTGGAATAAGGATGGAAAACATAGATTGTCAGGAAAAGCTGCCGCTAAAAATCGTCGCGCAGCATTGCCGTGCGGCGTTCATACTCGTCCAGTGCTTGCGCCATGAAGCGGCGGCCTTCGGCAATGATGCCTTCGGCTTTGTCGAAGTCGAAAGCACCAAAGCGGTTCATGGGAATGTTTACAGCCACATCGGGCTTGTTGAGTTTCTGCGCCGCCACCGTGCTGCGCTCTATCATCATGCCGAAAGCCTCAGAGAGCAGCGACACGTAGTTGCGTTCCACACGCTGTTTCAAGGCTTCGGGAACAAGGTGGTCGAACCACGAAGAGGGTTTCTTCTCGCCACTCTCTTCTCCTGCGTGCAAGCGTGCGGCTTCTTCGGTGGACGGTGCGCTGACGTTAACACTTACGAGAAGGTCGCCTTCCATCCGCGCCACGCGGTTGAGCGGCAAGGCATTGGCAATGCCGCCATCAACCAATTGGTGGTGGGCTATTCGTACGGGTTTGAACACAGAGGGGATGCTGATGGAAGCACGGATGGCACGGTAAAGACTACCTTTGCGAAACACCACTTCGCGCTTCGTGGCCAGGTCGGCCGAAACGGCGCAGAACGGCACGGGAAGTTCTTCAATCTTCACGTCGGGCACCATCTCGCGCAACTTTTTTATCACCTTGTCGCCTTTCACCACGTGGTCAAGTCCCAACGACCAGTCCATGAGGGCTAGCATTTCCTTGCGGTCAATGGAACACATCCATTGCTTTACTTCCTCAAGCTTTCCAGCCACATACATTCCGCCAATGAGTGCGCCCATAGAAGTTCCTGCCACGGAATTTATGGTATAGCCGCGCTGCAGCAATTCCTCTATAGCCCCTATATGCGCATAGCCCCTTGCACCGCCGCTAGACAGCACAAGGGACACAGTAGGTTTCAATACGTTCTGAGTTTGATTCGTTGCTTCGCTCATGGGTTTGTGGGGTTTTGTTTATAGAACCATTCAATACTTTCTCTTTGCCAAGCAACGCTAGGGTTCAACGCTCATCGCTAGCGTAGAGGAAGGGGAAGGCGGCGTAGTTCCAATCTATTATTTCGTCGTCGCGGAAGAAGCGCTTGAGTTCTGCTGCAGCCGTTTCGGGCGAATCAGAAGCATGGACGATGTTCTCTTGAAAACTCATGCAATAGCTTCCTCTGATGGTTCCGGGTGCAGCGTTGCGTCCGTTGGTAGGTCCGGCAAGAGCTCTCACCGCCGCAATGGCATCGACGCCCTGTAGGCAAAGTGCCACAACGGGAGCCGTCATCATGGAGTCCTTCACTCGCTGGAAGAAGGGCTTCGCACTGAGGTGGGCATAATGTTCGGAGAGCAGTTCGTCGGTAAGTTGCATCATCTTCATGCCGCAAAGCTGAAGACCTTTCTTTTCAAAGATGCTTACAATCTCTCCCACCAAGCCGCGCTGAAGCGTACAAGGCTTAAGGAGAACAAGGGTTCTTTCTATGGCCATAAATTCAAGTGTTAGTAGATTTGAGTTCTCTGCAAAGATATGCGAAACATTCCGTTCTACCAAATGGTTGGTCAGAATGAGATATTTGCGCTCCAGTAAAAGAAAAGACTTCCGCAGCATTTCCGCGGAAGTCTTTTAATTGCCGTTATTCCATGTTGTTCACATATATCGTGGACACTGTTTCGTTAGAGTTGTTGTCAGTTCTAACGAGCGAGAGGTTGGCTTTAAACACGAAAGCGTATTGACGTGTTTTAACCTTCAACAATTCAGCATATTGTTTGAAGGCCTTGATAGCCTGTGCCTGACCTTCAGCATCGTTCTTCGCATAGCTATAAACGGGGTTCTGCGAAGAGAAGCCGAGTTCGTTTTGGATATCTGCATCGACATCCTTTATGTTTTGCTGGGAATCCTCGCAATCGACCACAATGTTATAGGACGTACGGCTACGGTTGGGTTCGGGCATTTCGTAACCTTGTGTACCCCTGCCATCTGACTCAAGAGTATAATCCAAATAGTCAGCTAGCCCATGATGATTTGTGCAATCCATATCTGAATAGTCAGGGCATACCTCATAGTAATACGCTACTGGGTCTGGAGTAAATCTATAGCGAACATCATGCTTCGGATTTTTAATCTTTGTAATCCATGAAAATCCTATCGTAAAATCATTGGTTTGGTATTCAGGCACATGAGTAATCGAACCACTTTTATAAGTAGGCATCGTTCCAAAATAGATCCAGTCAACTGCAGATGAGTCTGGACTCGTTTTGAGATAGTTCGTAATAGAAGCACCTTCAATCGGCTGCACGTTCCATAACTTCTTATAACTGTATGTCGTAGATGCGTTTGATGTTACCGTCGGCTGAATAGGAACGATGTTGTCCATCTGAAAGTCGAAGCCATATTCCTTACCAGCATAAGCAGAAGGACTGGGTTGAGGATCATATGCAACGACTTCCTCGTTTCCTCCCTTACTTTGGAACATTTCTGCTTTAAAATGGAGCGCATATAAAACAGGACCGAGCCAGTAATTCTTTTTTGCTCCATACCAAGTTGTATAACTAGGCGTTATTTTATTCCAATAGCCACCCTTATGAAGGGTATAAGGATCTGGAAGTTCCGAATTCTTTACCGTTATCAGATAACGCATAAGGTAGTAGTCCTCATCCGTATCGAATTTATAAAGCGGGATAATCTCAATTTTGTAATTAATGCCACAATTTACCTGGCAGCCCGTAACTGGGCGCCAAAACACTGTTGATTTGGAGATGGTATAAACGCCTGCTTCTTCTTCGGCATTGCCACCATTGTCTAGATCATCCGATTCTTTCATCCACGATATGAGGTTGTCTGCGGAGAGGCCGTAGCGATAGCCATTAGGCTTGTAGTTTTCCTCTACACCCTTAATGGAGTCGTTTTCGTCAGGTTTGCTATTGGCATAGGCATTGTCGAGCGAAGGAGAACCAAAGGACGAATTCTTGCGGAAGCCAGCCACAGACGAAACGTCAACAGAGTCTTTATCGAGTTGCAAACGGGCAGATTCAACGCCTTCGAGGAACTTACGGTAAGGGTACGTGTCTTTGCCCTCGGCATCGAGCTGGTCAATGGTCTTGTTCACGGTGTCAGCCAGCGCAGCTATAGTCTCGTTGCCGCGACCGCCCACAACAACGAAGTTGGTGTAGTTGTTATAAGCCTCGATGAGTTGGGGCACGTCGGCTACTCTCACCTTCACGTTGGCGCCATTTACAAGCACAACAGAAGCGAGGTTGGGGGAGAAATCGCTTACAGGATTCTTAATGCGAGCTGCAACAGAGGCATTAATACCTGTGCGGTCGTCACCGAGCAAAAGTGTCTTGCCGTCGTAGCACACGCCGAGTTGGTCGGTCGTTGGGGTTGTGTCGTCGGTCGTAGGATCGGTCGGTGACACGGCTTCTTTTGTCTCATCGCTACAAGCGGTGAAGAGCGTGCTTGCGCCAAGGAAGGCGGCAGCTCCCAGAAGCGTTTTGAAAAGGAATATTCGTCTGTTCATAACCTTACGTTTTGATTATATTCTTGCAAATTTACATATTTTCAGCGGAAGTTGAAGATCTATGGTAGTAAATGCTAAGGAAGAGAGAAATTCTATGTTTTTAGGTAACTATGGGAGCTTTGCTGGAGCGCTGCGTTATGAGGGCGTAGCGCATGGGGGGCAGGTCTCCGAGCCTCACGGAGGCTTTTGCGTGCTTCGCTTTGACACGCCGTGTAGAGCGTCACGTCGGAGACGTGACCCCCATGCGCTTGCGCACTCATGCGTTGCAATTAATACGCTGCGCATATACAAAAAAAATAGTCTGAACTTTCGTTCAGACTATTCGCGTGTTTAGGAAAAAAGTT
>CAVALA010000065.1:0-14304 GCA_963589615.1 Prevotellamassilia timonensis
TTCAGCCCGCTCCGCGCTTGCAAATTCTGCGGAAGTTATTTTTTGAACATTACTTAGTGCGTTATTGTTCGTATTTAAATATCTCTCAGAAAGGAGCTTATAGCCCCATTATTTTTCCTCGTTCCACACCTTCCATGCGCCGATGGCTTGGAGGTGGAGCATTTCGAGTCCGTTCTTCACACGGGCACCACGTTCGGCACCGCGTTTCATGAAGAGCGTGGTCTCGGGATTGTAGACGAGGTCGAAGAGTACGTGTTCGGGAGTGAGAAGCTCGTAAGGAATGGCGGGACAAGCATCCACTTTGGGGTACATGCCGAGCGGTGTACTGTTGACCACCACGAGGGCTTCGGCCATGAGTGCGGCGTCGATGTCGGCATACGTGATGCAGCCCTCTTTCGGGGTGCGGCTCACGGCAACAGTCGCCAGGCCGAGGCTGCGCAGCACGTGGTGCACGGCCTTGGAGGCGCCACCCGTACCGAGCACAAGGGCCTTGCGATAGAGGGGCGCGGAGATGAGCGGTTTGATGGACTCGCCAAAGCCGTAAGCATCGGAGTTGGCACCATGGAAGCGGACAGTTCCGTCGGCACAGCGTTCTACTTTGACAACGTTGACCGCCCCTATGGCTGCAGCTTCGGGAGTGAGGCTAGCGAGGTGGGGAACAATCTGTTGCTTGTAAGGAATGGTTACGTTAAACCCACGCAAGTTAGGCTCCACACGCAGGGCTTCCACGGCTTCTTCTATGGAGGGGAAGTCGAAGTTGCGATATTCGGCATCGATGCCTTCGCGGCTAAACTTTTCGTTGAAGAATGCCGCTGAATAGCTGTGGCCCAGCGGATGGCCAAGAAGTCCGTATATGTCCATGTGGTGTATGCTATAATTTAGAAGAAGAGAAAGTCCAAAATCACTCGTCTGAGAAGTCCTTGAGGACCTGGCGATAGGTGGAGAAGAGTTTCGTGCGCGAAACGAAACCGGCATACGTGCCGTCGGGACGGACTACCACGAGTGTGCCGGAGTCGCAACTCTGAAACTTGTCCATCACCGCCTGCATACTGTCGTCCGTGCGGAGTTTCACTCTCGGCTGCTCCATGAGTTGGTTGGCCTTGTACATGCGGTAAAGCTCGCTGCGGAAGATAATCTTGCGGATGTTATTGAGGTTGATCACGCCCATCAGCGCACCGTTGATGTCGACCACGGCAAAGTGGAGACGCTTGCTCGACGACACGGACTGTACAATCTGGCCGAGATACATGTCGGGGGTCAACACGGCACGCTCCTTGTCGATGATGGAGTCGAGGCTCATGAGTGTGAGTACGTTACGGTCGGTGTGGTGCGTGAGGAGTTCGCCCTGACGTGCCAAGCGGATGGCGTAGATGTTGTGGGGTTCGAACGCGTGGATGGTAAGATAAGAGCAGGCCGAAACAATCATCAGCGGGATGAAGAGGTCGTAACCGCCGGTGAGTTCGGCTATGAGGAACACACCGGTCAACGGAGCGTGGAACACACCGCTCATCAGACCTGCCATGCCGAGAAGGGCATAGTTTGTTTCGGGAACAGTCACGCCAATGCCATATTGGTTCCACAAACGGGAGAACACGAAACCCGTGAGGCAACCGAGGAAGAGGCTGGGCGCAAACGTACCGCCGCAACCGCCACCACCATTTGTGGCCGTCGTAGCAAAGACTTTCAGGAAGATGATAAGGAGAAGATAAACGAGCAAATACTCGGGATGGCCGTAGAACAGGGAGTTGTTGAGCACACTGTCGGCACCTTCGGCCGAGGAACTATTGAGCAGCACGTTGATGGTGCTGTAACCTTCGCCGTAGAGCGGCGGGAAGAAGTAGATGAGCACGGCAAGCACCACGCCGCCGAGGGCGAGTTTGGTGTAGAGGTTGTGAAGACGTCCGAAAGTCTTTTCAAATGCGCTCATCATGCGGGTGAAGTAGAGCGAGATGAGTCCGCAGCAAATGCCGAGCATCACGGAGGTCGGCACGCGCTGCACAACGAACTGGTCCGTCACCGTGAAGTTGAACAACGAATCGCTGCCGGCAAAGGCATAGGTGAAGCAAGTGGCGGTGAGGCAACTTATGAGAAGGGGAAGGAGCGACGACATGGTGAGGTCCATCATCAGCACTTCCAACGTGAACATCACACCGGCAATGGGGGCTTTGAAGATGCCCGCCACGGCTGCCGAAGCACCACAACCGATGAGAAGCATCAGCGTTTTGCGGTCCAGACGGAACATCTGGCCCAGGCTACTACCAATAGCCGAACCGGTCAGCACAATAGGCGACTCGGCACCGACCGAACCGCCGAAGCCGATGGTTAGCGCAGAAGCTATCACACTCGACCAGCAGTTGTGGCCGCGTATGTTGCCCCGACGGCGTGAGAGGGCGTAGAGAATCTTCGTCACACCATGGCCTATGTCGTCGCGCACAATGTATTTGATAAAAAGCGCTGTGAAATAGATGCCCACCACAGGATAGACAAGGAAGAGCCAGTTGGCCTGCGTCACGTCGAACTGCGACGTGAGCACGTGTTCAATCTCATGGATGAGAAACTTCAACACCCAAGCGGCAATGGCAGCACCCAGTCCCACAAAGAAACTCAGAATGATGATAAACTGCTTGGGACTCAAATGCTTGTGCATCCAAGCCGAAAGCACTCTGACGGTACGGCTGCGATAGTCGCCCTGTTTGGTTACAAATTCCATAGGAATAAAAAAACGATTTTATAGAATCGGATAGGACCGTTGAACGAGATTACTTCAATGAAGCCTTACGCTTTCACGCATTCGCGAGATGCTGCATTCTACATTTGCACATTCGCACATTTGCATATTTGCACATTCGCTTCGCGAAGCGAAGTGCTACTCACGTATCACCTTCACCTCCCCGCCGGCACCGAGTTTGATGATGCTCGAGGCGGGAGGATTGTTCCGTTCATCACGGCGCGAAGTGCACACATAGTCCACAGCACGGAGTATCTCCTCGCTGATGTCGGCAAAGCAACGGGGTGAAGGCTCGCCGCTCACGTTGGCCGAAGTCGAGACGATAGGACGCTTGAACCGCATGCAAAGGTTGCGGCTGAACTCCTCACGCGTCACGCGGATGCCAGCGCTTCCGTCTTCCGCCAAAAGGTTCGGGGCAAGGTTGCGCGCACCGTCGTAGATGATGGTCAGCGGTTTTTCGGAGAGTTCTATCAAGTCCCAAGCCACATCGGGCACCTCGCTCACGCACGACTCCACTTTTACCTCCGAGTCCACAAGCGTGATGAGCGCCTTGGCATCGCTGCGGTGCTTAATCTCAAACACACGACGCACAGCCGCCTCGTTCGTGGCGTCGCAACCAATGCCCCATATCGTATCGGTCGGGTAAACTATCACTCCGCCGCGCTCCATCACTTCTATGGCACGGCGTATGTCGTCGCGGTATTCGCCAAGACGGCCTTTCGTTTCGGGCTTGCGCCCTGAGTCCTTTGACATACTGATGAATCTTTTGTTTGGCAAATTTATAAAAAAGACAATAACTACAAAAGCGTACGCAACGTCTGCAGTCATTGACGGCAACGCATCAAGCCGCCTGTTTCCCCTTCGAAATGCCGATGCTCACAAACGCGGCAACGGCCAAAAGCATAGGATAGAAGAGATAGGGTATGATGGTCATAGGGCTTATGCCACACAGTCCGCTCGCCATGAGCAGCTGTGCGCCGTAAGGTATGATGCCCTGCACCACGCAGGAAAAGATGTCGAGCAAACTGGCGCTGCGTCGGCTGTCCACACCATAGCGCCGCGATATTTCCTTCACAATGCTGCCTACGGAAAGGATGGCCACCGTGTTGTTCGCCGTGCAGAGATTGGTAAAGGCAACCAAAGCGGAGATACACACTTCGGCACCCTTGCGCGAATGGACCCGGCGGGTGATGCCACGCACCATATAGGTCACGCCACCGGCCTTGCGTACCGCAGCGAGCAAACCGCCCGCCATCATGGAGATGAGTATCAGTTCGCCCATACCCACTATGCCGTCCGACAGACTCGCAATCCAACCTGCAAGCGTAAAGCCTCCGTCGGCAATGCCTACCACGCCGGTCAACACAATGCCCAGACTAAGCGACAGCAACACGTTCATGCCACAAACTGCCGTGACAAGCACTGCCACATAGGGGAGCACACGCCACACATGAAGCTCTTCGTGCAACACACCGCCCTGAGCGGGATGTTCCAGGCCGAGGCCCACATAAAGGAGGAAGCAAAGCAATGCGGCAGGGAGAACTATGCGGAAATTGGTGCGAAACTTGTCGCGCATGGCACAGTCCTGCGTTCGTGTGGCGGCCACCGTGGTGTCGGATATGAACGACAGGTTATCGCCAAAGAAGGCACCGCCCACCACCGCTGCCACCATCAAGGGCATCGGACTTGCGGTGCGAGCGCTCATCTCGGCAGCCACCGGCACGAGGGCCACGATGGTGCCTACGGAAGTGCCCACACACAGCGAAACTACACACGAGGCGAGAAACAACCCCGCTAGCAGCATACTTGCCGGAAGCACGGCCATCGTCAAGTCGACCGTTGCACCCACAGCGCCCATCGTCTGCGCCGACTTGGCAAAAGCGCCCGCAAGAACAAAGATCCACACCATCAGCAGAAGGTCCTTGCTACCGGCCCCATGGGAGTAACACGCCACGCGCTCTTCTATGCTATAACCGCGAAGCGTCAGCAGCGAAGCCACGCTCACCACGAGAAACACCACGCACATAGGCACCTTGGAGAAGTCGCCCATCAGTGTGCCCATGCTTCCCATCAGCACAGCAAGAAGCAATAGCGGCAACAAAGCCACCCAACCGCGTCGGCGGGGACGGGAAAGTCTTTTATTCAGTTTATCACTACTCATTATTATATATATGGAAACTTGACGGAACGAACACAATGCCGTTCGTACGTTATCAAAACTGGCCTACGCAACGGAACGCGTCAAAAAATGCGTACCTTTGCCACACATAATATACTTGAACTAAAACTACACCCCCCACATGACCATTCCTGAAAAGCGCGACGCCATGGGGCGCGCCATCCTCGACTATACGCTGCACGGAACTTCCGCAAAACTCATCGTACGTTCTTCAATGTTCGACGACGACGAGATGAGCGTGGCAACATTGTTCCGCACGGAAGCACAAATGCCACCGCTCGAGCGCCACGCACTGAACCTCTGCCGAGGACGCGTACTCGACGTGGGCGCCGGTGCCGGATGTCACTCCCTCGCCTTACAAGCTAAAGGACTCGACGTTGTGTCCATCGACATATCGCCACTCTCCACCGAAGCACGACGCCTTCGTGGCGTCAACGATGCCCGGTGCACGGACGTATTCTCTGAAGAACTTACCGAACGGTTCAACACGGTGCTGCTTCTTATGAACGGACTGGGCATTGCAGGCACACTCGCCAACCTACCGCATCTGCTCCTGCGCTGCAAAGAGCTCCTCGCAGAAGGCGGACAGATTATTGCCGACTCGTCGGACATCGCCTACGTATTTCAGGAAGAAGACGGAAGCTACACCTTTCCAGACCACACGGCCTACTACGGCGAAGTGGACTACACGATGACTTGCGGCACTTGTCGCGGCAACCGCTTCAACTGGCTCTACGTGGACTACCCCACCCTTGCACACACTGCCGCACAGTGCGGACTGAAAGCGGAGAAAATCATAGAAGGCGGACACTTCGACTACCTCTGCCGCATCACGTGTGCAGAAGCCCACAATGCCCATTAGGCCCATAAATACCCATCATCAGGCCGTGGCTTCTTCCACCAACACGTAACTGCCCGTCTCGCGCAAACGCTTGAGTTCTTTGTAAAGTTGCACACAAGTCACGGCATCCGTAGCGGCATACACCTTCTGCGACTCGGTCAGCACGTCGGCCTCCCAATTGGACAAACGCGCAGCCTTCGAAATGCGCTGATGGAACACGTTGGCGTAAAGCTTCTGAAGACTCATGTCCTCAATACCCATCTCGGCCGCATAAGTCTGAAGTTCCACATAGCCGCCCGCCTCAAACGAAGCATCGCGACGGCGAAGCATCATGAAGTCGTCCTTCAGCGACAAACCAACCTTCAGCACCGAACGGTCGGCAAGCAGTTCCGACAGGCAACGGGGAAATCCCATCTGATTCAAGCGGAAAAGAAAACAGATATCGTCGCCCGATATCTGAAGCAACGCCACCTTATGGCTCTCTCCCTTATGAAACGTGGGACGCGTCTCCGTATCGATACCCAAAATGGAAGACTGACGCAAAGCCTTCACGGCACGTTCCGCCTCGCTCTCGCTTTGCACCACAACAATGCGGCCCTCAAACGCAAAACGCGGAAGGGAAGGTATAAAGTTCTTGTTTGTTTTAATGAAAATCTCTCGCATGGATTCGTACAAATAGTCCGTATTCACATCAGCCTACGGACACAGAAAAATAGTTTAGCTATCAACACGGGGCGCTATACGCAGCGCCCCATCTTTTCACAAGTGTTCAGAGCCTCCATCACGCCAACGGCGTTCTGGCCCCGTCGAAATCAAATGCCCACCTCCATGCTCACGTCGTGGAGCGCACGGAGGGCGTTGAGCAACTTCTGCCCCCACTGAAGGCGAAACTCCACCATCGTTTCCGACAACGAAGTCGCCATGGAATCCTCATCGCCCGAACGGAACGACTCCACCAACTCGCGGAGCTGCTGATACACGTCGGCCAAATTCTCACTCACCGTACAAAGAACAGGATGCTCGGAATATTTGAAGTCTTCCACAAACACATCCAGAAAATCGTCCTTCTCGGCAAGCACCGCAGCCACATTGCCACGAATATAGTCGTAGTCAGCCTCCGTCAGTTTAGGCTCTGTCCACCCCTGCGCTTCCGGCACCTCGCCAAGAAGCGTGGCCTTCAAGTAAACCATCGGGAGCAAACCGCGCATCACACGCAGAAAGTCCGAGAGTTCTGCACCCTGACATTGCTCCAAATATTTGCAGTACTCCGTACTCACTGTGATAAAGTCGAGCACAGGCTGCGTATAGACATAATTTTCGTTTGATTCCATAAGTACTGCAAATTTACGAAAAATAGGATTGAGCGCACCACCTACAATCCGCATACACAAAATATTGCAGAAAAACTGCAAAAAATCTTCGTCAATCGGGCGCAAATCGGAATATTGTATTACTTTTGCATTCCGAAAGGGAGCAGGATTCCCTCCTCGACAACGGAAAAACGTTTCAAGGAATCCCTACAACGTGCCACATTCAAGGCCCCACATCACAGAAAGGCCAGCCGAACTGATAAACTACGGCCTTCACCATCCCTTTTTTCTTTTTATCATCCCCACAAGAAATTTTACAGCGCATTCGTCAAGATTCCGCTTCAGCCGGACAATAGCCCGCTTACGGCATTCTTACGACACCCTTAAGACGAATGTACACCTATGCCGCACCATTTGCAGCCATGCACTTGCTGCAAACACAAACATACGGCATATGCACAATACCTACACAACCCAAATCAATAATGGCAAACTTAACGAAAGAACAACTGCTCGACATGAACGAAGCAGAACTGATTGCTGTTGCTGAAAAGCTAGACAAACATCTTTCACCCGATATGTCAAAAGACGACATGGTCTACACCATTCTCGATGCACAAGCCGAAGCCGGGTCGGCCGAAGCTGCAGCTCCCAAAAAGCGCACACGCATCATAAAGAAGGATGCAGACCACATTTTCACGTCTGACCTTAAACCCTCATCGGCAATACACGCGCCCAACGCCGACAGCCCCGCTGCTTCCGCGCCATCCACCCCGAACATCTTCAACAACAACGCCGTAACCTCCGGAAACATGGGCAACGACGCTGCTCAAGCTCCCGCCGCTCCCCCCACACTCTCCGACCTCTTTGCAGCACCCGAAGAAGCTCCCGTAAAGCGCCGCCGCGGACGACCCACAAAAGCAGAAGTGGCAGCACGCGAAGCCTTAAGAAAAGCAGAAGAAGAACGACTCAACATGATGAAACTTGCACAGCAAGCCGCAAGTCTCTCCCTCAACAATACACAGGAAACGGCAAACGATAACGCCCCTGCCGAACTTCCCGATTTCCTCACGGAACAAATCAACGCACAAAAGAGCGAATCGCTCGCAAGCAACGACGTCCTCGACATGGACGAAGTGAAACGCACACTCCAAAACCGCACTACTGCCACGGCAGCACCCGCCATTGTAAACGACGTCATCGCACAGCGCATCAACGAGAACCCCAACAACACGGACGACTTCATCATTGTCAAAGACATCCCCGTCATTTTCGAAGGCACAGAACTCAACGTTCCACAAATTGACAACACACCGCGCTACACCGAACAAGGCACTCCCGACGAGCAGCCGCAGCGCGTGAAGTTCCACCGCTTCCGCGACGATCCCGCCATGCAGGCTCGCTTCCAGCAAAGTCCCGCAGCGCCCGCCACGTCCAACAATGCAAAACCTGCCGCAGCCCCCATATCCAAAGCGCAGAACACTCCCCTGCCCTCTCCGCAAGACCACCTACTCGAAGGACGCGGCGTCCTTGAAATTGTGCCCGAAGGCTTCGGCTTTCTCCGTTCCTCCGACTACAACTACCTCGCCTCCCCCGACGACATCTACGTGTCGCCCACACAAATTCGCCAATACGGTCTCAAACCTGGCGACGTCGTACAGGGAAAGGTAAAGATTCCCCGCGAAGGAGAAAAGTTCTTCGCACTCATCGAAATAGAGCTCATCAACGGACTCACGCCCAACCAAGTGCGCGACCGCGTATCCTTTGAGCACCTCACACCGCTCTTCCCCGAAGAAAAGTTCCAGCTCTGCTCCAACAACGGACACGACAGCCTCTCGCGCCGCGTAGTAGATCTCGTAAGCCCCATCGGCAAAGGACAGCGCGCCCTCATCGTGGCACAACCTAAAACGGGTAAGACCATGCTCATGAAGGACATTGCCAACGCCATTGCCGAGCACCACCCCGACACCTACCTTATGATGCTCCTCATCGACGAGCGTCCCGAAGAAGTCACGGACATGATGCGAACCGTAAAGGCCGAAGTCATCGCTTCGACTTTCGACGAACCCGCAGCGCGCCACGTGAAGATTGCCGGCATCGTCCTCGACAAAGCAAAGCGCATGGTAGAGTGCGGACACGACGTAGTCATCTTCCTCGACTCCATCACCCGTCTGGCACGCGCCTACAACACCGTAGCGCCAACCTCCGGCAAGATTCTTTCCGGTGGTGTAGATGCCAATGCACTCCAGAAGCCCAAGCGCTTCTTCGGTGCCGCACGAAACATCGAAGGCGGCGGTTCGCTCACCATCATCGCCACCGCACTCATCGACACGGGTTCCAAGATGGACGAAGTAATCTTTGAAGAATTCAAGGGTACGGGCAACATGGAACTCCAGCTCGACCGCTCCATCGCCAACAAGCGCATATTCCCCGCCGTCAATGTGGCTGCTTCTTCTACTCGCCGCGACGACCTCCTGCTCGACGAGATGACGCTCAAGCGCATGTGGGTATACCGCAGCTTCATTTCCGAAATGACCCCAGTCGAAGCCATGTCATCCATGCGCACACAGCTTGAGAAGACCAAAAACAACGCTGAGTTCATCGCCTCCATGAACGGATAAAGTCCATAAAGACAACACGCCAATATAAGCGGGCCAACCAAAGTTTACAACGGAAAACTTCGGTTGGCCCGCTTTTTTATTCATTGGTGTTAACGATTTGGTAGCGACCGCTCAAAATCCAATAAGAACCACAATCCATAACAGAGCAATATAAAAGGCTGCACCCCAAAAGGGCGCAACCTTAAAATTTAAATCGAAATCAAACACGTGCGACTAAGCATCGCTGTTTGGTTGAGAGAAGGGGGACTTATTAGCAAAGCTTACGTGCACCGTCGCCAATGACAACGTCGATGACGATGGGTTCCTTGCCAAACTTCTCTTTGTATGCCTGCTTTGCAGTAGTGATGAAGTTGTCGTAAAGGTCGTCGGAAACGAGGTTGATGGTGCAGCCGCCGAAGCCACCGCCCATGATACGGGAACCGGTTACACCGCAGCTGTGAGCTACGTCGTTGAGGAAGTCGAGTTCGGGGCAGGAAACTTCATATTCCTTGCTCAAGCCGTAGTGAGTCTCGTACATCTTCTTGCCGACTTCTTCGTAGTCGCCTTCTTCGAGAGCTACGCAAACTTCGAGCACGCGGTACTTCTCGCCGATTACATACTTGGCACGGAGTGCATCCTCTTCGCTTACTTCGGGACGTACTTCATCGAGCATATCGTAGGTAGCATCGCGGAGAGTTTCCACTTCGGGATGATGCTTCTTCATGGCAGCAACCACGTTCTCGCAGCTCTTGCGACGGTCGTTGTAAGCAGAAGAGGCGAGTTCGTGCTTCACCTGAGAGTTGAGCAGAACGAGTTTGTAACCCTTCGGATCGAAGGGGAAGTACTTGTACTGGAGGCTACGGCAGTCAAGACGCATAAGGCTGCCGGCCTTGCCGAATACGGAAGCAAACTGGTCCATGATGCCGCAGTTGCAACCGATGTAGTTGTGCTCTGTTGCCTGGCCTACCTTGGCAAGCGTGAACTTGTCAATCTTGTTGCCACCAAAGAGATCGTTGAGCGCGAAAGCGAAAGTGCTCTCAAGAGCAGCGGAGGAAGACATACCTGCACCGAGGGGTACATCGCCGGCGAAAGCGGTGTTGAAACCTTCAACGGGCACACCAAGCTTCATCATCTCGCGGCAAACGCCGAAGATAAAGCGGAAGTGGGTGGCTGAAGGACCCTGTTCTTCGTCGAGACTGAACTCTACATAGTCCTTGAGGTCAATGGAGTAAGCGCGTACCTTGCGGGTTCCGTTGGGCTTGATTTCTGCGATGACGCCCTGTGTTACGGCACCGGGGAATACGAAACCGCCGTTGTAGTCGGTGTGCTCACCGATAAGGTTGATACGGCCGGGAGAAGCATATACTGAACCTGTGGTTCCATCAAAGTGTTCTACGAAACGACTTCTTACGTCTTCAATTGTCAGTTTCATGGGTATAGGGGTATTTAGTTTGTTAGATGAAAAGAAAAGTGCAATCGGCACTACGTTAGTGCCGATTGTACTTTCCGATGTTTATTCTTTAGAAGATTTGCTTACACGGCTGCCGACGAGGGCATAGAAGAGAAGGTATGCAGCGCAGAATACGACAACCCAGTAAGAAGAAAGGATGTCGCCAGTAACGTCGGCAACAACTGCCTGAAGAGCTACCATTACAGCGCAACCGAATACCATTGTCATGAAGATACCTGAAGCAATGGCGGTATATTTGCCAAGACCTTCAACTGCCATGTTGAATATGCCGCCCCACATAACTGAAGTGCAGAGACCAACGAGGAGGAAGGCAAAAATTCCGACAGGAACGGTCTCGCTACCTACAGTAAGCGTAGCCCAATTGATAGCAGGAACGCTCACTGTGATGTCCGTAGGTGCATACATTCCGAAAAGAACAAGCACGAGGGTCAGCGTACTTACAACAGTGATTTGCGTACGGCTGCTGACAGCGCTACCGATGGCACCGCCGATGAAACGGCCTACGAGCATCATCAACCAGTAAACAGCTACGATCAAACCAACCGTAGCGGCATCCATGGAACCACCTTGCGGTGAGGTGAGGTATTGAAGGATGTAAGTAGGTACACCTACCTCAATGCCCATGTAAAGGAAAATGCCGAGAATACCGAGAACAAAATGGCGATAGCCAAGAGCGCCCTTAATGAGACTCGTATCAACGGGAGCCTGCTCGGGTTCTTCGATTTTCGTGAAGGAGATCACGATGAATGCGATGACAAAGATGCCAAGGGCAATCATAAGTGCAGGAGTAGCATCGGCAATATGAGCTTTAGCAGCGTCGCCAATGAGTGCGCCCATGAGGATGTACACAGCTACTGCAGCAGAGGAGTTGAACACGCCACCAATCTGAATAAGCTGGTTACCCTTGTTACCACCGCCACCAAGAAGGTTAAGCATGGGGTTAACGACGCAGTTGAGAATACACATGGTAAAGCCGCTAATGAAGGCACCTACAAGGTACACAGCGAAGGCAGATTCTTTACCTACGTGGCCAGAAGCCCACTGTACGAGAATGCCGATGATACCGATTACGAGGCCGAGAAGCGCGGTCTTCTTATAACCGATTTTGGCAATAATCATACCTGCGGGAATACCCATGACGAGGTATGCTATAAAGTTACCATAGTTACCTATTTGAGCAAGCACGTTGCTTGCACCAAAGTCGTTCTTTACTATAATGGCCATCGGTGAGCAAAGGTTGGTCACGAAAGCAATCATAGCGAAGAGGGCTATCATAACGATAATAGCACCCCACTGTTTCTTTTGATTACTCATTAAAAATAGAAGATAGAAAGGTTTATTGTTATTGTTAGATTTCTTCAAGAGAGTTACCTACTTATTGTGTGTAGGCAAGACTTGCCTTAGTCTTCCACGCCGAACTTGTAGATGGTCTTCTGCGTGTAGACCTGTCCGGGTTTGAGCACCACGGGCGGGAAATAAGCGCGGTTGGGACTGTCGGGGAAGTGCTGAGCTTCGAAGCAGAGTGCGGAGTGCTTGCCGAAGGTGGCGCCGTGCTGGCCTTTGTAGCCATCGGCCCAGTTGTCGGAGTAGAACTGCACGCCGGGTTCTGTGGTGTAGACTTCCATGGAGCGTCCGCTCTTGGGTTCTACAATCTTTGCTGCAAATGTAAGTTCGCCCGGTTCGTGTTTGTTAAGCACAAAGCAGTGGTCGTAGCCGGCACCGTTCTTTATCTGTTCGTCGGAGAAGTCGGTAAGGTGGTCGCCTACGCGGTGGGGTGAAGTAAAGTCGAATGGAGTGCCCTTGACGCTGCGGATTTCGCCCGTAGGAATACTGTTTTCGTCAATGGGTACGTAGAAGTCTGCGTTGATTTCACAAATGACGTCTTCGCACGTAGGAGTGGGGTTCGCGATGCCCGCAAGTGAGAAGAAGCCATGGCTTGTCATGTTGACAATGGTTTTCTTGTTGGTGGTGCCCTTGTAGTCTATTTTGAGTTCGTTGTCGTCCGTAAGGGAGTACATCACCGTCATGGAGAGTTCGCCGGGGAAGCCCTCTTCGTAGTAGGCTGAGACGTAACGAAGCACGAGAGTGTGATCGTTTACCTGCTCAGCGTCCCAAACGCGGGCGTGGAAGCCGGTGGGTCCGCCGTGGAGATGGTTGGGTCCGTTGTTTACGGCGAGGCTGTATTCTTTTCCGTTAAGTGTGAACTTTCCGTGGCATATGCGGTTGCCGTAGCGTCCTACGAGGGTGCTAAGGAAAGGTTCGGGCGAGGCGATGCAGTCGTCAATGTTGTCGTGACCTTGTATGACATTGGCATAGTTGCCGTCGCGATCAGGTACCATGATGGCTACGAGTGAACCGCCGTAGTTTGTAACGGCCACTTCCATGCCTTCTGAGTTATGGAGGAAGAACAAGTCTGTTTGCTTGCCGTTGATGACCTTCTGAAAGTCTTCTTTCTTGAGTCCGCTTTTGTTTGACATGCTGTTTTCCATGTTTTGGAGAATGGTTTAATTGAACAGGATATTGACAAGGCGCCTAAGTATCAATTCCGCAAGCACGCGAGAGGGCGTCCAAGGGGCATAGATTACGCTCGTCTTTGCTTTATTTACCTTGCAAATTTGTAGAAAAGATTTGGAACGCCAAAGGCTTGGTGCTAAATTATGATGAACGAAAACGCTCTTAAACATTTTTTCTGACAACCGTTCTACGCAAAACGGAATGTTATCTACGAAAGAATGGAAAACGGGACGTGAAGCAACTACGACTGAGCATTGACATGAATTTTACCAAAATCGAATTGCCGACAAACGTACATGAAATACTCTACAAGTATCGTAACCATCCGAAACAAGTAAATCCGGCAAAACGAAATGTGCTCAACTTGAAAAACGAAACGTGTAAAAATCGGGAAAAACGAAACGTGCAAAAAGTTTTGCGCACACAACACTTGAAAACGGCAAAAAGCAGTCCAAATCGGGCTGCTTTTGTTGTATTTGAACAATCAATGAAAAACGTTCAAATGGTGTTCGAATCACGCTGATTTTGGATCAAACATTCAACCCGAACTTTAATATCCTCCCCCGAGAGGATTATCGTCAAACGCCGTACAGACTCAAGTCAATCGCATCTTTCTTTTTCCAGCCGTCAGCGAGCACACCTTGTATGTATGCCACTGTCT
>CAVALA010000066.1:0-14266 GCA_963589615.1 Prevotellamassilia timonensis
CATCTGCACATTTGCTCATGGCGCAGCACGCAAAACCGTCCGTGACGGTGACGGGTGACAGCAACTTGCACAAACTTCGGTGTATACGCGCGCGCGTGAAAGCAACCTCGCAACCGGCAATTTCACCACCTCAGAAAAAATCCATACATTTGCAGAAACTGAAAAAACGGACTTCAAAGCCATGGGTGAACTGAAAGACAAATACGTACGTTTCGACTGGGCCGTAAAGCGACTGCTCCGGCAAAAGGCCAACTTCGTTGTGCTCGAAGGATTCCTCACCGTGTTTCTCGGAGAGGAAATAAAAATCATTGAAATCCTCGAAAGCGAAGGAAACCAAGAAAGCGCCGACGACAAGTTCAACCGCGTTGACATCAAAGCACGCAACAGCAAGGACGAAATAATCCTCATTGAAGTGCAGAACGCTTCCGAAACGTTCTACCTGGAGCGCATGCTCTACGGCGTGGCAAAAGCCATCACCGAACACATCAACATAGGCCAGACCTACCAGGAAGTGAAGAAGGTCTACTCCATCAGCATCATCTACTTCAACCTCGGCACAGGGGCGGACTACATCTACTGCGGGCAGAACCACTTCGTCGGCATACACACCAAAGACGAACTCAAGATTACCGCCCGCGAACGCGACACCATCGTGCAGAAATCGCCCGAGGAAATCTTCCCCACCTACTACCTCATACGCGTCAACAACTTCAACGATGTGGCCGTATCGCCCATGGAAGAGTGGATGCGCTACCTCAAAACCGGAAACATCAGCGACGAAGCAAAAGCGCCCGGACTGCCAGAAGCGCGCAAACGCTTGCAATACTACGCCATGAGCGATGCCGAACGCCACGCCTACGACGAACACGTCAATGCCGTAATGATTCAAAAAGACGTCATCGGCACAGCAAAGCGCGAAGGCATTGCCGAAGGAATGGCCAAAGGGATGGCCGAAGGCATGGCAAAAGGCATGGCCAAAGGCATGGAGAAAGGCATGGCCGAAGGCATAGCAAAAGAACGCGAAGCCAACTTGAAAAAAGCCATGGACTCTGCCCGTTCCATGCTCAAAGACGGACTCAGCCTAGAAAAAGTCATGCGCTACACCGGCCTCAGCGAAGAGGAGATAAATGCGCTGCGCTAAGCACGCAACAAACGCCACATAAACCACAATTATAGAATAGTCAAAATAGGCTGAGAGTCTGTGCAAAACCACAACTCCCAGCCTTTTTTTGCACCATATATCCACAAAGCAATCATTGTTAGATGTGCACATAAACTTTCTTTTTGCCAAAGAACACCTACGTTGCGCGACAAACCTTCTACGATACTTCCCCTAACAACTAACTTACAGCACGCAAACATCCGCCTTTATGCGACAAAAAGTTAAAATTAGGACAATCCGCACATTTGTTTTATACATTTCATCAAAGGGAAACATTCCACAAGATTTCGTAGATTTGCACCCATGGACAATCCACGAACTCCACACATACTCATCATCTACACTGGCGGAACCATCGGAATGATCGAAAATCCCGAAACGGGAGCACTTGAAAACTTCGATTTCGACCAGTTCCGCCATTATGTGCCCGAGTTGAACCAGTTCAACTACCACATCGATGCCCTCACGTTCAATCCGCCCATCGACTCTTCCGACATGGAGCCGCGCTACTGGATAAAAATGGCACACATCATTGCCGACCACTACGCCGACTACGACGGATTTGTGCTGCTCCACGGAACCGACACAATGGCCTACACCGCCTCGGCACTGAGTTTCTTGCTCGAAAACGTGGGTAAGCCCGTCATCGTGACCGGTTCGCAGCTCCCCATCGGACAGTTGCGCACCGACGGCAAAGAAAACCTCCTGACAAGCATCGAAATAGCCGCCGCACGCAATGCCGACGGACAACCCATGGTGCCCGAAGTGTGCATCTTCTTCGAAAGCCGACTCATGCGCGGAAACCGCACCACGAAAATCAACGCCGAAGGCTTCAACGCATTCCGTTCCTTCAACCTACCCTCCCTTGCCCACGCCGGCATACACATCAAATACGAGCAGCACCTCATACGCCGCCCCGCACCCAACGCCACGTTCACACCCCATTATCTGATGGACAACAACGTGATGATTCTCACCCTCTTCCCCGGCATTCGCAAAGAAGTGGTAGACACCTGCATAGCCGTCAACGGACTGCGCGCCGTAGTGCTCAAAACCTTCGGGTCGGGCAACGCTCCGCAAAAGGAATGGCTCGTGGAACGCATACGCCAACTCATCAAGAGAGGCGTCATCGTAGTCAACATCACGCAATGCTCCAAAGGCACAGTAGAGATGCACCGTTACGAAACCGGGCTCCAGCTCTTACAGGCCGGCGTCATCAACGGATACGACAGCACCCTCGAGAGCGTACTCACCAAACTCATGTTCCTCCTCGGCCACGGATACAGCCACGACGAAATCATTAAAAAGATGAACACCAGTGTAGCTGGCGAAATCACCATCTGACGTCCCATCTACATGAAAACTTTTTTGCGCTACACTTCCGTCTTGCTCCTTATTGCCATCAGCCTTTGCGCCTGCAAAGGAAACAAGTCCCGGACGGAAGAAGGCCACCCCATAGCGCTGAGCCACGCCACCTTGCTCTCGATGGAACACACCGACAGCTTCACACTCGTCACGGTGAAAGACCCCTGGCACAAAGGCAAAACGCTCGCGACCTACATACTCGTACCCCGCACGTCGGCCCTGCCGCACCACATCCCCGAAGGTACACTGGTGCGCACCCCAATCCAACGCGCCGCACTGACCACATCGGTACACGTAGCACTCCTTGCCGAACTTAGCGTGCAAAACAGCATAGCAGGAATCACCGATGCCGAATTCGTGGTAAGTCCGCAAGTAAAGACGCTCCTCTCCACACAAGGCGGCCACATCCGCCCCATGGGCTCTTCCATGCAACCCAATGCCGAACTCATACGCGCCGCTCACTGCGACGCCGTGTTCATCTCCCCCTTCGAAAACGCAGGGAGCGGACCGCTCGAACGTTTGGGGTTGCCCATCATAGCCTGTGCCGACTACATGGAAACTTCCCCCCTCGGCAGAGCGGAATGGATGCGCTTCTACGGCATGCTCTTCGGATGCAGCGAACGCGCCGATTCGCTCTTCAACCAAGTGAAGACGGACTACGAAACGCTTGCCCAAAAAGTCAAAGACTGCCGCGAACGCAAACCCAGCGTCATCTGCGACAGACAAACCGGTGCCACATGGTACCAGCCGGGAGGCGCCAGCACCATGGGACAGATGCTCGCCGACGCCGGAGCACAATACATCTGGGCCGAACGCAAAGAGGCCGGAAGCCTTCCGCTCGACATGGAAAACGTCTTTGCCCGCGGACGCAATGCCGACATCTGGCTCATCAAGTACGGAGCCAACACACCCCTCTCCTACCCCGCCCTCGCCAACGACAATCCGCGCTACTGCAATTTCCGTGCGTGGAAGAAACGCCACATCTGGACGTGCAACACACTCCTCACACCCTTCTACGAAGAAACGCCCTTCCACCCCGAACGCCTGCTGCAAAACCTCGCTGGCATCTTCCACCCCTCACTCGTCCCCCCATCACAGCACCACACCTACTACAAGCCCATGAAGCTATAAAAGCCTTGCATCAAAGTTATTTGGCAGTTTTACCGCACTTTTCATAAATAACATTAACTTTGCAAGCAAGACTCTCCTTTTAGCGGCTGACATATGCCCCTGACAATACCTGAACTTTTAACTGAACACTCAACAGCCATGGAAAAACCCCATGCAACCATGAAACACCTGCAGCTGCGACTGCTCGTATTTATGCTTTTTCTCAGCGCATTGTTCACCACGCTGAGCGCACAGCCCGTACCCATATCCTTCACCAATCTCAACTCTAGCCGAGGACTCTGCTCAAACTACGTGAAAGGTCTCGCCGAAGACAATCGCGGTTGCATATGGGTAGCCACCGAAGCCGGACTTGCACGTTTCGACGGAAACAGTTTCACCACGTTCCGCCAAGCCAATGCCAACATTTGCAGCGACGAACTCAACGACGTCTATTTCTATGCCCCCACTCACCAACTCTGGATTGCCTCGCAGCGCGACGGCATCAGCGTCTACGACGTTGACCGCCAGAGCACCGTGAAGCACTACAGCACAAAAAACGGACTGATGACGAACGACGTGACAAAAATCACGGCGGCTGCCGACGGTGGCATATGGATTACCCACTACCACGTGGGCGTAGAACATTTTAACCCCAAAAACGGCAAATTCACCCACTACGATGCCAACAACGTGAAAGGCCTCGCCAACCTTCACTCATGGTGCTCGCTCGACGATGGCAACGGACACCTGCTCATCGGCCACGAACTGGGTGGACTCAGCGTGATTGACCTTCGAACAAAGAAACTCCAACGCTACGTATTCAATCCGCAAAACGCACTCTCTGGCGGACTGCCCGGAGCAACGGTCTACTCTCTCTTCAAGGACAAAGCCGGACGCATATGGGTTGGCACCTCACAAGGCCTTGCCCTCATGGACCTCCAGCACGGCACGTTCCGCACCTTCCGCCACAACGCCGCACTGCCCGAATCGCTCCTGGCCGACCAGGTGATGGACATAGGCCAACGCCGCAACGGCGACCTCTGGTTCTGCACCAATATGGGCGGCGTGAGCATACTCCCCGCCACAACAGCTCCCGCCGAAGGCGCATTCATCAACTATAGTCCGAGCACCACAAGCGGCTCGCTCTCCTCGCCCAACGCCTACAAATTTCTCGAAGACTCCTTCGGCAACGTGTGGATTGGAACCTACCGCAACGGCCTTGACTATGTCAGCCACATGAGCCCTCTCTTCCGCACACTGCCCTACATGCAGTTCAACTACTCCACACTCAGCTACAAACCCGTGTGGGGACTCGGCATGGACCTCAGCGGTTGCCTCTGGCTCGGAGGCGAAAACGAACTGTTCGGACTCACACAGACGGGAGCCATGCACACCCAGTCCATCGCTTCGTTCGCCCCCAACACCCACATCAACTCCATATACCGCGATGATCAGGGCCTGCTGTGGCTCTCCGCATTCCGCCACGGTGTGGCCGTGTTCTCACCCACCACGAAAGCCATTACGTCCCTGCCCGCTCCAGTAGAAAACTTCGACCCCTACTGCTTCTACCAAGACGGAGCACTTATGTGGATTGGTGCACAGCAAGGACTCTTTGTGGCCGAAGGCGGACAAATTCGCCACGTCACGGAGATTGACAACCAAATGGAGGACGTAATGGTCCACTCCATCGTGAAAGACCGCCAAGGAAAACTCTGGCTCGCCACCTTCGGCCGCGGCATCTACGTGGTCGGCACAAACCGCAAAATTGTGGCACACATCGAAAACGGCAGCGGACTCCACAGCAATGCCGTCAACCAACTGATGATGGACAAAGCGGGAACCATCTGGGCCGCCACTCGCAAAGGTCTCGCCCACTTCGCCAACACAGCCAACCCCAAGAGTGTCGTGATCTACGGCAGCACCAACGGACTGGCCGAAGAGCACATCCACGCCATTGCCGAAGACACCTACGGCTACCTCTGGCTGAGCACCAACGCCCAAATCTCACGCTTCAACAAAAAGACGCACGAGTTTGAAAACTACTCGTCGCGCTACGGTGTGCCTACGGGCGACTTCGTGAACGGTTCCGTAACCACCGGCCCGCAAGGCGAAATATTCTTCGGTTCGCTTTCCGGCGTTTGTAGCCTCACCCCATCGCAATTCCGCAAACTGCCCACCATGGCACACGTTTGCATCACCGGACTCCAGTCCTACGGCACACGCAACGCAGAGCAACAAGACTCCACAACAAACTTGCCGCTCAACCAACCCGAAGTGACCGTTCCCTACGACCAAAACACCATTCGACTCACGTTCAACGTGACAGACGTGGCACAAAACCACCTGACGGAATACGACTACCGCGTGGCAGAACTCGGCAACGGACAATGGCTCAGCACGCAAGGCGACAACCACGTGACGTTCCGCGACCTTGCACCCGGCACCTACAACATCTATGTGCGTGCACGCATGGCCGGTCAGAACTGGGATAGCCACATGGCCATGCTGCGCATTGTGGTGGCTCCGCCTTTTTGGTTCGCATGGTATGCCAAACTCTTCTACGCCGTACTCATCGTGCTCGGATTCTGGTGGTTCATGCGCTCCTACAAACGCAAAACCGACCTCGAAAGCCAACTCCGCGTGGAGCACCACCGCCACATGAACGATGAGAGCCTCAACCAAGAACGTCTGCGTTTCTACACCAACATCACCCACGAACTCCGCACACCGCTCACACTCATCATCGGTCCGCTGGACGATATGGCAAACGACAGCAACCTGCCGCAGTCCATCCAATCCAAGCTCTCAAGCATACGCCGTTCCGCCAACCGACTGCTGAGTTTGGTCAACGAACTGCTTGAATTCCGCAAGACTGAAACGCAAAACCGCAAACTCAACGTCATACACGCCGACCTCGCCAAGGAAGTCCACGAGACTGCACTTCACTTCAAGGAACTCAACCGCCAAAGCGAAGTGGAGATAAAAACCGACATCGAAGAAGGCGACTTCGTACAATGGTTCGACCCCGAAATCATCCACATTGTGTTGGACAACTTCATGTCCAACGCCATGAAATACACCCCCAAAGGCGAAGTCTGCATCAGCCTGCGCCACGAAAAGATTGCCGTGGCACCGCCTACTGACGACGAAGACACAACCAGCGAAGTGGTGCGTGCCGTAATCAGCGTGAGCGACACAGGCTACGGCATTCCCGAAGAAGCCCTCGCCAAGATTTTCCAACGCTACTATCAAGCCGACGGCCCGCACCAAGTCTCCGGTTCCGGCATTGGACTGGCATTGGTGAAGTCTGTGGCCGACCTCCACCATGCCGAAGTTAAGGCCGAAAACCGCAAAAGCGGCGGTTCGGTGTTCTCCTTCTCGCTCCTCACCGACGAGACCTACGGACACCAAGAAGAGGCTGAGTCCGAACAAAACGAACACGCCACCGACGCCGTCACAGCCACTGAGCAAGCAGAAGCTGTGGCCGCAGAACCTACATCGGAACAAACCAACGACACGCGCGCCACGCTCCTCGTGGTGGAAGACAACGACGAACTGCGCGAATACATCGAAGAGTCGCTCGGCGAACATTTCCGCATCATCCAAGCCGCCGACGGCGAACAAGGTCTCAAACTGGCACAGAGCACAGGCCCCGACGTCATCGTCACCGACGTGATGATGCCCGTAATGGACGGCTTTGAACTCTGCCGGAAGATCAAAGACGATATCAACACGAGCCACATCCCCGTCATTCTCCTCACAGCCAAAGACCTCATGGAGGACAAGGCCGAAGGATATGCCGCAGGAGCAGACTCATACCTCACCAAGCCGTTCAGTTCGCGCCTTCTCCTTTCGCGCATCAACAACTTGCTGCGCGTACGCCGACAAATGGCACATGCCATTGCCATGCACATTGCCGTGCCGGGAAGCGAAACAGACGAAGAGGCGAAGCAACCCAAATTCTCGCCCATCGACCAGCGATTCCTTGACAAACTCGAAGCCTTCGTCATTGAGCACCTCGACGAACCGGGACTCGACGTGGGCTACATTGCCAGCGAAATGTGCATGAGCCACTCCACGCTCTACCGTAAAATCAAGTCGCTCATCGGCATCACGGTCAACGAATACATCCGCCGCACCCGTCTGCGCCGCGCCGCCGAAATGCTCGACGAAGCGGAATACGGCGTGAGCGAGATTTCCGACCGCACAGGTTTCTCCACCCCCTCCTATTTCCGTCAGTGCTTCAAAGACGCCTACGGCGTGACGCCTTCCGACTATGCCCTCGGCAAACGCACCCCCAAGGCCGACGGCGAAGAGGAGGAAGAAGAGAAAGGGGAATAAAGTGTGGTTCTAGTGTGGTTCTATAAATCACCGCCATAACAAACTGATTAGCAAGAATCTTAATCAGAAGTTTATCATCACCCAAAAGGAATCCCAGATTTACGTTTTGCCCAATGCCAAACGAAAATTTGGGATTCTTTTTTTACTTTCCCAAATCCATTAGGTCTTATAGACGTAACGACCGACAAAAGAACATGAGTATTGACGACAAAGACATCATACAGGCCGTCCGCGAGAAATCGGAAAAAGGCTTTCGGCTCTTGATGCAGAAATACAAGCAAGCCATCTATTGGCACATTCGACGGCTGGTTGTTTCGCACGAAGATGCACAAGATGCCGCGCAAGAAGCGTTCATCCGCATTTTCCGTTCGTTCGACCAATTCAAGGACGACAATTCCTTCCGCGCCTGGATTTTCCGCATAGCCACCAACGAGGCGCTACGCATCATAGCCAACCGCAAACAAGAGGCCGACACGCTTGAAGTCAACGACACCGGTGCCAACTTCCCCATGGCCGACACCTATGTGGACTACACCGACTTGGAAGCCGTAAAACTGCAGAAAGCCATCCTCACCCTGCCCATCAAGCAGCAGACCACATTCAACCTGCGCTACTACGACGAACTCAGTTACGAGGAAATAGCAGAAGCCACAGGCTCAACCCCTTCTTCAGCAAAAGTGAACTACCACGTTGCGAAAGAGAAAATCATCAAATACATCAAATCAACAGACTGATAACACTCGATGGACCACATATTCAGCACCGACAACAAGAAAAAACCTTACACCACGCCCGAAGGCTTCTTTGACAACCTTGAAGACCGCATATGGCAAGAGGTGAAAAGCGATTTCACAAACAACGATAAAGAGCAAGAACAAACCGCCGCACCAGTTGTAAACGCAACGAAAGCTCCGCAACGCAAAACTTCGCATTTGCAGCTCTTCATCGGAACTGTGGCAGCCGTAGCAGCCTCCTTTGCCTTAGTATTTTTCCTCCACACACAGTCCAGGCCACAGGCCTCCTACACGATGAGCGACGTGGATCAAGCTTTCAACCGACTAAGCGCAGACGACCAAGCGTTTATGCTTAGCGTTTACGAGCAAGACGTGTTTATCAACGAATAGCCAAGAACCCCAACTTACAAAACCATACTATTATGAAACACACCATCAAAACCATCGTTCTAGTCATCGCAATGGTTCTCTCTGCAGCCACGGCCTTTGCACAGCAAAGTAGTCCGCGCCGCTCTGGCACCGACCAAAAGCTCTCCCGCGAACAGCTTGCCGTGACTGAAGCGAACCACATTGCCCACGAACTTGCTTTCAGCAATGCCGTCACCGACCAGTTCGTAGCCACCTATTGCGACTACAAGAAAGACATCTGGGCGTTAGGTCCCCGTCCCAACCGCAACCATAAAGGGGTTACGGAGGAGGAAAAGGAACTGCTGATGAAGCAGCGCTTCGAGATGAGCGAAAAGATTCTCCGCATCCGCGAGAAATACTACAAGAAATACTCCAAGTTCCTTTCCCAAGCACAAATACAACGCGTGTATGAGCAGGAACACAAGATTATGGAACGCCACGCCAAGCGCGCCGCCCAGAAATCCGCACCCCGTAAGCGCAAATAAACAAGATAACGCTAGCGTAAAGAATGAAACACACTCTCTTCTCAATCCTTGTTTTCGCCCTACTGAGTTTTCTCGGTTGGGGCGAAACTTTGGCTCAGGAAATCACATTTTCAAAAGAAACTTTCTCTGCTGGAAACCTGACCATCCCCTATCGGAAAGCCTCTATTCCCGGCCCCGGCGAAACGGCTTCGCTTGTCATCTACCTCCATGGCGGAACAAGCAAAGGTAACGACAACGAGGCACAAATGAACGAACCTGGCATCAGCGCCATCAGTTCATGGCTGCAGGCCAACAACCGCAAAGCCATCATGCTGGTGCCACAATGTCCCACAAACCTCTCGTGGCTCGGCACCATGCAAGACGCCATTGTCAGTCTGTTGCAGAACTACATAGACCGCGGCGCGGCCGACGCTTCAAAGGTCTACATCTTTGGCGGTTCGATGGGCGGCACGGGCACATGGAACATGCTGTCCAACCATCCTGGCTTCTTTGCCGCTGCCATGCCCGTAGCCGGTAATCCTTCAGGCCTTGATGCCCAAGCCGTTTCGCAAACGCCACTCTTCACCGTGATGGGAACGGCAGACCGCATCATGAAGATGTCCAACGTGGAATCGTTCCTTAAAGAAATGGACACCTACAATGCAGAATACAAGTACAACATTGAAGACGGCTGGACGCACGAAAACGTATGCGAACAAAGCTATACGACTGAGCGCCTCAACTGGGTGTTCAAGCACACAAAAGATACAGACACCGGCATATCCAACGCCATCTCCGACGCTGACGAAACCGTGCAGACTAGTTGGATTTCCCTTTCCGGCCAAAGACTTTCGTCCACTCCAACACAAAAAGGCATTTATATAAAAAGTACCGTCTACAGCAACGGCAGCACATCGTCCGAAAAAGTTCTCATTCACTAAAAGAGGAAACATTCCCCCAACGAAAGCGTAGGAGACAAACACCTATATAGATGTTTGCCTCCTACGCTTTCGTTGGACAACGTTGAAATCACGCCGTATGCTCATACGTTTTCTACTTGTTGCTCACGGGAATGATGAATTCTTCCGGCGACATCTTGAAGAGGTTGCCGAACCAATTGCCGTTTTCGATGTAGACGTGCGAACCGAGCGTGTGGCGGTAGAGATATTCGTAAAGCTCATTGAACTTCTGACTGGGATTTTCGGTGAGCGTAGTCACAAGGTTGTTGCTAAAGCGGTCGCTCATCCACACAGAGAGGTCGGCAGAGTGGAAATCGGCAAAGGAGTTTTCGTTTCCGCTAGCACTGGCTATGGCCAAAATGCCTGGAAGATTGGACGTCTGCTGCGCCATATTGCGCGAGTAGCAAGGCTCAAGGAGCAGGAGCATTTTGCGGTAGCGCTCCTCGTTGCGCATGGTCTGCAGCACATTGCGGAAGTCCTCATCTGTCATCAGTTGGTTTCCTTCGCGCCAAACGAAAGCGTTGGCACGATACTTGGCACCCTTCAAACATCCGTGCCCGCTCCAGAAGAGCAGAACGTTGGACTGGTCGTTGGTATTCAAAACCTTGGGCAGATGCGAACTCTTCTGTCCTAAGAGTATTTTGGAGATATCGGAGACGTTGAGCGTATCGCTGTTGTAGTCTATCACTGCATTCTTATAGAGGTCGGGCGCGTCATTGGAGGTGCGCACCTCTCCAGGATAGATGTTGTAGCGGTTGTTGGCTATGTCGTTGGAAATGATGAGAATGATGTGGTCGTCGTCCCATCCGTAATGCTTGAGCATCTGATACACGTTGAGCACATCGGCCTGGTGACGGTAGTTTTTCCATTCGCTGGAACCTTGCACGAGAACGGCCCACTGGTCTTTAAGCGGTTTATAGGCAATGTCCACGTCCTCGTTACTCAACTGCTGCTGAATCGTAGCATTCCATTTCCACGAGGCGAGCGTGGAGGCGGTGCGGCCGTTTCCTTCCGTACTGCAGAAGTCGATGGTGACGAACTGATTTTCATAGACCATCCAGTGGACATAGGTGCTTTGCAGTATGCTTGTGCACGACTCACTGTCGAAACGCAGTACGCCGCTGGCGCCAACGAGTTTCACGCGTTTTTCCTTCTTAAGGAGCAGGATGAGGGAACGCAGACCAAGCTCGTTCCAAATGGGGTATTCGTCCTCACCCACGGAAGTGATGTCGCGAATTAGTTCGTTAGTGTCGGTTGTACCGCCGGTGTAGTTTTTGGCAAATGCCGTAAGTCCCGAAAGTAGAATGGCATCGTACACTTGCGACTCGGCGCCAGCTGGCGAGTAGCCGAAACGCTCTTCATAGGCTATTTGGAAGCCTGTGGTGGGATCGGCATAAGGTGCCACGCCTTCTGCGCCTTCGGCCATATCGCCCAGGTCGAGCAGCGATTGGGAGAGCGCGCCGTTGGTGAAAAGTATGCGCGGGGTTTCTTTCGTAGCCTTCTGTTTGAGTTCGAGCACGGTCTTGGCTTCTGATACGGAGGCTGCAGCGCAGATGATACAGTCTACGCCCGATTCGATGGCTGTCTGCGCTTGCTCGGCCAAGTTATCAGAGTCGTACTGCAAGATGAGGTCGGAAGAAAGCGACACGTCCATATCGTTGGCCAGGAACGGAACCCAGTCGTAAAACGTTTTTCCGTAGTCTGTATCGGGAGTAAGCAACGCCAACGATTTGGCTCCGCCTTCCCAGGCCTTGGCTACCGCCACACAGCTTTGGCTCACGTCCGTTTCGCAAAGCGACCAAAGGAAGGGTTTCTCGGCACGGTCGCCGGACTTGGTCACGGCATAGCGGCGTATGACGTCCTCGCTCGTAGCAGAGGGAACAATAAGCGGCTTTTTCGTCTTGTAACAAGCACGCGCCATAATGTCGACGTTTGCGCTGCGCAGCGGACCGACCACGAGGAGTATGTCGCTGCGGTTGGCAAGTTTGGTAGAAAGTTCTGCCAGCGGTGCCGTGTCTTCGTCGTACCATTCCACGTCGAGGTCCACGAGGGAGGTATCGCCCGTTTCTGCCACGAGTTTTTCCGCAGTACGCATATTCTCGAGTGCCCAGTTGACGGTTTGTTCCAAACGGTTGCGATATTCGCCGTCGCTATTGATGGGGAGCACCACAGCTATTTTATACTTTGTGGTCTTCGCGTTAGAATAATGTACATAGGTGTCTGCCCCGTCTTTGCAGGAAACGAACGTAGCAACGAAGGCTACGAACAGAGCCAGCGTGAGAAGGACATGATTAATTCTTTTCATAGTAGGCTTTTTCTTTTTCGATGCTTTCCTGATAATACTTCATGCCCACAGGAGCGAGTTCAAAATAGTACGCACTGGGATAAATCAGTTCCGTATAACCTGATTCGAGTCCATACTCCATGTGCTTGGGCAAGGTTTCGCCGTTCGCCCATTTCGTGACGCAGTCCTGCACCACTTGGTCGATGTGTTTGACCACCGAGAATGGAACGCGCGAGGAATACTGCTGCATATCCATGTCCACGCCTATTGTATAAAAGGAGTCGGAATGCTCACGATTGTAGCGGAAAAAGCCTTGTGCCGTGCCGCCACACAGAGGCAACACTACATCGACTTTGTCTAAAAAGTAAGACATCTTATAAGCCGTTTCGGCCAAATTATATCCGCCATTGTCGTAAGAAAGGCTCACGTCGTTATACTCAAACTCCTTAGAGGCATCGGCAGTCTTGTCGTCGTCAATAGCTTGCTTGAAGCCCGTGGCCATGTCGTTTATGCTCGGTTCGTTGGGATTGGCTCTGCATATGAAGGCATAGTCCACATCTGGCATTCCTTGACTCACCACTTTCCCTGCCTGATAGTAGGCACCATATTGCCGTATCTTCACAGTGTGGACGGAGAGTGTCGTGTCGCTGCTCTCGCTGAGGAGAAACTGAACGTTGGGCGAAGCGGCAATCTGCTCGTCGAACTTATGGAGAAGGTCTTCGAGGTTGTCGTTTGCAATGACCACGAGGGCCTTTCGGCTTTTGGCATTCTCTTTCATGTAGTTGAGCATATACTGGAGCGAGAATGCCATGGTGGCAGTGTCGGTGGGGAGTTCCACCTGCGAAAGGAGCATATTGCCTTTATTAGCGGCTTTCACCACGCCGCGATATACGGCATCGACATAGCCCAAGTCGCCCATAGAGCCTTTTTTGGAAAGGAAATACACAATGGGACGACTGTCTTCCGAGAGGTCGTCGTTGATATATATCGTGTCGCCGTCCTTCGTACACGAAGCAAGCACCAAGGCTGCTAGCAAAGGCAGAAGTTTTCGAATCAATTTCATTTTTGCCAAAACGTATTAGAGGGTGCACAAAGTTAATGAAAAAACGCAGTTCATATACGCTAAGTTTTTTTTCAAAAAAAGAGAGCTACACAATTTGTGTAACTCTCTGTCTTTTGTGGTGCCACCAGGAATCGAACCGGGGACACAAGGATTTTCAGTCCTTTGCTCTACCAACTGAGCTATGGCACCTAAAAGTATTTTAGGGTAACGGGCATTGAAGTGGTGCCACCAGGAATCGAACCGGGGACACAAGGCATCAATAAGTTTTGGCAGTCCTTCGCTCTACCAACTGAGCTATGGCACCAAAAGCAACGAAGACAAAAGTGGTGCCACCAGGAATCGAACCGGGGACACAAGGATTTTCAGTCCTTTGCTC
>CAVALA010000067.1:0-14160 GCA_963589615.1 Prevotellamassilia timonensis
GCAAAGTTCGGGATTGGAAGAGATTGCTACAAGTCGGCTTGTTTCGGATGGTTACGATAGAACGACGGTCTTTATTTCTTGGTTATTCATAAAAAAGGTCGGTAATTTCTTGCGAAACTACCGATCTTTAATAGGTCGTCAAAAGACATTAGATGCTATCGAACCATTTCTTATAAACCTTTCGCTCGGTTCTCTCGTATTCTTTGGGATACATCGGGTTGCCGAAAATATCTTTGGCGCGCGGGTCGTGCGGGCGCACCTTCTTTCTCCGCGCATTCCTTTCCTTGCGCGCTCTTTCGTACACGCGCTTGCGGTATTCTGGGTCGTAGGCCATTCTAGCTAACGAATATGCTATAAAGGCTGCAAATCCTATAATAATACCACCGAAATAGACATATTCAGCAGTTCCCATATCTTATAGTTTTACCCTCTTTCCTTTTCAGTGAGCGTATCAAACGCTCCGGCGAATTGGTCGCCGAGGATGGAAGCGAGGTGGTTTTTGAGTATTTCGACTGAGATGTACCAAGACTTGTTGAACCACGGCTTGCGCTCGCGGGCCTTGCCGAGATGATGCTCGTAGCGGTAAGCCCGGCCGAGGAACTCAAGGTCGCCGCCGTTGCCGTGGCGGTACCCGTTGCCCACTCCGAGGTCTACGTAGATGCCGTACTCCAGGAATTGGAAGGCCATGTTTGCGCGGGCGTCGCCCACAGTGAATGCCCCTTTGGCTATGGAACGACGGAGAGAACCGGTGTCGTGCACGCCGAGAAGGTCGAGGTGGTCTTTCCATATCTCTATCATCTTCTCGCGCCAAGCACTAACGTAAGGCTGGAGGCGAGCGGTCTGCCCACGTGTACTACTCTGTGTCATTGTCCGTCTACTCTTCAGTTGGCGAAAGAGTTCGCGGCACGTATTGAGTTTCTCGGCGCAGTCATCGGCGTTGCCGTATTCGTAGCGCATGAGGACGAACACCATGTACACCCTACGCTTGAACCAACCGCCCGAGGAAAGGAAGGTGCTCTCGGAGCAGACGTCGGAGCTGCAGAGGAAGTTCGCCGTGGTCTGGTACTGCTCCAGCATGCCCTCGACGTAGTTAATGCCGCAGCAGGTGGAGTGAATGAAGGACTGGTCTTGCGCGAGGCGATTGGCCTTGCAAAGCCCGTCCATGTAGGAAAGAAAATCGAACATAAGCGTGAAGAATCTTTCCACGGGGCTAATATAGCGAAAATTTGTGGATTGTGAATCGTGAAAGCCGTGTTATTTACTAGGGAAGATTCAATTCCAAAAGGAAAATTTGCGGAAATGATGACTCTTTCAGAACGTCTACCTGCCTGAAAAATTACAAAACTTAATTCACACAGCTAAATGCCTAATTGTTCGGTAACCCTTGTTTTGTGGTAAATTTTAGCCGTAAATCCCACACTTAACCTTAATTAATATATCGGGGGGGGTAAATTTGTTTTAGTTCTCTAAATTTGCGAAATCAAACAGAGAAAAGAGTTTTAAGAACCGAAATGAGATTGAACGGCAAGGAATCCATATTAAAGCCATTCCTGTCAGTTTTTGCATTGTTGCTCGTGTTTCTTTTTGGAGCGCAAAGTGCGATGGCGCAAAGTGCTGACGACGGAAGTGCATACACCGACGAAGAAGAAATCGGTGTGGACACTTTTTACGTTTGGTCGAGGCATTCAGTCTACGTCAAGACGAATGCTTTGGCTTGGGCATGTGCCGTGACGAACATCGAAGTGGAGCTAAGACTAGCCATGCACTGGTCTGTCAATATGCCCGTTCAGTACTCTGCGTGGAACTACGGCACGGCGCGCCGCAAGTTTCGCACCCTTTCGTTCTTCCCCGGCGCACGCTATTGGCTCAGTCCCGACAACAACGGCGTGTTCTTCGGTGCCCACTTCGGTATAGCGCAGTACAATGTTGCTACAAAAATCCGCGATCGCATACAGGATCACAATGGTCACAATCCGGCTCTCGGCGGTGGCCTTTCCGTGGGCTACCGTCTGCCGCTGAAGAAAAACGACCATTGGAACTTTGAAATCAACGCGGGTGCCGGTGTCTATGCACTCTACTTCGACCGTTTTCACAATGAGAAGAACGGACTGCGCACAAGCACCGAACGCCGAACTTTTTGGGGACTCGACCAATTGTCCCTTTCCGTCGCTTACCGCTTCGATACTAACTGGTGAGAACCGATCAATACCTCAAAGACCACAAAGAGAGAATACATGAAAATCGCACTCAGACATAATGTCCTTGGCCTTACGCTTTGGCTGCGCAGCGCGCTCGTTGCGCTGTGTACGTTGGCCGCTTTGGCTTCGTGCGATGTGCATGAATTTCCGCCCCTTCCTTCCACCGCTACTGCCGAGCTTCACCTGCGGTTCTCCACAGACCTTCCGCAGTTTGACTACTACGTGGCTCGTGCCACCGATACCCGCGAGGGTGTACACGTAGCCAACACCCCCGTGCGTACCGAGGGCACCATGCGCTACGTTGTGCGTTGCTATCCCAAGGGCTCGGAAGACAAGGGCGACGTTGGTGCAAACTATAAAGAGTACATCTTCACACGCAACCTTGCCGAAGGTTACGATGCCGACTTCAAGATAGACATTCCTCCAGGCGACTACAGCGTGAAAGTGTGGGCCGACATGAGCAGCGACGCTTCTGCCATGCTTCACTACTACAATGCGTCCAACTTCTACGATGTCAGTCTCACTTCGCCCCATCAAGGCAATACCGACTACCGCGATGCCTTTGCCGGTTCGGCAAGCATTTCGCTCACGGTGTCGGAGGACGAGTCGCAGCCCGTTGAAGCTACGATAGAGATGGAGCGTCCGTTGGCAAAATTTGAGTTTGTTTCCAACGACCTGCAGCTCTTCATCCGCCAGCAACTGCAGTCGCTCTCGCAGAAAGCCGCCGCCCAAAGCGAATCCACAACAGAAGGGAGCGACACGCGCACACTTAGTCTCAGCATGTACCGCATTGTGTTCTTCTACAACGGCTATATGCCCTCTTCCTACAACCTCTTCACCGACAAACCCGTCGATGCCGTAACTGGGGTAAGTTTCAAGGGGAGCATCTCCCAGCTCAGCGACGACGAAGCCTCGCTCGGCTTCGACTACGTCTTTGTGAACCACCGGGCGGCGGAGGTAACCGTTCAGTTGGCCATCTACGACTCTTCCGGAGCGCTCATTTCCACTTGCAACCCCGTCAACGTGCCGCTTCAGCGCAGCCGCCACACCATTGTGCGTGGAGCGTTCCTCACCCAAAAGGCTACGGGCGGCATAAACGTCAATCCGGCCTACGACGACGAGTATAACATACGCTTTTAAGCTTGAATTCACTCCTTATTAATATATAGTAGAGAGAAGAAATAATTCAATAACCCACAAAAACCCATGAAGATGAGAAAATCATTATTCTTCGGTGCATTTGCCGCAGCCGGCATTTTGTTCACCACAGCATCTTGTTCAAGCGATGCCACCGACGCGAACGTTACGCCCAATGCCACCGTTTCGTTCAAAGTGAGCGCAAACGCTTCGCAGCTCTCCCGTGCCATCAGCGACGGTACGGGTGCAAACCAACTCGTTTACCGCGTGTTCGACAAGGACGGTAACGTCATCTCCGGCCTTGAGAAGAAGACCGAAGATGCCACCGACCTCACTACGGGCCACACCGTGACCCTCACCCTCGCTAAGGGACAGACCTATAAGGTTGCTTTCTGGGCACAGAGCAGTACGTGCGACGCCTACACCGTAGACGACAACATGAGCGTAGCCGTAGACTACAACTCCAAGGCCAACAACGACGAGAGCCGCGACGCTTTCTTCAAGACCGTCGACATCACCGTCACCGGCAACGCCGTACAGAGCGTAGAACTCAAGCGTCCGTTCGCACAGCTCAACGTTGCTGATACCGACGACGACAAGGCTGCAGCCGAAGCCTCCGGCATCGTCGTTAAGACCTCTTCTGTCACCGTGAAGAATGCCGCTACCACGCTCGATGTGAAGACGGGCAAAGTGTCTGGCGAAGCCGAAGTGACCTACACGGCAGCCGCCATTCCTACCGAAAAACTTTCTGTCGACATGGACGGCGACGGCACGAAGGAGGACTACAACTACCTCTCCATGTGCTATGTGCTTCCCAACGATGCCGTTGACGGCACGCAGAAAACCGTGGCAGAAGCTTCTTTCACCTTCCACTCCGACAACGGTGAGGACATCGTGCTCAAGGACGGTCTGCAGAACATTCCCCTTCAGCGCAACTACCGTACGAACATCGTGGGCAACATCCTTGCTGCCAATGCCGTGTTCAACGTGAAGGTTGATGCTGACTACGAAGGCGACTACAACACCGACTACAACAAGGTTGTAGTTTCTAACTCCGCCGAACTAGCCACCGCCGTATTGGCTCCCAATACCGTTGTGAAACTCCAGGCTTCTGAAGAAGCTTACGCCCTTCCCACAACCATTGCAGATAACGTGACCATCTCGGGCGAAGGCGCCAGCACCACCATCAGCGCACCCTCAGCTGTAGCTTATCACGGCAAGAATGTGAAGTTCGAAAACTTGACGTACGACAATGCCGTTGCCTATTACATCGGCATCCAGCACGCTGCATCTGTAACCTACACGAACTGCACCATCAAGGGCCGTCCTACGCTCTATGCTACGAATTGTGCGTTCAACTCCTGCACCTTCGACATGACCGGAACTTACGACTACTGCGTTTGGACTTACGGTGCCGATAACACTACGTTCAACTCCTGCACCTTCAACACGCAGGGCAAGGCCGTGAAGGTTTATAACGAAAATGGTGCTTCCGCTTCAACGTATAACGTAACGCTCAACAATTGTACGTTCACTGCCACCAATGTGCCTTCGGGTAAGGGCAAGGCTTGCGTAGAGGTTGACGGCAGGCTCCTCAGCGAAGGCAAGAGCTTCAACGTAGTCATCAACCATTGCACGCAGACCGGCCATGTGGCTGGCGAAAATAGCCACGAATTACTTTGGAACTGCGATACAAACTCCAAAGCTACCGTCACCGTTGACGGCACGGTTGTTTACAAATATCCGACGGAATAAGCTGCACATTGCTGCTTGAATAAATAAAAATTGCTCCCCGCAAAGGTTTGAAGACCTTTACGGGGAGCAATTCGTTGTTGTGGCGTTCGTGTAGAGGTGCGATGGTGCGTTTGGGATTTATCCGATGCGTTTCACCATTTCGCGGAATATTTCGGCCATGAGGGGCTGTACTTCGTCGGCGGCTTTCTGCACTTCTTCGTGGCTTACTTCCACGATCTTGCCTTCCACGCCGAGGTCCGTGATGATGCTGATGCCGAAGGTGCGGATGCCGCAGTGGTGCGCCACAATTACTTCAGGCACGGTGGACATGCCCACGGCGTCGGCGCCGAAGATGTGGTACATCTTGTATTCGGCAGGCGTTTCGAACGTGGGGCCTTGTGTGGCGAGGTATACGCCTTCCACCGTGCGGATGCCCTTCTCCTTGGCAATGGCGCGAGCCATGTCGAGGAACTCGTGGTCGTAAGCTTCGTGCATGTCCGGGAAACGCGGACCGGTGGGGAAGTTGGGACCGTGGAGCGGGTGTTCGGGCATGAAATTGATGTGGTCGGTGATGAGCATGAGGTCGCCAATTTCGAAGTCGGGATTCATGCCGCCGGCAGCATTGCTCACGAAGAGGTTCTTGATGCCGAGTTCGTACATTACGCGCACGGGGAACGTCACTTCCTTCATGGAGTAGCCTTCGTAGAAGTGGAAGCGGCCCTGCATGGCCAGCACGTCCTTACCGCCGAGGCGGCCGAAGATGAGTTTGCCGCTGTGGCCTTCCACGGTGCTTACGGGGAAGTTGGGGATGTCTTTGTAGGGAAATTCCTCTACTACTTCTATCTCTTCTGCCAAACGGCCGAGACCCGTGCCGAGCACGATGGCCGTGAGCGGACGCATGGCGGTGTGAGCCTTAATCCATGCGGCGGTTTCTTGTATTTTCGCTAACATATTTCAAAATGGTTTGGTTGAAAGATTCTTGTTCGTGAGTGGCCGCTTCCACCTTAACGGTGATGGGCTGCACCTGCAGACGGCGGCGTAGGGTGGGGGAGAGGCTGTCCGCCACGAGTTTCAGTCGCATGGCATCCTTTTGCGTGGTGATGGGGATGCAGTCGGCATTGTCGTCCACGAAGCGGTTGATGCGAATGCAGTCGGCCGCAGAAAAATCGTGGTGGTCCGGAAATGCTAGGCTTGCGATGTGGTGCGCTCCTTGTGCTTCGATGTAGTTTCGAAGGGGAAGCGGATTGGCAATGCCTGTGATGAGTGCCACGCCTTTACCTTCGTAGGAGATACGTTCCGCCTTGTTCTCCGTTTCGTCAAAGGCACGCAGCGGTGCGTATTCGATGTGGCTGTAAAATAGTTGCTGACTTGCATCAATAGTAAGTGCCGGTCGTTCGCCCTTTCCACATTTCGTTACTACGATTACTTGTGCGCGCAGTGCAGCTCGGGCGCTTTCGCGGAGTCGCCCCCAGGGGAGGAAATGGTCGTGCGAGTAGAGTCGGTGCGCATCGGTGAGCAGAATGTTAAATCCCGCCTTTATGTGGCGGTGCTGATAGGCATCGTCGAGCACCACGACGTCCGTTTCGGGCCAAAGCGCCAATAGACGTTCCATGCCCTCTACGCGTTTTTCGCAAACGGCGACATGGGCGAAGGGACAGTTGTGGAGCATCTGTAGCGGTTCGTCGCCAATCTCGTTTGCCGTGCTTTGTGGTGTGGCAGCCACGAAGCCTTTTGTCCGACGGCCATAGCCACGCGAGAGCATCGCTGTGCGAAAACCGTTCTCGTGAAGGAGACGGAGTATGTACTCCACGTGCGGCGTCTTTCCCGTACCTCCCACGGCAAGGTTGCCCACGCAGATAATGGGAAGGTCAAATTCGCGTGAAGGGAGCACACCCCAGTCGAAGAGTTTTCCGCGCACGGTTGCCACTGTGCCGAAGAGGAGTGAAGGCAAAGGTAGCAAAATGTTTTGAAGAGCGCGAACAACGGTGTCGGCTGGGGTGTGGGTTTTCATTGGCTTAAAAGATAGCATTCGCCGTGTAGAGCGCGACGTTTAAAACGTTGCCTCCCTACGCGGCGGATGTGCTGATAAGTGTACTTACTTCAGATTAGGCACGTAGAACATGCGGGCCTGCAGTTGGGCCTGTCCGTTGAGCGTGCTGACGAAGCGCATGGGGGCGTAGTATACGCCGAGCGTCGTCTTGAGTTTTTCTTCGAGGTAGTCCTTCTCGGTGGTTTCTGCGAGGAACTGGTCCATCCACGATGCCTTTTCGGGATAGGTGGAGATGGCATAGTCTTGGATTTTGGCGCGTTTGGCAGCTTCGGCAATGGCATCGTCGAGTGTGCCGAGACGGTCCACGAGTTTGATGCCGAGTGCCTGACGGCCCGTCCATACGCGGCCTTGGGCAATCTTGTCCACGTCTTCAGCTTTCATGCCGCGACCGGCGGCCACGCGTGAGAGGAACTGGCGGTAACCGTTGTTGACGTAAGCCTGCATGGCGGCAGCTTCCTGTGCGTTGAAGGGGCGGCCCTGTGCACCGAAGTCCGAAGCAGCGTTGGTCTTCACCACGTCGAAGTGGAGGCCGAGTTTGTCGTTGAGAAGTTCTGAGGCATCGGGAATCATGCCGAATATGCCGATGGAGCCTGTGAGCGTGGTCGGTTCGGCAATGATGTAGTCAGCGCCGCACGACATGTAGTAACCGCCCGAGGCAGCCATGCCGCTCATGGAAACCACCACGGGCTTCTTCTTTTTGAGCAACTGGATGGCGCGCCACATCTGTTCGGAAGCATAAGCGCTGCCGCCGCCCGAGTTGATACGGAGCACTACGGCCTTCACGTTGTCGTCCGAGGCGAGGTGGTCAAGGTCTTCCACCACTTTTGAGCCCACAATCTGCGTTTCGCCAGAGGGCGTTGAGGCTACGGCATCCACGATGTCGCCTTCGGCGTAGTAAACCACAACCTGGTCGTCGCTGCTCTTCGGCTCGTCGAGTTTGGCGAGTTCTTCGGTGCTGACGAAGTTTACCTTCTCTTCAGCGGAGAGTTTGCGGAGCACGTCGCGCACGCCGTCTATGTAAGCGAGGGAGTCCACGAGGTTCATCTTTACGTATTCCTTCGATTCGGCGAGCACGGCATAGCGGTCGGCATAGCTGTTGAGGCTGTCGACGGAGAGTTTGCGCGAGGCAGCCACGTCGTTGCAGATGCTGGACCAAATGTCGCTGACGAACGACTGCACCTGCTGGCGGTTGGCGTCGCTCATCTCGGTAAGGATGTACGGTTCAACGGCGCTCTTGTACGTGCCCACTTTGAACACCTGCATCTTCACGCCCACCTTCTTGAGGAGATCGGTGTAGAAGATGGGTTGTGAGGCAATGCCGTGCCAGTCGAGCATGCCGTTGGGGTTGAGGAGCACCTTGTCGGCGGTGGAGGCAATGTAGTAAGAGCCTTGGGTGTAGACGTCGGCATAGGCCACGATGAACTTCTTGCTCGTCTTGAAGTCTACGAGTGCTTTGCGGAGTTCTTCGAGCGAAGCGAAGTCGGCGCCGAGCGCACCGCCTTCTATGTAGATGCCTTTGATTTTGTCGTTGTTCTTAGCCACGCGGATGGCTTTGAGCATGTCGTCGAGACCTTGCTTGTCGGCAATTTGCGACTTGAGAAGTTTGGCGAACGGATTGTCCTGCGAACGTTCGTAGAGCGAACCCGTGAGGTCGATGCGCAGCACGGTGCCGTCCTTGATGGAGGGCTTGGTGTCTGACGTGGCGGCCATTGTGACCAGCATCACAAAGCTTACGATGCCGAAGAAGAGGGCAACGCATACTGTGCCAAGAATACTGGCAAGGGTGAATTTGAAGAATTGTTTCATATATATGTTGTTTGAGAAGTCTGGGGGGCTTATAACTCAATCACCACCTCCACGGGGCAGTGGTCCGAGCCGTACACTTCGTTGTGGATGCTTGCTGCGGAGAGTTTCTCTTTCAGACGGTCCGAAACGAGGAAATAGTCGATGCGCCACCCCGCGTTCTTTTCGCGGGCGTGGAAGCGGTACGACCACCAGGAGTATGCCCCTTCGAGTGTGGGGAAGAAATGGCGGAACGTGTCCGTAAAGCCTGCATCGAGCAAGGAGGAAAACTTGCCGCGTTCCTCATCCGTGAAACCCGCATTGCGGCGGTTCGTCTTCGGATTTTTGAGGTCAATCTCGTTGTGCGCCACGTTCATGTCGCCGCAGACCACCACCGGCTTCTTCTTGTCGAGCGCTTGGAGGTAGAGGCGGAACGCGTCGTCCCACTCCATGCGGTAGTCCAGCCGGCGAAGTCCGTCCTGCGCATTGGGCGTGTAGACCGTGACGAGGAAAAATGTGTCCATCTCCAACGTCACCACGCGGCCTTCGTGGTCGTGCGCTTCGATGCCCAGTCCGTAGGTCACGTTGAGCGGTTTGTGGCGGGTGAAGATGGCCGTGCCGGAATAGCCTTTCTTCTCAGCGTAGTTCCAGTACGACTCGTAGCCTTCAAACGCTATGTCGAGTTGTCCGGCCTGCATCTTCGTTTCCTGAAGGCAGAAGAAGTCCGCGTCGAGTTGGCGGAATGCGTCGCGAAAACCTTTACTGTCGCAGGCGCGCAGTCCGTTGACGTTCCAAGAGATGAATTTCATTTGTTTTACGATTGTTAAGCAAGCAAATATAGCAACTAAAAATGGAATGCAGACCATATGTCTTTTTTTTCTTAACTTTGCTCCCTATAATGGTGCTTCTGTCAAGCACCGCACCACTACTCATACAGTTCGTCGGACCCTCTTGCGTCCGCACCGATACATTTTCCACACTCCTCATGATTGCAATTAAAAAAACGATAGCCGTAGTCTCCGCGTGGGTCATAGGCATGGTGGGTCTGCAACTTAGCGCGCAGCCCCGTGTACAGTTTGAACAACAGACGCAGGAACTCGGCACCCTCCTTTGGCAGACGCCCCGCACCGTCAACTTTTCTTTTACCAACAAGAGTACCTCCGCCATTCACATCAAGAACGTGCGCACCGACTGCGGATGTACCAAGGCCGACTGGCCCAAGACTGGCATCGAACCCGGCGGAACGGGAAAAATCAGCGTGACGTACGACGCTGAACTCCTCGGACATTTCAACAAAGGCATTGCCGTCTACACCGACGTCGACTCCGTGCCTTACATGCTCAACGTCATTGGTCAGGTGGCCATGACGCAGACGCAGCCCACGGAGGAATATATGTTTAAGGTGGGCGACTACTATCTGAGCACCGACAACATAGAGTTCGACGACGTCAACCGCGGCGACAAACCCACCTACGTCCTCAGCATCTTCAACGGCAGCAAGAAGACCTACCATCCCGAACTCATGCACCTGCCCAAGTACCTCACCGCCAAGGCCGACCCCGAAGTGATTCGTCCCGGTCGCGTGGGCCGTATGCTCGTTACGCTCAACAGCAATGCCGTGCCGGCCATGGGGCTTACGCAGAGCAACATCTACCTGAGTCGCTTCATGGGCGACCGCGTGAGCAAGGAAACGGAAATCAACGTCTCCGTCACCCTTCTTCCCGACTTCATCGACACCCCCTCGCAGCTTGCCCTTGCTCCCGTGGCAAAGATCGACAGTACGTCCATCACCATCGGTCCGCTCGGCAAGAACAAGAAGGCCAAAGGCGAACTCGTCCTGGCCAACACCGGTAAGACGCCCCTCGTCATCAGTGCCCTCCAGGTTTACAACCCCGGCATCAGCGTGAGTCTGAGCAAGCGCCGCATCATGCCTGGCGAGAGTGAAAAACTGAAGATTACCGTCAATGCGAACAACACCTATTTCAAAGGTCGCCGCCGCATTCTCCTTATCACCAACGACCCGCTCAATCCGAAGATGGTCATCGATGTGATTATACAGCAGTAACGAATGCGCTTTGCGCATGGAGGTTAAGTCTCCGACTTGACGCTCATACTTCGTACATACACCAAAGCATGCCGTTGAAAAACCAAGGCACGGTGTGAGCACACCATAGCACGCAAAAAATCAACGGCAGCAAATTCAAATTATCTCCCAGCTCAACGTGTTGAGCTCGCAGAAAGTTGTTTGCAGACATTCACACTCAACTAAAAGGAGGCTTATAAAAGGAGGCTTTTGTGTGGTGCACAAATGAAGGCGCAAGCGCATGGGGGTCACGTCTCCGACGTGACGCTCTACACGGCCTCACGGCTGCTTTTGCTCGCTTCGCCTTATTTCTTCGCGCTCTACTGTCACGTCGGAGACGTGACTCCCATAGAAGGCGAAAGCACGCAAAACCGTCCGTGACGGCAAGGCAGCAAATCAAAAATTCCTCCCAACCCAACACGTTGGGCCCGCAGCCCAAATTTAATAAAACTTTACATCTGCTTTCTGCGAATATTTCGGTACAAACACGCTCTCTCGCGTACGCGCGTACGCGCGCGCTTCACCGAAGTTTGTACTTTCTACATTCATCTGTCACCCTGTGCTGCGCAAATTATAGTAATTTCCGGAAAATGAGCGAGTTGCGCTTTTCGGCCTGGGTGACAGCAAATTCTCACGAGGGGGTAAATATTCGTCACGCCCTAAAAAAGTCGGTCATGCGCATGTACCGAAATTTCTGAAGGAATTGTTTTAATAGAACAAAATATTTGTGAGCAATTCTTTTTGCTGTCACCCTCATCACAGCGTATTCTTCATTACTTTATTTGCACATCTGCACATTTGCATATTTGCACATTTGCTTCGCATCATTTGCGAAGCACGAGGTGACGGGTGACAGCAACTTGCACAAACTTCGGTGTATACGCGTGCGCGCGTGGAATCCCCTGTTTATCGGCCACAAATCCCGTTTATGACCTAAATTTACCCCCAAATGCCGAATTTGTTGTTTTGACTCATTCAGTTTATTCTTACTTTTGCAAAGTAAAACAAGCAAACAAGCACTGACGTTTTATGTAAAACACCACCCCCGTAAGTAAAAGACATCAGCCCCAACCCCTCTCGCCATGACAACACGGAAACCCCTTACCTCGTTTCTCCTTGCCGGTGCACTTGGTCTTGCACTCCCTCTCTCGCTCTGCGCACAGAGCGCGGAAGAGGCCGACAGCGTTCGCCATTTCCAGTCCAACGGCAATCCCATCATCACACACGAATACACCTGCGACCCTGCCACAATGGTTAAGGGCGACACCCTTTGGCTCTATACCGGCCACGACTTTGCCGGTAACCAGAAAGGCTACAAACTCAAAGACTGGAAAGTCTACTCCACCACCGACCTCACCCACTGGACCGAATATCCCACCCCCCTCCGCATCGAAGACTTCAAGTGGGACCGCAACGGAGCAGCCTATGCCGCACAGACCATAGAGCGCAACGGCAAGTACTACTTCTACATGAGTACCAACTGCTGCGGCATCGGTGTGGCCGTTTCCGACCGTCCCGAAGGTCCCTTCCACGACGCCCTCGGTCATGCCCTCGTCACCCCCGCCGACTGCAAGGGCGCCACCCATTCGTGGGTGTGCATAGACCCTGCCGTGTTTATCGACGACGACGGCCAAGCCTGGCTCTACTGGGGCAACGGCTTCTGCTACTGCGTGAAGCTCAAGGAAAACATGATAGAAACCGAAGGCGAGATAAAGCGCATCGACATACCCGGAGGAAAATATGAAGAAGCCCCTTGGGTTCACAAGCGCGGCGGCAAGTACTACCTCACCTACGCCACCGGTTTTCCCGAAAAACTCGCCTACGCCATGTCCGACAAGCCCGACGGACCCTACGAATACAAAGGACTCCTCACCGAAACCGCCGGCAACAGCAACACCATACACCCCGCCATCACCGAGTTTCGCGGACAGTGGATACTCTTCTACCACAACGGTGCGCTCGAACGCGAAGGCGGCAGCTACAGCCGCAGCGTGTGTGCCGACTACCTCCACTACCGCAAGGACGGCACCATGGAACGCGTGGAGATGACCACCGAAGGCGTGGACCGCGACTACGTACCCTTCGACAATAAGGACAACCCTGCTCTCCGCGGCTACTATGCCGACCCCGAAGTGATGTACTCCCACAAGACCAACCGCTACTACATCTATCCCACCTCCGACGGCTTCGACGGATGGAGCGGCTACTTCTTCAAGACCTTCTCCAGTGCCGACCTCAAGGACTGGCGCGACGAAGGCACCATCCTTAACTTCCGCACCGACCTCTCGTGGGCCAACGACTACGCCTGGGCGCCCTGCATCGTAGAGCGCGCCTACACCAAAGGCAAAGGAAAGAAAGCCCGCACGGACTATAAGTATTACTACTACTACTCGGCCGACAAACAAATCGGCGTGGCCGTTTCCGACCGCCCCGAAGGCCCCTTCCGCGACCCGCTGGGCAAACCCCTCGTCAAAGGTCATCCCAAGGGACAGTCGTGGGGACAGGAAATTGACCCCGACGTGTTCCGCGACCCGCAGACCGGCAAGTACTATCTCTACTGGGGCAATGGCTACATGGCCGGTGTGGAACTCCACGACGACATGGCGTCCTACGATGCCGACAGCGTGCGCATCCTCACCCCCTGCCGCTCCTACAACGAAGGCACCTACGTGTTCTACCGTAAGGGCACGTACTACTTCCTTTGGTCTGAAAACGACACGCGCGACCCCAACTACCGCGTGTGCTACGGCACCTCCACTTCGCCCCTCGGCCCCATCACCGTGCCCGCCAACAACTGCATCCTCAGTCAGCGCCCCGACAAAGGCATCTACGGCACGGGCCACAACTCCGTCGTCCAGCTCGAAGGCACTGACGAGTGGCGCATCGTCTACCACCGCTTCCATCGCCCCAACGCCGTGAAGATGGCCAACGGAGCAGCCGGCTACAACCGCGAAGTGTGCATAGACAAACTCGAGTTCAACGCCGACGGCACCATTCGCCCTGTAGAACCTACGCTCTAGGCAATGTGCAAATGTGCAAATATTAAAGCGCAAGGAACGGGCTGAAAGCCCAGCAAGCTTATAGCCCAGGGCAAGCGAAGCGACACCCTGGGTTAACATGTTCGCGAGGAATGCGCCCTGAAGGGGCAAAAGCCTGTCTATTCTACACGTTCCTAC
>CAVALA010000068.1:0-14020 GCA_963589615.1 Prevotellamassilia timonensis
ATAACTTTGCGAGATTTTTTTGTTCGGTGTGAGTCGGCTTGTTTCGGATGGTTACGTTCTATCAATCAATTCGGAACAGGCGAAAACGAAACTAGCCGAGTTAACCAAAAGGTTTGACGTGATAAGGCAGAAACGAGAGTCTGCGCTCAATATGGGCGACACCATTTGCGTGAGGATTTATACGCAAGAGGCAAAAAACTCGAAATGCAAATATCTCGAGTCAGCTCAAGAGCTAGTGTTGTCGAAAGAGCTCTTCGCGACCTAGATAAGGCTACGCCGAAGGATCTAGAATCATTCAAAGCCATGGACACCCGCACCGCTCGCGCCCAGCTCAACGACCTCGCTGGAGACGCCGGACGTCTCGGCATCACTAGCAAGCAGCAAATTCTAGATTTCGTTGAAGCCGCCGACCAAATAAACGTGGCTCTTGGCGAAGACCTTGGTGAGGACGCCGTAAAGAATATCGGCAAACTCGCGCAACTCTTCGGCGACGCGGACGCAATGGGGTTAAAGCAAGCCATGCTCGCCACAGGGTCCGTTATCAACGAATCGCGCAAAGCTCTTCCGCCGCCGAGGGTTATATCATGGAGTTTGCCAACCGCCTCGCGGGTGTTGGCAACCAAGCCGGGCTGAGTCAGGCACAGATTATGGCATTCGGATCTGTGCTCGATCAAAATGCGGTCAACGTAGAGAAGGGTGCCACTGCTCTACAGAACGTATTCACCGCGCTATTCAAAAATCCCGCAAAGATGGCGCAAGCGGCTGGTCTCGAGGTGCAGAAGTTCACCGAGTTGCTCAGCACAGACGCCAATGCGGCACTCATCGATTTACCAAACCTTACCAAATTCGGGCGAGGTAAGGCCGTAAAACGAACAAATCCCAAGCCGAATAGCTTGGGATAAGTCTTTGATTATCAGCGGAAAGGATAGGATTCGAACCTACGAAACCCTTTAGGGGTTTACACGCTTTCCAGGCGTGCCTCTTCAACCACTCGAGCACCTTTCCTTGTGGGTTGAAAGTGGCTTCATTTCTGAAACCGAGTGCAAATTTAGAGCAAAGTTTCCAACGTGCCAAACTTTCACCCCACATTTTTTTATTTCACGTTCAAAAAGTCAAAGTTTCGAGCATACGTTTAAGGACGACGGTTGCAGAGATTTCGCGGTTGGCGGCTTCAGGGATGACGAGAGAACGCGGCGACTCGATGACGTCGTCCGAAACTATCATGTTGCGACGCACGGGAAGACAGTGCATGAAGTGGGCGTTGTTCGTCACAGCCATGTGCGCGGCATCGACCATCCACGACATATCCTTGCTGAGCACCTTTCCATAATCGGCAGGATTGGTCACACCGGGGCAGCTCCAGTTTTTAGCATATACGAAGTCGGCACCTTCAAGTGCTTTGAGCTGGTCGTATTCCACATGGGCATCACCCACAAAGAGCGGATCGAGTTCGTAACCTTCGGGGTGCGTCACAACAAAGTCGACATCGGCGGCACGCATCCATTCCGCAAAACTGTTGGGCACGGCCTGGGGCAAAGCGCGGGGGTGAGGTGCCCAAGTGAGAACGACTTTGGGACGCGGTTTCTGCTGATGCTCGCTGATGGTGATGAGGTCGGCAAAAGCCTGAAGCGGATGGGCCGTGGCGCTCTCCATGGAAAAGACGGGACGGCCGCTGTATTTTATAAACTGTCCGAGAATGTTTTCGGCATAGTCGGCTTCACGGTCGGTAAGTCCGGCAAAGGAGCGTACACCGATGAGGTCGCAAAACTGTGCCATGACAGGAATGGCTTCAAGCAGGTGTTCGCTTTTGTCGCCATCCATCACCACGCCGCGTTCCGTCTCGAGTTTCCAAGCACCTTGATTCACGTCCAGCACAATGACGTCAAGTCCAAGATTGCGTGCGGCTTTCTGTGTGGAAAGTCGGGTGCGGAGCGAATTGTTGAAAAAGATGAGGAGCACAGTGCGGTGGCGGCCGAGTTGCTCGTAGGCATAACGGTTAGACTTTATCTCCGCAGCTTCTGCGAGCGCGGCATCAAGCGGTCCTATGTCGGACACATGAAGAAATGTGTGCATAATCTGATTGGTCTGGTTCTAGTTGAAAATAGGATAAGTGGGCAATGTTTGCAACACGAAAGCATGCCGCAAAGCGGAAAATTGCCAACGTGCCAAAAGTAAGCAATTTTGCTGTATACGCATTTGCATAACGATGAATTTGAGCAAAATGGAGTTCACATTTTTGCCGAAGCATGGGGAAAGTGGTATTTTTGTGGTCAATTTATGCCCGTCCCATGCGCACGGAGCATGACGAAAATCCAAAAACCACAACAAAGAAACTCCTTTTTTACAATGAAGAAGACACTACTCCTCGCCCTCATTGCGGCCGTCACGTTTACAAGCGGTTGCGCCAAACGCACTGCTACAGCTGCAGAGCCTCAGAAAAAGACGGCCACGGCTCAGACGCCTAAAACCAAAGTAGCCTACAACGTGAAGACCATCTCCACAGACGTTCACGGCAAGGATATTCTCACAGCCATCGCTGCCAACTACAAAGGCCAGGCTGTGCTGATAGACTTTTGGGCCACTTGGTGCGGCCCTTGCCGTCAGGCAATGAAGCAGGTGGACGAAATAAAGCCCGAGATGCAGAAGAAAGGCTGCGTCTTTGTGTACGTCACGGGCGAGACCTCGCCGAAAGCCGACTGGGAAAAGATGATTCCGTCCATTGCCGGCGACCACTACCGCCTCACCGACCAGCAGTGGGGAGAACTGTGCCGTGCACTCAACATTCCTGGCATACCGGCTTACCTCTTGCTCGACAAGAGCGGCAACAAAACGTACGACAATCTCAGCGAGGGCGGTTATCCTGGCAGCGAGATTTTGCGCAACAACATAGAAGTGGCCCTCACGAGCAAATAACGCAATGAAGAAACTCGCCATACTCTTTGCCGCGGCAGTGGTAGTGTACGGACTGACCACTAAGTTGCTCGCCTCAGACCGTGAAGCGAAGGCCGAAGCGGCCGAACTGCGGGCTGAGGGGAAAAGCGTAGTCAGCAATTCCGATGTACAGCCTACGACCAGCGGTGACGAGCAAGAAACCAACGACAACAAGCCGAAGTCTTCGGAAGCAAACGCCAACGTCTCCTCCACCCTCCCCGAGGGAATGCGGCTGCCGAAGTACGAAACGAGCCGCGGCGGACAAGTGATTGTCCACACGGGCTACACCGTAAAGTACGACGCCGACTACAAAACGCCGCAATGGGTGGCCTGGTCGCTCACGGCTGCACAGGCCGAAGGCACCGTGCCCCGTGAGAAGAACTTCTATCCCGACCCCGACGTGCGCGGCGCGAAGGCGTATCCGAAGGACTATGCCAATTCGGGTTACGACCGTGGCCACATGGCTCCTGCGGGCGACATGAAATGGAGCGAAACGGCCATGAAGGAATCGTTCTACATGTCGAATATGTGTCCGCAGAACCGCAACCTCAACCGCGGCGACTGGAAAGAACTTGAAGAACTGGAGCGCGACTGGGCTGTGAGCCACGGCGTGGTAAACATTGCCGCCGGTCCTATCTATTATAATGCCACGCCCACTCGCATCGGCAACAACAAGGTGGCCGTGCCGGACGCCTTCTTCAAGGTGATTTTGGTGGACTACCCCGATGCGCCGAAAGCTTATGGCTTCATCTTCAAGAACGAAGCCGGCAGCCGCCCGCTCTCTACGTATCAACTTACGGTCAACGAGGTGGAGAAAGTGACGGGCATGGACTTCTTCCCCGGTCTTTCGGAAAAGGTAGAAAGCCAAAAGCCCGCCCTCACAAAACGTTGAACATTTTTTTAAAAAAGACAGGGTGCAGAAGATTACAACCTCCACGCACCTCGTACATTTTTCTTTATTCTTGATGAACCTTTCCAACCTACTTCGTCTCTTCGCCATCTCGGTCTTTACACTGTGTACCGCTTCGCTCTCTGCGAGCGGCAAAAGTGCGAAAGAAGAGACCTACAAATTTCGTATCACATTTACCGACAAAGCATCCTGCGGCTACAGCGTGAAGAAGCCCCTTGCGTTCCTTTCGCCCAAGTCGGTGGAACGCCGCACACGCATGGGACTTAAAGTCGACGAACACGACCTTCCGCTCACTGCGGCCTACGTGGACAAGGTGAAGAGCCTTGGACTTCGCGTGGTGTGCCAGAGCAAGTGGAACAACACGCTCGTTGTGGCCACTTCCGACAGTACGCTCTCAGCACGCGCCGCGCAGCTTCCGTTCGTAAAGGACGTGCGCTGTGTGTGGATACGTCCCGACAGTGCAGAAGCGTTTGACGCTTCCAGTCGCTTCGACTTACTTGAAAACAAGCCCGACACCCTTCCCGACTTCTACGGCCGTGGACAACGCCAGGCGGAGATGCTCGGGGTGAACAAACTCCACGACAAGGGTTTCAAGGGAGAAGGCGTGACGATAGCCGTGATTGACGGCGGCTTCTTCAATGCCGATGCGATTGAGGGCCTTAAAGGAGTGAAGATTCTCGGCACACGAAACTTTGTCCGTCCTTCGCGTAGCGTTTACGAGGAGCAGAGCCACGGCATGATGGTGCTTTCGTGCATTGCAGCCCATACGCCCGGTTCCTTTGTGGGCACGGCGCCGGATGCCGCTTTCTATTTGCTCGTCAGCGAAGACGGCGAGAGCGAGCAACTCGTAGAAGAGGACTACTGGTGCGCTGCCGTGGAATATGCCGACAGTTTGGGCGCCGACATGGTGACGAGTTCGCTCGGCTACTACCACTTCGACCACGAGTTTATGAACCACAAATATGCCGACCTCGACGGCCACACGGCTCTTAACAGCCGTTCCGCATCGCTAGCTGCCAGTCGCGGCATTTTGGTCTGCAACAGTGCCGGCAACAGTGGCGACGAACCTTGGAAGAAGATTTCGTTCCCTGCCGACGGCTTCGACATGCTCACTGTGGGTGCAGTGAACAAAGAAGGAATAAACACTAACTTCTCTTCCGTTGGCAACACGGCGGACAACCGCACGAAACCCGACGTGATGGCAATGGGAGGCCGATCCACGGTCTACGCTTCCAATGGCAACGTAAGCAATGCCAACGGCACGTCGTTCTCCTGCCCCATCCTTTGCGGCGCTGTAGCGTGTCTGCTTCAGGCTTTCCCGAATGCCGCACCCACAACCATTGCCGACGCCGTGCGCCATTCGGGTTCGGAAGCTCAGGCGCCGAACAACATTTTCGGCTACGGCATCCCCGACATGCAAAAAGCCTTTGAGCTTTTGAAATCGAAATAACTTCTCTGTCTATGATTGTCGATCCGTTTCAAATATTCCAGTCACCTTCTGCGCACAACGAGGAGAAGAACGCTCCCCAAGCCAAAAGCGGAACGCAACGCGCGTTGAGTCTTTTTGAACTCAACGTGAAAGTGCGTACGGTACTTGAACACACGCTGCGGCAAACGTTTTGGGTGGCCGCGGAAGTGAGCGAGCTGCGCGTGGCTTCCAACGGCCACTGCTACGTGGAGTTCGTGCAAAAGGACGAAATGAGCGGTTCGCTGATTGCCAAGGCACGCGGCATCATCTGGCGAAACACCTACCACATCGTAGCCGACACGTTTCGCCGCGCCACGGGCCGCTTGCTCGGTCCGGGCATCAAGGTGATGGTGGAAGTGAGCGTAGCGTTCCACGAACTCTATGGCTATTCGCTCAACGTGCTGAACATCGACCCGACCTACACCATAGGCGACCTTGCGCAGCGCCGCCGCGAAATCATCCGCCAACTTGAGGAAGACGGCGTGATGGAGCTCAACAAGGAACTGCCGTTGCCGAAGGTCATAAGTCGCATCGCAGTCATCTCTAGCGCTTCGGCGGCAGGCTACGGCGACTTCTGCAACCAACTCGACCAAAGCGGACTGGGCTTCACGCGGAAGCTTTTCCCTGCCATCATGCAGGGCGACAAAGTGGAAGAAAGCATCATAGCCGCTCTCGACGCCATTGCAGCCGAGGAGGCGAACTGGGACGTGGTGGTCATCATCCGCGGAGGCGGTTCGACAACGGACCTCAACGGCTTCGACTCCTATCTGCTGGCTTCGAACGTGGCGCAGTTTCCTCTGCCGGTGCTCACGGGCATAGGCCATGAGCGCGACGACACGATAGTGGACCTCGTGGCGCACACACGGCTGAAGACGCCCACGGCCGTGGCAGCCTTCCTCATTGAGTCGCGCAGCAACGAAGTGGAGCGGCTCAAGGCTCTGCAAGCACGCCTTCAACGGGCGGCAACGCAGCAGACCGCAGCCCAGCGCCAGCGTTTCCAAAACCTCTCATCGCAACTTTCGCTCGCCGTGAGCCGCGACATGGCGCAGCGCCGCTCTGCCTTCACTTCCTTGGCGCACCGCTTCGAACTGGCTTCGTCGCAATACGTAGCACAGCAGCAGCAGTATTTGCTGCAGTTGTCACACTGCCTCAACATCACAGCGCAGGAGTGTTTGCTGCAAAAGAAAATAGCCCAAAAGTTGGTGGAACAACGTCTCAGCGTGGCACTCTTCAAACGCTTCACGGCGGAGCATCACCGCATGGAAATGATTCAACGCAGCATAAAGTTGGCCGGCCCCGAACGCATCCTCGCAATGGGCTACAGCATCACGCTGAAGAACGGACGAGCTGTTCGCAGTTTGGCCGACGTAGCAGAAGGCGACATACTGGAAACGGTTTTCGCCACAGGAAAAGTCCGCTCTACGGTGAACGACGTAGAGAAGCGATGAAAATTTTAGAAACCCACTCCTTATATAATATATAGAATGGCAACGAACAAAACTTATGAGGCCGCTATGCAGCGCCTTGAAGAGATAGTGGAAGGCTTTGAGCAGAACACGCTCGAGCTGGACCAGCTTACGGCACAACTTGCCGAAGCACAGAAACTCATCAAATTCTGCAACGAAAAACTGCAGCAAGTAGAAACCGACGTAAAGAAGATACTCGACAATGGGCAAGAATAAACTCTCGAAATTTGCCGACATGGAACGTTACCCGCACGTGTTCCAGGCCGCAGGAGTGGCGGTAGACGAAACGCCTTTTCCCCTCCGCGGTCACTGGCACGACGCGTTCTTCCACAACGACCGCCCCATCGTGCTCGAACTCGGTTGCGGACGCGGCGAATACACCGTGGGCCTCGGCCGTCTGTTCCCAGACAAGAACTTCATCGGCGTGGACATCAAAGGTGCACGCATGTGGACCGGTGCCACAGAATCGCTTCGCGACGGCATGACGAACGTGGCGTTCCTGCGCACACACATTGAGTTCATACAACGCTTCTTCGCTCCGGGCGAAGTGGCAGAGATATGGCTCACCTTCTCCGACCCGCAGATGAAGAAGGCCACAAAGCGCCTCACGTCCACCTATTTCCTTGCGCGCTACCGCGAATTCCTCGCCGACGGCGGCACCATCCACCTCAAGACCGACAGCAACTTCCTCTTCACCTACACAAAATATATGGTAGAGGCGAACAAACTGCCCGTGGACTTCTGCACCGACGACCTCTACCACACGCTCGAGGCCGAAACAGACAACGAGGTGAAGCAGATTCTCGGCATACAGACCTACTACGAGCAGCAATGGATAGCCCGCGGACTGAGCATCAAATACCTCAAGTTCCGTCTGCCGCAAGAAGGCACGCTCGTAGAGCCCGACGTGGAGATAGAACTCGACGACTACCGCAGCTACAACCGCTCCAAACGCAGCGGACTGACCACGTCGAAATAACAGACGCGCAGCGTCCCGACGCAAAGAACTGCACATTCACGCATCTACACATTTGCACAATACATCCATGCAACTATATCCGAAACTCATCAACGACGCGCTCGCCACAGTGCGTTACCCCGGCACGGGGAAGAACCTCATAGAAGGCAACATGGTGGAAGACGACCTCCGCATTGACGGAATGCGCGTAAGTTTCTCCCTCATCTTCGACAAGTCTACAAACCCCTTCATCAAGTCGGTCGTGAAGGCCGCCGAAACCGCCATCCACACCTATGTGGACAAGAGCGTGGAGGTGACCATCGGCGTGAAAACGCTGCAGGCCGACCGCCCCGAACCGGGCAAAATGCTCCCGCAGGTGAAAAACGTCATTGCCGTAAGTTCCGGCAAAGGCGGTGTGGGAAAGAGCACCGTTGCCGCCAACCTGGCCGTTTCGCTTGCCAAACTCGGTTACAAGGTAGGACTTCTCGATGCCGACATCTTCGGTCCGTCCGTGCCCAAGATGTTCCACATGGAGGCTGAACGCATCTTTGCCGAGGAAAAAGACGGACGCCAACTGCTCATCCCGGCCTATAAATATGGTGTGAAGATTCTCTCCATCGGTTTCTTCGTAAATCCCGACACGGCCACCCTCTGGCGCGGTGGCATGGCTTCCAACACGCTCAAGCAACTCATTGCCGACACGGACTGGGGCGAACTGGACTACTTCGTGCTCGACACGCCGCCGGGCACAAGCGACATTCACCTCACGCTCCTGCAGATTCTTGCCATCACGGGCGCCGTCATCGTGAGCACACCGCAGCAAGTGGCGCTCGCCGATGCACGAAAGGGCATCGACATGTATCGCAACGAGAAGGTCAACGTGCCCATCCTCGGCATGGTGGAAAACATGGCGTGGTTCACGCCCGCAGAACTGCCGGAAAACAAATACTACATCTTCGGCAAAGAGGGTGTAAAGAACCTGGCCGAGCAGATGGGAGTGCCTCTCCTCGGCCAGATACCCATTGTGCAGAGCATCTGCGAAAGCGGCGACGAGGGCGAACCCGTGGCCGTGAACGACGACACCATGACGAGCCTCGCCTTCCGCCAGCTCGCCGAAGCCGTGGTGGAAGCCACGGAAAAGCGCAACCGCGAAATGCCCGCCACGCAAATTGTGGAAACTCATAAATAACGACTCAACAACAATGAAAATAGGCGATAAAGTACGCTTCCTCAACGAGGTTGGAGGCGGCGTCATTTCGGGTTTTCCCGACAAGGACACGGTGCTCGTCTGCGACGAAGACGGATTTGAAATTCCCACGCTCCGCAAAGAAGTGGTCGTCATCGACACCAACGACTACAACATAGCCAAAGTGCACACTTCCGCCCCTGCGAAGAACGGCAAACCCGCCGCTTCGGCACCCACATCCGTGAAGAAAGCGCTGCAGGGCGACAACACGGAAGAAGAGGAAGAGGAGAAGGACTTGGCCGATGCCGAAATCACGTTCCGCCCCATGGCACAGGAGCGCCGCGGAGCCAACGAACTAAACCTCATGCTGGCCTTCGTGCCCACAGACATCAAGCACATCGCGCAGTCGGCCTTCGAAGCCTATCTCGTCAACGACTGCAACTACTTTGTCCACTACGCGGTGCTCGCCACGGACGGGAAAGTGTGTCACCTGCGCTACGACGGCGAACTGGCACCTAACACAAAGATTCTGCTCGACGAGCTGCACCTCGACAACGTGGAGAGTTGGGAGAACCTGGCTCTTCTCGCCACTGCCTATAAACGCGAGAAGGATTTCGTCCTCAAACCGGCCATGAACGTGAACGTCCGCATAGACTTCACCAAGTTCTACCGCCTCCACGCTTTCACGCTCTGCGACTTCTTCACCACCCCCGCGCTCCTCGTGGACGTGATTCGCAACGACCACCCGGTACGCTCGCTCCACATCGATGCGGACGAACTTCAGGATGCACTCCAGAATGCGGGTCTGAAGACGACCTCTACGAAAGACGAACGTCCGAGCGGAGCGGAACGCCGTGCCAAGGAGAAGGACGAACGCAACGGCATCATTGAAGTGGACCTCCATGCAGACCAACTGCTCGACGACTTGTCGGGACTCACTCCGAGAGACATCTTGGACTACCAGATTGAAACGGTTCACAAAACCATCAAAGCGCACCTCAAGGAACGTGGCCGCCGCATCGTCTTCATCCACGGAAAAGGCGACGGTGTGCTCCGCAAAATTGTGACGAGCGAAATTCGCCGCGGCTACAAACAGTGCGACATTCAGGACGCTTCGTTCCAAGAGTACGGCTATGGCGCCACGATGGTGACCATCGGATAACCCCCACATCCCGCTCTTCTACGCGCACGCGCGCGTATACACCAAAGTTTGTGCAACCTGCCGTCACCCGTCACCGTCACGCACGGCTTTGCGTGCGTAGCGCATGGAGGTCACGTCTCTGACGTGACGCTCTACACGGCCTCACGGTAGCTTCGCAATTGTGCAAATGAGGTAATGCAAACACACTTTCCAAGGGTGACAGCATAAGGTTTCAGCAACAGACGTTTTGCTTTATTAAACCTTTGCTGTCACCTTTTTCGGTACATGCGCATGACCGAAATTTTTAGCTCCTGACGAAAAATTACCCCATCGTGAGAATTTGCTGTCACCTTGTAGAAGTAATGCAAACAGCTGTCAAACTGTTATTTACGTCAAATTCCGCGCAAAGCGGTGACAGATGAAAGTAGAAAGTATAAACTTCGGTGAAGCGCGCGCGTACGCGTACGCGCGAGGCTGAAGATTTGTACCGAAATATCATCGCTCAGCGATTGTAAAGTTTTGCAAATTTTGGGCTACCAGTCCAACGTGTTGGGCCCGCAGACAATTTTGATTTGCTGCCTTGGATTTTTCACTCCGTGCCTTGGATTTGATAGTGGGGTTAAGGCGTAGAATTTTGGCACATCAACTTTTGTGAAAAACTTTCTGCGAGCTCAACGATTTGAGCTCGTAGATAATTTTGATTTGCTGCGCTATTTTTTTTGCGATATGCTAGGGCAAGTACTAAGGGCGTAGCGCATGGAGGTCACGTCTCTGACGTGACGCTCTACACGGCGTGCTGCGCTTTATTTCTTTGTGCTCATCAGTCACGTCGGAGACGTGACCTCCATGCGCTACGCACGCAAATGCCACGCAAATGCCACGCAAAAGCGCCCGTATATGCCCATAGTCAGTTCGCTCAGCGCGAAAGTTTTGTCCATTCAAGTTATTTGGCTTAAATTTGCAACCTAATAGCTAGTTCTTAAAAAGATATGACACACAGAAAACTAAAACTCGTAGAGACCAAAGACGGAAAAAACTATATTGTGCCGTTTATGCTTGTCACGTCGCTGTTTTTCCTTTGGGGATTTGCCCACAGCATCCTTGACGTACTCAACAAGCACTTCCAAGAAACGATGAACGTGACGAAGACCGAATCGGCTTTCGTACAAGCTGTTGTCTACGGCGGATATTTTCTCATGGCCCTTCCCGCCGGCAGCATCATCAAGCGCTACGGCTACCGCACCGGCGTGCTCACGGGACTGCTGCTCTACGGCACAGGCGCCCTGCTTTTCATCCCCGGAGCGGAATTCCGCAGTTTTCCGTTCTTTCTCCTTTGCCTTTTCATCATCGGTTGCGGGTTGACGTGTCTTGAAACGTCGGCCAATCCCTACGTCACCGAACTCGGTTCGCCCGAAAAGAGCGAAAGCCGCATCAACCTCAGCCAGTCGTTCAACGGACTCGGATGGATATGCGGTCCGCTGGTGGGAAGCTGGTTTCTCTACCACGGCAAGAGCGACATATCCATGCCCTATGCCATCATCGGCATAGTGGTGCTCCTTGTAGCCGTTGTGTTCAGTTTTGTGAAACTCCCCGAAGTGGGCGACGACGCAACGGCGACGGCCGAAAATGCTGAAGCCGAGGCCGGTAAAAGCCTGTGGGCACACCATAAGTTCGTATTCGGCCTCGTGGCACTCTTCATGTACGTGGCTGCGCAGACCGGCATCAACAGCTTCTTCATCAACTACGTCACGGAGTTTGCCCACATCTCCTCTGCCGACGCCGCACTGCTACTCTCCTTCGGCGGCATGGGCCTCTTCATGCTCGGCCGCATGGGCGGATCGGCACTCATGACGGTGGTTCGCCCTCAAACGGTGCTCTTTGCCTGTGCCGTGGGAGGCATCGTGGCCATGGCCGTGTTGCTCACAGGAGCCGGAGCCATCGGCATCGGAGCCTTCTTCCTCTGCTACCTCTGCGAGAGCATCATGTTCCCCACCATCTTCTCCCTCGCCCTTCGCGGCGTTGGAGCGCACACCAAGCGCGCCTCCTCGTTCCTCATCATGAGCATCGTGGGTGGCGCCATCGCCCCCATCCTCATGGGACTCATTGCCGACTACGCCTCCATGAGTCTTGCCTTCGCCGTGCCCCTCGTCTGCTTCATCGTAGTAGCCGCCTTCGCCCGCAAGGCATAAAAACAAGAAAGATAAAATGCTCTCTAGCGTAGAACTATACGGTTTGCTCGAAAAGGAATTCCGCATGGAGTTCACCCCCACGCAAAAGCAGGCTGCGGTGTTGCTCTCCCACTTCGTGGCCACACCGCAGCAAAACGTGGCGTGCATTCTCCGTGGCTACGCCGGAACGGGCAAGACCACACTTGTGGGAGCACTTGTGCGCGTGATGAAAGCGCTCCAGCGCGAAGTCGTGCTGCTCGCCCCCACAGGACGGGCCGCAAAAGTGTTTACACACCACGCTGGCACGCCGGCCTACACCATTCACCGCACCATCTACCGCCAGGAAACCTTCCAAGGCGAGAGCACCCGCTTCTCCCTCGGCTTCAACAAACTGCACGACGCCCTCTTCATCGTGGACGAAGCTTCGATGATAGCAAGCGGAACGGCACAGTTTAGCGACAGCCTCTTCGGCTCCGGCGAACTCATGGACGACCTCATACGCTTCGTCTATCAAGGCGCTCGTTGCCGCCTGCTCCTCGTGGGCGACACCGCACAGTTGCCACCCGTAGGCGAAGAAGAGAGTCCGGCACTGCAAAACGATGCCATAGCGCGCTACGGACTGCTCGTGGGCAGTGCCGACCTTACGGAAGTGGTGCGCCAAAGCCGCGAGAGCGATGTACTGAGCGAAGCCACCACGCTGCGTAAGTTGCTGAAAGAGGACTTCATCGGCATACCTCCCATCCACACCGCCCCCAAAGGCGAGGTGCGCGCCCTTCCCGGCGACGAGCTCATAGAAAGCCTCGTGAGCGACTACCGCAACTACGGCACGGCGGGAGTCATCGTTGTGACACGCTCCAACAAACGCGCCAACATCTACAACAACGGCATACGTGCCCGCGTGTTCGACCGCGAAGACGAACTCACTCGTGGAGACCTCGTCATGGCGGTGAAGAACAACTACTTTTGGACCGAGCAGGCCGCCAAAGCCCTGCCGCCAGAAGAGAAGGCCCGCATGACGTTCGTAGCCAACGGCGACGCTGCAGAAGTGGTGAGCATTAGGAACATTCACGAAATGCATGGTTTCCGCTTCGCCGACGCCACACTGCGTTTCCCGGACTACGACGACTTCGAACTCTCGTGCCGCGTGTTGCTCTCCACGCTACAGAGCGAGTCGCCCTCGCTCACGAGGGAAGAAAGTCGCACGCTCTACGAGCATGTGTTGGAAGACTACATGGACATTCCCTCCAAAAAGGAACGCATGAAGGCCGTGCGCCAAGACCCCTACTACAACGCCGTGCAACTGAAATATGCCTACGCCGTCACCTGCCACAAAGCACAGGGCGGACAGTGGGCACGCGTATACATCGACCAAGGTTTCATCCCCGAAGACGAGACGGGAGCCAACTACCTCCGCTGGCTCTACACGGCATTCACTCGTACCACCGAGCGCGTTTACCTCGTCAATTGGAAGACTGAGGCTGATTAAGTGATTATTAAAAATAACTTAGTGCTGCATTTCAGATGAAAGTATGGGCGAGGAGCGGGCTGAAAGCCCAACAAGCCTATAGCCCAGGGCAAGCAAAGCGACACCCTGGGTTAACATGTTCGCGAGAAATGCGCCCTGAAGGGGCAAAAGCCTGTCTATTCTACACGTTCCTGCAAGAACCTAGGGCGTTGCTTCGCTTGCCCTAGGTATAGGCTTTTGCCCCTTCAGGGCGAACGGGTTGAATATGCGGTGTACCCAGGGTGCCGCTTCGCTTGCCCTGGGCTATAGGCTTGTTGGGCTTTCAGC
>CAVALA010000069.1:0-13832 GCA_963589615.1 Prevotellamassilia timonensis
GCATTCCTCGCGAACATGTTAACCCAGGGTGTCGCTTCGCTTGCCCTGGGCTATAGGCTTGCTGGGCTTTTCTTTGACAAAATCGGCTGCGGCTTTTCAATGCTCAAGCAAGCATAGCTTTGCTTGGCATTGCGTTCGCCTTGCACGATTTTTCAGCCCGTTTTTCGCTGGCTTGATTTATTATCAAACAAGCGGAACTTATTTTTTACACATTACTAAATATAAAAGACAACTGTCATGAAAAATATTCTAACTTAAATACACATACATCCAATGAAGAAGAGAGAGATGTTATTATGCGGCTTGGCCCTTTTGGTTGCAAGCTGCACAAATGATGAGGGGGTTACGCCCTTGGGAAAACCAGATTTTAGCGGAGTCACGGCATACGATGCGTCCGACTTCGTAGTGACCGACTCAGCCAAAGTTTCAATCCGCGAACTTATAACCGCCCGTATTCGGCAGATTGAGGCCCAAGACGATGGGGCGAACAGTACTTCTGCCGACGACGAAATAGACGCGCTCAAACAGTCGTTGCTTCGCGTCGACTCCATTGAGCGCGCAATGACCGATTCCCTTTCGCAGCTCTATGGTACCAACGGCGTAGATTTGAGCTATTTGGCCTTAGGCATGAAAAAAGTGCGATACAAGACCAAATCAGCCGATGGGCAAGATGTGTGGCTGTCAGCGTTGGTGGCCTATAGCGGACTCGATTTCAATTGCTTCCCGTTCTATACGTTCTGCTATTACAAGCCCAACAGTTTGCTGATAGGCTGCCATGCAACCATCACGAGCGAAAGTCAAAGTCCTACATCGCTAATGAACGGCACTTCGATGGACTTTCTCTACACCGATGTCGGGCAGATCGTTATAGACGGAAGAACCAACAACGTAGGTGGATTTGAAGGGCTCACCGTAATCCCCGATTATCAAGGTTGGGGCGATACCTATGGGCAGAACCATCCCTATCTCATGCAAGACGCGACAGCCCGTCAGGTTGTCGATGCAGCCACCCACACCTTGAGCTGGTTCACCGAGAACTGCTCTTCCATGGAAGACGACTGGCGCACCGCCATCATAGGCTTTTCGCAAGGCGGTTCAACGGCAATGGCCACCATGAAACACATAGAGCAGACGCCCGGACTCAGCGACAATCTCCGTCTTGCCGGAGCTGTATGTGGCGACGGCCCCTATAGCCCCTTGGCCACGCTGAAGCGTTACGTCAGCGACGGAAAGGTAAACATGCCCGAAGCATTGGCCTTGATAATCATGGGGGCTTGCGACTATGACGTGTCCATGAAACGATACGCCTTTGCAGACTTCTTTACCGACAAGTTCATCGCAACAGGCATTGAAAAGGCCATCAGAGAAAAGAACAAAACTTCAGCTCAGCTTGAAGACTTGATAAAGGCAAACGGAGTGACCTGCTTTGAGGGTAACTACTGGCATTTGAGCGACATAATGCGTCCCGAAATCATCGACTATTTTGCAGGCCGCGACGTTGAGGACCAATACAAGGGCAAATGCGAAGCACTGTTTAATGCGCTGTACAGTAACGACCTTTCCACTTCAGGTTGGAAACCCGAGCATCGTCTCATAGTCTACCATGCCACGGACGACCCCACCGTTCCCATAGACAACTACTGGAGTGTGGCACGCGTGATGAACAACGGCAACTTCATGGGCATCCGTAGCAACGAGCCCGACGTCTGTGGAGCAAATCACACCGACGTGGGCACAGTCTTCTACACAGGATGGGACAAATTCTTGTTGACTCCCCTTTTGGACGAAGACTACAGCAACGACGCCCAATATTGGCGACCCGGTTTGTGGCGTCTGGACAGGGAAGTTTATAATTGCGATTTTCTTACGCCAGACGAAATACCGGCAAACTAAAATTTGAGGACTCACACACCAAGGCACGCAGTAAAAATTCCAAGGCAGCAAATTTTTACGGCGTGCCTTGGTTTTTTTACGGCGTGCCTTCTTCTAAAACGGCGAAGAATCGCATACACTGCGAAGCTTCTACTAGTCGCTTTTTCCATGAAAAAAACGTGTGCGCACTTTGCCTTTCCTAAGAGTTGCCGTAACTTTGGCTTTGATTTAGACTTTCGCACACCCTATTTTAAAGACATAAGCTCACGATTCACGATGGAAGACCTTGACAAACTGTATGATGACTATGTGCCGACCCGCATAGAAGGACTTACGCACGGCACCTCTTTGGATGCCTATGTGGCCATACTCAGAGCCGACGAAGAGGACTTGCTCTTTCCCATACTCTTGGACGAGAAAGGCCAAAACCTCGTGCGCCGTGCGCTGATGGAACGCGACTTTACCCCAACGCGCCTCATGATGGCTTTGGCCGCCCGCATGGGAATGACCATGACCGGTGTGCGCATCCAGCGTCCGTCCGACGGCACAATGAAGGCACTCATCGACTTCTCCTGCGAGGAGTTCATCACCTCGCTGAGCGTCTCGGCTTCCGATGCCCTCGTGGCTGCCGTGCAGGAAAACACGCCCATTTATGTGCTTCGCGAAGCCGTGGAGCTGCAGATGAAACATCCGCAACAAGGCGACTCCGTGGCACTTCCACTGGCCGGCATGAGCACAGCGCTCATCGAACAAGCACTCGAAGAAGCCGTGGAGCGCGACGAGTTTGAACTCGCCACAGTGCTCCGCGACGAGCTGCGCAAACGGAAAGAACCATTCTAACAATGATATTTGTTCCATGAAGGAAACCCACATATTCTACACCCCCGACGTAGGCGAAGGCCTCTGCGAACTGCCCCACGAAGAGGCAGGCCATGCCGTGCGCGTGCTCCGCATGAAGGATGGCGATGAACTCACGCTCACCGACGGCCGCGGACGCTTCTACCGCGCACACATCACGCTTGCTACCAACAAACGCTGCCTCTTCGAAATAGACGAGCAGTGGGACGACCACCGGCTTTGGCAAGGCGGCATCCATCTCGCCGTGGCTCCGACCAAAAACATGGACCGCATGGAATGGTTCGTAGAGAAAGCCACCGAAATTGGCGTAGACCGCATCACGTTGCTCAACTGCGACTGCTCCGAACGTCGCGTGGTGAAGAACGAACGACTTGAAAAAATCGTCGTGTCGGCCATGAAGCAGAGTCACAAAGCATTCAAGCCTGTGATAGACGAAATGACAGCCTTCGACCGTTTTGTAGCCTCGTGCTCCGACGTAGACCAGCGTTTCATAGCCCATTGTCATACCCCCGAGGACTTCGGCGACGACAGTCAACACATTCATCTCACTGCCGAAAACTTTCTTGGCGACTTGCTTCACCCTAAGGGTAGGGCAGTGGTCATGATTGGCCCCGAAGGTGACTTCAGCGCCGCAGAAGTGCGCAAGGCCATAGACGCCGGTTTCCAACCCGTGAGCCTCGGCAAGAGCCGCCTGCGCACCGAAACGGCAGCCCTCGTAGCCGTACATTTGATGTACCTTGCCAAGCGGATGTGATGCCGCCGCGTTGCGAATGTGCAAATGTGCAAATATGCGAATGTGCAAATGGGCTTCGCAATGTGCAAATATGCAAATGAGCTGCGCCTTTAAACTTTGTGTAGCATACCCCACTATAGATATATTCTCTCTCTCAAAATAAAACATGAAACGTAAGCAAATCCTCTATACAGTGCTCGCCGTGGCCGTTGTAGCGATTCTCGCAGCAGTGGCAGCTTGGGCGCTGTGGCCCAGGAACTACGAAGAGATGGTGCCCGCCGAATCGAAGGCCGTGGTACGCATCGATCTCAAGCAAGACGCCACTTGCGCCTCGTTCGTCAAGAACCTTACCGCCCAGCTCGGCGTTGCTTCCGACGGACTCGACGTCGGCCGTCCGCTCTACGTGTTCATCACCCCCAACGAATACGTCGGCTTCGCAGCAGCCGTTGACGACGACGGAGAGGTAAAGAAAAGCATGGACAAACTCGTCAAGAGCGGCATTGCCACCGCCTGCGACGAGAGCGACGGCATGCAGTGGACGTGGCTCAACAAAGGATGGCTCGTCGGTTGGAACTCTCGTGCCCTGCTCGTACTCGGTCCCGGTGTGGCACAGGAGCGCGACATGCTCCGCCAGACCATTGCTCGAATGGCAAGCAGTGGTGAAAGTTTTTCTCACACCGATGCTTTTGAAAAGCTTAAGGCACAGGGTGGTGCGGTGCAGATATGTTCCTCTCTTGACGCCCTGCCCGCACCATACAACACCCTCTTCCGCCTCAACATACCCGCCGACACTCCGCTCGATGCCGTGCAACTCTTTGCTTCCTTAACAGCCAAGGGCGAAGGCGTAGAAGTAAACGCTACGCTCGAAAGCAATAATGCCGACGTGTTAGCCGCCATAGACCAATACGAGAAAGAGAAAGGGTGCATCAGCGTTTCTATGCCCACCGACTCCATACCCCTCTTCTATATGGCCACGCGTACACAAGGCAAAGACTTCCTAGCCCTTCTGCAAAGCGATGCCACACTGCGTGGCCTCATGATGGGGCTCAACCAAGTGATCGATGCCGACCGCATGCTCGGCACGTCAAAAGGTGTGCTCGACCTCGAAGTGGGCAGCATAGACCAAGACTGGAATCCGTCGTTCCGCCTCACAGCCGACAACTCCACTTCGGGCATCATGGACGACAGCGACTACTGGATGGAATCGGCACGCAAACAAAAGGACGTGACCCTCGTCCGCACCAGTCCCACATCCTTCCTCTTGACCAACGGAAATCGCCGTGTGGCGTTCGGCACCGAGCGTCAAGGCAAGGCCGTGTTCTTCGCCACTCCCGAGATGAACCGTAAAGAACTCTCCCACGCGTCCTATGCCAAGTGCGCCACGGCAGAAGGCGACAAACTTCAGGCTTTCTTCTCGCTCAATCTGACAAAGCTCAAGAGCCAACCCTGCATGCAAGGCGGTTCCACAGCACGCACCATCGTCGACTTCCTCTTCCCCTCAACCAAAAGTCTGCGCTACAAAGCGTTCATGGGGCGAAAGGCGAAGATGGAGTGTCTATAATGGAATAATGGATATATTAGAATTTTATATTGTAACTCTCATTTGCACATTCGCACATCTGCACATTTGCACATTGCGAAGCATTAACTCATGACCACCATAACACTCTCCGACGTGCTCCCGCACGTCTTTGCCCAGCGCACCGACCTCAAGAGCGACGTGTGGAAACAGAACGTCACCTTCGAGAAAGGCCGCACCTATCTCGTCGAAGCCATGTCCGGCACGGGCAAGTCCACCCTTTGCAGCTACATCCTCGGCTACCGCCACGACTACACCGGCACCCTCCGCTTCGATGCTGACGACGTGCGAACTTACAGCATTGGCCGTTGGGCAGAAATACGTCAAAAGCACATCAGCCATCTCTTTCAAGAACTCCGACTCTTCCCCGAACTGACGGCTTACGAAAACGTAGAGATTAAGAACAACCTCACACACTTTAAAGACAAGGACACCATAGTCGGGTGGTTCGAACGTTTGGGCATAGCAGATAAGGTCAATTCCAAAGTAGGGCAGATGAGCTTCGGTCAGCAACAGCGCGTGGCCATGATACGCGCTCTCGTACAGCCTTTCGACTTCCTGCTTGTAGACGAACCCATCAGTCACTTGGACGATACGAACTCAGCCATCATGGCCGAAATAATGCTCGAAGAAGCCCACCGGCAGCAAGCCGGCGTCATCGTCACCAGCATCGGAAAACACATGAACATAAACTACGACCGCGTGTTGCGGCTGTAAAACTTTCAGCCAAATGAAACTAATATGGCATTTACTTCGCCAGCATATAAGCCTTGCCCAACTCGTAGGCTTTTTCTTCGCTAACCTCTTCGGCATGTGGGTGGTTATGCTCGGCATTCAGTTCTATAAAGACGTCGTCCCCCTCTTCACCGAAGAAGACATCTTCATCAACAACAACTACCTCGTAGTCTCCAAACACATCTCCACCGTAAGCACCCTCTCGGGCCGCAGCAACGCATTCTCAGCCGCCGACCTCGACGACGTGCGCCGCCAACCCTTCTGCAAGCGTGCCGGAGCCTTCACCTCCTCACAGTACAAGGTGTCTGCCGCCATGGGCCTCAAAGGTTCCGCTCCGCTCAACACCGAAATGTTCTTCGAAGCCGTGCCCGACAGCTTCGTCGACGCCCGTGCTGCCGACTGGCACTACACCCCCGGCGACAAGACCGTGCCCGTAATCCTCCCCCGCACCTACATCGCCCTCTACAACTTCGGCTTCGCCCAAAGTCGCAACCTCCCCAAGGTGAGCGACGGACTCGTAGGTGCACTCGAAATGCACATCTTTATCAACGCCAACGGCCAGCACGCCACCTTCGAAGGACGCGTGCTCGGATTCTCCAGTCGCCTCAACACCATACTTGTGCCCCAAAGCTTCATGGACTGGAGCAACTCCACCTACGAACCCGGAAAGACCGAGGACCCTTCGCGCATCATCCTCGAAGTGAAGTCGCCCACCGACGATGCCATAGCCAAATACATGCAGCAGAAAGGCTACGACGTGGAAGACAACAAACTCGATGCCGGAAAGACCACCTACTTCCTCCGTGTGGTAGTGAGCCTCGTGATGCTCGTAGGTCTGCTCGTCAGTCTCCTCTCGTTCTACATACTCATGCTCAGCATCTACCTCCTTGTGCAGAAGAACACGCGAAAATTGGAGAACCTCCTCCTTATCGGCTATCTGCCCTCGCGCGTGAGCCTTCCCTACCAGCTCCTCACGGTGTGTATGAACGCTTCCACCCTCGTCATAGCCCTCGTGCTCCTCGCCCTCACGCGCCACTACTACATGGACACCATATCGCTCATCTTCCCCACTGTAAAAGCCGGAAGCATGATGCCCGCCATCCTCACAGGCTGCGCCATCTTCGTCCTCGTCAGCGTGATGAACGCCGTGGCCATCCGCCGAAAGATCATCAGCATATGGTACAGGAAATCATAATGTGCAAATGTGCAGATGTGCAAATGTGCGATGCGTACTATGTCCGCTTTAGGATAATATAAACGACAACCATTGTAATACCTCATTCGCCAAGCGAAGCATGCCAAACATACAAGACCTCTATACCCAGTGGGCCGGCCAAGAACCCGCAGCCTACGACCTCCTTGCCAAAGCCGGAAGTAACCGCAAATATGCCCGCCTCACCGCCCACGACGCCTCCACCGTCATCGGCGTGGACGGTCCCTCGCTCAGCGAGAACGCCTGTTTCGTGTATCTCTCACGCCATTTCGCCGAGAAAGGACTCCCCGTGCCCCGCATCCTCGCAGAAAGCGCCGACGGCCATTGCTACTTACAGGAAGACCTCGGCACCCTCTCGCTCTACGATGCACTCGCTTCGGCACGGCAGCGCGGTTACGTCTACGACGAGGCCGACCGTCAACTCCTCTCGCGCACCATCCGTCTCCTCGCCCACGTGCAGGTGAAGGGTGGGGAAGGACTCGACTACTCCCGTTGCCTCTCGCCCGTGCGCTTCGACGCCAAGGCCGCAATGTTCGACCTCAACTACTTCAAATACTCCTTCTTCAAGCCCCAGGACATCCCCTTCGACGAAGTGCGTCTTGAAGCCGACCTCGAACGTCTAGCGCAAGACCTCGCCGGAACGGGAAACGCTGACCACCACTTCCTCTACCGCGACTTCCAAGCCCGCAACGTCATGCTTCGCCGCGAAGCCGACGGCACACTCACTCCCTGCTTCATAGACTACCAGGGCGGCATGGAAGGTCCACTCCACTACGACGTGGCCTCCTTCCTCTGGCAAGCCTCCGCACGCTATTCCGACGAACTGCGCGGATGGCTCATCGGCCAGTACATCGACGAACTGCGCAAACTCCTTCCCGAGGTCAACGAAGAGCAGTTCCGTCAGCGCCTATTGCTCTTCGTCATGTTCCGCACACTCCAGGTGCTCGGAGCCTACGGACTGCGCGGCTATGTGGAACGCAAACCCTATTTCCTTAAAAGCATCCCCCTCGCCGTGGCCAACCTTCGTGCGCTTCTGGAAAAGGGCCTCTGCCTGCCTTATCCCTATCTCGACCAACTTCTGCGTACGCTCTGCGCGCAGCCACAATTTGAGAACCATCCCGCCGTCCTCGCCGCCTCTCCTACGCCCGGCAGCGCAGAGCCGGCACAGAAGCCCGCCCTCGTGGTACGCGTGTTCAGTTTCAGTTATAAGAAAGGCATTCCCGCCGACGAGAGCGGCAACGGCGGCGGCTACGTGTTCGACTGCCGCAGTACCCACAACCCCGGACGCTACGAACCCTACAAGAAACTCACCGGACTCGACGCCCCCGTCATCAAGTTCCTCGAAGACGACGGCGAGATACTCACCTTCCTCGAGTCGGTCTACCGCCTCGCCGATGCCCACGTGGAGCGCTACATACAACGCGGATTCACCGACCTCATGTTCTCCTTCGGATGCACCGGAGGCCAGCACCGCAGCGTTTACTCCGCCGAGCACCTCGCCTGCCATCTCCACGAAAAATACGGCATCACCGTCCGGCTCCAACACCGCGAGCAAGGCATAAGCCGTACCCTCGGTTAAGGCACTGGCAGGGTGAAGCGAAGGAATATCCATAGCCCATATTCGCTAAATTATACAAAATGTAGGAGCAGGATGCGCACGCTCTTACAAATAAACACTATCTTTGCTAACAGCAAAACGCAAATAGGCATGAACCAAGAGCAAAGTCTCAGTACCATCAGTCAGGCAATAGACTCCGGACACCTTGCAGAAGCCATGCAGCAGATGCAAGACCACGTCAGCCACTACGGCGCCAGTGCTTCCTACTATTGTCTTGAAGGCAAGTTGCATCTCAAGCATTCCAACTGGCGAAACGCCCAAAACGCGTTCCTTCGTGCCCAAGCCCTCGACCCTCAAAGTCCGGCAAGCGAATATCTCTCCATGCTGCGCAGCATCATGGATTTCTACAACAAGGACATGTACAACCAATAAGGGCGGCGCTCCCGTCGCCACCCCAAGGCCCGACTATCCTGCGGCCCCATTCCCTAACCGACAACATCGAATCACCGTGTCCGCCCGTTAGTCAAGCCTTATCCGAACCATAACAATCAACCAAACCCCATTATGAGCAAGATAAAAGGAGCCGTTGTCATCGACAAGAACCGGTGCAAAGGATGCGCCCTGTGCGTGGTGGCTTGTCCTACCCACACACTTGCACTTTCCAAAAACGAGGTCAACCACAAAGGCTACCCCTTCTGCGAAGAAATAGCCGACACCTGCATCGGTTGCGCCTCATGTGCCATAGTCTGCCCCGACGGATGCATCAGCGTGTACCGTAAGAAAGCCGACGAGTGAGCCATACTCTCCCGCAAAGCATTTTCCCAGAAACAAGCCAAATCAATTTCTCTCGTAACCCATGAACGAAGAAAACGAAATACTCCTTCTCAAAGGAAACGAAGCCATAGCCCATGCCGCCATACGCTGCGGCTGCGACGGCTATTTTGGCTATCCCATAACCCCACAGAGCGAAGTGCTCGAAACCTTGGCCGAACTCAAGCCTTGGGAAACCACCGGCATGGTGGTGCTCCAGGCCGAAAGTGAAGTGGCAGCCATCAACATGGTCTACGGAGGCGGCGGCACCGGCAAGCGCGTGATGACCTCCTCCTCCTCGCCTGGCGTGGCCCTCATGCAGGAAGGCATCAGCTACATGGCCGGCGCCGAAATACCCGGACTCATCGTCAATGTGCAGCGCGGCGGCCCAGGCCTCGGCACCATACAGCCCTCTCAGAGCGACTACAACCAGGCTACACGCGGCGGTGGCAACGGCGACTACAACGTCATTGTGCTCGCCCCCGCCTCCGTACAGGAAATGGCCGACTTCGTGGACCTCGCCTTCGAACTCGCCTTCCGCTACCGCAACCCCGCCATGATACTCTCCGACGGCGTCATCGGACAAATGATGGAGAAAGTCGTGCTCCCGCCCTACAAGCCCCGTCGCACCGAAGACGAGATAGTAAGCCAGTGCCCTTGGGCTGCCAACGGCCACGGACTCCGCACGCGCGGTGTGAACGTTATCACCTCGCTCGAACTCCAGCCGCAGATCATGGAGCAGAAAAACCTCCATCTCCAGCAGAAATACCACGAGATTGAAGAGAAGGAAGTGCGCTACGAACTGAAATATGCCGACGACGCCGACTACCTCATTGTAGCCTTCGGTTCCGCCTCGCGCATCTCCGACAAAGCCATAGAGCAGGCCCGCAAGAAAGGCCTCAAAGTGGGACTCTTCCGCCCCATCACCCTTTGGCCCTTCCCCACGAAGCAACTGCGCGAACTCTCCCACAAAGTGAAAGGCATGCTCGTCACCGAAATCAATGCCGGACAGATGGTCTTCGACGTGGAACACGCAATAGAAGGCCGCATCCCCGTGGCCCACTACGGCCGTCTCGGTGGCATCGTGCCCGATCCCGACGAGATTGTCCAGGCACTTGAAACCCTCAGCAAGCAATAAGGCATACCCTTCATCTCCACCATACCCCATACATCATGTTGAACAATCCCTACGAGAGCGACGAGCGCCCCGACATACTTGAGCGTCTCAAACATCCCGAACGCGAAGAAGCACGGCACAAAGAGCGCGACAAAACCTTCGTGGTGCGCAACGTGCTCAACACAGTGTTCATCGCCTTGGCCATCGTGGCCATCATAGGCATCGTAGCCACTCCCGCCGGAGGCCCCCTCATGATATGGTACGGCCTAGCCCTCTTCGCCGTACTCATAAAGATGGTAGAAGTGGTGCTCCGCATGCCGGGAATGAAGAGAAGATAACTCACTGTTGCAGCCCTCACGCACGCAAAACCGTCTGTGACGGCGCAGCACGCAAAACCGTCTGTGACGGCGCAGCACGCAAAACCGTCTGCGACGGCCACGAATGCATATTTGCACATCATCACTATGACTAGAGAAGAAATCATACAACCGGAAAACCTGGTTTACGAAAAGCCACGTTTGATGAACAACACGGACATGCACTACTGCCCGGGCTGTTCCCACGGTGTAGTCCACAAGCTCGTGGCGGAAGTGATAGCCGAAATGGGCATGGACGAAAAGACCATTGGCGTAAGCCCCGTAGGCTGCGCCGTGTTTGCCTACCGCTACATAGACATCGACTGGCAGGAAGCCGCCCACGGACGTGCCCCCGCCGTAGCCACCGCCTGCAAGCGCCTTTGGCCGGACCGCCTCGTGTTCACCTACCAGGGCGACGGCGACCTTGCCTGCATCGGTACGGCCGAAACCATCCACGCCCTTAACCGTGGCGAGAACATCACCATCATCTTCATCAACAACGCCATCTACGGTATGACCGGCGGACAGATGGCGCCTACCACCCTCGTGGGCATGAAGACCGCCACGTGTCCCTACGGACGCGATCCGAAGATTCACGGCTATCCCCTTAACATCACCGACATCGCCGCCAACCTCGAAGGTACCGCCTACGTCACGCGCCAGAGCGTACACTCCGTGGCTGCCATCCGCAAGGCCAAGAAAGCCATACGCCATGCTTTCGAAAACTCCATGGCCGGCAAAGGCTCTAACCTTGTGGAAATCGTGTCCACGTGTTCTTCCGGATGGAAGCTTCCTCCCATCAAGGCCAACGAGTGGATGGAAGAACATATGTTCGACTTCTACCACGTAGGCGACCTTAAGGACAAGTAATTCCCAACGGGCGGCTCCGTGCATTAGCCGAACCGTCCAAACACTGATTCAGCAATGAAACAAGAAATCATCATATCCGGCTTTGGCGGCCAGGGTGTGCTCTCAATGGGCAAAATACTCGCCTACGCCGCACTCATGGAAGGCAAGGAAGTGACATGGATGCCCGCCTATGGCCCCGAGCAGCGTGGCGGCACGGCCAATGTCACCGTCATCATCAGCGACGAAGCCATCTCTTCGCCCATCCTCAGCCGTTACGACAGTGCCATACTCCTCAACCAACCCTCGCTAGACAAGTTCCAGCCCAAGGTGAAGGAAGGCGGCACGCTCATCTACGACAGCTTCGGCATTCTAGAGCCGCCTACGCGCACCGACATAGAGTCGTGGCAGATTCCCGCCATGGAAACGGCGGCAGAAATGCAGATGATGAAGTGCTTCAACATGTTCGTGCTCGGCGGATATCTTAAGCTCCATCCCATCGTGTCTACAGAGAGCGTCATGAAGGCACTCCGCAAGACGCTTCCCGAACGCCACCACAAACTGCTCCCCGTCAACGAGCAGGCCATCCTCAAGGGCATGGAAATCATTCGTAAGTAGCATAAGTAATGTGCGAATGTGCAAATGTGCAGATGTGCAAATGAGCTGCGCCTCTTGCGAATGTGCAGCGCTTTTGGCGAATGTGCAAATGTGCAGATGTGCAAATGAGCTGCGCCTTTGGCGAATGTGACTATGAGCAGCGCCTCTTGCAGATATGCAGATGCCCTGTGCTTTTAGCATTCAAATCTGAAACTTCAACCTCTTTTTAATAACCCGCGGTAAAGGGACCGGCTTGAACGAGAATACAGCTTCTGCCCGTGACTTTATCCGTAAAACCATCCAAAACATGGCAAGCCGTAAACAACTCAAGAAAAGCGTAAAGACCGTCACGGGCGACCTCTTTGCCGACTGCGTGGCACTGAGCATGTGTCAGCAGGGAAATCCCGAAACACTTCAGGAACTCATGAAGGAAGTAGTGGCGCTCTATGCCGACTACGTTTCGCGCATCAGCCACACCGAGCCCGGTGCGGCCAAGAAGTTCTACGCCAAGTTTAAGGCCGAGTTCACCGAAAAGGCCAATGCGCTGAACGAACGCATTATCAATGCATAAATGCCTGACGCAATAGTGAAAGCCACAAGCTCTGCATCGTAGCCCCGATGGGTTGCGCTGCCGAGTTTGTGGCTTTTACTTGGCCTCACCGAGGGCCTCACTGAGGGCCTCACGGAGGCTTTTGCGTGGCTGCGCTTTAAGTGTTTGCAATCTTAGATTTGTACATCCCTATTTTGTTTTTATGTTCAAGACACTTTCCCGTTTCCTTCTTTTTCGCCTTGGCCATTGGAAGGAATACGTCACTGTGAGCCGTCCGCAGAAGTGCATCATCTGCGTGGCGCCCCATACCAGCAACTGGGACTTCATCGTTGGCAAGATGTACTACTCTGCCATAGGGCTTACGGCGAACTTTCTCATGAAGAAGGAGTGGTTTGTAGGTCCGCTTGGTGCGATGTTCCGCTCTATGGGCGGCATTCCCGTGGAGCGTAGTCGCCACACGAGTCTTACCGACCAACTGGCAGAGAAGGCGTTGTGTGCCGACAAGTTTTGCTTGGCCGTTACTCCCGAAGGCACGCGTTCGCGTGTGACTCACTGGAAGAAGGGCTTCTACTTCATAGCCCTTAAGGCAAAGCTGCCCATCATGCTCTATGCCATAGACTACCGTACGCGCACCATTTCGTGTACGAAGATTTTGCAGCCCAGCGGCAACGTGGAAGCCGACATGCGCCTTATCATGGATTACTACCGCGATGTGCCGGCATGCCATCCCGAGAAGTTTGCCCTCGACGAGGAGTTTGCGTGAAGGGTGGAGAGCTGAATTGCCATTCCAAAACGTGTGACCATCGTCGACATACAGCGTTGATCCCATAAGCGCCCCCATGAGTAGTAATGTGCTCATGGGGGTTGATTGTTTATGAGAGGTCGGCGAGGCCGCGTTTGCGGAGGTGTAACCATCCGAAACAAGCCGACTCACACCGAACAAAAAAATCTCACAAAGTTATTTGCGAGATTTTTTGTAGTAATATGGCAACATACTTGTGAGTACTT
>CAVALA010000070.1:0-13710 GCA_963589615.1 Prevotellamassilia timonensis
TGAATCTGCCGTTTTCGTCACGGATTCAACATTTTGAGTCTCCCACAGATTTCACAGATTTCCACAGATTGGGCTAACGCCCGTAACCGTTTAAAAAATCTGTGTCAATCAGTGAGATCTGTGGGAGTTTATAGAATTGGCTTTTTCGTCACGGATTCAACATTTTGAGTCTCCCACAGATTTCACAGATATCCACAGATTGGGCTAACGCCCGTAACCGTTTAAAAAATCAATTCCAAGGCAGCAAATTGAAATTCCCGCCTTACTCAACACGTTGAGCTAGGAGAAAGTTGTTTGCAGTTGTTTGCATTCGCGCGGTTCAACGCGTTGCGTGCGCTAGCGCATGGAGGTCACGTCTCCGACGTGACACTCTACACGCCGTTACGGACGGTTCTTCGTGCTTGCGCCTTGTATTTTCGCGCTTAACGTCACGTCGGAGACGTGACCCCCATGCGCTAGCGCACGCAAAAAACTCCCGTAGGAAGTAAAAATTCCAAGGCAGCAAATTCAAATTCCCTCCTAGCCCAACGCGTTGGGCCCGCAGCCCAAAATTCGTAAACGTTCACAATTGATTCGCACCTGTATTTCGGTCTGAACCCTCGCTTCGCGTACGCGCGCACGCGCGCATTCCACCAAAGTTTGTACATTCTGCTGTCATCCTTCATCCTACGTTGGTCACCTGAATACGTTAATAAGCAGTTATACAGCGAGATGATGTTTCTTTTATGCGGTGACAGTAACTTTCCTTATGCCACCAAATTCTCGTCAAACGCCACTAAAAATTCGTCATCGCCGAAGGTGACAGCAAAGGCTTAATAAAGCAAAACATTTGTGACTGACTATTTATGCTGTCACCGTCACGCACGCAGCTCTCCGTGAGGCGCAGCACGCAAAACCGTCCGTGACGGTGACGGTGACGGGTGACAGCAGCTTGCACAAACTTTGGTGTATACGCGCGCGTGCGTAGACGCTATTATAAAGGTTACATCTGCACATTTGCACATTTCCAAAATGGTACATTTCCATTAATTGCTTATCTTTGACCCATTCTTAATCACTACAACCCCAAATCAGCATGAATCTTAAATCAAAAATTGCCGCTTCCATCGCGTTTTTGTCCTTCATGATGCCTACGGCCATGAATGCCCAGATGGCCGACTTCCACGTGGTGCCCATGCCCCAGAAGGTCACCGCCACGCAAGGCGGCGCATTTCAGTTGAGTCCTAAAACCCTCATCTGCTATCCTTCCTCCAACAAAGCACTCAAGCGCGAAGCCGAATTTCTTGCCGACTACATCCACGAAAGCACCGGCTTGAACCTCGCCGTCACCAATATGCCCGCCCAGCGCAACTGCATCCGCCTCACCGCTTCGCTAAAGAGCAACAACCCCGAAGCCTATAACCTCCGTGCCAACAGCGAACTCATCCTCATTGACGGTGCTTCGGCTGCCGGCGTGTTCTACGGCGTGCAGACCCTCCGTAAGGCCCTCCCCACAGGAGCCTGCGGCGAACGCGGCATCACTGTGCCCGCCACCGAAGTGAGCGATGCACCCCGCTTCTCCTATCGTGGTGCCCACCTCGACGTGTCGCGCCACTTCGTAGGCGTCGACTCCGTGCGCCGCTTCATCGACATGCTCGCCCTTCACAACATCAACCGCTTCCACTGGCACCTCACCGACGACCAGGGATGGCGCATAGAGATAAAGAAATATCCCAAACTCACCACCATCGGTTCGCAGCGCGACGAGACCGTCATCGGTCACAACACGGGACGCTACGACGGCATTCCCTACGGCGGCTTCTACACCCAGAAGCAAATAAAGGAAATCGTGAAATACGCCGCTGAGCGCCACATCACCATCGTGCCCGAAATTGATATGCCCGGCCACATGCAGGCCGCCCTCACCGCCTATCCCGAACTCGGCTGCACGGGCGGTCCGTACAAGGTGTGGACCATGTGGGGCGTGTCGGACAACGTGCTCTGCGCCGGCAGCGACAAAACCCTCAAGTTTATCGACGACGTGCTCGACGAAGTGGTCAAACTCTTCCCCTCACAATACATCCACGTGGGCGGCGACGAATGTCCGAAGACCGTGTGGAAGACCTGTGCCAAATGTCAGGCCCGCATCAAAGCCAATGGCCTTGAAGCCGACGGCAAGCACTCTGCCGAAGAGCGTTTGCAGAGCTACGTCATCCGTCACGCCGAAGAGCACCTCACGAAGCTCGGTCGCAGCATGATTGGTTGGGACGAGATTCTCGAAGGCGGTTTGGCCCCCAACGCTTCCGTCATGTCGTGGCGCGGCGAAGCCGGCGGCATCGAAGCTGCCAAGCAGAACCACGACGTGGTGATGACCCCCAACACCTACCTCTACTTCGACTACTACCAGAGCGCCGACACCAAGAACGAACCCGAAGCCATCGGCGGCTACCTCCCCATAGAGCGCGTGTACAGCTACGAGCCCATGCCGAAGAGCCTCACCGCCGAACAGCAGAAACACATCATAGGCGTTCAGGCCAACTGCTGGACGGAATATATGCCCACCTACCGCCAGATTGAATACATGGAACTCCCGCGTATGGCGGCCCTCAGCGAAGTGCAGTGGAGCAAACCCGAATGCAAGGACTACGACCGCTTCCTCCAGCGTCTGCCCCGCCTCATCGACATCTACAACGTGAAAGGCTACAACTACGCACGCACCATCTACAACGTGCATATGAACCTTTCGCAAGACACTACGCGCCATGCCATCATGGCCGAACTCACCACTTTCGACAACGCTTCCGTGCGCTACACGCTCGACGGCTCTGAACCTACCGCCTCTTCTACGCTCTACACCTCGCCCATTGCCATCGACAAGACGTGCAAACTCCGCGCTGCCGCCTTCCGTGGCACGACGAAGACGCCCGAAGTGGGCGAATCGTTCCGCTTCAACAAAGCCACGGCATGTCCCATCCGCTTGCTCGAACCTTCCAATCCCTCCTATACCTACGCTGGTGCGCAGCTCCTCGTGGACGGTCTTGAGGGCGAAACGAAGAACTACCGCACAGGACGCTGGATTGGCTTTGCCGGTCACGACCTCGATGCCGTCATCGATCTCGGCAAGCCCACAGAATTCTCTACCGTCAACTTCAACGTGTGCATCGAGACGGGCGACTGGATTTTCGGTCCGCGCAAGATTGAGGTGTTCACCTCCGACAACGGCACCGACTTCAAGCAGGTCTACACCAAGGACGAAGCCAGCACGGAGAAGGGTTTCCCGGGCATGGTGCTCGGCAAGTGCGCCCGCTTCGACAGCGTCACTGCCCGCTACGTGCGTCTGCGCGTCACCTCAGAGCACAGCATGCCCGAGTGGCACGGCGGTCACGGCAATGCCGGCTTCCTCTTCGTGGACGAAATCAGCGTGAAGTAATCGTACTGCACAACATACAAAAAAAGGCGAATCCATCGATGGATTCGCCTTTTTGCATCTGTGTGGCTTTGTGCGCTGAGACCATTATTCTTTTACATCTTCCACCAATACATCGCCAAGGCCCTTCAGCAATCCTTTGCCCGTGACCGTCAGGCGCGAAACGCCGGCGCGGTGCGTGGACTGCACAATGACGGTGAGTTGGCCGTGGAAGGCATGCATCTCCTGGCTTTGGAACGACTCGAGCGAGGTGGGGTCGCCGTTCGCCGCCGCACGGAAAGTGCCCTCGCCCGTCACCTTGAAGTGGAGCAGCCCGTCGTAGTCCGGGCAGAGATTGCCGTTCTCGTCCACCACGCTTATCGTCCAGTAGTAAAGGTCTTTGCCGTCGGCTTTCAGACATTCGCCGTCGCGACCCATAATCTCTATGTGGTGCGGACGACCCGCAGTAAACATATAAGTGGGAAATTCCGAACGCTGTCCCGTAGAGTCGATGCCCACCACCTTCAGTTCGCCCGGTTCGTAGCGCACGCTGTCCCACATCAGGCGGTAGCGTTCCTGCGTGTTGCGCGCTTCCTCGCGCGACTTCTTGGTGCGCACACCCTGGCTCTTGCCGTTCACAAAGAGTTCGGCGGCAGGGAGCGGCGTGTAGACATACACAGGCGTCACCTTACCTTCCCTTCCCGGCCATGTCCAGTGAGGCACGATGTGGACGGTAGGGTAGGCGTTTTTCAACCATTGGCTTTGGTAAAGGTAGTAACGGTCCTTGGGCAGCGAAGCCAAGTCGAAAATGCCAAACACCGAGGAGTGGTTGGGCCAAGCATCGGTGTCGTAAGGCGAAGGTTCGCCGAGGTAGTCAAAACCCGTCCACACAAACTGTCCGAGCGTCCAGGGATAGTCGTCGGCAAGGGCGAAGTCCTCGTCTGGCAAGTTCGACCACGAACAGTACTCCATGTCGTACGACGACGACTGATGGTCCGCATCGACGTGTTGCGCATCTTTCTTCACCGGGAAATGATACACGCCGCGTGAGCTCACGGTCGATGCCGTCTCAGAACCCAGCACAAGGCCCTGCGGCAAGCGTTCGTAAGCCTCCGTGTAGCGGTGTGTGCGGTAGTTCAGTCCGGGAATGTCGAGCGCTGCGCCGAAACCGTTGCCCAGCACGCTCGACACCTGGTCCATGCCGCAGGTCACGGGACGTGTGGGGTCCTCGCGGTGACAGATGTCGCGGAGGAAAGCTGCCGTCTTGTATCCGTCGGCACGCCATTGCGTGGGCACTTCGTTGCCGATGCTCCACATCACGACAGACGGATTGTTGCGGTAGTGGCGGACCATATTCTCCATGTCGCGTTCGGCCCAGTCTTTAAAGAAGCGGTGGTAGCCGTTTGCACACTTCGCCACGTCCCACTCGTCGAAAGCCTCCACCACGAGCATGAAACCCATCTCGTCGCAGAGTTTCACCAGTTCGGGCGCCGGCATGTTGTGCGTGGTGCGCACGGCATCGCAACCCATCTCCTTGAGCAGACGCAGCTGGTGGCGAATGGCGCTCTCGTTGACGGCAGCTCCGAGCGGGCCGAGGTCGTGGTGCAGACACACGCCCTTGAACTTACGCGCCTCGCCGTTGAGGTAGAATCCTTTGTCGGCCACAAACTCAATGCTTCGCACGCCAAAGGGCGTTTCGTAAGTGTCTTGCAGACGTCCTGCAGCGTAGATGCGCGTTATGGCCTTATATAAATACGGCGTTTCGGGCGACCAAAGGTGCGGATGGTTTATGGTGAAATGCTGTTCCACGGGACTGCCGTGAACAATGCGCGTGCTCCGTTCGCGGCACGCCACCTCGCGGCCTTCGGCATCGACGATGCGCGTTTCAACGCGCAGCAGCGCCGTGTCGGCATTCTCCACCGTAGTGAGCAGACGCACTGAGGCATAGTCTGCCGCCACATGAGGCGTGGTGAGCTGCGTGCCCCACACGGGAACGTGGATCGGTTCCGTTTCCACAAGGTGCACGTTGCGGTAAAGTCCGGCACCAGGATACCAGCGGCTCGACTCCGGTTTGTTTTCCAGTCGCATGGCAAGCACATTGTCCGTGCCGTCGGCGTGGACGAGGTTCGTCACGTCGCAGTGGAACGTGTTGTAACCATAAGGCCAAAAGATGGCTTTCTTTCCGTTCACGTAAACCTCGGCTTCGCTCATGGCGCCGTCGAAGACGAGCGTGGTGCGCATGCCAGGCGTGGCCTTGAACGAACGGCGATACCAGCCTACGCCCACATAGGGCAGTCCGCCCGTGCGGCCCGTCTTCACCGAAGCCTCCTTTTCGAAGTTTTGCTTCACGGCCACGTTCTGCAGATCGTTCTGGCGGTCGAAAGGCCCGTAGATGGCCCAGTCGTGCGGCACGCTGACGCGTGGCCAGCGGCGGTCGTTGTAGTCAGGTGCCTGTGCGCCTTCGGCCTCGCCGCGGTGGAACGCCCATCCGTCATCGAGCGTCGTCTCTGTGCGCTGCGCTGAGGTTGTCTGCGCCGCAAAGAGCGCGGCAAAAAGGAAAAAGGGAAAAATGCGTTTCATAAGTCAAAGTGCGATATGCGTAATTCTTCTATTGTTGCAAAAGTACGGAAATATTCCGCGCGTAATCCTCGTGCGCTCTTTTCATCGCAAAAAAAACAAGCCTGATTCGTTTCCGATAATCGCGGATAGGTGTATATTTGCACAAACAATAATCGCGGATAGGTGCGAAATCCGGCATCAGATAATCGCGGATAAGTGTAAACGTTCTATCTTATATTCGTGGAATAGAGTGAATTAGGCAGCTTTTTGTAATCTAGCCATAGGTTTTCCGTTTCACAAAATGCATTAGCGGAGTACTTTTTGATGCAAAATGTACAAAAGCGTTAATAAGGCAAACTTGGAAATTCGTACATTAAAGTAGCAAGTTTGGCTAATTTATTTGGAAAAGCGTAAGAAGTTACATACTTTTGCAGCGTGATAACTTTCAGATGTCCTCCCCAAACATCAAAAGTCCTATGAAACAAAGCAAAAGAACTAAACACCTACTCATTGCTGCTGCGGCACTCCTTTGCCCGAGCTACGCTTCGGCACAGGACGTGGTGCGCATACATCGGACTGACGGGGTGACGCTGCTTACCGACATCACGTCGACCGACAGCATCGACTTTAGCCAAGACGGAGCCACCGCCTATTTCCATCTCGGAACGACAACGGGCGAAGTGCCCGTGGCGCAGATTGACAGTATCACCTTCGGTGCGCAGCAGGACGAAATCACCGTGAACTATGCCAACGGCAAAGCCAGCGTGGTGAACCCTTACGCTTTCCGCGGCCTAGACATCAGCGTGGACAGCAATGCCAAGGTGACCGCCGTTTCGGCACTCACTTCCGAACTCACCTATCGCCTCTCCGGAAGCGGCACGGGAGCTTTTAAGCTCTATAGCCCCAACAAGCAGGTGCTTGTGCTCGACGGAGTGGACATCACAGGTGCTGATGGCCCTGCCATCAACATTCAAAGCAAGAAAAAGACTGCCGTTCAGCTTGCTGACGGCACAACCAATACACTCACCGACGCGGCAACCTATGCCGACGCTGGCGAAGAAGACCAAAAAGGTACGTTCTTCAGCGAAGGCCAATTGGTTTTCGAAGGCGACGGAGCGCTCTCCGTGAAAGGTAACTCCAACCACGCTATCTGCGCCGACGACTACATCCGCATCAAGAGCGGAAACGTCACCGTGACAGCGGCTGCCAACGACGGCATTCACGCCAAGGACTACTTCCAAATGGACGGCGGAAGCCTTAAGGTAAGCGCTACAACGGGCGACTGCGTTGACGCCGGTGAAGGTTATGTAGAAATAAACGGCGGTACGCTCAACCTTACCGCAGCTACAGCCGACACTAAAGCACTTAAGTGCGACTCCACGTTTGCTGTGAACGGCGGTACGTTCAACGTGACGCTCACCGGCAACCAAACCAAAGGCTTCAAAAGCGGCGGCAACATGACGCTCGCTGGCGGCACGCTCACCTTCAAATGTTCGGGAGCTGCCGTAGTGGCCGACAACGATGTAAGTTACTGTACTGCCATTAAGTGCGACTCCGTACTCACCCTTAGCGGCGCAGCCATCGACATCACCCACACGGGGGCGGGCGGCAAAGGCGTTTCGTCCGACGGCAACCTCACTATCACGGGTGGAAGCGTGAAAGCAAAGCTCTCTGGAGCCGGCGGCACGTATACCAACACGTCCAACACAAGCGACACTTATTGCTCCACAGGCATCAAAGCCAACGGAGAACTCTTTATACAAGACGGAACCATCAACATTACCGCTTCCGGTACGGGTGGCAAAGGTATCTCTGCCGACGGCAAGTCAACCTTTGGCGACGACACGCACTGCCCCGAAATCACTGTAGCCACAACTGGCTCGAAGATTAATTCTTCAGGCGGTGGCTGGTGGAGCGGTACCACAGAAGCCTCTGACGACTTCAGCGAAACGCCCAACGTGCTTGCCGGTCCTGGCGGCGGTGGCGGCCCTGGTGGAGGCGGCGGCCCCGGTGGCGGCGGCGGTGGAAACCCCGGCGGTGGCGGTGGCGGACAGCCCGGCGAATCGAGCGGTGGCGGAAATCCGAAGGCCATTCGTTGCGAAAGCGACATTGTGGTCAACAACGGTAACTTCACCATCTCTACGAAAGCTGACGGCGGTGAAGGCATGGAGAGCAAAAACATACTGACCATCAACGGCGGTACGCTCGAATGCAACACCTACGACGACTCCTTCAACGCTTCGAAGTCCATCGTCATCAACGGCGGCAAAATCTTTGCTTACGCTACGAACAACGATGGCATCGACTCCAATGGTACGCTCACCATCAACGGCGGCTTCATCGTTTCGAGCGGAACGTCGGCCCCTGAAGAAGGTTTCGACTGCGACCAAAACACGTTCGCCATCAACGGCGGTACGCTCGTAGGCTTCGGCGGTAGCACGTCTACCCCGACAAGTTCTGCCTCTTCGCAATGTTCCGTAGTTTGGTCGCGCGCCACAGCAACGAACGGATTGGTTTACACCGTTTGCGATGCTTCTGGCAACCAAGTGATGAGTTTCACCGTGCCTCGTGCCTACGGTTCTGCCACGATACTTTTCAGTTCGCCGAACCTCAAGCAGTCCACGAGCTACACCATCTACTCGGGTGGTACGGTGACTGGCGGAACATCCTTCCACGGACTCACCGAAGGAGCTACCTATACCAAGGGTACGCAGAGCAAGACTTTCACGCTCTCGTCCAAGGTCGGCTCTATTTGATAATTGACATTGGTTTCGCTATATCGCCTCAGTTTTCTGAAGGCTGGTAATTTCCTACGGAATGAAATAATAGATAAAAGGTAATAGTGTTTTTTAGGTAAATGACGAAGAAATAGCATCCGCCGTGAGGCGTGTGCTATTTCGCTTTTTATGGGGATAATCTCTTATGGGGTATGGTGGTGACGTTTTCAAAACGTCTAAGCTCTATACGATATAAAACGGGCTTCGCATAGAATACCAATGGATTCTTCGCGAAGCCCGTTATATGTTTTATTCCCTCAATAAGAGGTGTTTTTGTTTCTTACCATTCGCTCCTTTCCACCACTTTCTTGTCTTCCACGTGCCAGATGCGGAGGTTGGGCACATGGGGGAACTGGTGCTCGTCGTGGCTCACAACGACGATGGCGCTTTCCTTTCCCTGCTCCTGAAGCAGCGCGTAGAGTTCTGCACGCGACGCCTCGTCGAGGTGCGTTTCGGGTTCGTCGAGGAGCAAGAGGTCGGGACGCGAAACGAAGGCGCGTGCTAGGAGCGTGCGTTGCCATTGTCCGCCGCTAAGGTCTGATATGGGGCGCTGCGCAAGTTCTTCGAGATGGAAGGTGTGCAGCACTTCGTGGACGCGTTTGCGGTGCTTGGCGTTGAACCGCTGCCAAAGTTTTTTGCGGTTGGAGAGGCCGGAGAGCACGATGTCTTCCACCGTGGTGGGAAATTGCCGGTCGATATGGCGGTACTGTGGAAGGTAGCCTATGGCGATGCCTGCCCGTCGTTCGATTGTGCCGCAGGTGGGTTGCAGCAAACCGGCCACGAGTCGCAGAAGTGTGGTTTTTCCGCCGCCGTTGGGGCCTGTAAGCACGATGAAATCGCGCTTTTTCACGTATTCGTCGATGTGGCACAGCACATGGCGCTCGCCGTAACTGAGGCAAACGTTGTGGATGTGCATCAATTCTTCGGCAGAGAGGTCATTCATCTTTCAGGGCTTTAGCTATGTTACGGAATTGTGCGCAGATGTCGTAGGCCAGCGGGTTGATGTCCACCACTCGCAACCCTGCCGTTTCGGCAATGCGCCGTGCGCCTTCGCCAGCGTGCTCGGCTGAGATAAAGCAGACTTTTGCTCCCGCGTCTTTACAGTCGCTCACGAGCGTCTGCATGCGGCTGACGGAGGGTTCTTTGCCGTCGGCCTCTACAGCCATTTGTCGCAGTCCGTACTGTCGGGCAAAGTAGCCCAAGGCGGGATGGTAGATGAGGAATGAGCGGCAAACGAGCGGCTTGAGTTCGGAAGCGAGTTCGTTGTCGAGACTGTTTAGTTGTTCTTCAAACCGCGCAAGGTTCACGCGAAACGTGTCGGCGTGTGCCGAGTCGAGCTGTGAAAGCGCTTCGCAGGCGTTGCGGGCATAGATGCGCAGATTCTCCGTAGACATCCAAGTGTGCGGATCGTAGCCCGATTCGGAGCCGTGATGTGCGTCGGCATCGGCAATAGGGGTGATGCCTTTTTCTAGGCTGACGAGGTGTGTGTCGTGTGCGGCATTGAGCATTTTAGGCAGACTCGTCTGCTCAAAGCCCAAACTTCCGGCGCGGAACACGAGGCGGGAGTCGCTGAGTTCCATCATCTGTCGCGGCGTAGGTTCGTAGGTTTCGGGACTCGCCCCTTGCGGCATGATGGTGCGCACCTCGTAAAGGTTGCCGCAGATGTTTTCCACCACGTAGCGCAGCGGTTCTATGCTCACCGTGAGCACAGGACGGGAAAGTTCGGGCTTGTGCTTGCCGCAAGCTGCCGTGGCGATAAGGAGTACCACGGCACAAAGTGTGGCTGTTATGAGTGAAATGCGTTTGTGGGAAAGATTCATCTGTAGTTTCGTTGGGAGAATAATAAAAGAGAGGAGAGGGGATTTACGTTTATGCTGCGCGGTAAAGTCCGAGCAGAATCCAGTAGCGCACGAATTTTCCTGTAGCCATGGCGGCTACGGCATAGACTAACTTTACGCGCAGGAAGCCCATCGCCACCGTGATGATGCTGCCGAGAATTGGAATCCATGCAAGGAGTCCGGCCCATGCGCCGTAGTGGCGCACCCAGCGCTTGCCTTTTGCGAGTTTTTCGGGACTTACTTTCGTCCATCGCGCAATCCATTCTTCGCGGCCGAGGCTTCCCACGCCGTAGTTGAAGAGCGAACCAAGTGTGTTGCCCGCTGTGGCGCAGACAAGAATTTCGTCGGGCGGTGCACCGGCGGCGAGGAGGCCGACCATGACGACTTCGGAACTGAAGGGCAATACGCTGCCCGCAAGGAAAGCAGACACGAACATGCCGATGTCGCCGTAGGAAACGAGATATTGTATGAAAGCGTCCATATAATGGATGTGAGGGTTGGTTTGTAGCTTGGGGCCTACCACAGCGTCACGCCGAGGAGTGGCCGTAGGGTTTGCAGATAGTTCAACGGGCCGTAGAGGCAAAGGTAGTTGAACACGCCGAGCGCTACGAAAAGCAGCACCGAGAGGTTGAACCAAAGGTCGAAGAAGCGTCCGCGTCCGAAAGCGTAGTAGTGCGCTATGAAGGCCGCACTGTTCACGGTGAAGAGGCGCGACTGCGTTTCGAAATGCGAGGGGAGCATCACCATGCCGACGAGCAGGCAAATCTCCTGCGTGACGAGCACGTAGAAGAGCATTCGGGTGCGTATTTTGTCGTTGTAGGCCGTGTGGAAGAAATGGACGAGCGACACGACTACGATGAAAATGAGAAACGCTGCCGTCGTGAGTTGCGGAAGTGTAAGCTGCGAATAGTCGGGTAGGGCAGGGTGGAACCAGTCTATCAGGTAAAGGAAAGCCGTGTCGAGATGGTTGTGCCACACGGCATAGGCGGCGTAGAACCAATAGGGAACGGCGAGGCCGAAAAGTCCGGCCATGAATGTGCGCCACGTGAAGCTCCGCAACTGGAAAATCATGCTGAAATAGAACGCTGCGAGCAGCACCAGCATGGGCGGAAACACAAGGCTTCCTATGCCACAGAAGAGGAAGGCGTGGAATATGTAGCCCTCAGCCCGCGTTTTCTGGTAGGAGGCGAAGAGCAACAAATAGCTCACCACGTAACAGAGCGGGGGCACCATGCCGATGTGCCAAGCGTGGAGTGCCGGACACATGAGCATGAGTGTGAGATAGCTCACGCTCATCAAGCGCGAACGCACACGGAGCAGGGTGTGGCGGTTGTTGAGTTCCATGACGGAATAGGCCGTCAGGAACGTCATGCCCAGTCCAGCCCAAAGTCTCCAATCCTCCACGTCGGGAATCATCCACACCACGAGGGTTAGGAAGGCCATTACGGGCAGCGTGAAACTGCCCGTGACTACGTTGGAGCGAAAACTGTGGCTGTACATGTGCTTTGCTGATGAAACGTTGTGGGTAACACTTATATATGAAAGCGTAGCGCATGGGGTTCATGCGTTACGCTCTAAATGGGGTTGCGGAAGAATTTAAAGGTCCTGTCCGATGTCGCGGCGGAAGTATTTCTTCTCAAACTGTATTTGCTCGGCACCCTTCATGGACTGTGCCAAGGCTTCGGCCTTGTCCTTGCCGTAGGAGCTGACGGCGATGACGCGTCCGCCCGCGGTGACAAGCTGCCCGTCCTTCAGGGCCGTGCCGGCATGGAACACCACGCTGCCTTCAACGTCGGCACCCGTGATGGCGAAGCCTTTGTCGTACTTTTGCGGATAACCGCCCGAAACGCACATGACGCACACGGCAGCGCGTTCGTCAAACTCTACAGTGCGCTTGTCGAGGTCGCCTTTTGCCACGCCTTCGAAGAGGTCCACGATGTCGCTCTTGAGGCGAAGCATCACCGTCTCTGTTTCGGGGTCGCCCATGCGGCAGTTGTATTCGATGACCTTCGGCTGTCCGTCGCAGTTGATGAGGCCGAAGAAGATGAAGCCCTTGTAGTCAATGCCCTCAGCGCGAAGTCCGTCGACGGTGGGGCGTACAATCTCGTCTTCCACCTTTGCCATCCATTCTTTCGTGGCGAAGGGAACGGGCGAAACGGAACCCATGCCGCCCGTGTTGAGCCCCGTGTCGCCTTCGCCGATGCGCTTGTAGTCCTTCGCTTCGGGAAGCAGCTGGTAGTGCGTGCCGTCGGTAAGCACGAACACCGAACACTCTATGCCGCTCAAGAACTCTTCGATGACCACGCGGCTTGAGGCGTTGCCGAACATACCGCCGAGCATGTCACGCAGTTCGCTTTTTGCTTCCTCGAGCGTAGGCACGATGAGCACACCCTTTCCGGCGCAGAGGCCGTCGGCTTTTAGCACATAAGGCGGCTGGAGCGTTTCGAGGAAACGGCAACCTTCTTCAACCTGGGTGCCGTCGAACGTGGCATAGGCCGCCGTGGGGATGTTGTGGCGCTTCATGAAGCCTTTGGCGAAGTCCTTGGAGCCTTCAAGCACGGCACCAGCCTTCGACGGACCAATCACGGGCACGTCTTTCACGGCTTCGCACGTCTTGAAATAGTCGTAGATGCCTTTCACCAGTGGGTCTTCGGGGCCTACAACCACCATGTCTACAGCGTTGTCGACAACAAACTTGGCAATGCCTTCGAAGTCGTCGGCCTTAAGGTTTACGTTGGTGCCGACCTGTGCCGTGCCGGCATTGCCGGGGGCGATGAAGAGTGTGTCGATACGCGGACTTTGTGCAATTTTCCATGCCAGCGCGTGCTCACGGCCGCCGCTGCCCAAAAGCAAGAGTTTCATAGGGGAGAAATGATGTTTTTGTGCCGAAAAGTGTGTAACCATCATAGGCTTTTCGGCATAGGTTGGTTTATAGCCACAAAATTACGAAAATCGCTTGGGGCGCTGTGTATGTGCGCTGCGTTTTTTGCAGTTTGACTGTTAAATATGTGACGAAAAATAGACAATCGCGACTATTGAACTAGAAAAAAGAAACCTATTTTTTGCGTCTCGAATAGTTGAAGCTAAAACTCCAAGGCAGCTCGTAAAAATTCCAAGGCAGCAAATTTAAATTCCAAGGCAGCAAATTTTT
>CAVALA010000071.1:0-13354 GCA_963589615.1 Prevotellamassilia timonensis
CAGCACGATTTCCGCTCAGATTTCAACGCAAAACCTAAATCCGAAACTTGAGTAGTTTATCTGCTATTCTTTTCTTATATTCCTTCATACCTGCTTCTTATTGTATTTTGTCGCGAAAATACAATGGTAGATTGGGGAATCCAAACTTTTCAAGTGAAAATGCAGTGTTTGGCCGTATTTTGATGCAGCGTTTGGCTACGTTTTGATGCAGCGTTTGGCCGTAACGTATTTTCAAAATGCCGTTCATTTCTGCAGAACGCTATGCACAGCACAAGGTTTGGTAAACCTCACCCCGTCGACGCAAGCCACGCAAAGTTCAATCTTCTATAGTAGGAATACACGCAAAGCGGGTTCCGCTAGTCCTCCAATGAGATGGACCGCGGAACCCGCTAGTTTTGTGAGCAGCACGAATGCGCCCTTACTTCACCGGTCGGACGGTGAAGGAGAAGGTATAGTCGGTGTAGGGCATGAGGTAGGGTTTGGAGGGCGTTGCACCCCACGCGTTGACGCAGCCGAGACCCATCTGGCGGAGGTCAAGGCAAAGGTTCGTCACGTCGGCGGGCTTAAGGAGCGAACTGTGAGTGGGCTGCTTGTCGGCTCCACCGTCGAGTTGGTCTATGGTGTAGTGGAGCGCCGATGCCGAGAAGGGCGTGCCCGACGTCACTTCTATGCCCCGTCCTTCGGCATCGGTCAGTCGCCAGGAGCGGAGGTCTGTTCTCAGTCCCGTTTCCTGCGGACGGACGTAGGGGTAGAACTGTTCCGTTACGGTTTGGGCGTAACGGCCGATGGGCGTGGCAGCCTGGCGGTCCGCATAGTTTTCGATGGGTCCGCGTCCGTAGTAAGAGAGGTTCTCAAACTTTGCGGGCATGGGCCATTGGAGACCAAAGCGGAAGAGGTCCGGCGTACGCGCCGTGTCGGCCTTCAGCGTCTGCGTCACGTGGAGCGAGCCGTCGTGAGCCATGTCGTAGACCATGGTCAGTTCGCCTTTCGGACATTCCATGGCGTAGGAAGCCGTGATGCGTGCGCGGCCCTTCTTCACCTCCGAGGTGAGCGCCGTGAGCTTCATTTGCGGTGCTTTCCAGACGGCCATTTTCTTTTGCAGTTCAGCGCCGTAGTCGTTGTCGGTCGGTGCGCGCCAGAAGTTTGGCGTGATTTCTGCGCTGTCCTTCAGCAGTTGTGTGCCGCCCACGGTGTAGGAGCAGATGTGGCCCGTGGAGTCGTTCCACGCAATGGAAGCCTCGCCGTTCTCCACGGTGAGAAGTCCGCCTTTGCGCACGGCTTTGAGTTTGCCTTTACCCAAAGCCTCCATGGCTGCGAGTCCTTGGTCGGTGAGCGAAGTGGGGCGTGAGAGCACGAGCTGCTCTTCTGCCAGCGTGTGGCCTTCGCGGAGCAGTGCGGTGTCTGTCTTCAGCACGTAGCGCACGTTGAGCAGCCACTCCGAGGCTTTGTCGTCCGTCCATCCGGTGGGAATGGGGAGCACCGTGCGCACCGCCTGCTGCGGAGCCACGCGGAGGTTCTCCACCGAGCCTTCCGCCACCTTCTTTCCGTTGCAGACGACCTCCCAGAGGAGGCGTACGTCGGTGAGCGAGGTGAAGAAGTTTTCGTTGTAGACGTCCACCACGCCCTTTGTGAGGTCTACGGGGCGCGTCCATATGTTTTGGTAGAAATGTTTCACCTCCCAGGTGTGCGGGTTCGGCTTGTGTTCGGGATTGAGCAGTCCGTTGCAATTGAAGTTGAGACTACCCGTGCGAGCCTCCGTCCAGTCGCCGTCGTAGGCGTAGAAGGCGCGTCCCTCCTTGTTCTTCCAGCGGAGCGCCTGGTCTGCCCAGTCCCAGATGAAACCGCCCTGGTATTTGGGATATTTGCGCACCAAGTCCCAGTAGCGTGAAAACTCGCCGCCCGAGTTGCCCATGGCGTGAGCATATTCGCACATGATGAAGGGGCGCAGCTGCGTGGAGTCCTTGCAGTAGCGTTCGCTCCACTCGAAGGAGGGGTACATGGGGCAGTAGACGTCCGACTTGCCCGTGAGGTGTGCCTGCTCGTACTGTACGGGGCGTGAGGGGTCGGTGCGCTTAATCCAGTCGTAGGCTGCTTCGAAGTTGGGGCCGTAGCCTGCCTCGTTGCCCATGCTCCAGAAGATTACCGCCGGATGGTTGAAGCACCGCGTGACGTTGCGTTGGTTGCGCTCGAGATGTGTCCAGGCGTAGGCGGAGTCTTTAGCGAGGGTCCGCTCGTCGTAGCCCATGCCGTGGCTCTCCACGTCGGCTTCGGCCACCATGTAGAGTCCGTAGCGGTCGCAGAGTTCGTACCAGTAGGGGTCGTCGGGGTAGTGGCAGGTGCGGACGGCGTTGATGTTGAGTTCCTTCATGAGGCGCACGTCGCTCTCCATCTCTTCGCGGCTCACTACGTAGCCGCCCGAGGTACTCATCTCGTGGCGGTTCACGCCTTTGATGAGCACGGGCTGTCCGTTGACGAGCACCTGCGAATTCTTTATCTCCACGGAACGGAAGCCTACGTTCTGACGCACGGTCTCGAGGTCGTGCTTGCCGTCGCTGAGGGTGGCGTAGAGCGTGTAGAGGTTCGGCGTTTCGGCCGTCCAGAGTTTAGGTTGCTGCAGATGGAGTTCCGCCAAGACGTGGCCGAGGGTTTTCTTCTTCGACGTGGTGTTGGTTGCCGTGCCTTCGGCCACCGTGGTGCCGTTGGCGTCCTTGAGGGCGAGGCGCACGTTGGCGCTGCCTGTGAGGTCGAGATCCACGCGGAGCGAAGCGCTGTTGTTGGCCATGTCGAGCACGGGGGTGAGGCGAATGTCGTTGAGCCGTGTGGCGGCGGGGGTGGCGAAGAGATACGTGTCGCGGGCGAGGCCGGAGAGGCGTATGAAGTCCTGGTCCTCCACGTAGGAGCCGTCGCACCAGCGGAGCATTTTAAGGCAGACGAGGTTCTTCTCGCCGGGCTTGAGGTAGGGCGTCACGTCGAACTCCTGTTCCAGTTTGCTGTCCTCGCCGTAGCCGACGAATTTGCCGTTCACCCAAAGGTAGACGCACGACGTGGCGCTGCCGATGTGGAGCACGGTGCGTTGGCCCTTCCACGCTGCCGGCACGTCAACCCAACGGCGGTAGGAGCCAATGTGGTTCTTGGCTTTCGGCACGAGGGGCGGTGTGTTTTCGGTCCACGAACCCCAGGCGTAGCCCGCGCTGGGGTAGACGGGCTGCCCGTAGCCGTTGAGTTCCCACATGCCGGGCACGGGCATGGTGGCCCACTGCGAGTCGTCGAACGTGGTGGCTACGAAATCGGTGGTGCGTACGTTTGCCTCGTCGTCGTCGATGCGTTCTTCGAAGCGGAAGCGCCACGTGCCGTTGAGCGAGATGTAGTTGGAAGCCATGGTGGGGTCGTTCTTCTCCGCGTCGGCAGCGGAGCGGAAGGGGAAGAAGTCGGCATGGATGGGCAGACGGTTGACCGCGTTGACGTTCGGGTCTTTCCATTCTGTCCAGCTCTGCGCTGCAGCGGGGACTGCCGTTGCTGCTGCGAGGATTGCCGTGAAGAGGTAGTGGTTCATAAGAGGAATGTAAAAAGTCGGGATTGTTGTTAGATGTCGCAAAGTTGCCATTTTTCGCCGTTGCGGGGCGGAAATAATTGAGCATGGTTGCCAAAATTTCGGCTTTACGCACAGTTTTCCTACCTTTGCAAGCGAAAAATCCGCCCAAAAGGCACTCTGCCTGCAGGCGGATTTGTTCCGACAGGCATTTTGCGGACGCCCGCGCCGACGATGGCGCAGACTGCACGGCGTGAAAGCAGTGACACTGATGAAAAGCAAAATAGAGCCTTTATTTCATTTCCAGTTTTCATCACTTTTTATTTTTCACGCATCGTATGCAAACGAAAGACTTGACGCGCGGCAGCATTGTAGGCAACATTCTCGTATTCTCCCTCCCCTACATGCTCGCCTACTTCCTCCAAATTCTTTACGGCCTTGCCGACCTTTTCGTCATAGGCCAGTATGGCACCGTTCACGACACCACAGCCGTGTCGAACGGCGGACAGATCATGTATATGGTCACCGTGGTCATCATCGGCCTCGCCATGGGTTCGACCGTGAGCATAGCCCACGCCGTGGGCGCCGGCGACAAGGAGCGCGTGGGACGCACCATTGGCAACACGTTCAAACTCTTCCTCATCCTTTCCCTTGTGCTCACCGCCGTGCTTCTGCTCCTGCGCCACCAGATAGTCGGTTGGATAGCCACACCCGCCGAAGCCGTGGAAGGCACACTGCACTACCTCGTGATTTGTTTCCTCGGCGTGCCTTTCATCGCCATGTACAACGTCATTGCGAGCGTGTTTCGCGGCATGGGCGACTCGCGCACACCCATGTACCTCGTGGCCGTGGCGTGTGTGGCCAACATTGTGCTCGACTACGTGTTCATCGGCGCCCTCTCCATGGGTCCTGCCGGTGCGGCCTTGGGCACAAGCCTCTCGCAAGCCTTCAGCGTGGTGATAGCCGCCGTGGCCATCTATCGCCACCGCGCTTCCCTCCACCTCCGCCGCGACAGCTTCCGCCTCAACCGCCGCACGGTGAGCACCATCTTGCACGTAGGCGTACCCGTGTCGCTTCAGGACGGATTTATACAGGTGAGCTTCATCGTCATCATGATTATTGCCAACCTTCGCGGCCTGACAGACGCTGCCGCCGTGGGCATTGTGGAAAAGTTCATTGGACTGCTCTTCATTGTCCCCTCGTCGATGCTCTCCACCGTGAGCGCCGTGAGTGCGCAGTGTTTCGGTGCGGGAAAAGTGGACCGCGCGCGCGCCACACTCAAGCGTGCCGTGGCGATTACTGCCGGCGTGGGCGTAATGGCCGCCACGCTATGTCAGTTCATCCCCCATTTTGCCGTGAGCATCTTCTCGGACAACGAAGCCGTGGTCCGTTCCGGCGCCGACTATCTGCGTTCCTATTCGTGGGACTGTGTCCTGGCGGGCGTCCACTTCTGCTTCAGCGGTTTCTTCACCGCCTGCAACCGTTCGCTCGTGGCTTTCACCCACAACGTGCTCTCCATCGTGTGTGCGCGCATACCGCTCTGTTACTTCCTTTCGGCGGCCTACGCCACTACACTCTTCCCCATGGGCTTCGCTTCGCCTGCGGGTTCGCTCCTTTCGGCGCTTATTTGCGTGGGCGTCTACGTGTGGCTTTCGCGAAAGGGAAGTTTTGAGAAGGAACTTGGGCAACGGGCATAAAAAGAAACGGGGTCGCACAGCTCTCTGTGCGGCCCCAATTTCGGACAAGAACATAACAATCTAGTATTCTACTTAACTCGGTGCAAAGGTACGGGCTTTCCAAAGCCTCCTCAATACCCTAATATGGGTATATTGCCGTCGCGGACGTTTTTTCGCGTGCATGCCGCGCTTTGAGAGGCGTAACGAAAAAGCCAAATCTATAGACTACCACGAATCTAGGTGCACCTACCCGGTGCTTGAAAGTCTCCCACAGATTTACACAAATTATTTCTTTTGGAACTCATGCAATGAAATGATGAACGACGAATATCTGTGGGAATCTGTGAGATCTATGGGAGGTAACTACCTGAGTAGTTAAGCCCATTGCCAATAATCATTAAAAGACATCCGGTTTCCCTATAAAAGAGGTGCGGAAATCTTGCCCAATTCGCTATCTTTGTGCGGAATTATGCACGCGAGCCGCAAACCGACCGAAAAGCACTGGCTCACATCGCACCGAACATTCCGCTTAAAAAGCATTCGAGAACACACAAAATAACTTTTTACTAATTTCAAATTCTGACCAAATGAAACGGTTTTATCAAATCCTTTCATTGATTCTGCTCGCACTCTGCGGAATCACGCCAGCCGTGGCTCAGGACTATGAACAGGGAGAACTCCTCACCGACATGAACGACATCGTCGGCAAGGAAGTGCTCATCTGGAGTCCGGGTACCTCTTGGGACCACCCCACAGGTTACCTCAACGGCACGTCGACCTACACCAGCCGTATAGGCGACGAAAACATCTACACCTTCGAACTCGTTGACGACGAGACAGTGGACGGACACGCCCTCTATCGCCTCAAGCAAGTCAGCACAGGGCTCTACTACAAAGACGCCGGTGCCATCACCGAAGACAGCGAAGACACCCCCGTCGAAATGACCGCCAACGTCAACGAGGCCTACAAGTTCACCAGCCTGCTCTTCGAAGAAAATGGCGAAGACCCCCGCACCAAGGCCATCGCAGCCAAGCAGGACCTCTCGCAGGAAGGCTTCATCTTTGCCCGCTACGCATTCGTGTCGGCCGACGCCCCCACCTACCTCGGCGGCGTGGACGTACCCTTCTGGTCACCCTACACCGACACCAACGTATGGCTCGTTTACAGCCTCAACCGCCTCAGTGGTTACGACAAACTCTACTCCTACGTAGACTACTACTTCCCCAGCGGCATTGACGGCTACACGCACGGCACAAACCCCGGCGAATACGACGAGACCGCATGGCAGGCTGCCAACGTGGTCTATGAGCAGGCCAACAACATGCTCGCCGAAAGCGAAGGCTCACACACCGCCGCCGAGTACGACGCCATGTGCGCACAGCTCAAGGAAGCTGCCGTGAAGCTCCAGGCAGCCGTCAACCCCATCACTGCCGGCTACTACTTCATCCACGACAGCCGCGGCACCATCAACTACCTCTACACCCGCACCCTCGACGGTAACGAACTCATCGGTTCCGGCAGCTACACAGAGCCCGAAACCCTCGGTGCCGACGACGCCAAGTACATCTGGTACGTTGAACCCGGAACAAAAGACGGACTCTACACCATCAAGAACTACTACACCGAAAGCTACATCACCGGACAGAAGACCGGCAACCGCTTCAACCTCGGCCAGAAAGCCGAAATCGGTGTGGCCAAAGAAGGTCAGGTAAGCACGCCTTCCTACCTCCTCTACGTGCCCCAGACCGACGCCAGCAACCACAGCCAGCAGCTCAACACCTCCAACGGCTACATCGTAAGCTGGAACAGCCAGCCCACCGACGCCGGCAACTGCTTCCACTTCAACTCCGTTTCGGCAGCCGACATCGAAGCCCTCGAGGCCCTCGTACGTCAGCAGGCACTCAACGAGCGCATGCAGAACCTCTACACCACAGCCTCTCAGACCAAGGCAGAGAACGACGGTAGCTTAGGACTCGTTTCGAACGCCAACAGCTTCTCGTCCAACGCCGCCTGCCCCAATGAAGGTTCGCTCGCCGGACTCCTCGACGACAACACCACCACTTACTTCCACACCGACTGGACCGGCACCAACAACCCCGACGCCTACCACTACCTCCAGGCAGACCTCGGCACCGCCGTCAAGGGTGTGCGCATGACCTACTCACAGCGCTACCGCACCGCCGCCAACCGCGGCAACTCGCCCGCCAAGATCGAAGCCTACGCCACCAACAACGTGGACGGCGAATGGACAGACCTCGGCACCTTCGACATGACCTACACCACTCCCGTGGTTTACGTCAACAACGCCAAGAACGACACCCTCGACAACGCAGCCGGTGAACTCACCATCGACTTCGATGGCACCGCCTACCGCTTCTTCCGCTTCGAAGTGATGGAAGTCACCGCAGGCGACGATGCAGAGAAGACCTCAGCAGGCTATCCCTTCTGGTACCTCTCAGAACTCCGCCTCTTCTCCACCGAAGAAGGTGGCACCACCAACTACAGCGTTGTGCCCGCCGACATTCGCTCAGCCTTCGAAACCCAGCTCGAAGCTGCCAAGGCCGCCCTCGAAGCCGGCACCGCAACGGCTGAAGGCATCGACGCACTCCAGGCCGCCTACGACGCACTCGTAGCCGCTCTGCCCGATCCCTCACGCATCACCGCACTCGTCAACACCGCACGCGAAACTGCCAAGAAAGCTGCCGTAGGCGAAACTCCGGGCTACTACCCCCAGAGCAGCCTCGACGCACTCAACGCAGCCATCACCACCGCTGAAAACGCCGCCAAGCCCGGTATGGCGATCGACGAAATCAACGCCGTCATCAACACTCTCCAGGCTGCCATCGACAACTTCGGCAAGGCCCTCATCCTCCCCACTGCAGGACAGTTCTACTACCTCCGCAGCGCCTCCGAAAGCAAAGCCTACGGCAACGCCAACGGCTACAACTCCAAGGAAGCTGCCGTCTACTCTTCAACCAACGCCGTCAGCGGCGCACTCCGCTTCACTCAGAAGAAGAACGCCTCCGACATCACCGCCGGTGAACTCGTAGACTCCATCGACCTCAACACCCAAGTCAAGTACCTCTGGTACGTAGAAAAGAGCGGCGAAGGCAAGATTGTGCTCCGCAACGTAGGTACCGGTATGTACCTCGCCAACACCGTGACGAACAACAACGCCGCAGCACCCCAAAGCACAGAGCCCGTTGAACTCAACGTACTCTTCAACAAGGCCGGCGCATTCTCCATCGAAATCGGCAACGGCTTCTACCTCAACGCACAGGGCGGCGGCGCCGTCGTAGCATGGTCAAGTGCCACCGACGACAACGGCTCATGGACCTTCCAGAGCGCAAGCAAAGACAACTACGCCGATCCCACCTACTACTGGGCAGTAACCCCCGGTCAGTACCAGATCCTCACACTCCCCGTTAGCATCGACAGCAAGTCCTCCGCCGACGGTACCATCTACACCCTCGTAGGCCAGAGCGACGACCGCAAGCTCGTCCTCGCCGAAGCAACCGGAACGATTGAAGCCGGCACACCGTTCATCTTCAAGGCTGAAGACGAAGTGAAGGACGACAACAACCGTCCCTGGGCATACTTCGAAACCGCCGACGGCGCACTCGCCGACCTCGACGGCCTCTTCACTTACAACTTCACACCGAAGAGCGTAGACGGCCTCACCGGTACCATCGCACAGACCGACACCTGCCGTGCCGACCGTGCTTACTTCGACAACAACGGCGCACTCCGCCTCACCAAGAGCGGCAAGGTGGCCATCGGTGCCAACAGCGGCTACTTCAACGGCCAGCACGCCACCGGCGTGAGCGCTGAAGGCGCAGCAGCCACCATCGACATCCCCGAAGGCGGCGACATCACCGGCATCAGCCAGAACGTAGTGGTACTTCCCTCCGTCGTGAACGTTTACAGCCTCAACGGCACACTCCTCCGCAAGAACGTGAAGGCAGCAAGCGCCGTCAGCGGACTCCCCGCAGGCATCTACGTAGTAGGCGGACAGAAGGTACTCGTAAAGTAATCCCCTCCGCGCAGCACCCCGCTGCACGCGAACCATAACGCAAAGGACCGCACAAGCCCCAAGAAAGGCTTCGTGCGGTCCTTTTTTGCTGCGCAGGCGCCAATAGTCCGACAAAATCTCGCAATAAGCACGGAAAACAAGCAGAATCTGAAATAAAAGCAAAATACACGGCCTTCTTTTGCAACGAATGTTTACATTTGTGGCTAAATCTTATCAATACCTTTCAACCACGGCACTGCTCCGCTTTCCGCCAGCGCCACAAAACACACAGAGAATTATGGGAAAATGTAAACTCGCACTCACCGCCTTCGTAGCCGCAGCACTCACCTTCGCATCGTGCTCCGACGACACCGTGGCACCCACCGTGCCCGACACACCCACCGACGAAGCCTTCCAGCAACTCACCGACGCCTCCATCAACGAATTCCTCAACTTCGCCAAAACCCCGCGTCTCGGTTTCCACCTCGACAAAGCAAAAGCCTACCTAAAAGCCTGGGCCGATAAGCACAACTACGCCTTCTACTCCGACGAGTTCGACAACGTGTGGATAGACGTCCCCGCCAACAGCGAAACCACCGCCAACTATCCCAAAGTAATCCTCCAAGGCCACACCGACATGGTATGCGCCTCCAAAGCCGGCGAGACCTACGACTACGAAAACGAAGTGGGCATACCCTACTACGACGGCAACCTCCTCAAAGGCCGCAACATCAACCTCGGAGCCGACGACGGCATAGGCGTAGGTATGGCACTCGCCATAGCCACGTCCGACATACCCCATGGTCCCCTCCGCCTACTCTTCACCGCCAACGAAGACTACGACATGTCCGGCGCCATTGGCCTCGCACCCGAAGTGCTCGACGCCGACTACATGATAAACATCGACGAAGAAGAAACAGGCAAGATATCCATAGCCTGCCTCGGCAGCAACACCATAGAATTCAAAAAGGAATACACCCCCATTACCCCCGCCACCAACACCAAAGTACTCTCCCTCAACGTCACCGGACTCCGCGGCGGACACAGCGGCGTGATGATAGGCGAACACCGCCTTAGCGCAGCCTCCGTCATGGCCAGCGTAATGGGCAGCGCCATCCTCCCCAGCCATGCAAACATCATCTCACTCTTCTGCGGCCATGCCGTCAACGCCATCGCCATAGAAGGCACCTTAGAGTTCGCCGTAAGCGCCGACCAAGAAGAAGCCTGCCGCAGCGCCATCAACACCATCCTAGAGCAATACAAGGCCGAATATCCCGACGAAACAACCTTCGCCTACAGCCTCAACGAGCGCAACACCCCCGTCACCGCCGACGACATGCCCTGCCCCACCGAAGTCAACGACGACCTCGCCGCCCTCTTCGACCAAGTGGTGCAAGGCGTCATTGAAAAAGACGGCGACCTCCCCACCAAAAGCAACAACATAGGCGAAATACTCATCAACGACGGCAACCTCTTCGTCTACGACATGTTCCGCACCTACAGCGACGACTGGCTCGACTCCGAGAAAGAACGCCTCCTCAACGTAGGCAACAGCCTAGGCATGACAACCTCCGTTGTCGGCTTCGTGCCTACCTGGGACACGCCGGGAGTCAGTCCGCTCAAGGACATGTTCCTCAAATACTACAAAGAAACCGTCCCCACCGCCTTCACCGACAAAGCCAAGGGCGGCCTTGAATGCGCCTACTTCGCCCTCAAGAAGCCCAGCCTCAACGCCGTCTCCGTAGGCCCGCAGCTCGACGGTGCCCACACCATCGACGAGTCCGTCGACATCACCACCGTAAAACCCCTCCTCAAAGCCATCGTCAACACACTCCAGCACATCAGCGAACTGAAGAAATAACCACACGATAACCTCACAAATGCGGCAGCGGAACACCCCCACTGCCGCATTTGCCGTTGTACGAGAACAGATTCTCTCCGCCACACACGCACATTTGGCCACGTGCGTTCCTCACGTACGGGAATAATAATGTATCTTTGTACGATTTTAGACTCATTCTCATTAGGTTAACCGCACCGCCTTTTCAGCACCACGCGGAAACCACCATTCCCAAACGAAAAGAAACCACACATCACATATGGAAGAAACAGAGAAGACAGGCGCCTCCAGCTACAGCGCGAGCAACATCCAAGTGCTCGAAGGCCTCGAAGCCGTGCGCAAGCGCCCCGCCATGTACATCGGCGACATCAGCGAAAAAGGTCTCCATCACCTCGTTTACGAAACCGTAGACAACTCCATCGACGAAGCCCTCGCCGGCTACTGCACCCACATCGAAGTGACCATCTGCGAGGACAACTCCATCATAGTCCAAGACAACGGACGCGGCATCCCCGTCGACATGCACCCCAAAGAGCACCGCTCAGCACTCGAAGTGGTCATGACCGTACTCCACGCCGGCGGTAAGTTCGACAAAGGCTCCTACAAAGTGTCCGGCGGTCTCCACGGCGTCGGCGTGAGCTGCGTCAACGCACTCTCCATACGCATGGTGAGCGAAGTGTATCGCGACGGCAAAATATACCGCCAGGAATACGCCAAAGGACACCCCCAAGCACCCGTAGCCGTAGTGGGCGAAACCCAGCTCCGAGGCACACGCCAGCACTTCTGGCCCGACGCCTCCATCTTCACCACCACCCTCTACAAATACGACATCCTCGCCAACCGCATGCGTGAGCTCGCCTACCTCAACGCCGGCATCACCATCACACTCACCGACCTCCGCAAAGACGACGAGGGCAACACCCGACAGGAAGTATTCCACTCCGACCTCGGACTCCGCGAGTTCGTACGCTACATCGACTCCTCACGCACACACCTCTTCGACGACGTCATCTATCTCAACACCGAGAAGAACAACATACCCATCGAAGTGGCCATCATGTACAACACCTCGTACAGCGAGAACCTCCACTCCTACGTCAATAACATCAACACCATAGAAGGCGGCACACACCTCGTAGGCTTCCGCTCCGCCGTGACCCGCGTGCTCAAGAAATACGCCGAAGAAACCGCCGGCAAGCAACTCGAAAAAGCCAAGGTCGAAATAGCCGGCGAAGACTTCCGCGAAGGCCTCACCGCCGTCATCTCCGTCAAAGTAGCCGAGCCCCAGTTTGAAGGCCAGACCAAAACAAAACTCGGCAACAGCGAAGTGGCAGGCGCCGTGAACCAAGCCGTCGGCGAAGCCCTCACCTACTACCTCGAAGAGCATCCGCGCGAAGCCAAACTCGTCGTAGACAAAGTAATCCTCGCCGCCACAGCCCGCGTGGCCGCCCGCAAAGCCCGCGAAAGCGTGCAGCGCAAGAGCCCCATGACCGGCGGCGGACTCCCCGGAAAACTCGCCGACTGCTCCTCCAAGGACCCCGCAGCCTGCGAACTCTTCCTCGTTGAGGGTGACTCCGCAGGCGGTTCAGCCAAACAAGGCCGCAGCCGCGCCACACAGGCCATCCTCCCCCTCCGCGGTAAAATCCTCAACGTAGAGAAAGCCATGTGGCACAAAGCCTTCGAAAGCGACGAGGTCAACAACATCATCCAAGCCCTCGGCATACGCTTCGGACTCGGCGAAGACTCCAAAGAAGCCAACCTCGACAAGCTCCGCTACCACAAAGTCATCATCATGGCCGATGCCGATGTCGACGGACAGCACATCGCCACGCTCATCATGACCCTCTTCTACCGCTACATGCCGCAAATCATCCAGGACGGCTACCTCTACATAGCCATGCCGCCCCTCTACCGCTGCAAAAAAGGAAAGGTGGAAGAATACTGCTACACCGACCGCGACCGTCAGGCCTTCATGGACAAATACAGCGACGGCACCGAAAACGGCATCACCACCCAACGCTACAAAGGTCTCGGCGAAATGAACCCCGAGCAGCTTTGGGAAACCACCATGTGCCCCGAAACGCGCCTCCTCAAACAAGTATCGCTCGAGAACGCTGCCGATGCCGACTACGTCTTCTCCATGCTCATGGGCGACGACGTAGGCCCGCGCCGCGAATTCATCGAGAAGAACGCCGTCTACGCAAACATCGACGCATAAGTCCGCTCCTTTGCTCAAGCGGCGTAACCATCCGAAACAAGCCGACTCACACCGAACAAAAAAATCTCGCAAAGTTAT
>CAVALA010000072.1:0-13081 GCA_963589615.1 Prevotellamassilia timonensis
GCAAAGTTCGGGATTGGAAGAGATTGCTACAAGTCGGCTTGTTTCGGATGGTTACAAAGGAAGCGCGACAAGCTATTGGTTATAGGCTTGTCGCGCTTTAATGAAGTATTTATTCCGTTGTGGGGAACGTGTTATTTCTTGTTCGGCTTTTGCAGTCCGTAGTTCTTACGCTTGTCTTCAAGGAGAAGAAGTACGGATATGATGATGGCTACAGCGCCAAATCCGGCGAAGATGGTCATGGTCTGCGTGTAGTCAATCACACCTTCGGCATTGGTGTTGGCTTGATTGACCTTACCAATCCATACGGGCACGAGCGAGAGGCCGATGTTCTGGATGTAGAAGATGAGGGCGTAGGCCGTGCCGAGGAGCTTCATCGGGATAATCTTTGGTACGGAGGGCCACATGGCGGAAGGTACAAGGCCGAAGGCAATGCCGAGTATGACCATCATCACGATAGCTACAATCCAAGAGTTGAGCGGAAGTGCAAATACGATATGTACAATGGTCAAGAGCACACTGCCGATAAGCATCAGCGTAGCGCCTTTACCGTACTTGTCGTAGATGCCGCCGAAGAATGGTGTGAGGAAGATGGTGCCGAAGGGAAGCATGGCGGGGATTAGTCCTGCAAGATTTTCTGCAACGCCGTATTTGAAGACCATAAGTTTTGTGGCAAACTTGAGGAAGGGGAATACGCCTGCATAGAACATAAGACACAGTACGGCGACGTACCAGAAACCGACGTTACCGAAGAGCAGACCGAGGTCGGAGAACTTGAATCCTTCTTCCTTCTCGCCTTCTACTGCAGCTGCGGAAGCGTCTTCTTTTTTGTCCATTACGCAGTATACGATGAAGGCAACCATACCGGCGCAGAGCATGGCTGCGCCCAAACCGACTGATGCGCTTACGCCTCCGCACATCTTGGCGAAGGGAAGGGCGAGGGCGAGGGCACCGGCTGTACCGATACGGGCAAGAGCTACCTGGAGGCCCATGGCGAGGGCGAGCTCATGACCGGTGAACCATTTAACGATGACTTTGCTGACGGTGATACCGGCAATTTCGCAACCTACGCCGTAGATGGCGAAGCCAAGTGCGGCAAATACCACCTGCTCGTGGAAGTCGCCGAAGAAAGGCACGTGTACCATACCGCTGAAGTCGTGACCTACAGCCCACCACTTGATGAGGGCTCCGCCGAACATGAGCACGGTGGAGAGAACGCCGGTGAAGCGGATGCCGAACTTGTCGAGGATGATGCCGCCTATGAAAAGGAGGAGTAGGAACACGTTGAAGTAGCCGTAGGCGCCGGAGAAGAATCCGTATTCGTCGGAAGACCAACCGAGGCCTAGTCCGCCTTGTTCCTTTGCTGCGGTGAGGAGCGGTTCAAGGGGCGACATCACGTCGGTGAAGAAGTAGCCGAACATCATCGTCACACTGACGATGATGAGCGCTGTCCAGCGGGCTCCAGCCGAGTCGCTGAGTTTTCTTTGGATAGCTTGTGTCATAGTTTATAGTTTTTGGGTTAAACTTATTTCTTCAAGTATTTGTCGAGGAAACGGAAGAAGGTGCGTTGCCAGAGAATGCCGTTCTGGGGTTTGAGCACCCAGTGGTTCTCGTCGGGGAAGAGAAGGAGCTGGGCATCGAGGCCGCGCATGCGAGCTGCGGTGAAGGCTGACTCTGCGTGGGTATATTCAATGCGGAAGTCTTTCTGTCCGTGGATGCAGAGGATCGGGGTGTCCCAACGGTCTACATAGAGATGAGGAGAAGTGGAGAACACTTTCTGTACTTGGCCATCGGCAGCTTTTTTCCAAGGAGCGGAACCCATGTCCCAGTTGGGGAACCAGAGTTCTTCGGTTTCTACGTATTGCTGCTGTGTGTTGAAGATGCCGTCGTGGGCAATGAAAGCCTTGAAGCGCTTGTCGTGGTTTCCGGCGAGCCAATACACGCTGTAGCCGCCGAAGCTTGCGCCCACAGCACCGAGGCGGTCTTTGTCGACATAGGGTTCTTTGCTGATGTCGTCAATGGCGCTGAGATAGTCCTTCATGCAGAGACCGGAGTAGTCGCCCGAGATTTCCTCGAGCCATTCCATGCCGAAACCGGGAAGTCCGCGGCGGTTGGGGGCGATGATGATGTAGTCGTTGGCAGCCATAATCTGCATGTTCCAACGGAAACTCCAGAATTGGCTAACGGCGCTTTGCGGTCCGCCTTCGCAGAAGAGGAGCGTGGGGTACTTCTTTGTTTTGTCGAAGTGAGGGGGATAAATCACCCAGCAAAGTTCTTCTTTACCGTCGACGGTCTTCACCCAGCGCTCGCTGACGTTGCCGAAGGTGAGGTTGTCGTAGAAATATTTGTTTTCCTCCGTAATCTGCTTGGCTGCGGCGTTCTTCGTGTTGAGCGGAAGCTGGTAAACCTCGTCGGCCTGACTCATGCTGTGACGTTTGCAGTAGATGGACTTGCCATCGGGGGCGAGAGAAAGGAGCGAGTAGTCGGCCACGTCGTCGGTGAGCGCTTTGTGTTCGCCTTTGAGCGTGGTCTGATAAATCTGTGTCTTGCCGTGCCAAACTCCCGTGAAGTAAAGTGTCTTGGAGTCCTTGCTCCAAAGGAATCCGTCCACACCGCTTTCAAACTTCTCGGTGACGTAAGTCTTCTTGCTGGTCTTGAGGTCGTAAACGCAGAGACGGGCGCGGTCGCTTTCGTAACCGTCGCGTTCCATGCTAAGCCAAGCCACGTACTTGCCGTCGGGCGAGAACTGCGGGTTTTGGTCGTAACCCATGTTGCAGTCTTCCTTCTGCTGGTTGATGGCTTGATGCTGGAAAGAACGGTCTTCTTCTACTTCGGGGTCTACATAGCCTTCGGGTTTGCAGATGTTGCGTGTGTTGCCGGTAGTGAGGTCATAGAGGAAGATGTCGCTGTCGGTGCTGATGGCGTAAGCCTTTCCCACTTTTTTGCGGCAAGTGTAGGCGATGGTCTTTGAGTCGGGACTCCAGGCCAACTGCTCAACACCGCCGAAGGGCATCATGGGACATTCGAAGGGTTCGCCTTCAAGCAAGTCCTTCGTGTTGCCCACTGATGTGCCGTCGAAGTCGGCAACGAAGGGATGGGGAGCCGTGGTTACGTAGGTATCCCAATGCTTGTACATGAGGTCGTTGATCACCATGCCCGTTGCTTTGGGTAGGTCGGCATCGTTTTTCTGTATGCTGTGGTTTTGGTCCACTTCCATGACGAGAATCACCTTCTTTCCGTCGGGAGAGAAGAGGAAGTCGGCCACGTCGCTTGCCGTGTGGCTAATCTGTTTGCGATTTGTGCCGTCGGCATCCATAATCCAAAGTTGGCTGGAGCCCGATTCGGGAGAGAGGAAAACAATCTGCTTACCGTTGTTGATGTATGTGCCTCCGGCCTCGCTCTTTTTGCTTGTGGTGAGTTGCTTCACGGCGTTGGTCGTGAGGTTCATATGGTAGAGCACGGAGTGGCTCTTGTTTTGTTTTACGGAATAGTAGGTTACGCCGTAGACGGCTTCTTTTCCGTTGGGCGAAACTTGGAAACCGCCTACGCGTCCCATGGCCCAAAGGGCTTCGGGTGTCATGCGGTCGCTAGTGAATTGGGGCTGCTGCTTGCCGATGAAGTCAGCGCCGGCCTGGTTTTGTGCCATGACGGTGGTTGATGCTGCCAAGGCTGTGGCAGCGAGGAATGTTTTTACTATGTTCATGGGAAGATTAATGTGCAAATATGCAAATGTGCGAATATGCAAATGTGCAAATGTGCAAATGTGCGAATGTAGAATGCTTCTTTAATTTGCGAATATGGGCGTGATGGGCCAAATGGGCATGATGGGCCAAATGGGCATGATAGGCCAAATGGGCATGATGGGCATGATGGGCCAAATGGGCGTGATGGGCCAAATGGGCATGATGGGCCAAATGGGCATGATGGGCTTTTGGACCAAATGCGTAAAATTGGCAATGTGCAACTATGCAAATGGTTTTGCTCATCCGCATAGCTGCACATGTTGTGTTCCCGACGGATTATTTCTGTCGGTTGCGCTGAATTTCCTGCTGTTTCTTGAGCATTTCCTCTTGTTGCTTCTGGAGGGCTTCAAGGCGTGCAGCGAGTCCGCTGGGCTTCTTGTTGGGGTTGTTCTTGTTGGCAGCGTAGTTTGCCTCAAGTTTTGCAAGAAGTTTCTTGTCGTCGGTGGTGCGACGGAGGTACCACATGGTCAGGGCGCTGAAGAGGAGCGAGATGAAGTAGTAGTAGTTAAGACCTGCGGAGTATTTGTTGAACATGAAGAAGAAGAAGAGCGGCATGATCATCATCATCCACTGCATCATCTTCATCTGTGCAGCTTGTTCTCCCGACATGGTTTCACGCTGCTGGCGCATAGTCATGAAGCTGTAAAGCAAGTTGGTGGCGCAGAAGAGCAGACAGAAGAGGCTGAGGTGGTTGCCGATGCCCCAAAGGTTCGGTCCCCAGGATATGAGGCTATCGTAGGTGGAGAGGTCGTCAGCCCAGAGGAAGCTCTGCTGGCGAAGTTCAATGGCGTTGGGCACGAAGTTGAACATAGCAATCCAAATAGGCATCTGGATGAGCATCGGCAGACATCCGCCCATGGGGCTCACGCCGTACTGCGAGTAGAGCGTCATGGTTTCCTGCTGACGTTTCATGGCGTCCTCCTGCTTCGGGTATTTTTTTGCTATCTCGTCGATTTTCGGCTTGAGCACACGCATCTTTGCACTGCTCATGAAGCTTTTGCGCGTGGGCACATAAACGATGGCGCGGAGCAGAAGCGTGATGAGGAGGAGTACGAAGCCCATGGGGAGGCCGAGGCGCGTGAGGAAGTCGAAGACGTAGAGCGTGAAGAAGCGGTTAATCCATTTCACGATAGGCCAACCGAGGTATACGAGTCCCTGAAGGTCGTTGTCGAACTCCGACACCTTGTAGTCGTCCATGGACTGGAGCAGACGGTAGTTGTTGGGGCCGAAGTAGAACTGGAACTTGGTGGGCTGTGCTCCAGTGGGATCAAAGGCGGCAGCCATGTCGGCCGTATAGTTCTTGAGATAACCAGACCCTTCTTCGAGCTGCTCACTCTTGAGGTTTACGTTTTCAAGGGGATGGGCGGCCATGAGAACGGAACTGAAGTATTGGTTCTTGAACGCAATCCAATCGACCGTCGTCTCGGGCTTCTTCTCCTTCGTTGCGTTTTCGGAGAGTTTTTCTGTGCTCGCATCGTGTTCCTTGTAGGTCAGTGTGGAGTACATGTTCTCGAAGTAGAAACCCTTCTCCTGCTGTGCCACGCGGTCGTGCCATGCGAGTTGCAGCTGACGTGCCGAAGCGGGCAGGTGCTTCTGCATACCGGTGGCTTTCACCGTGAAGTTCACGAGGTAGTTGTCGGGGAGGAGTTTGTAGTCAATGTCGAGCGTGGCACCGTCGTTGGCCGTAAGGCGCATGGTGACGCTGCTGTCGGTGGCGGCTACGGGTGTGAAGTAGTAGTTGGAGAGGTTCATGGAACCTTCCTTGGTGTCGAGAATCATGTCGAGGCCGGCATCTTTTGCGGAGTAGAGCAAAAGGGTGTTGTTGCGTTTGGCTTCGAAGTCCTTGTAGCTTTTGTATTCGTTGAGGCGCACTTCGCTGACGGCACCGCCCTTAGTGGAGAGCTTCACGTTTACTTTGCTGTTGTGGAGAACTACTTCAGCGGCGTTGCCTTGCGTAGCTGCAAAGAAGATGTCGGTGCTGTCCACTGCGGCTTGAGCCTGGAGTGCTTGCTTTCCGGCTTGGGCATCGGCTTTTGCCGTTTGCGTCTGTTCCGTTTGTGCGGGCTGCTGAAGGTCCTTTTGTTGGTTGGTGTTGTACCAACTGAACCCGATGAGCACTGCGGCAATGAGGACGAGGCCGATGATGGTGTTTTTGTCCATGTCGTGTGTTTGCGAAACTTAATGTTTTATGATTGCTTTAGGGAGAAAGCGTAGTGGGACGGCGTCCGTTGCTGCGCTTTCTCCCTTATTTATTAAGAGATGTCTTGTCGCTTACTTTTTCGTTGCGGCTTTTTTCTCTATGGCTGCCTTTACGAAGTTAAGGAAAAGGGGATGTGGCTTGAGCACGGTGCTGGAGTATTCGGGGTGGAACTGTGTGCCGACATACCAGCTGAGCGTGGGCACTTCTACAATTTCAACGAGGTCGGTGTCGGGGTTTGTGCCGACGCACTGCATGCCTGCTTTTTCGTATTCTTCGCGGAAGTCGTTGTTGAACTCATAGCGGTGGCGGTGGCGCTCACGAATCACTTCGCTGCCGTAGATTTCGCGCACCTTGCTGCCTTTGCGAAGGTGGCATTCGTAGCCGCCAAGACGCATGGTGCCGCCCATGTTGGTGATGTTCTTTTGGTCCTCCATGATGTCGATGACGTTGTGGGGCGTCTTCTGGTCCATTTCGGAGGAGTTGGCATCGGCGTAACCAAGTATGTTGCGTCCGAATTCGATGACCATCATCTGCATACCGAGGCAGATGCCGAAGGTGGGAAGGTCGTGTTCGCGGCAGTACTGTGCGGCGAGGATTTTTCCTTCAATGCCGCGCTGGCCGAATCCCGGGCAGATGACGTAGCCGTCCATGCCGGCGAGCATTTCGCCCACGTTCTGTTCGTTGATTTTCTCGGAGTTGATGAAGTGGCACTTCACCTTGCGGTCGTTGTAGGTGCCGGCCTGTGAGAGTGCTTCGAGGATACTCTTGTAGGCATCCTGCAAGTCGTATTTGCCCACGAGTCCGATGTTGATGATCTCCGTGGCTTTGTGGCGACGGTCGAGGAATGAGCGCCAGGGGCCGAGTCCCGGAGTTTCGCCTACGGGCATATCAAGTTTGCGGAGAATGGTGGCGTCGAGTCCTTGCTCCTGCATACGGAGGGGCACTTCGTAGATGGTGGGCATGTCGAGGCTCTGCACAACGGCGTCGTTGGACACGTTGCAGAAGTTGGCAATCTTGCGGCGGAGTCCGGCGCTGAGGTCGTGTTCGGCACGGAGTACGAGCACGTCGGGCTGGATGCCGATGCTCTGGAGTTCCTTCACGGAGTGTTGCGTGGGCTTAGTCTTCAGTTCGCCGGCTGCGGCGAGGTAAGGCACGTAGGTTAGGTGTACGCAAACGGCGTCGCGTCCGAGTTCCCACTTGAGCTGACGGATGGCTTCGAGGAATGGTTGGCTTTCGATGTCGCCGACTGTTCCGCCTATCTCGGTGATGACGAAGTCGTATTTGTGCTTTTTGCCGAGGTAGAGCATGTCGCGCTTAATTTCGTCGGTGATGTGGGGGATGACCTGAATGGTCTTGCCCAGATAGTCGCCGCGACGCTCCTTGTCGATGACGCTCTGATAGATGCGTCCCGTTGTGAAGTTGTTGTAGCGCGTGGTCTGTATGCCCGTGAAGCGTTCGTAGTGTCCGAGGTCCAAGTCAGTCTCCTGACCATCGTCCGTTACGTAGCATTCGCCATGTTCGTAGGGGTTGAGGGTACCGGGGTCGATGTTGATGTACGGGTCGAACTTCTGGATGGTGATGTTGAACCCGCGTGCTTGCAGCAGCTTGCCGATGGATGCTGCAATGATTCCTTTGCCCAGTGAGGAGGCCACGCCTCCAGTCACGAAAATGTACTTAGTCTCTGACACGTTGTTTTGTATTTAAGTGTGTATCTGATGTTTCAGTCGGCAAAGATACGAAAAGTTTCGTACCTTTGCCTTCATTATGCAAGACATCAACTCTATTCTCCAATATTTTCCTTCGCTCAGCGAGGAGCAACGGCAACAGTTTTCTGCCCTTGACGGCCTTTACCGCGAGTGGAACGCGAAGATTAACGTCATCTCGCGCAAGGACATTGACAATCTCTATCTCCACCACGTACTTCACTCTCTGGGCATTGCGAAGGTCGTTTCCTTCCGTCCCGGCACTACGCTGCTCGACATTGGCACGGGCGGCGGCTTCCCTGGTGTGCCCCTCGCCATACTTTTCCCTGAGTGTCGCTTTAAGTTGATTGACAGCATCGGCAAGAAGACGCGCGTGGCAGCCGCTGTGGCAGAGGCCATCGGGCTGAAGAATGTGACCGTGGCCCACTGCAATGCGGTGGAGGAGAAGGCGCGCTACGACTTTGTGGTGAGCCGTGCGGTGATGAACGCCCCCGACCTCGTGAAACTCATACGCAAGAACGTGCACCACGAGCAGTGCAACTCTTTGCCCAACGGCCTGCTTTGCCTCAAGGGGGGCGACGTGAGCGAAGAATTGGCTCCCTTCAGCAAGACCTCGCAAGTGTGGGACTTGAAGGACTTCTTTAAGGAAGACTTCTTTGAAACGAAGAAGGTGGTGTACATCACGCTTTAAATTCAACAACCAATCAAGAACAGACAATGGACATCACACGTTTTGAATGCAATATGATCAGCGAGAACTGCTATCTCATCGCTGATGCCAACGGTGAAGCTGCGCTGATAGACTGCGGTGCTCTCTACGATGAGGAACGTAAGGCCATAAGCAGTACGATAGAAAAGAAACATCTGCACCTTGTGCGCGTGCTTAATACGCATGCCCACTTCGACCACGTGTTCGGCCTCTCCTATATATATAAGGAGTATGGCATAAAACCTCAAATTTCGGAAGACGAAACTCACACCTACGAGACGGCCTTCAGTCTGATGAAGGAAATAGTAAGAATGGACATCCCTGTAGACTTACCGCCGTTGGGCGAAACGTTTCACCACGGCGACGAACTGAAGGTGGGCACCATCACACTGCGCGTCATTGCCACTCCCGGCCATACGCCTGGTGGTGTATGCTTCTACAGCGAAGCCGACAAGGTGCTCTTCAGCGGCGACAGCTTGTTCCGTCACGAGATAGGCCGTTGCGACTTGCCTGGTGGCGACTCTGCCGCTTTGGTGTCGTCGCTCCGCGAGCGCGTACTCTCGCTGCCCGATGATGTCATGGTGCTTCCCGGTCATGGAGACGCTACGACGGTGGGCGAAGAGCGACAACACAATCCCTACGTTGCGCCTTTCTAATCTTTTTGTAAACTCACGATAGATTATATCGGTTATGAATCGAATCTTAAGTAAAATATTCAGCACATCGTTCCGCATCGTTGCGCTTGTGGCTATGGTCCTTGTGGCACTGCCAGCGGCGCATGCTTCAGAAACAGATGCGAAACCCGAATTCTTTGCGCGCATTGTGCCGCAGAGCAATTCGCTCATTGCGGGCGACAGCATGCTCGTCAGTGTGGTGCTCTATGCGGAGCATCCCATTGCTAAGGCCGAGTGTACGAACACGTTTCGCGTGAAGGCCCGCAAGAGCGGAAAGGCCACAGCCCGTCGCCTTTCCATCAATCGCGACGCCACAGCTTCGCGCAGCCGTGAAGGACGGCGCATTTACTACACACTCGTGTGGGACCAGTATGTTGTGGCGGCCGAGGGCGTTGACGAGTTCACCGTACAGCCGCTCAAGTTCAAAGCCACGCTGCAGCAGGTCGTTTCCATGCCCGACCTCTTTGACCAAATGATGGGTGCGCAGCCTGAAGTACGCAACGTTTCGGCTTCCTGCACTTCCGAAGCTTACACATTCTCTACCAAGGAGAAGCCCCGCCGCTCTACTAGCGATGCCGTCCGCTCCGGTTCTACGGTGCTGTAGTGTTGTGCGTTTTGAGTTAGTATAACTTTTGCGAACTCGAAGAGTTTGTATCCCCCGTTCGTGGGGAGCAAGTTCTTCGAGTTCTTTTTTGTGACTAAGGTTGGGAATCTTTTTGCCATCCATAGGCGAAACTCTATGGCTCTACCCCTACGTAAATCCGTTGTTTTACGTTCATTTCCAGCGTTTTGTGTGAAGAATAAGAGCGAAGAGTTTCCCGCTGTGGTTAACTTTGGGGAAACAATAACGAAACACCACTATGCAAAAGATTCTCTTCACTCTCGCTGCGCTTCTCTGTCTTATGGGAGAAACGTCGGCGTTTGCTCAATCATCAACTGTTGCCGAAAGCGCCCGTGATTTCTTGTTTGAGAAATGGGGCACATCGTCACGTGCGCAGACCAAGGCCGCAGGCGATGCAAGTCCTCTTCAATGTACTGTCGACACTGTGGACCATCTTATTTTCGTCAACGTAAAACAAGGCACTCGCCAAGGCTTCGTCGTCTATTCCCCAACAGACCGTGTGGTAGGCTATTCCACAACCCAAACCGCCCGAGTGGACGACGTACCCGTGGCGCTGCGTCAGATGTTGGGTTCTTTCGTTGCCCCCGACACCGTCAACTCTTACCCCCAAAACCTTACTCCCGTAGCTCCGCTTCTGCGCACCCAATGGGGGCAGCACGCACCGTTCAACAACCAGTGTCCCACCTATCAAGGCAAGCCTTCCGTGGCCGGCTGTACGGCAGTGGCCCTTGCGCAGGTGCTCAACTATTACCGCTCAGCCAAACCCAACAACTATCTTTTCGAATATGTCGACAGCCGTTCAGGTGCGGAAATCTCCGTCAACTATGGAACCACTTCCTACGACTGGGACAACATCCTTGACGACTATTCCGACTCTTCCCGCTACACTCCGCTGCAGGCCGATGCCGTGGCAAAACTCGTGTACGAAGCCGGTGTGGCCTGCCAGGCACAGTATTCGTCGACGAGCACCACGGGCTACTGGCCCTGTGTGGCCTTGGACCGCTTCTACAACTACAAGGCCGAGTTTCTCATGCGCGACTATCTGCCCACGGACTACTGGATGAAGCGCATCTACGACGACCTTGCTGCCGGACGTCCCGTGCTCTATTCCGGCACGGGCTACAACGGAGGCAAGACCTCGTCGCACGAGTTTGTCATTGACGGTAACGATGCCGAAGGACTTTGTCACATCAACTGGGGGTGGCACGGCAGTTGCGACGGATGGTACGACATTGCCTATTGTCGGCCTAACGACTCCGAAGGCCGCGACAAAGGCTACGTCAACCAGCAACTCATGATTTGCGGCATACGTCCGCGCACCGAGAGCGACGCAACTTATAAAGAGGGCTACGCCTGCACTTCCGGCACACAGTTCAGCACCGACCAATGGACCTATGTGGGGTGCGTGCAGGGCATTACCACCAACACCTACGGTGCTCCTTCGCAGCCGTTGGAATGGGGTGTGGTGGCGGTCAATCATGCTACGGGCAAAATGCTCGACGAACCTGCACTGAGCACCTCCGATAGTTATGCATCGGACTACTTTTTCAAAGGCTACAAAAAGTTGTGGCTTTCCCGCAAAGGCTATGCCCAGGGCGACGACTTCAAGATGGACGCCGGCCGATATGACTACCGCTTGGCCTTCCGTGCAAAAGGCGAAACGGAATGGACTTTCCGCGAAATCCCTATGCGTCCGTGGGTGGAATACGACGCGAAGGGCACCATCACGGCTTGCGGCTGGTACGACTACGATGGCCACTCGCACGACGACAATACCACGCCCTACCTCGCTGTGGAAGAAGTTCGTCCCATGAGCGAGGTGGTGTCTGGTGCCCCCTTCTTCCTTTGGATCAAGACTCGCGGCATGCAGGATGCCAACAGCCAGGGCTACCAGTACGGTTCGGAGCAATCGGAATATCTATCCTTCACCAATGTCGAAACGGGAAAGGTCTACACCACGCCTGGTCGAGTGACAATCTACAACGTGCGCTACAACAACCTCAGCTACTCGAGCGTGGAACTGATAGAGAAACCCGTCGCTGCCGATAACGGATTTTCCATGCCCGGCGGACGTTACAAAATCGGTTCGCCGTCGGACAACGTGACCTTCCCTTCCGACCTCTACCTCGACGTGAAAGACAAGGTGGACTACCCCTTGTTGCGCTACGGTTACAATTCTTACGAGACCGACAATTGGTCGAAGACCATTAACATTCGTCCCGATCGCTACAACCAGTATTGCTACGACCAAGACGAAGCGCTGACAGTGGTGGTAAACAGCAAGTTCGTCACGGCCAACAACGTGTATGGTCCCTCCACCATCAATCTCTACCTTTGTCCGAAGGCCGACCCTACGCAGCAAAGCGAAATTCTCTACGCCACCTACGAAGCGGACTATTCCTCCGCCTCGTCGGCATACGACCTCGTGCTCCCTTCCAACCTCTATCCGCTCGAAGGCACGTACTACATCTATGCGCGCTACATGGCTCACGACGGCGAACACGAAATTATGCCTTACCGTTGGGACAATGGCTACGGCGTGGACTACGCGACGGGGCTTTATGCCCATCCCCTCGAACTTTATGTGAGTAAGAACGAGTCGAGCCGTTTGCCGAAGGTCGAAATTTCTGACGTGAAGAAGATCTCTCAAGGACTTTCGTTCACCGCGCGCAACCTTTCTGCGAACGACTTCTGCGGCACCATTACGGTGGCAGTGTATCAAAAGGGAAAAGGCGAAATGGACGAGGCAACAACCGCCGAAGTCAGTCTTCCCGCAGCTGCCGATGCCGTCACGCTGACCATCGAAAAGTCGCTTGCCGATGCTGATTACGAGCTTTATTTCCGTGTCGTTTCAACCGCTACTTCCACCCGCAGCAGTGCAACTGCCACGTCCACTTTTGCCACAAAACCCAGCGGCGAAGTGGCCCATTATCGCCTTGCTTCCACTTCGGCCGTGGAGCACGTGAGTGCCAAAGCCACAGAAAAAGTAATGACCAACGGCCGCACCGTTCGAATGTCCGACGCAAGTCCCTTCAGCCTTTACTCCGCCTCTGGCATCTGCCTCGCCCGCAACGCTTCGCACTTTACGTGTCCGAGTGCCGGCGTGTATGTTGTGAAGACTTCCACAGGCTTTGTGAAGGTGAACGTAAGGTAGGCGAATTGGCCTCGGGACGATTGGTAACTACTCAGGTAGTTACCTCCCACAGATCTCAGAGATTTCACAGATTGGGCTAACGCCCGCATTCGTCTAAAAAAAATCTATGTCATCTGTGAAATCTGTGGCAGTCTATAGAATTGGCTTTTTCGTCACGGATTCAACATTTCGAGTCTCCCACAGATATTCGTCGTTCGTCATTTCATTACATGTGTTCTAGTAATTTTCAAAAAATAACTTCCGCAGAATTTGCAAGCGCGGAGCGGGCTGAAAGCCCAA
>CAVALA010000073.1:0-12580 GCA_963589615.1 Prevotellamassilia timonensis
ATTACTACAAAAAATCTCGCAAATAACTTTGCGAGATTTTTTTGTTCGGTGTGAATCGGCTTGTTTCGGATGGTTACCAAGTATCAAAAAACGACTGACGTAGGTATAAAACAAAAGCAGACGACACTCACGTGCAGTCTGCCTTTGAGCCGAAAGCCGGACTCGAACCGGCGACCTATTCATTACGAATGAATTGCTCTACCAACTGAGCTATTTCGGCAAGAGTAACTTAAATTCGCAAATGGGAGGAATCAAACTCCTCATTTGCGGATGCAAAGGTATAACATTTATAGTATCACGCCAAGCCTTTGGCGAAGTTTTTTACTGAATATCGCAAATTTTGTGGGTTTGCAAGGAGAGTCGCCATTCGGGATGGGCAAGGCAGAAATCGATGGTTTGCTTGAGTAATAGACGATTACGCGCGCTGTCGCCCGTGTCGCATGGTTGAAGGAAACGATGCGTCACTTCGATGTCATCATGCGCTGGCAAATGCGCTCCATCGAAAACAAACTTGAGTTCATCGGCCCTCGCCAACACGGGTTGCGATGCTTTGTGGCTAGCAGATGATGGCGTAGAAAGGAACGCATCCTTCGGCGAGAGGGTTATCCAGTCAACGTTCTCGGGCAAGCGATGCGTGCCATTGGTTTCCACTGCAACGAAACGCCCTGCGGCATGGAGTTTTTCCACCAGCAAAGCGGTGAGCTGAAGGGAGGGTTCGCCTCCGGTGACTACCACGTGACGGGCGGGGTACTTGGAAACAGCTGCAACAATTTCCTCTTCCGTCATTTCCTCGTACGTCTCGTGCTGCGTGTCGCAAAACGGGCACTTGAGGTTGCAACCGGAGAGGCGAACGAACACGGAGGGTGTGCCGGTGAAGAATCCTTCGCCCTGGAGGGAGTAGAAGATTTCGTTTACTCTCATCACCGCCTAGAAGTTTACGTTTTCAAACCCAGGCTTAACGTAGGCGGCAATATTGCCTTCGGATTCTTGGAAAGTGACCTTGTAGCAGTGTGGCACTTGTTCGCAAATCCAGCGTGCGAGGTTTTCCGCCGTAGGATTGAAGTCGAAGAGTTCGTTGAGGAACTGATGGTCCAAGCGGCCTTCAATGTCTTTCTTGATGTGACTAAAATCGGCCACCATACCGTTCTCGTCGAGTTGCTCGGCACAGCAATAGATTGTGGCTATTCCGTTGTGGCCGTGAACGCGCTGACACTTACTCTCGTAGGTCAGTCGGAGTTGGTGTGCGAAAGCGATTTCTATTCTTTTGGATATGTAGTACATGGTTGTGTAAGTCCGTTGTTTGCAATGGGATACGCCCCACCCTATGCATTTTTGTTTTCGAGTTCCACTTCCTTCACTTTGCGGAAAAGGTCGGAGGCGAAGATGAAACTGTTAAGGCGTTCGTTGGTAGAGTTCACCACTTCGTCCTTCGTGCCCTCCCATTCGCGGTTTCCCTCATATATATATACGATGTGTTCGCCAATGCCCATCACGGAGTTCATGTCGTGGGTGTTGATGATGGTGGTGGTGCCGAACTCTTGCGTAATCTCGTGGATGAGGTTGTCTATAACGAGCGACGTTTTGGGGTCGAGTCCGGAGTTAGGCTCGTCGCAGAAGAGGTATTTGGGATTGAGGGCTATGGCACGCGCTATGGCAACGCGCTTCTGCATACCGCCGGATATTTCGCCTGGATATTTGCCGCCTGCTTGCGAGAGGTTTACGCGGTCGAGACAGAACTGTGCGCGGCGCATGCGGTCCTTATAGGAGTCGTTGGAGAACATGTCGAGGGGGAACATCACGTTCTCGAGCACGGACATGGAGTCGAAGAGTGCGGCACTTTGGAATATCATGCCCATTTCGCGACGCAGGAGTGCCTGTTCGCGTTTGGTCATCGCCACGAAGTTGCGTCCGTCGTAAACCACGGAACCTGACGTAGGAGTGAGGAGTCCTACAATGCACTTCATGAGCACGGTCTTTCCCGAACCGCTCTGACCGATAATGAGGTTGGTCTTTCCGTTTTCGAAGGTGGTGGTGATGCCCTTCAGCACCTCACGATCCTCGAACGACTTGTGGAGGTCTTTTATTTCTATCATGAGAGAAGTTGCGTTAGGAAGAGGTCGGAAAAGAGGATGAGCATTGAGCAGGAAACGACAGCGTTCGTACTGGCTTTTCCCACTTCAATACTGCCGCCTTCAACGGTGTAGCCGTAATAGGAACTCACGCTGGATATGATGAAGGCGAAGAAGAGCGACTTGATGGTGCCCATCCAGTAGAACCACTGTGTGAAGTCGTGCTGCAAACCTGCGGTGAGGTCGCTCGGCGTGATGATGTGGCCGACGTAAGCCGTAGCGTAAGCACCAATGATGCCGCTAAACGTGCTGAAAGCCACAAGGATGGGCATGATGGTGACGAGCCCTGCTATCTTGGGCAAGATGAGATAGGAAGCGGGATTGACACCCATTATCTCAAGGGCATCAATCTGCTGCGTGGTGCGCATGGTGCCGAGTTCGGAGGCAATGTTGGAACCGACTTTTCCTGAGAGGATAAGACACATGATGCTAGAGGAGAATTCCAAGAGCATAATCTCGCGCGTGACGTAGCCGCTCACCCAGTTGGGCATCCAGGCGCTTTGGATGTTGAGCTTAATCTGTATGCAGATTACTGCACCGATAAAGAAGGAGATAAGTAGCACGATGCCGATGGAGTCGACACCGAGCTGCGACATTTCTTTCAGATATTGCTTCAAGAACATGCGCATTCGCTCAGGACGCGAGAATGTGCGCCCCATGAGCATGAGGTAGCGTCCGAAATGGACGAGAAAATTGTATACAATCATTGGGGTTGATTATTGTCGTCTTATGATATGCGAGAAAAGCCTTGCACTCGAATCAGAATTCATCCACGGGTACGTATTCGTCCTCGTCGTCGCTCTTGCGCAGGGGTTTGCTCAGGCTCTCGGGTTTGAGGTTGCCGTTGGCGTCGAAGAGACCGTAGGTTGTGCTAAGCACACGAAACTCGGTGCGACGGTTGAGGGCGTTGCAAATTTCCTGCTGCTCTGCGGGGAGTTTGAGGATGTAGGCAAGGGAGAGGGTGTCGCCTTCGTGGAGGAAGGGATAGTTCTCAAGGAGTTTTTTGTTGACAACCTTGGGCCGTGTCTCGCCGTAACCTTTTGCGGTGAGGCGGTCGGCAGCAATGCCGTGTTCGGTAAGGTAGCGGACCACGCTCTCTGCACGTTTCTGACTGAGGCGGAGGTTGTAGTCATCGTTGCCACGATAGTCGCAGTGAGCGGCCAGTTCGATGGTCACGTTGGGGTTTTCTGTCAACATCTTTACCAATCGGTCAAGCGCTGTGCAAGAGGACGTTGTAAGGTCGGCCTTGTCGAATTCGTAGAACACGTTTCGAACGAGTACGGGGACATTGACCGAGGGCAAGGGGAACTGCAGTACGTGTTGCTTTTCCACCTCTGCGGTATCGGCCTTGAGATCGTTGCGTATGTTGAGATATCCTTCGCAGGTGGCAAGGAAAAGGTAGCTCACACCGGGTTTCAGGGGTTTTTCGAAGGAACCGTCGGAGAGCACACTAACGCGCTCGTTGGTGCCGTCGCTACCGACCATATAGACTTGTGCCTTGGGCAGTTCGTAGCCGTCCTGCTCGTAGACCCATCCTTTCACGGTTTGGAGCACTTCGGGATAGGAGAACTCAAAGAGTTTGTCCCACCCTCTTCCGCCGGTGCTGCGGTTGGAACTGAAGTAACCGCGGTTATGGAGGCCTTCGAAGGTGATACCGAAGTCGTCGAACGAGGAGTTCATCGGCGCGGGCAAATGGTGTACGTTCCACTCGTGCGCTACGGTATCCTCGCGTGCCCTATAGAGGTCAAGGCCGCCGAAGCCGTCAGCGCGTCCGTCGGAGGAGAAATAGAGTTCGCCGTCAGGGCGGAAGGCGGGAAAGCATTCGTTGCCTTGGGTATTGATGGACGGACCGAGGTTTTCCACTGCGCCGAGTCCGTGCGAACCGCCCAACGTCACGCGCCAGATGTCGAGACCGCCTTGTCCGCCGGGCATATCGCTCACAAAGTAGAGCCAACGGCCGTCGGGCGAGACAGCGGGATGGGCGTAGGACGAGAGGGTATCGGAGGTGATTTTCACCTGCGAGGGTTTACCCCATTTGGCATCGGTGCGATCCGATTTCCATATTTCCGCCATACGCGGATAGTTGGGGTCGGTGCGACACACGGTGAGATACATGGTGCGTCCGTCTTGTGTGAAAGCAGGCGTTCCTTCATCGTAGTCGGTGTTCACGCCGTCTACCTGCTCCACGGCTTTCCACTTTCCTTTCTCGTCTTTCTTCACGCAAAAGATGTCGCCGGGTTTCATGCCGGTTATGCCACTGAGTTCGCTTCCCGTGGCTTGCTGACGGGTGGAAGCGAAATAGAGTTGCTGGGCCTCAATGCCCATATAGGCCGGTGCATAGTCGGATCGTGTGCCGTTGAAGGCGCGCGCATCGTGGATGGTATAGGCCGACTCTTCTTTCTTTGCTTCGGGCGCCGTCTTGCACGAAGCGAGTGCGCGGAGCGCGGGTTCGTAGTCGGGCACGGAGTCGAGATAGAGCTGATAGGCTTCGGCAGCGCCTTTGTAGTCGCCCTGCATGCGCAGCACTTCGCCGAGCTGGAAATAGGTGAGCGAGTCGGTGTGGCCGTAGCGTACGGCATTGCGAAAGGCACTGACGGCACGTGCCGTATTGGCTATGCGGGCATAGGCCGTTCCCATTTTGTAGGCCACATCGCCGCGCTTTTTCTTTTCTTTGGCGGGCACGCGCTGATAGGCACGACGATACTGCCCAGCGGCTTCGGCATACTCGCCGAGATGCATGGCTGCATCACCTTGCCTTATGGTACGGTCCACATTGCCGCATGCTGCAAGGAGCACGGCAAGAAGGGGCACAACGATGGCTTTATATGAGAGATGAAGGGTGATGCGTGTCAAGACGGTGGGGTTTGTGATTGTCTGTTTCTAGATTGTGACCGCAGCTTTCGTTCCGAGGCCTTTTAAGGCACACCGAAGAGAACGCATGGTGGGGTTCTTCTTCCGGTTGTGCCTTTGTCTTGCAAAGGTAGATGAAAACTTTTGAAATGCGCGGGGTATTGTCGACAAAAGTAGGTTGTTCGGACTTGCGGAAAACATACACCTCTTAAGTTTCGGATTTAGAAAAGAACCTAGACTTATGCGGTAATCTGGCTGTAGGCCAGACACGTAACTACTTAGGTAGGTAGTTCCCAGCGATCTCACAGATTTCACAGATCGGGCTAACGCTCGCATTCGTCTAAAAAATCTGTGTCATCTGCGCCCCTACCTGAGTAGTTACCAAAATTCAACGCAAAAGCTAAATCCGAAGCATGAGGATACAGTCCTGCTTTCACACCAAAGCACGGTGTGAAAAATGCAAGGCATGGTGATGAAACGGCAAGGCATGGTGTGAGCATATGGAGGCGACGTTTTCTAAACGTCGCGCTCTACACGGAGTATGGAAGTAAGCCCCTATATGCCTCTCCCTACACCGAAGTTTGCGCAAACTATCTTCAGCCTTCAGCCAATCGGCAGAAAAAGCACCTGGATGCGCACAAAAGCGTGTCGGCTGAAGGCTGAAGATAGTTTGCACAAACTTCGGTGTGCGCGCGCATACGCGTGAGACTTTTTACGTGGTTTCATTCCCGCCGCCAACAGAGGTTTCAGTTTCCGTCTGTGCGGTCCCTGGCATCACGTGGCATAGGGCATTGACGTCACGATCGAAGGTGTCGCGATTCTTGGCGCGCGACTTCATGGCCGACTTGTAGTTGTAGATGGTCTGCGTGCTGTAGAAAAGAAGGGTTGCGATTTCGGAACTTGCGGTCACGCCAAGTCGCATGAGGGCATAGATGCGAAGTTCGGTTGTCAGCGAATTGGAGGCATCGGGACGGACCTGTGCGTCGTCGCGCAGGAGGTGGTTGAGATTGTCTACGAAGTCGGGATAGAGAATGAGGAAGGCACGGTCAAAGCGGTCGTAGAAATCACGGGCTTCATCGTCGCTCACACGCACGCGGTCTATCTTCTGCAGCAGTTCGGTGGTTTTGCCGGCCTTGATGTTGCGCGAAACCATTTTGCGGAACCCTTCGAGTTTACCTATGTAGAGTGCGCTCATGTCGAGAAACAGGCGCAAGTAGGTTTCGCGGTGCTGGTTGGTGCTGGTCAACTGCTGGTTGAGCCGTTCGAGGAGGAGGTTCTGCTCGCGGAGTTTGAGGCGACGCTGGTTGAGTTTTTGGTTCTGCTTGTAGACGAAGGCGGTCATGCAGAGCAGCACGAGGAGAAGCAGACTTACACCGATGAGGGCATACTTTATCACAGCGGTGCGCTTGTCTATCTGCGTCTGGTAAGCGGCCACGATACGCGGAAGGATGTGGGATATCTCTAGCATACGCAGACGGTTGTTATAGAACTGAGCGTCCTCCATGCTGCAATAGATGTAGCGCACGGCACGGCTCGAGTTGCTTTCGTCCTTCTCGTAAAGATAGAGGGAAAGTTCCTGAAGTGCAAGGTTTTCTTTCAGCGGACATACTTGGTCGGAGATGCCGGCACGTATGATGTACGTTTCGTAAAGGTCCATTTTGCCACCGAGCTTATAACCGCGTGCAAGGGCATAAGCTGCCGAAGCATAGAGCCTTTCGCTGACGGGGACTTGTTTCAACACCTTGGCATAGGCCACCATACTCTCACGCTGGCGGCCTTCGTAGTAGAGTTTTTCGCCCTGCAGATAGTTGTACATGGCTCCACCGGCGGGCGTATAGCGCAAGGCTTCGCGCAAGTACTGCAGACGAAGTTCGGCAAGATGAGGAGCAAATTCGCTGTCGTTGCAGTAGGCACACCAAAAGTTATATAACCACGACATGCTATAGTTATACTTGAACCTAAGCGACGGATGCAACTGCTCCACGTCGACGCTGCGGAGCACGGCTTCGGCCTGGCTGTAATAGCCGCTGGTGGCAAGGAGCAGTCCACGGTGGATGAGGAAGTTGTCGGTATAGACGCGGCTCTGTATCTGCTCTGCTAGTTCCAGACCGCGCTTCACGTAGACCATAGCCGAGTCGAAGCGGTAGGTATAGTACTCCTCAAAGACGTCGTCGTAAAGTTTCAGACGTTCTTCGTTCGTGCCTGCGCTCCGAAGCTTTTGCTTGATGGCATCAATGCGGCTTTGTTTGGCAGCCATGTATTGGTCGCGGCGCTCCACATAGGAGTCGAGTTCGACAAGTTCGGCTTCTGTAGCAAATGTGGTGCATGCCGAAAAGACGAAGAGAAGGAAACTGAATATGCGATATATTTTCATGTGAAAGCTTGTCTGAAAGGTTTCGGTAGCAAAAATAAGGATATACTTTGAAATAACGGCAATCTACTTAAGGCTTTTCTGCAAGTCGCCTTAAAGTTCTGAGCAAAAAGCTTTTATAAACTGTTGTCGGCGGTAAAAATCTACCTACCTTTTACTTTTCGCTCTTTTTTGACCACTTCGTCCCTAATTTTGCCGCCGTGAACGCTTAACACCGCGTTTTGCAAACTGGTGTTTACAGAGCGGAGCCCAAACTCAGTTGGCGTTCTACCGACCGTTGCTTCATCTAACAAACTTTACCTCATAACTCAACCACATGAAAACAGTCACCCTAAAAGCCCTCACCTCGTGTGTGATTATGGCCACCGCGCTACATGCACAGGCACAGAGCACAACATCTGAAAGTGGCAAGGGCGAAGAGCGCAACGTGATGCTCAACGCTGCCGATGCCAACAAACCACGCGAAATACAGATTGGACTGCCCAGCGAGGACGTCAACGTTTACGAAAACGGACTACCCGCCGTCTATTCAACCTCCGTCCACAAACTCTCCGCCCACTGGCGCAACGACGCGAGCCTCGGTTCCACCGGACTGCTCTCGCCCTCAGAGTCGGCCATCACCACGGGCAACATTGCCTATGCCGTTACGGCCTTCAGCGACCTCGGACAGAAGGACTTTCACGGAAAACTCAATTACCACGTGAACCACTTCGGCATGCAGAACTTCGACCTGGCTTTCAGCGGAGGCATTGGCAAGAACTGGCTCTACAATGCCGGTACGTACCAAAACTTCGACCCGGGAAGCTTCAAGTTGCAATATACGGACTTCTCCGACCGCACGCAGATTTACCACGCAGGTCTCACCCGCCTCTTGGGCGAAGGCAAGGGCTACATCTCCCTTCAATACAAGCACGCCAACAGCAAGAACGCCGGCAACTTTGCCAATGCGGCTCCCTTCCAGTACGTCGGCGACGGCTCCATAAAGAAAGTGAACGGTTTCCGTCCGGGCAACGACTCCTATGTGCCCTACAACGGTGCCTTCACCTACACCGACATCATGACGGGAGAGAAGAAGACCTGGAACTTCAACAAAGGCAGCGAGAACCGCTCACACGAAGTGGCACTGCTCTCCAACTACACGTTCGACAATGGCATGCAGTGGAAGTTCGACGCCAAGTTTATGTACGTCCCGGTAGCTAACTACGTGGACTTCGGCGGAAGCACCATCAGCGAAGTGACGGCTGCCGACGGCTACACGCTTGAGAACGGCGAAGCCTACGAAGGTCTCATTGAAGGACGACGCACTTGGCTCCACTTCGGAAAGGTCACCAGCGGCATGTTCACCACCGAACTCAACAAGCGCTACGGCAACCACGGCGTACGCCTCGGCTTGAACGAGTGGTACTACCACCTCAACTACCACTCGTCATCCCTCCAATGGACGGGCACGGTAAACGCCTATCCCCAAGTGCTCTACACCACGGCTGCCGACCCCACCGACCCCACACTCACGCCGAAGCGCACTCAGACCTACGGTTTCAACGAACTCAGCCCGGAATACACAAAGGGTAGCGAGAACAAGTTGGCTGTTTACCTCACCGACAACTGGCAGGTCAACAACAAACTGAAACTCTACTACGGTGCACGTCTTGAATACTACCGCATGTCGGCCGACCAAATTTCGGCCTCACGTTTCCAAGGTTTCCACATCGGTGACTTCAACACCTACTCACGCGACGAGAACGGCAACATCGTGGCCACCGCCCACAGCATCCATCCTGCCAACGTGACGAAAAACAAACTCAACTACGCTGCCACGGCACAGCTCACCTACGATGTGGCAAAGGGCTTCGGCATCATGGCCGACGGAACCATCGCTACACGCTATCCGCGCATCAGCGACTATGCCGGCACAGGCCCCACGGAAGAGCAATACAAGCGCGTGACCATTCCCCTCGTTCGTGGTGGTATCTACTACAAGAACAAATGGCTCGACCTCTCTTCCATGGTTACCTACATTGCCAAGTCGAACAACATTGACCAGCAGAACCTCACCAAGCCCGGCACAAGCGAAGGCAAGACGGTGCTTCTCATCTACAACATACAGACCATCGGCTGGACAACCACTGCTGAAGTGAAGCCCTTCAAAAACTTCTCGCTCCACGCCCTCTTCACCTACCAGAAGCCGGTCTACAAAAACTACAACGCAAGCGTGACGTTCAGCGACGGCCAACAGATGTCGGTCAACGCCAACAACATGATTGTGAAGGAAATTCCGCAGATTCTCGTGGAACTCGACCCGAAGTACAACATCACGAAGGACCTCAACATTTGGCTCAGTTTCCGCTACTTCGGAAAGACCTACGCCAACCTCCAGGAAGCGCTCTACTTCAACGGCCACTGGGAGACCTTCGGCGGCATCAACTGGAACGTCAACAAACGTTTGAGCCTCGGCGCAAGCGTCATCAACTTCCTCAACCAGACGGGCGCGAAAGGCACCATCAGCGGTTCGGAACTCATCAGCAAGGACAACGCTTCGCAGTATGCCGGAAAATACATGAGCGGCAGCTACCTCCGCCCCTTCACCGTGGAGTTCAACGCTAGCTTCAAATTCTAAAACACGCAATAGGCGCACTTGTAACACACACCCGAAACACTCCTTATAATATAAGCAAAACAAACCATGAACATCGTTAGACAAATCAGCCTCAAGGCCCCGAAGCTCCTCATGCTCGGCAGCCTCCTCGCACTCACGGCCAACGCACAGACCATACGCGTAAGTACCGACAAGACAGACCTCGTCATGAAGGTTTCGCCAAAAGGCCGCCTTTATCAGACCTACTTCGGCGACAAACTCAAGAATGCCGCCGACTACGAAAACATTACGTGGAACACCTACGCAGCTTCCGACGGCGCCGTTTCCACACGCGGCCATGAAGTGTGTGCCGGATCGGGCAACGAGGACTACTTCGAACCTGCCATCGCCATCACGCATGCCGACGGCAACATGACGTCATACTTCAACTACAAGTCGTCCGAAACGAAGGCCATAGACGGCGGCACCGAAACCGTCATCACACTTCAGGACGCGAAGTATCCCGTCACCGTGAAGCTCCACTACGCTGCCTACACCAAAGAGAACGTCATCAAGGCTTGGACCGAAATAGTCCACAGCGAAAAGCAACCCATCACACTTTGGCGCTACAGCAGCACAATGCTCTACTTCGACGCACCGAAGTATTTCCTCACCTCCTACCACAGCGACTGGGCACGTGAAGGACAACCCGAAACGAAGCAACTCACCGCTGGTAAGATGGTCATCGACACGAAACTCGGAACGCGTGCTGCCATGCACACCGAACCGTTCTTCGAGCTGGGACTCAACGAACCGGCACGCGAGAACGAGGGCAACGTAGTGCTCGGCACCATTGGTTGGACTGGCAACTTCCGTTTCACCTTCGAAGTGGACAACGTGGGCGGACTACGCGTCATCCCCGCCATCAATCCCTACGCTTCGGACTATAAGCTTAAAGCCGGCGAAACGTTCACTACTCCCGAATTTATCTTCACCACCAGCACTACAGGTACCGGCCAAGCCAGCCGAAACCTCCACGACTGGGCACGCCGCTACCAGGTGAACATGGGCATGGGCGACCGCCTCTCCCTGCTCAACAACTGGGAGAACACAGGCTTTGACTTCAACCAGCAAAGTCTTGCCGAACTCATGAAGGACGCCAAGGACCTCGGCGTAGATATGTTCCTCCTCGACGATGGTTGGTTCGCCAACAAATATCCCCGCAAGGACGACCACGCCGGACTCGGCGACTGGGACGTAACCCACTCCAAACTCCCCGACGGCATCCCCGGCCTCGTGCGCGATGCAAAGGCTGCCGGTGTGAAGTTCGGCATCTGGGTGGAACCCGAAATGGTCAATCCGAAGAGCGAACTCTTCGAAAAGCACCCCGACTGGGTCATCCAGCAGCCAAACCGCGAGACGTACTACTACCGCAACCAGCTCGTGCTGGACATCTCCAACCCCAAAGTGCAGGACTACGTATTTGGTGTCATTGACCGCATCATGACGGAGAATCCCGACGTGGCTTACTTCAAGTGGGACTGCAACAGCCCCATCACCAACATCTACTCACCCTACCACAAGGCCAACCAGGGCAACTTCTACATTGACCACGTGCGCGGCATCTATGCCGTGATGCAACGCATCAAGGCCAAATACCCCAACCTCCCCATGATGCTCTGTTCGGGTGGCGGCGGCCGTATGGACTACGAGGCACTGAAGTACTTCACCGAATTCTGGTGCTCCGACGACACCGATCCCTACGAACGTCTCTACATTCAGTGGAGTCTCTCCAAGTTCTTCCCCGCAAAGACGATGGGTTCGCACGTCACAAACTGGAACAAAAACACCAGCGTGAAATTCCGCACCGACGTGTGCAGCATGTGTAAACTTGGTTTCGACATCGACCTCAAACCGCTCAAGGGCACACCTGACTACGAGTTTGTGCAAGGTGCCGTGAAGAACTGGCATCGCCTCAAGCCCGTCATCCTCGAAGGCAACCAGTACCGCCTCGTTTCACCCTACGAGAGCAACCACTGTGCTGTGAACTACGTGTCGCAAGACAAGAGCCACGCCGTGGCCTTCGCCTACAACCTGCATCCGCGCTACAAGGAGCCTTCGCTCAACGTGCGTCTACAGGGACTCGACCCCAACCGCCAATACACCGTGGAAGAGATTAACCTCATGCCCGGCACGCAGTCCACGTTCGACTTCAATGGAAAGCAGTTCAGCGGTGACTACCTCATGAAGGTGGGCCTCAACATGCTCTCGCCCAACGAAGGCACGAGCCACGTGTTTGAACTCAAGTAAAGCGCTCCCCCACCCGCTCAAGCTCTCACGTATACGCATTAGATTCCATATATAAATGAAGCAGGAGACGAACCCCGCACGTCGGGTGTTTGCCTCCTGCTTTGCTTTGCTTCACTTGCCTTGCTCTGAGACAAGCGAAACGCTACTATACAAACAAAGGAAAAAGTCAGCTTATATGACAAAAAGAGAGCTAAAAACGGTTTCTCTACCTTTATCTATTGGGCGAGTGTGCATTTATAAAGTCCTTAAGTTTAGGATTTAGAAAAGAACCTGGACTTATGCGGTAATCTGGCCTACAGCACGATTTCCGCTCAGATTTCAACGCAAAACCTAAATCCGAAACTT
>CAVALA010000074.1:0-12260 GCA_963589615.1 Prevotellamassilia timonensis
CATTTGCACATTTGCGAAGCACATCATTTGCACATTTACAATATGGCAAACCCCGCTTCCCTAATGGCGTCTTGTATGGCGCTGATGTGGTCGGCGTTGCGGGTTTCGAGCACGATGCGGAGGTTGCAGGAGTTGACGTCGGGACTTTCGCCGTTGCGCTCGTGGTGGATGGAGATGATGTTGGCGCCGAGACGGCAGATGACGTCACAGAGGGCGAGGAGCGATCCGGGACGGTCGGCCATCTCGATGAGCATTTCGGTGGTGCGGCCGCCTTTCATGAGACCGCGGTTGATGACGCGCGAGAGGATGGTGACGTCGATGTTACCGCCCGATACGATGCAGCAGACGTTCTTGCCACGGATGTCGACTTTGTTGAACATGGCGGCGGCCACGCTGACGGCACCTGCGCCTTCGGCAATGAGTTTGTGGTGCTCAACGAGGGCGAGGATGGCGGCGCAGATTTCGTCTTCGCTCACGGTGACTATCTCGTCGACGTACTGCTGGACGAGCTGGAAGGTGTGTTCGCCGGGTTCTTTGACGGCAATGCCGTCGGCAATGGTGAGTACGGAGGTGAGGGTTTCGATCTGGTTGTGGTCCACGGAGTTGACCATGGAGGGTGCGCCTTCGGCCTGTACGCCTACGACGTGCACTTCGGGTTTGAGGGTTTTGATGGCGTAGGCCACGCCGCTGGCGAGTCCGCCGCCGCCGATGGGCACGAACACGACGTCGGTGTCGGGGCGTTCGGCAAGGATTTCCATGCCTATGGTGCCCTGTCCGGCAATGACTTGTTCGTCGTCGAAGGGGTGGATGAAGGTCATGTGTTTCTCTTCGTTGAGCTGGAGGGCGCGTCGGTAGGCGTCGTCGTAGACGCCGGGCACGAGGCATACTTCGGCACCGAGTTCGCGGGTGGCTTCGACTTTGCTGATGGGTGCGCCGGCGGGCATGCAGATGAGGGCGGGTATGCCGGCGCGCTTGGCGGCGAGGGCTACGCCCTGTGCGTGGTTGCCTGCGCTACAGGCTATTACGCCGTGGGCTTTCTCTTCGTCGGTGAGTTGCGATATTTTGAATCCGGCGCCGCGCACCTTGAACGAACCGGTCACCTGGAGGTTCTCGGGCTTGAGGGTGACGTTGGCGAGGGGATTGATTTTGCGGGTGTTGATGAGGGGTGTGCGGTGGATCACGCCGCTCAGCACGGTGGAGGCGCGGTATATGAGGTCGAGTGTCAGCATAATGTGAGTTTTGGTTTACATTGTGTGGGTTAATGGAGCTTTTGAGTTGCAATTTTACAAAGAAAAGCGGAAATGGGCAAATGCACCATTGCCCATAATGCCCATAAAGCCCACAAAAGCCCACTTTGCCCATAAAAGCCCATAAAAGCCCATAAATGCCCGCGACGCCCGTGTAGAGCGTCACGTCGGAGACGTGACCCCCATGCGCTAGCGCACCCAAGGCGCAGCCACGCAAAACCGTCCGTGACGGTTAGTTCCACTCAAAGAGCCGTGGTTCGCCGGGGTCGCGGCGGTAGATGTCGGTGGTGAGGGGACTCACGCGGCGCACGCGGACGGCGACGTACTGTGGGAGGGGGAGCGAGGGGTCGTAGCCTTGGAGGGGACCGATGGCGGCGGCCTGAAGGCGGCGTATGCCTTCGGGACGGAGCACGGTGGCATGGATGGTCACTTCCGTGCAACGGAGATATTCCTCGCGAGTCACGGGGTGACTGTCGGGACGCTGGCGGCGCTTCTGCGCTTCGCGGAGGTTGTGGGTCTCAATGATTTTGAGGCGAAGGCGGCGGAGGTAGGGAAGGTAGTCGTGGCGGAAGGCCATGCCGAGGGTACGCGGCGAGGGTGCGGCGTAGGAGTCGCCGAAGCGTCCGCTACGGTAGCCGGAGAAGAAGAGCATGAGTTCGGAGAGTTTGAGCTGTGCGGTGTCGGCAATGAAGTCGGCGGCGAAGTCGCAGAGGTCGCGGGCACGTTCGGCGTCGCGGCCGTAGCCGGCGCTTTTGAAGAGTTGGCGGAGCTGCATGAGCATCCACTCCGTGGCGTGGCCGGGTCCGTAGAGGCGGTCGAGCTGACCCACGCGGGGTATGTCGCCCGCCACGCAGAAGAGCGGATTGGCAGCGGCCTTGCACCAGTTGTCGGGGCAGAAGCGGGCGCATACCCTCTCCCACCCTTGCAGGGGGGCTTGCGTGAGAGCGCCTTGTTGCAAATCATTTGCCTTCGCTTCCGTCGTGTTCGTCGTGTTCGGCGTCGGGGTTTGAGGTGTGTTCGTCATGGTTGTCTTGTGGTTCGTTAGGTTCGTTGTTTTCGTTTCGGTTGCGTCGTATGGCTTCGTCGAAGATGTCGTCGACGCGTTGCTGGAAGTGGTTGGTGGAGTCGGCCGTGGGGCGCTGTGAAGGGCGGGCGGCAGGAGTTGTGTGAGGGTTCGGGGTTGTTTCATTGTTATGAGGGTTAGCGGGTTTGCCGTTTTTGCACCAAAGGCGCAGAGCGGCTTGCCAAGAGGTGATGGGGCGTCCTTTGAAGGTCCATCCGTAAGCGGTGTGATACTCGTGGAAACGTGCCGCGTCGGCGGTGTCGAGACTTTGGCTCTGGGCATAGGCTGTTACTTCGTCGAGCGTAGGGGGCGTGAGGGCTTGGGGTGCGGGGCCGTAGGTACGTTCGAGTCGTTGGTCGGTCTCGTACTTGCGCCTCAGGTCGCGACGTGTCCAGGAGTTCATGCGTTGGACCATGCTGAAGCGCCGCTGCTGCTGGAAGAGACACACGCCACGGGGGTCGGTCTGCAACCAGTAGAGGCAGAAGGCTTTGAAGCTGTCGTCGTCCATCTCCTCGCCACGGCAATTGCGGGCGGTGCGCATAAACTCTTCAGGGGTCCAGTCGATGTAAGTTGCGGTCGCAGACCGTTTTGCGTGCCTACGGCTTGGAGTTTTAGGCTCACACGTGACGGCTTCGGCCTCACAGAGGCTTTCTCGTGTTTCGCTTTCGCTCGTGACGGCGCAGCACGCAGAACCGTCCGTGACGGCCGCTGCCGCCTTTTCTTTTTCTTTATTCTTTTTCTTTGGGGAATAAGAAGGGTTTAAGGGGAGAGAAAGGGCGGACTTTTCTTTTTCATTTTTCTTTTGTTCGGAAACGGCATCATTTTGCGGTTCTGCAAGAGCCTCTGCCGTGGCATCGATGGCGGTGCGCAGCAGGCGGTCGGGGAGCGCGTCGGCGCTGAGGTCAATGGCCTCGGGCGAGAGCGCCATGAAGTCGAGCAGAAGGAGTGCCAGGCGGTGGCTCTCGCGCGTGTCGAGAGCTTCGATGGCAAGCACGAGTGCTGTGCCCGAGAGCGAGTGGAGATCGTTGTGAATGGAGAGCAGGCGGTGGAGGGTAAACGCACCGCTGCGGAGTGTCGTTGGTTTCATGGAAGAGATATTTTTTTAATGTGCGAATATGGCTTCGCCAATGTGCGAATGTGCAAATGTGCAAATGTGCGAATGTGGTTTCCTTCGAGAGTGCAACGCATGGGAGGTGCAAAGCATTATACATTTGCACATTCGCACATTTGCACATTTGCACATTGATTAGGCCTACAGGCCGAATCGCCGCAATATGCGCATCTGCGAAAGGGTGATGAAGTGGGCGGTGTTGCTCCAGCCGGCGCGCTGGAGGGCACGGTGGAGCGGCGCGTCGCTACGGATGGCCTGGAGAAGTTTGCGACGCGCAGAACGCATGGTCATGTGCGGAAACACGCGGGCGGCGTATTCGCCCTTGCTCACGCGCACATTGCGGTTGGGGGCGCTGACTATGCAGCGAACGGTAAAGGATTGATTCATAAACGCTTTTAATGTTTGGTCGTTTAAGTTACTCTAAGAGAATGTCTTAAGGGTATGTTATCTGATTTTTCGCAGCTCCGTCCGTCTCCGCTCTCTCGCAGAGCAGCAGCAACGGGCGTCGCTGTTTCGGCGGCAAATATACAAACAGATTGTGCCAATCCACGTCACGGGTATATCCGAGATGATTAATTTTTCTAAACGCACGGCGATTTTTTTTGACCCTTGACTTTCGGGCACATTTTTCACCCCCGAAAAACCCTTACAGATTTTTTGTCACGCACTTTTCTCGCCGATGCCTTTAAACAAAGGGAGAGAACGCCAAAAGTCGTGTGTCAATTCTCCCGAGTTTGACACCAGTACCGACACATCAGGTCCCGAAAAAATTTGGAAATCGCCCCTCCGCCGCCGTACCTTTGCATCGTCAACGGAACACAACACGTTCCCCCCGACACACCACGAAAGGCAAGTGTAGCTACAGCCGCCAACCGCCCCACGCCAAGCCTCGCCACTAACCCTTAAAACCATCCGAGCGCACAGCACAAGGGACGGACTCCCAAACTAACCCACAACATTTTTTCTAACCTCAAACAAACATTCAACACCATGATTAAAGTTAACGTAAAAGCCCGCAAGAATCCCCTCGACAAGAGCGTAAAGTACTACATCGCCGTAGCTCCCGTCAACCACCTCAACCTCGTACAGATTGCCAAGGTCATCTCCGACCGCTGCACCGTCACCGAGCCTGACGTCCTCGCCGTGCTCAACTCACTCCAGACCGAAGTGATCCGCGCCATGCAGAACGGACAGAGCGTCCGCCTCGGCCAACTCGGATCCTTCCGCCCCACCCTCGCCTCCAAGGGCGTAAGCTCCAAAGACGCTGCCAGCACCGCCAACGTCAAGGCACTCCGCTGCCGCTTCACCATGGGCTCACGCCTCCGTTCCTCCCTCGCCCTGACCAACAGCGACGTGCAGTTCTCCCTCGAGAAGACCAACGCATAAACGGCTAACCACAGACCACGTCGCGCCGCAGCGCGCAGCGGCGCGACGCTGGTCTTTCCACAAACAACAATGCCCAAAAAACAAAATATCTCCCAACTCAACACATTGAGCTCCCACCTCAAATTTTAGATTAATTTGCAAGCTATGCCCACAATGCCCACAATGCCCACAATGCCCATAATGCCCATCAAGCCCACAATGCCCATTAATGCCCACAATGCCCATTAATGCCCATAATGCCCATTAAAGCCCACTTTGCCCATCTTTCCCCATGAACAACCAACGCTCCCTCCCCCCCGACGACAGCCTGAAGCGCTGTCGCGTTTGCGGACTCGTCAAGAAGCTCTCCGACTTCCACCGCAACATCCTCCACGACGACGGACGCCAAGACGATTGCCGGCGCTGCCGACAACTCTACTACCGACGCTACCACACCGCCCTCGCCCAACAACTCGCCCACCTCACCGCCGGCGACATCGAAGCCGAAGTGGTGCGCCGTCAAGAGGCCGCCCTCGCCATGGACTAACCCCACACCCAATCTATTAACCCTCAAACACCCCTTATGAACCATGAAAACCATCCATCCCGCCGCTTCGAACTCGGAGCGCAAACAGCGTCTGCTCTCTTTCTTCTCGTTGCTGGAGTGGCTCTTGCAGCTGCTTCGCTCTTTATACCTCCAAAAGGCGAAATCGCCGGAAGCGTCTGTTGGATCTTCGCCCAGTGCCTAATCTACGCCGGCAGCGTCTTTGGCATTAAAGAATATGTACGCGCGTGCGCGCGCGAACATTAACTAAAGCAAGGTGGCAATGCCCAAAGTGCCCACCTTGCCCATAATGCCCAAAGCGCCCACCTTGCCCATTCTGCCCACCTTGCCCATAAAAGCCCATAATGCCCACCTTGCCCATAAAAGCCCATTAAAGCGCAGCACGCAAAAGCCTCCATGAGGCCCCCTCCCCTCCCATGAGAAAAATCAACGACATCATCATCCACTGCACCGCCACGCCCGAAGGTCGCGAAGTCACCATGGCCGAGCTTCGCACCTGGCACCGTGCGCGAGGTTTCGCCGACGTCGGCTACCACTACCTCGTCCACCTCGACGGCACCGTCGAAGAAGGCCGTCCCCTCAACCAAGTCGGTGCCCACTGCCGCGGCCACAACGCCCACTCCATAGGCATAGCCTACGCCGGAGGCTGCCGTTCCGACGGCACCACCCCCGCCGACACGCGCACCCCAGCCCAGCGCATCGCCCTACGCAAACTCGCCCTACAGCTCCTCCGCCAGTTCCCCCTCTCAGGCCTACACGGCCACAACGACTACGCCGCCAAAGCCTGTCCCTCCTTCTCCGTAAAAAACGAACTGTTCTAGCGCCCACAAAGCCCATTATGCCCATCATGCCCATAAAAGCCCATGATGCCCACCAAGCGCAGCACGCAAAAGCCTCCGTGAGGCCCCACCTTGCCCATTAATGCCCACTAGGCGCAGCACGCAAAAGCCTCCGTGAGGCCCCCTAAAAACCGCCCTTTTTATTCAATTCGAGCGCCGTATTGAATAAAAAAGGCGGTTTTTTATTCAATACGAACACCAAAACTGAATATTTCGGGTAAATTTGCTGCACAATCGCACCAAAGAAGCCCGACAAAATGAGAACCATCATAGCCAACCAAAAGAAAGAGCGCGACATGCTGCTCGCACGCCCCTACCTCACACGTCACACACGCTACAGCGTGGAAGACCTCCTAAAGAGCAAGCAAATAAAGCTCATCACCGGCCCGCGACGCACCGGAAAGTCGACCGAAGCACTACTCATGCTCAAAGGCCACAACTTTGCCTACCTCAACTTCGACGACGGAAAACTCCTCAACAACTGGGACGACGACCTCGTGTGGCAAACACTCGCTGAGGTCTACCCCGGCTTCGACTTCCTACTCCTCGACGAGGTGCAAAACCTCGACAACTGGGACCTGTGGGTGTCGAAACTCTACCGACAAGGCGTCAACATGGTCGTCACCGGAAGCAACGCCAAACTCCTCAGCAGCGAAATGGCCACACTGCTCACCGGACGCTACATACAAATGGAAATGTTGCCGTTCTCGCTCGCCGAATTCTTCACGTGGAACAACAAAGACAGCACTTCGCCCAACCTCGACCACCGCACACTCCTCAGCGACTACCTCCACCGCGGAGGCTACCCCGAAACCGTAGCAGCGCGTAACCTCACACAAAGCTACCTCGCCACACTCTTCGACGCCATCGTGTGGAAAGACATTGCCAAACGCCACAACGTGCGCAACGTGGACGACCTCAACACGCTTGCACTCTACCTCGTCTCAAACTTCTGCAATCCGCTCAGCGCAAACGAACTGACTGCAGAGCTCGGCTTCGCCAGCGTGGCAACGACCAAAAAATTCATGGGATACCTCCACGAACCATACCTCTTCTACTACCTTCCACGCTACAATAACAAACTCAAACTCATGGCGAAAGCACCGCAAAAAGTCTACGTCGTGGACAACGGCTTTGTCGAAGCCAAAGCGTTCAGCGTAAGCGAAAACCTCGGACGACTGCTCGAAAACCAAGTCTTCGTAGAACTCCTACGCAGAGGATACAACACCGAGAAGAGCCTCTTCTACTACCGATCACGAAACGACCGCGAGACAGACTTCGTCGTTCGCCAAGGAAACCGCGTGGTCAAGCTCCTGCAAGTGTGTTACGACCTCACGTCGGCAAAAACACGCAAACGCGAAGTCGACAGCCTCATCGAATGTGCCGGCGAACTCCACTGCACCGACCTCACCATAGTCACCATGTACGAAGAGGACACAATAGAAAAAGACGGCTACACCATCAACGTCGTACCCGTCGACAAAATGTAAATGATGCCCACCAAAGCCCATCCTGCCCACCTTGCCCACAATGCCCACTTTGCCCACCAAAGCCCACCTTGCCCACCAAAGCCCACCCTGCCCACCAAAACCCATCCTGCCCACCAAAGCCCACCTTGCCCACCCTGCCCACAATGCCCACTTTGCCCATAAAAGCCCATTAAGCCCACCAAGCGCAGCACGCAAAAGCCTCCGTGAGGCCCCACCTTGCCCATTAATGCCCACCAAAGCCCATCATTCAAAGCACATCGTCACCCATCACGCAATATTTCTAACAAAAAGTATTGCATTTCGTAAATTTTAAGTACATTTGCCACGGACAAAGCACCAAAATCAACACAAATCCAAAGTAAACACCGCCACCGAAGCCGCGATTATTACTACAAGCACCCGAATTTTATCTATCAACATAATTTTTTAACCAAAAACCATTCAGACTATGAGTAAGTTCTACACATTTCTGAAAGGCATCGCAGCCACACTCCTCGTGTTCCTCGCGCCGGCAACAGCACTTGCCGACTACGACGCCACGCTCGGAGCGGCCGTGACAGACCTGTCGCAGCTTAGCGCAGACAAAACCTACGCTATCTACAACGACCACTTCACGACCTACATGTGCTACGAAGCCTCCGCGGCCAACCCCGTGGCCGTTTGGGCAGCAGGTATGACAGGCGACGACGGTCACACCCTCTCCTTCACACCGCCCACCTACGATGCCACAGCCCCCGCAATGGCATGGCTCGTCAGCTACAAGGACGGCCGTCTCTACATCAAAAACGTAGCAAACGGAAAGTACATCAAAACGCAGCACGCCAACCCCGGTGCACAGTTCACCAAAGAGGAAAGCTCGCTCGAAGTAGTTGAACTCGGCAACGGCAAGTTCGCCTTCCACTCCACCGACTCACTCTCCGACGACTACGCCTGCTGCGCACCCCAGCTCGGAGCCAACCCCATCGGTTGGTGGACTAGCGACGACACCGGCGCAGCTTGGCAGTTCATCGAGAACCCCAACGTGGCCGTACCCGTCGACGCAGCACCCGCAGCACTCGCCGGCACCTACACCGTGACCACCGGCGCATGGAGCACCAGCGACGCCGACAACTTCTCCGTCAGCAACTACCCCACAACCTACACCGCAACCATCACCGTCGATGCCACAGGACACGCCCTCATGAAGGGCTTCGTGGGCAACCCCCGCAAGAGCACCGTCAACCTCGAAACCGGTGAAGTTACACGAGTAGACTCATTCTACGTAGGTACCTGGAGCGAAGCCAACCAGACCCTCACCTTCACCTACCCCGAAGGCGGCTACTACATGATGAACGACGAAGACTACTGCAACTGGTCGCTCAAGGCTCCCTTCACACTCAAGGCAACCCTCGCCGACGGTAAGTACACACTCGCCACCACCGACAACGTTTCATTCCTCGTCAACTCCGATGGCTACGTAGCCACCGTCGCCGGCGTCACCTTCACTCCCGAGGGCGGATCATCTACCCCCGACCCCGTAGTGCCCGACCTCCCCTCCGACATCAACTCCGAGATTGCACTCGCCGACCTCGCCGGCGAATACACCGCAGTCGTAGGCAGCTACTACCTCGACGAATCCGACGCTTACTACAGCAACGTGAAGGACAACTTCAACGCTGCTGCCGAAAGAACCACCTTCACCGCCAAGATCACCGTCAACGAAGACGGCACAGCAGGTCTCGAAGGACTCATCGGCGACTACAACAACAAGGTAGGCCTTGGCCAGTACACCGTTATGGCCCTTCCTGGCGTTTGGGACAACGATGCCAAGACCCTCACCTTCGCCCCGAAGGACGTCAAGAACGACTACTTCAAGGACGAAGACGGCAACAAGTGGCGCTTCGACCTCACCGAGCCCCTCGTCTTCAAGGCTAGCATCAACATCGGCACTGCACACTACGAACTCAAGGCCGACACGCTCAAGTTCCGCTTCAGCACACGCATAACCACGGCCAACAGCCCCGTCACCGCCAACGACGTCGTGCTCACCTCTAAGTTCGAATACGTCGTGCCCGTCGTAGAACCCAACCCCGTGCCCGAAGCAATGGCAGGTACCTACAAGATAACCGCACTCAAATACCTCGTCGACGACGAAAGCTTCGAAGTGCCCGAAGGTCCTACCACCACCTACGCCACACTCACCGTCAAAGACGGCGTGGCACTCCTCTCCACCCTCATCGGTACTGCCTCACAGAGCTCCATGGACGATGAATTCAACGTGACGAGCAAAGACACCGCCTACGTCGGCAAGTACTACGCCGAAAACGGCAACATCGAGTTCAACGTGCCCGACGGCTTCGACGTCACCGTGGCTGGTGCCGACGGCTACTGGAAACTCCAGGGCAACATCATCTTCAAGGTAAGCCAGAACGAAGACGGTCTCTACACCTTCACCGACGGTTCCGCCGCCTACAAGATTGACGACGAAGCCACGGTCAACGTGCTCGGCATTGAGTGCCAGCAGCTCGCTCCCGTCAGCTTCACCGAAGAAGACCTCATCGGCAAGTGGAACTTCGCTTACGAACAGCTCGACAAAGAAGCCGACGAAGAAGACACCTACATCAGCAAGACCTCTACCTTCGAAATCAAGAAGGCCGACGACGGCTCGCTCTACATGACCAACTTCCTCGGAACCGACACCACGGTATATCCCCTCACCGTAACCGCAACGGGCATCTCCATCCAGAGCTACAACGAAGCCTCAACGGGCGACATCTTCAACGGTTCAATGAGCGCATTTGCACCCGTTGACTTCCTCATGCAGGACGCTTCGACCATGACGCTCGTCTCATCCTGCATCTACTACTCTGCTGAAGAAGGCGAAGTCTACGCCATCATCAAGACCGGCGCAGTAGCCACCAAGGCTGCCGAAGTAGAAACCTTCGATCCCGCACCCGCCGACCTCGCCGGACGCTACACCATCACCACCGGTGCATGGACCTCCGACAACGAAGAAGAATTCCCCGGCTCTGGCATCGCCACCAGCTACAAGGGTAAGATCACCGTCGACGCTGAAGGCAAAGTGCTCATGACAGGTCTCGTAGGCACACCCCAAAGCTCAAGCTACGATCCCGAAACCTGGGAAATGACCTACATCGACTCAGCCTACGTAGGTCGCTACAACGCTGCCGAGCAGACCATCACCTTCACCTTCCCCGCTTCCAGCGACTCCCAGTACTGGGACATCTACGACGAAGCCTCTTGGCAGAGCTACGTCTGCACGAAGCCCTTCACCGTGAAGGTCGCTAAGACCGACGCCGGCACCTACGTGCTCACCGCCACCGACAGCATCTACTACAACGTGAGCGAAACCTACAACGTTTCCTGCGCTGGCGCTGTCTTCACACAGCTCAAGAGCTACACCATGAGCGCCGACGACCTCGTAGGCAAATGGCAGATGAAGTACGACGCTACCGACGCTTACGGCGAACCCACAGGCGAAGAAGCCAAGACAACCTTCACCATCAAGAAGGCCGACGACGGCAGCCTCCTCCTCACCGACCTCGCAGGTAGCTCCGAAGAGCTCCCCATCACGCTCAGCTCCACCGGATTCAGCCTCCCCTACACCTACAGCCTCGTAGGCGACGAGATGACAGGCTACTACCTCATGATCAGCGGCAGCACCTCAACAGCTTCCAACGTAGAATTCTACTTCAGCGGCAACGACACCTTCACGCTCGACACGCCGTTCATGTTCTGCAACCAGGCCAACCCCGAAGGCGTACTCATCCCCGCTGCTACCGTAGCAACGCGCTTCGTGCCCGAACTCGGTGAAGCCGTTACCTCGCTCGACGAACTCTCCAACGAAACGGCTTACGTCATCTACAACCCCAGCGACGTCGTTTACGCCGTTTACGACGAAGCTCACGGCGACAACATCTGGGCTGCAAACGTTCCCGGACAGACTGAGTTCAGCTCCGCAGCCGTCGACTTCGACGCCACTGCCGACGCCTCAAGCTGGATGGTTGTGAAGAAGGGCGACAAGCTCGTCATCTACAACCTCGGCGCTAAGAAGTACCTCACCACCGCCTCCGACGCAAGCGCATGTCAGTTCTCCGACGACATCACCCTCCTCAGCGTGGTTGAACTCGGCGACGGCAAGTTCGCATTCACCTCACACGAGGACAACGAACTCAGCTTCTTCTGCTCCGCAGCAGCATTCAGCGAACGCCTCATGACCACTTGGTCGTCCGACGACCACGGATGCTCTTGGCAGTTCATTGCCAACCCCAACGTAGCAGCCGACGCCGAAATTGCCGGTACCATCACCGAGATCAACACCGTCATCGGCAATGCCTCTGCACCCGCAGCCATCTACACCCTCGGTGGTGTTCGCCTCAACGCAACAGACCCGACCAAACTCCAGCGCGGCGTTTACATCGTAAACGGACGCAAGGTCATCGTAAAGTAACGCACACCGTCACTTTATAAACTCTCCCAAAAGCCCCGAAGCACCAGTTGCTCCGGGGCTTTTTTCGCCAATGTGCAAATGTGCAGATGTGCAAATGTATAATGCTTTTGTGCGCTGGGGGGCGCAAGCG
>CAVALA010000075.1:0-11771 GCA_963589615.1 Prevotellamassilia timonensis
TTCAGCCCGCTCCGCGCTTGCAAATTCTGCGGAAGTTATTTTTTGAACATTACTTAAGCCTATAAAGCAAGCGGCACCGAAACCATTGGAATGGTCTCAGTGCCGCTTGTGCTATATTAATTATATGTAAGCAACCCGCCTATTCTTCGTCGGCGTCGCTCCAGTTGCTGCTGTCCCAAGCCGAGGCGTCGGAGAAGAGGTTGGCGTCATCGTCCGTCGTGGGCTTCTTGTTGTTTACGCCTCCACTGGCAATGGTTGTCATGAGGCTTTCCGCTCCAAGTTCCACGGTGCGGAGCGTGGGGATTGTATATTTCTTTTTCATTGTGTGCTGTGTTTATAGGATGAGGTGGAAACGTTACTTTACAACGACTTTCTTGCCGTTCACAATGTAGATGCCCTTTGTGAGGCGGTTGGCATCCACGCGGCGGCCGTCTATCGTGTAAGCGCTCTTCACTTGCTGTGCTGCGCCGTCCGTTGCCACGTTACCGATGCCCGTCACCGTGCTGCCATCAAAGCGGAAGGCCGTCACGGCCACGTCTGCCGTCTTAGCCACCTTGAGGTAAGCCTTGCCAGCGGGCACGCTGAACACGCCGCCGTCCTCTGCGCCCCAGTAGAACCCGAGGTCTGTCTTCGCCGTGTAGTCATCGTAAGCAAGCTTGTAGTAGTAATAGCCGTCCTCAGCCGTGATGGTGCCAGTCGTTTCTTGGCCGACGAGGTTTTGGTTGCTATAGGACGTTCCTTTGTTCTTAGCGGAATAGATTAAAGGATAAGTTCCTTTCTTTTCTGCTTTAATAAGCACGGGCATGCTAGCTGGAACCAACTCACCGTTTTCAAGCGTTTCGTTGCCTTCGTATTTGTAGTCAATGGTCATAACTTCACCATCCACATTCACTATTCCGCTCTTTACACCCGTAGGCATAAGTGTGGGTGCGGAAGTGCAATAGTAAGTAGAGTAACCCTCTTCGGTGTTTACTGAGATGGTTTCGCCGGGGAAGGCGAAGAATTTCGCAGTTGTAAAACCCATACGGCCATAATATTTTGCTACTGAACCGTACACCATGACCGGCTTATTCAACATTTCTTCAGTTAATACCTGGGTTGCGTATGTACTTTTTCCCGTTCCGGCTCCAATACAGGTCTCAAGACCTGGTTCACCTATGACGATATTACTTTGATCCACGCTTGAAATATAACCAGGGGCAGCTGTTTGCACACTTCCAATAAAGTTACCCATCACCCATACATCTTTTCCGAAGAAAGTCGTACTATATTTTATAAGCTGTGCAGGCGTAAGGGGATTGGCATATGTGCCAGAAGTTTCATTTACGGGCTCTACGTAAGTGTAAATAGCCGTTGCCACATCACTTTCGTTACCATCGTCATCAACGGCAATTACCTTAAGCGTAGTGGTGGCAGCGGGAATATTTACAGTAAAGGGGACATCAGTCAGCAGTTCCCCATTGTTATTCTCATAAGAAGGATCTGTTCCGTCGAGCGTATACATCACACCCGGAGCCTCGGAAGTGATAGTTGCGGTGAAAGCCTCATCAAACGTTTGGGAAGAAGGAGTGATGGTGGGTGCATTTAAACGCTCGGCAAGCGTAACGTCCGCTGATGACCAAACGTTGATTTGGTTAATGGCAGTTGAACTGTTCTTTTTGTATACTAACGGATAGCCCACTACATTTACAACATTGTCTGCCACCATATTGGTATAAGTGGTGTTGTTGGCTTTATCGTAGACGGTAATAGAACTTCCGTTTTGCTCAATCGTTGCATTTCTGCTACTGAATGCTGCGGTTACTGTAGCCTTGGTAATCTTCACGCGCATATCGGCATACTTGCCCATATCAGCAAGAAGATCGGCTAACATCACTTCTGTCTCTGTGATGGTCGCGCCGTCGGTAATGGTAAGGTCAGACGTTGTAAATGCAGTAATTTCGGATTGTCCGTTGTATATCGTATAAGTAACAACGCTCTTTCCGTTGAGCTTTTGTCCTGCAGTAAGTCCGTGGTTGCTCATATAGATGAGCATACCGCCAGTTGCGTCTTGAACGTAAGCATTGTTTCCATTTACATAAGTAACAACGGCGTCGTTAAAAGTCAAATTGTATTTCTGTCCTGTTACGCCTTCTTCTCGAAGTGCCATAAGGGATTCGTAGCTTACCTCTACCTTTTCGAAAGTATAAACGGCAGAAGTCACTTCACTTGTCGCACCATCTTTCACAGCAATGGCTTTGAGCGTAGTAGTTGCAGCGGGAATCTCCACGCCGTTTTCATACTTTGTACTCTCCGTTGTTGGCTCTGAGCCATCAGTCGTGTAATAGATGTCTGCGCCATCCTCTGCCGTGATGGTTGCTGTAAAGGCCTTGGAGAAAGTTTGGGTTGAAGGATTGATTGTAGGCGCTTCTGGCTGATATTCAGTAGAAGGTTCCCAAACAATTTTTACAGAATTCAAGACATCAGCACCATTCACTTCTGTTCTAAATGCTATATAACGATAGTCTTTTAAGTCTGAGATTATTAAGTTTTCCTTTGTTATAGTACCCAATAATTCACCTTGCGTGCTAGTTTCGTTTAAGTCAGCAACTGCTGAATAAGCGCTATTTGAACCATAGACTTTTATTTCTTGTGCATACGTTTTAAATGAGAACTCTATTGATTTTGCTTTTCCTCCAGACGTTTTGCAAACCACACCTGATTTCTTTTTGGCATTCAATTGAATACCAACATTTTTGTAGGCAATGTAAGCATAAGTCGCTCCAGACGCAAACGTTGAACTTGTTTTTTCGTCATACGAGGTAGTTACCCCCAGACTATTTACCGTCAACTCATCGGTAACCGTAGTGGTTTCTTGCGCGAAAGCACAATTAGCGCCCCCCCATAAGCAGAGCAAGCAAAGGAGGAGGAACGTTCGGAATGCGAAACGTGTTTTCATCTTGAAAATGTTTTATGTGAATAAATGATGTTAATGCTTTTGGGTAGAATGAGAGGGCGTCTAAAAGAACGAACTGACTAGTTCTCAATCCCTTTCGTTTGCAAAGGTAGGGCAAAAGGCGAAATACAGGAAATGAGAATGAATAATTTTTTGTTACAATTCGGGTTCTTTTACGTTTTTGTGCGTTTTGAGGCATGCTATGAGGGTGCAACGCATGGGGGTCACGTCTTCGACGTGACAGCTCTACACGGCTCATTGGTGCCTGGATTCTTCGCGCTCAACTGTCACGTCAGAGACGTGACCCTCATACGCTTGCACCCCCATAAGCAAAAAGGTTTCCTCCAGCGAAGGAGGAAACCTTTTGCAAAAAGTATTTTCAAACGGAGGTATTATTCCACCACCACCTTGCGCACGCTGCGCTTGGAGGCTACAAGATAAACACCCTCGGCTACCGGCACGCACACTTTGCCACATTTAATCGAACACGTGCGATATACGCAACGACCCGCAGCATCGTAGATGGCAAGGGGGGCTTCTGCGCAAGGAGTGAGGGAAGACACGGAAATCACACCATGCGCCGTTTCCACGTTGAAGGGAAACGCTTTCTTAGCAGTGAGAGCCGTGGCCTGTTCGATGGCTGTGGGGATGAAGTCCTCGGGCACAGCAATGAACGACCACTGACGGTGGGTGACGGTGGCAGAAGTGCCGTAGGTCCACAGACCGAGTTTCGTGCCCGCACTGACGCCTTCGCCTTCGAGGTCGAACGACTTCGAGGACGTTTCTTCCGTTACCTTATAATAAGGTGCGCCCACGGAAGTCACTTCAAAAGGGGTGGCTGCGGAAGCGTCGGAAGTCAACTTCAGGTAATAGCCGCTCGCGTAGTTCATGGCTTCGCCCGAGGCTGCCGTGAAGGTGTAGCGGCCGTCGGCCTGCGCCTTGGCTTTCCAGAGCTGCGAAGCGCTCATGTCGATGTCGGCAAGCACCACGTTCGACCCGCTGGCGGCAGCAACCTTTGTGGCGGTGCGGCGTGGAGCAATGAGATAAGTAGCCCCGTCGGTGAGCGGTGTGCCGTCTGCTATGGTGTTGGCCACGGGGATAACGAGGGTGACGATGCTGAGCGGCTCGAGCGTGTAGGTGAGTTGGCCGTCGGCAAACTTATAGTCGGCCGTGGTGAGGGCGGTGCTGTCGCTGCTTTCGTTGGTGACGTAGGCGCTCACTCCGCTAGTGATGGGCGTGCAGCCGGCGAGGTCGACGGTCATGCAGGTGGTAGCGGCAGAGGGATTGATGCTGACCACCACGATGGAGTCGCCCGCAGCGTTGCGTGCAGCGAGGGTCTGTTCGTTGAGCACGCTGAGGAGGGTGTAGCCGGGTTTAATGTAACGGCTGAAGTGCTGGCGCACGTAGTAGTTCTTCGTACGTTCTGCGCCTTCCGTTCCGCCGGTAATCTTGCTGACGTCGCCGCGCACGAGTCCCCATTGGTCGTTGCCTTCCATATATTGCCAGTCAACCCAAGCGTTGGGGGTGAGGTAGCGCACGTCGTTGATGAGTTTCTGCGCCATGTTGAGGTTGCCGGAGATGCCGCTACCGCCCGAACCCGTCTCGCTCATCCACAAACGCATGCCTTTGGCTGCGCAGAGGGAGCCTACTTGGGTGCGCGACTTGTTGTCGGCAGTGTAGGTGTGGACGTTCCACTGCCCCACGAGGTCGATGACGCCGCTGGAAGTGAACGTGTTGAAGTCGGTGACGCTCTGTGCCACACTCGTCTCGTCGGAAGCGGAGATAACGGTGGCGAGGCCGGAGGCTTTAAGGATGGGAGAGAGAACTTTGAGGAATGCTACCTGCGAGGCCACGTCGAAGTGGCAACCTTCCTGGCCGCCGTTTGCGCCCCAGTAGCTCGTCATGGGTTCGTTGAAGGGATCGAGCGTGCGGAACTCTATGCCGTACTCGTCCTTGTAGTGCTTGCAAACGTCCACGAGGTAGTGGGCAAACTCTTCGTAGTATTCGGGTTTGAGGTTGTCCTTAGACGAGTTGGTGTTGCCGGAGCAGCATCCACTGTAGGTCATGTAGTAAGGTGCGGAGTTGCTGAAGGCTTCGAAGATGGCGTCGGGACGCTTTTCCTTAATCTTGAGCATGATGCGGCGCTGTGCTTCGTCGCGTGTCCAGATGTAGTCGCAGTTGGTGGAGTCCTTGAAGCCTTCCATCTCTGCACGAAGGCCCTTGCCCTTACCCATGTGGTGGGCGGTGCAGTTGGTGTTGTTGGGATCGTCGCCGCCACCAATGTTGTAGCGGAAAATGTTGTAGTTGAGTCCTGTGGGGCTAACGAGCCAGTCAACGAGTTCGTCCACTTTCTCCTCGCTCCAGTGGCCTGCCACGTTGGCCCACCAGCAGAGCGACGTGCCCCAGCCTTCGAAAGCTTGTGCCTTGGCGGCAGCGTTAACAACGAAGCGGACGGTGTCGACAGCGGGTTTCTCGTCGGGGGTCTCACCGAGGAGCCAGTAGTGGCGCATGTCGGTTCCGCTCTTGTCGCAGAAAACGGAGGAGCCGGCGGTGTTGGCGTCGGTGCCGAGGTATTTGTTGTTGCTCTTGCAACGGAGTTTGGAGTAGGACCCTTGTGCTTTTTCTATAAGGAATTTTGCGGTGGCACTGGAAGAGTCGGCAATGAAGGCGGTGTTCCACTTGCCGTTGAGAGCGAGGAAACCGGTGTGGTCGGCATTCTCAATGCTGTAATAGCCTTGTCCGTCGGGAATGAGGTGCATGACGGTGGCCGAGGCGGGGGCGGCAAGCACTGCGTTGTTTGAAGCGGCAGCGCCGGGCACGAGCACGAGGCTTGAAGAGTGGATGAGATAGCGGTCGAGGGTCTGCGCGCTGAGTTCGGTGGGCACGGTGAGTGCGAGGGCTGCCGTAGCGCAGAGGAGCGAGCGGCGGAGGAGAGTTTTCTTCATGGAGCGGATGGGATTGTTTGCAAAAAGGCCGGCAGCACGGTCAAAGTGTTTGAGGCTGCGCGGGATTGGTATTGTTGGATAGGGCAAAAGTAGTGCATTTTGCGCAATGCGTTGCGCAAAAATCGGGCAAGGGGGTAGAAAAAATCGGCAAATGTGGGCTGAGGCAATGTGCGAATGTGCAAATAGGCAAATGTGCAAATGAATTGCGCCTATGGGGGCGACGTTTTCAAAACGTCGTGTTCTACACGGCGATGAAGTCGTCCCCTCCCTATGGAAAATAAAAATTCCAAAGCAGCAAATTCTAATTATCTCCTATCTCAACGCGTTGAGCTAGGAGAAAGTTGTTTTCAAAGATTCACATAGCGTATTTCGCGTGTTGCACCTATGGGGAGCGTTAGCGCATGGGGGTCACGTCTCCGACGTGACGTTCTACACGGCCTCACGCCGTCGCGGACGGTTCTTCGTGCTTCGCCTTGATTCTTCGTTCTCATCTGTCACGTCGAAGACGTGACCTCCATGCGCTTTCGCCTACAAATTCCAAGGCGGGGAATTCAAATTCCAAGGCAGGGAATTCAAATTTGAAGCGTGCCCAACACGTTGGGCACGCTTCCCAAATTTTATAAATGTTCACAAGTCGTCTTTTGTAATATTTCGGTACAAAAATTGTGATCGCATCTCCTCTCGCGCGTACGCGCACGCGCGCACTTCACCGAAGTTTGTACATTCTACCTTCATCTGTCATCGCAAGACTCTGTTTTGAATGTTAGTCCAAGATAATCAAGCGTTTGACAAAAACGCTAGGGTGACAGCAACTTTTGGGCAAGGGGTAATAATTCGTCACGGCCTAAAAATTTCGGTACATGCGCATGTACCGAAATTTGGTGACAGCAAAGGTTTAACAAAACAAAACTTTTGTGAGCGACTATTATTGCTGTCACCGTCACGGACGGCTTTGCGTGGCTTCGCATTTATGCGCCGTGTAGAGCATCCCCTTATTTGCACATCTGCACATTTGCACATGGCGCAGCACGCAAAACCGTCCGCGACGGTGACAGGTGACAGCAGCTTGCACAAACTTCGGTGTATACGCGCGCGTACGCGTAAGTATTTTATGAGGCGAAGCACGCAGAACCGTCCGTTACGGCGCAGCTCATTCGCACATTTGCACATTTGCATATTTGCACATTGCGAAGCCCATTTGCACATTTGCATATTTGCACATTGCAAAGTCCCTTTGCACATTTGCTCATTTGCCCATTAGGCAGTAACTTTGCGCCCAAATTGTGTATTCATGAATCCTCTTGAAATCATTTTCAAGTACTACCCTGAGGACAACGACCTTCGACGCCTGTTGCTCCACCACAGCCGGCAGGTGTGCAAACGCGCGCTCGCCGTGGTTGACAACCACCCCGAGATGAACCTCAACCGCCAAACGGTGGAACACGGAGCCATGCTCCACGACATCGGCATATTCCTCACCGACGCACCCTCCATCCACTGCCACGGCACGCAGCCCTACCTGCTCCACGGATATCTCGGCGCACAACTCATGCGCCGCGAAGGACTGGAAAACATGGCACGCATCTGCGAACGCCACACTGGCACCGGACTCACACCCGAAAACATTCGCGAGCAGCACCTACCACTTCCCGAAGGCGACTACCGCCCCGAAACGCTGGAAGAGCAACTGGTATGCTACGCCGACAAATTTTACTCCAAAAGCCATCCCGAACGCGAGCGCACCGTAGAACAGACCGCGCGCAGCCTCGAGAAGTTCGGAGAAGAAGGCGTAAAGATTTTTCTACGCTGGGCCAAAATGTTTGAGGGACAATAATAGGGTGATTATATAAATTGCCACATGGTGTTCCGTAGCCCCTCCGTTCGGTTCCTCACACAAATATCTCCCCCACAGGCTTTCGCAACAAAGCCTACCACAAGCCATTTCTTTTGAGAACTTCGTTCATCGTCATATTCGCCCTCTGTGCCGTGCTGTGCCTCACCGCCAGCCGTGCCGACTTCCGCCCCCTTGCGAGCGGAAGCGCATTGCTCGTGGCCGACACCGTGGCAGACTCCGCCGCACTGCCCCACCCCACCGCTGCCGACACAGTCCGCACCGATACTACCGCCACCGACACTACCGCCACCGACACCCTGCGCCACCGCGCCCTGGCCGACACGCTCGCAACCGATTCCGCGAGCGTCGACACCGTGAAACCCCGCAAACCGGGCATCGACTCGCCCGTTGAATACACCGCCGAGGACTCCATGGTCTACGACGCGCAGTCGGGACTCGCCTACCTCTACGGAAAAGCCAACGTGAAGTATCTCGACATGCAACTCGACGCGGCTAAGATAACCATGAACATGGACAGTAGCCTGGTTCACGCCGAGGGCGACCGCGACTCCACCGGCGCCTACATTGAAGAAGGCAAACCTGTCTACAAACAGAGTTCGGACCAGTACGAGAGCGAGAAGATGTCCTTCAACTTCAAGACCAAGAAGGGCTTCATCTCCAACGTGAGCACCACGCAGGGCAACGGTTTTCTCAACAGCGAACGTTCGAAGCGCACCGACGACGGCACGCTCTACATGGAGCACGCCAAATACACGACGTGCGACGCCAAACATCCCCACTTCTACTTGAAACTCTCGCGCGCAAAAGTGCGTCCGGGCAAAGAGGCTATTTTCGGTCCCGCCTACCTCGTGGTGGAGGACGTACCCCTTCCCCTTGCCATACCTTACGGCTTTTTCCCGTTCAACAAGAAATACTCCTCAGGTTTCATCATGCCGTCCTACGGCGACGAAACGAGTCGCGGTTTCTACCTGCGCGACGGCGGTTACTACCTCGCACTGAGCGACTACATGGACCTTAAACTCCTCGGCGAGATTTACACCAAAGGTTCGTGGGGCGCTAGCCTCGAAACGAACTACCGCAAGCGCTACCGCTACAACGGCAACCTCTACTTCAGCTTTCTCCGCACCGTGGAAGGCGAGAAGAACATGCCGGACTACTCCGTGACGAAGAGCCTCAAAATTCAGTGGACGCACACGAAGGACTCTAAGGCAAGTCCCAACACGACGTTTTCGGCCCGCGTGAACTTCGCCTCGGAAAACTATGAGCGCAAGAACCTCACGAGTATGTACAACCCGCTCTCCTACACGCAGAGCACACGTGCCAGCTCCGTAAGCTTCAGCCACACGTTCTCCAACATAGGTCTTACCATATCGGGGTCCACCAACCTCACGCAAAACATGCGCGACTCCTCCATTGCCGTCACGCTCCCCGACCTCAGCATCTCGCTCAACAGTTTCTACCCCTTCCGCCGCAAAAAGCAGGTGGGCAAGGAACGCTGGTACGAGAAGATAAGAATGTCCTACACCGGACAGCTCAGCAACAGCATCACCACGAAGGAAAACCTTCTCTTCAAGTCGAACCTCATCAAGGATTGGCGCAACGGTATGCAGCACCGCATACCCATCGACGCTACGTTCCAGCTCTTCAAATACATCAACATCTCGCCCTCCTTCTCCTTCCGCGACATCATGTACGCCAGCCGCATAGACCGCTCATGGAACCGCGAACTGCAACAGGAGATTTGCGACACGACCTACGGCTTCTACAACCTCTACGACTGGAACGTGGGCATCTCGGCCAACACCACGCTCTACGGTTTCTACAAACCTTGGAAGAAACTCTTCGGCGACAAGATTATGGCCATTCGCCACGTATTCAAGCCGTCCGTAAGTTTCAGCTACGCGCCCGACTTCACCACCTCGCGCTACGGCTACGTCAAGCACTACGACAAGATTGACGCTCAGGGCAACGTGACCGACGTGCGCTACTCACCCTACTCTGGCGGACTTTACAGTTACCCCTCCGGCACGAAGCAGGGACTGATAAACTTCTCCGTGTCGAACAACTTGGAGATGAAGGTTAAGTCGGACCGCGACACCACCGGCGTGCGCAAAATATCGCTCATCGACGAACTCTCCGCCTCCATGTCGTACAACCTTGCGGCTAAGACGCAGCCTTGGAGTAACCTCTCCACCCGTCTGCGCCTGAAACTCACCAAAAGCTACACCTTCTCGCTCAACGCCGTGTTTGCCACATACGCCTACAAGTTCAACGAACAGGGACAAGTGGTCACCTCCGACCGCACTGAGTGGAGCTACGGACGCTTCGGACGTTTCCAGGGTATGTCGCAGAACCTCTCCTACACGTTCAACAACCAGACGTGGAGCAAACTCATGGACAAACTCCACGGCAGAAAAAGCGACGACAAGCCCTCAACCGACAACACCAACGACGAAACGGATCTCGAAGATGCCAACATAGACCCCGACCTGCTTGCCACACGCGATGCCCGTCCCAAGAAGAAGAGCAAGGAAAAGGCTAAGGTCGACGAGGACGGTTATCTGACATTCTCCATGCCCTGGTCGCTCACGCTGTCGTACGGCGTGACCATGGCGGAAGACCGCTCACGACAAATCAACGTGCGCCGCATGCGCTACCCATACTCCTTCACCCAAACGCTCAACGCTTCGGGCTACGTGCGCATTGCCGACGGATGGAACATCACCTTCTCCTCCGGCTACGACTTCAACCAGCACAAACTTTCCATGACCACCATGTCGCTCTCGCGCGACCTCCACTGCTTCGAGATGTCGGCCTCCGTAGTGCTCAAGCCCTACACTTCGTTCAACTTCACCTTCCGCGCCACAGCGTCCGAACTCGCCGACGCCCTCAAGTGGGACAAACGCAGTTCCTACTCTACCAACGTGGAGTGGTACTAACTTAACTCTTCAACTTTTTCTACCCACCAAGCAAGATTTCCGCCCCCGGCGCGTTTACTATGTGTAGAGAAGCTACTCAAAACGTAAACAACAAAGAAGCATATGAAACTCAAATCTATCATCCTTGCCGTTGCCACCGCTACATTGGCACTCACCTCTTGCAGCGAAGCCACCAACGAGTATCACAGCACGCAGTTCTACCCCGTGACCACCGACGGCATCGTAGCCTATGCCGACCAGACCGTCGACTCCACACGCGTCATCAGCTACGACTCTTGGACGCTCACCAACACGACCGACTGGTTCGACGTCAGTCTGCAGGACGGACAGAAGAACAACCTCAGCGTGACAATCCCCGCAGGCTACGTAGGCAGCATGCGACTTGACCTCCGTTTCAAAACTAACACCACAGGCAAAACGCGTCAAAGCCAACTCGCTGTAGTAAGCGCATACGACAAGATTGGCACCGTGAGCACAATAGTCACCCAGCAGCCCTATCTCAACATCAGCTACCCCTCTCCCTACAAGGCAACGTCAACGGACGCCATGCCCACATTCTCCCTCAACTTGACGTCTTCTAAGTCGTCCTATCCCCTAACCTCCTACGTCACATTCACCGTCTACACGGCCGACGCCACCCTCACAAGCTCTGCCGACTGGATTACCCCCGAAAAGACGTCCGGCTTCACGGCAAGCGTGAAGGAGAAAATAAACCTCACCATCCAAGCCAACACGACTGGGCAGACACGCACAGCCACACTCACCCTCACGTCCAACGGCATCAGCACCCCGATCACCATCAACCAGCCCGCCTCCGTCTAAGCACGCTCACCGGCTAAGCGTTGAAACACACCACTCTACATTCCTGCATATAAGTTTAGGGACATATTGATAGAAAGCGGCTGCACCTCCTCGGAGGAATGTAGCCGCTTCCGTTATAGTCAAGTCACGACGAAGAACTTCAAATGTGAAAACACCAACCGCAGCAAGCACGTATCCCGAATCTTTTTATTACCTTTGCCAAGCTAAAAGCGACAAGGCCCCGTAGCTTAGCTGAATAGAGCGTCAGATTCCGGTTCTGAAGGTCCAGGGTTTGA
>CAVALA010000076.1:0-11506 GCA_963589615.1 Prevotellamassilia timonensis
GTCTCAGCGTTGGCAATACGTGGGTCAATGTAGATTTTGCCACCAACTGTGAATCCGTAGGCTTCGCCGTTGGCGGTACGGAAGAAGCGCACGTGGTCGGTTATCTTGGCATCGGCCTCGTTGAAGATGACGTAGTCCTTGGCTTCATCGGCGCGGCCACCGTTTGCATAGTCAGCAAGATATTTGATGCCAGTATAGCCTAAGTCTGCAAGGAATAGTGACGCTTCCTTATCACTTCCCAAATACTTATCTAAACTTCGATATAGCGCATTCCATTGGCTTTTGCCTTCTTCTATTATGGCGTGGATATCACCTACGTTCAAGCGTTTGGAGCCTATCAATGCTTTAGTGATAGATTCAATCTGAGCATCAGTCGGTTTAGCATCCCAGTCAAGGTAGTTCGTGCCGTTGTCATCAGGGATTTCAACAGTGTAGAGATGCGCATTATCTTTTTCATCAGACGGAGCAAAATCGTTTGGATTTAAAGAACGGGCGGCATTCAGTGCTTGGGTTGCATACTCTTTCTCAGAATCTGTTATATCTTCAGTTAGGAGGCTTTCTATTTCTTCAATAGTGTCTTGAATGGCTTCTTCGGCAGGGGTATAGTAACCCAAGTAATCAGCATAGTCGGTTATTTTATGAGCGACCAAATTGATAGCAGCATCTTCAGGCGTTGATTCCCGAAGTTGCTTGCTTTCGTAATTCATAATTCTGCGTGGCTGACCTTTGTACGAAATATATCGGCTCGCATTTTTAGCACTTATCGCATACCCTTCGCCAATGCCCTTCACTTCGGTCACATACGTTCCCCAACCATAGGCTTGCGCACCTTCGCCATCACCCATGTAGGAATGGTCGAAGTGGTCGAAGTCGGCACCGGTTCCGTGGTAGACGCGCTGCTCGCGGATTTGCCCCGAACGATTTTCGCTCTCATCCAAAACTTTTGCGCCCGGATTGTAGGACATTTCAACACCGTTCAGTAAATTTGCAGCACTAATAGAGTTGTTCGTATTGGGGTTATTATCTTCGGGTTTAACCAATGTTCCTTCGAGCAACTCTATTTTTGTTGCTTCATACGAATGCACCGCATGAGGGTCTTTGGTATTTCTTACGTCCTCTTTCAGCGTAATCTTCACACGATACGTTTTGCCGTCAATGTTCACCGCACCATAGCAACGATGCACAAGTACGTCTTTGTTTATGCCGTTCTCAGAACTGCGCTTGCCATTTTCGCCTTTCAAGAAATCGGGATGCGTTTCAACGTCAATGCTCGTCTCCAGTACTTCAGGAAGCACTTTCAGAACGGCCATATGCGCATCCTTACTTTCGCTTTTGTCCACAGCACTTTGTGACAAGAACTTGTCTATCGCACTATTGCTAATGCGCACTTCGCCCTTGCCACCAGTTTCTTCGCTGTCATAGGTTCTAGAGATGTTTCCTTTCGCCCAAGACTTGGCTTCGTTGTAGTTCGCAAATCCATGCTGCGAAGTCGTATTCACAACTTCCACATTCTTGTCAGCAAGGTTGGGTTCAACGCGGCCAAGGGGATGCCGTTCGTAATCGTAAGACTCACCAAAGGCCATCTGCCTTACGTCTTGCCCATTCGCCATATCCATCACACGTTGCCCCACCTCTTCGTCAAGAGTGGCATATTTGCCGTTGACGTTGATGCGGTCAACAACGGCATCGCGAAGCGCACGCTCGGCACGGGTGGCGGGCGTGTAGGGTTGCTGCGACTGCGCTCTTGACTCTCGCACATCGGTCTCACCGTTGCCTTCGTAGGCATTCATAAGAAGCTCTGCGTCGTTGGCAGAATTGAAATAGGTAGACTTGTCGCCTTCCATTGCCAATTCTGCACGCTCCATTTCCGCTTCAGACGAGTTGCCCGACAAGAACTTCTTACGGGCAAGAAGATAGTCGGCCACTTCGCGGTTCATCTGCTCCATATGGGAATCCGCATTGTTGATGGAATTGACGCGGTTTTGCAATGCACTGTGGTCGGATATTTCGGAAACGTCACCATTGATGTCACCGAACAAGGCTTTGGCTTCTTTCGGAGAAAGGGAAAAGTTCGAAGTAACTGCATTGTGACGGGAAGGGACTTCAATGAGGTTGCCCTTCTTGTCAAACATAGGTTCGCCGTTTTCGTCAAGCACGGGTTTGTAGGCGGTAAAGTCTGTGATGAACTTATAGTAACCGTTCCACACTCCGTCCGTGGTGTCGTTGTCCATAGCCTTTACGATTTCTTCGTTAGGCTCATAGTCTTGCTCTTCGCACCACTGCTTGTAGTGTTCGGAGTTGATGCCCCAAGAGAAGCGTGGCATGTAACCATTTTCCTCACACCACTTGATGTAGTTTCGGCATTCGGTACGCATGTCCCAGTTCTCGCTATCCATGTTTGCATAGAAATTGTAGTCTTTAATCTTCGGGAGTCCTTGGGCAGCACGCTTCTTGTTGAGTGTCTTTTTGACGTATTCCGAGTTGATGCTCACCCACTCGCCCTTGGCGTTCTTAACGCGGGTGTTCTGATGAGGTGTGTTGTCGTAATACCAATTTACGTCAGTACGCTTGCGCGCTTCCAAAGGCATGCCGCTAAGATGGAACGGAATGACTTGACGAATCCAAGGTTGAAGTGCTGCCCAAATCGAATGGTTGACACTTGCGCCAACTGTGGTTGCACCACAGTTGCCGTTGCGTTCCGGGTCTTTGAATACCATCATGCAATAGTCGGGACGAAGCGAGTGTTCTTCGCTCCAACTCATGTCCGTAATCTTTCCGTTGCCGTCCGTGATGAGTCCTGCATATTCTGCGCCCTCATGCTGTAAAGCCTTACGCTCATCTTCTGAAGTCGCATTGTTGAACCGCTTCTGAAGGTCTTCGCTTACAACAGCCTTGGGCAAGGTGGACATGTTTATTTTTGCTCCCGTCTTGCCGAAGAGCGTAACGTATGCGGCTTCTTTGGTGTAGGACTGTAGACGCATTTTCCTTGCCGTCATGTCAAAGTAAATCTGCATGATGTCAAACGTCTTTGTAATGTCGAAGTCTGAGAATGAGAACATACGCGCACCACCGTCCACGTAGGCTTTTGAAATCAGTTTGTCTGTCAGTTCGAAGACTTCACCGCTGTAAGGTACTGCGTCTTGTATAGGCTTTGGTGTGCCACTACCGAAACGACCAAGGATAAGACTCCATAACTGTGCATGTGCTTCGCCGTTTTCCTGCCGTATCTGCATGAGACCTTTAGAGCCGAGCAAGTCTGAGAGTTCCATACGTTTCCGCATTTCGGGATATTCAGAAATGAGACGTTGCATCTTGGCAAAAACCTGTCGCATGTTCTTGTTTCTGATTTTCGACAGAATGGCCTTTTGCTCGGAATTCGGCTCAAACACACCATCGGGATGTTTTTCAAGGTATTCCGCTTCCATCTTCTTGTAAGTTTCGGCATATTCCGTGGAATTCTTGAAGATATTCTTCGGGTCTTTGACACCATACTCAAGGATACTTTTCTTGATTTTCTTGTTCTCGTCAGAAAGGTTCTTGTCGCTCCATTTCTTGCCGGGGTTACTTTTAAGCCACTTAGCTTTGATGGGTTCAAGCCACTTTTCGTAGTTTGCTCTATTGCGCGTTCTCATAGAATCGTAATGAGCCTTGTCGTGGCAAGTAAGAATATCGTAAGCGTTGTTGACAGCACGCCATTGGTCAGTGGTCATTTGTCCCTCGTCAGTAGGTACGAATTCAGCATCATCAATAAGGTTGCCCTCATTGTCGCGTGCATACCCGCCGAAGTTGAAGGGGGCAAGTTCATCGGGATTGAATCCAAGTGCTTCGAGAGCCTTGTTCCAATCGTCAACAATAGTCTGCGCCCAATTGACAATGCCCAATCGTTTGCCCTCAACAAAGCACAAGTCGCATGCTACCTGCACTCCGTACTTGCGCATCATGTTCTTGATTGTGTTGATGGCTACGGGGTCCATTGCGGATAAGTCCACACCACGGGCAACAAGACTGTTCACCAGTTTGGTGAATGCTTCGCGTTTGATGCAGTCGGTGCTGAGTTCTTGGTTAACGGGATATTCTCCGTTTTTGATAGCAGTTGAAACTACATTCTCAATTTTGTTACCTATGGTTTTGTATTGCGGTTGCTTTTGATTCCATTCGTGGAATGCCTTGAAGCGGAATGAACCATCAGGATTACGGAAGTCGGCAACCTTTGCAAGGTAGTTGTACCAATAGGTCATTGTGTCGTCCATATTGCGGATTTCAAGTTCTGAGAATCCGTTCCGTGACATGTAGTCAAGCACTTGAATGCGCGTACCCTCATGCTCCCGGCCAAGGTTGTCAGTCCAAGGATTGAAAGTCTTTTGGGAGAGTTTGATGTTGCCCGTGCTGTTCGTCACCATTGACGCGGTTCCCTTTGAGTCGTAGATAGCGGCATTTCCCTTGCGCACACCTTCGGCTATCTGCGCTTTGCGGGCAGCATCGGAATAGGCAAGGTCTATGATGCGCTTCACGTTCTCAAGACGTTTCTGCTCTTCGCTCTTGGGTGAGCCAATGCCAAGAGTGTTTTTAACTGTCTCAAGCATCTTGCTCACGATGTCGCGTAAGGCGGCGAGGGTCTTGTGCTTGAGACGGAAGGCGAGGTCGGAAGCAAGGTCTTCGTTGTTGATGTGTTCGCCGATGATGTCGCCCACCACTTCTTCCGCTAGTTCGTGGCCTTGTAGTCCTGCGCCCTTGTAGTCACGGCGTTTCTGCTCAAGGCGTGCGTTGAACTCTTCGGGACTGACGAGCGAACGTGCGGCATCGAATAGGTCACTGTAGGCATCGGGCGAAAGCTCACGTACGCGGTGAAGCGTTTCGTGTCCGAATGTTTCTACAAGTGGGTGTTCAGAATTGACGTTCACGCAGATGGTGCGTCGTCCTTCGGCATCGGTGTATATCTTTCCGTTCTGTGGAATGCCGTCCACCCACACCACGTTGCAGCCAAGAGCCTTGGCAATGTTCTCCGTAGCGGTCTTCTTGGGTGCGCCAATCTTGCTAACAACTACGGAGTTGTCAACGGCAAGGTCAGCGGTTGCTCTTGGCTTGTTTTCTGTAGGACGTGATTCTCGCCCGTTCTTCGCTTCGGTATCCGCAATCTTTTCGCTCGGCTTTTGCGTGGACTCGTTGCTCGCTTTAGCAACCTCTTCTTCTTTTGCCGACTCTTCTGCTTTGCGTTCCTCTTCAGCACGCATTTCTGCTTCAGCCTTGCGCTTCTTGTCCACGATGGACACTTGGTTCCAGAAGTCAACCTTCTGCTTTGCGGCACGCACGGCCTTTGTCTTCTCCACCATTTCGTTCGGCTCTTCGGCCTTGTCAAGTTCTTCGTTGGCACGTTCAAGAGCCTTCTGCGCTGCCTTAACGGCACGTTCTGCAATGTCCGTGGCGGCAGACTCGTCACCAAGTTCCTCAACGAGCGAGTCGAAAGTATCTTCGGGAGTGGCTTGTTCGTAGAGTTTCTTGCCGTCTTCGCTGACGGGTATGCGTGACGTGGCAGAAGACTTTTGTTCCTCTGCCTTTGGTTCTGCGATGGGTTCTTCTGCGGGTATCTGCGCTTCGTCTACCTTGGCTTCCTCTGCTTTTGGTACTTCGCTTTCTTTGCGGCTTGCGCGCTTTTGACGCCGCTATAAAGTGCGGATCCTATGGACGCGGCTGCGCCGATAATTGCTCCAATCATATATGAGGTGGGTTTTAACGTTATGTGGCGAAGATAAGCGGTTAGTTTTGCTGCATTGTTTTATTTTCAACTACACACACTATGGCATTAGGATACAAGACTGGTGGGCGCACTGCGGGTATTCCCAACAAACCCAAGCCTTCCCAGAAGATTGTGCATGGGTTCATCTCCGATTTCGTTGACGAATATTTCTCTTCGGGAAAGTTTGAGGAAGATTTCAATTCGTTGAGTGACCCACGTGACAAGATTTCGGTCGTGGAAAAACTTGTCAACTACATCATACCGAAACAAAACTCAAGCAAGGTAGACCTTACGGCAAAAGACGAAGTAGACAAGTCGTTTGTCGAAAGCCTTGCAGCTCTCGCAGCAGATAACCAAACGAAGAAAAAAGACTGACGATTATGGAATACAGAGTAGATTATGGTCAGATGAGTAATGCACAGTCCGACTACGTTGTGCCGGATGGCACGATGCATCTCGCAGTGGATGCCGAATTGCAGAACGGTGACTACATGGCCGCACGTGTGCCAAAGGAAGCGTGCAACGAATACGCGGATTTCATTCCCTTGTTTATCCACCGCATTTCCAACCCCCAAAAGGAATTCACGTGTGGACTCAAGTACAATAAGGAAGGCGGCAACTTCCGCTTCATTATCCGGGGGGACGAGACTGACTACGACATACTCGGCAAAGACGAAGTGTTTACGTTAGAAGGTTACGATGACGAACTGTCTAACTTTTGCGCCATCGGCAACATTCTCAGTTTTACGTTGCACGGAGAAGCGAAGTTTGTGTATTACCTTGACGGAACGTTCAAACTGTTCAACCGCCTGCCGCCAAGACTCGCGCTCAAATTGACGGTCATGCGAAGGTATAGTCCAAAGGTCTCGCCAACGTCCTCAGAAATCGTTGAACCGACTCAGGAATATGTCAACTGCAATAGGATAGAGGTGGACTGCGGTAGTGACGGAAGCGCACTTGTCGTGAGTATAGATGGTTCTAAGGTCTACAACAACACGGAACTGACAATGACGAAGCTCCTTGAGAGTGACGAAAATATCAAGAAGATGGAAGACCGTGTCTTCGGTGCGCTCAATTCGGCACGTGCGCAGATAATGAAGAAAGGCTATCTTATGTACCCCGTGATGCTACGCTACGCCTACCGACTCTACGATGGCTCCACAATAATGGCTTCGCAACCAATTCTTATGTACCCCATGCTTCCGCACCCATATCTCTTCTACACTGCTTGGCAGAAGTTCAAGAACTATAGCGAAGCGGCCGATGGTTATGACATAACGGACGTGAAAGGTTTGTCGTTCTTCTTTGAAGCCTACCGAATCTTCGCCAATATTGAAGACAGCAATATCATTTCAGAACTGAAGCAATGGGACGGTATTGTCAAGTCTATTGACATCTTCATTTCACCTCAGATGTATACGATAGAAAGTGACGAACTTGACTACTCAATGTTTGAGGGTAATGGTTCTGCTACTTCTCCCTTCAAACCACAACAAGCGAAGGTCAGACTAAAGGAGCGAAACATAAAGGATACTATAGAAGGCGTGTCGGCATTTCACCTTGTCAAGTCAATTGACATCAACGAACTCAGTAAAATCGTCTACAGTACAGACTACGACAACTATCATACTGGGACCAATGACTATTCCAATTTCAATGAGTTCAGTCGTGTCCTGCCGGATGACCTTACGAACTACACCGAAAAAGAAACGCTCAATGATAGTATATACGACAACAGTCTCATTGCGGCAGACACACTCATCAGTTACAACAAGAGACTTCTATGTGGTGGTGTGACACGCTTGGAGCCATCAGATTACGACATCGGAAAACTCTATCCGCAAATCTTCAACGAAAGCAGTAGACCTCAGTATTCAGACGTGTACAAGGCTACATACTATAATGGGAGCAAAATGAATACCATGCCGAAAGACCTCATAACCAAAGAGACGTGTGAAGACTTCGCATTGACACGTGGTGATTCTTTCGGAGTGGCTGCCTATGAGGTCACGGATAATGGTAAGGTTGCGTACATCACATCTAATCTCTCAACTACAGACCTACCGAAATTTCTGTCGTTTCCGGGAAACAAGTTGACCGCGTTCATACTGATATCTAGTGACGAAGAAGGAAACGAAAAGGCATTTCGAATCCCCCTCAAACGAAGTGACATCCTCGACGTCTCTTACGACTATCCATTCAAGCAAACGAGCCAAGATAGTGATACTACGGTTATACCGAGTATTACTACAATGGACAAATATGCTAAGATAGAAACGGGACATCTAATCAAGGAATCGGAAGTCAACAATCCTTTCGTCTTCAAGGACGGAAACTCTGCATCATGTGGTTCGGGTAAGATTCTTGCTATTGCCAACAACGCGCTCCCCGTCAGCACGGGACAGTTCGGCCAATATCCATTGTTCGCCTTCTGTACGGACGGAGTGTTCGCTATACAAGTCGGTGCGGACGGCACCTTGCAGTCGTGCGTTCCTTATAGTTACGACATACTCGTAGACAAGCATTCCATCTGCAATGTGGAGCGTTCCATTGTGTTCATCACCAAGCAAGGCGTGGTGGCCGTTGGAGACGGGCGAACCTTGCTACTCGATGCCGACAAACGTGCAAGGTACGCTTTTGACAATGATGCCCAAAAGACCTTCATTACGAAGACGTGTGCCGACATGGGGCTTACGCTTCCAGACCTTTCCGACCTTCCCTCTTACCTCACCACGGGAGCGCGTATGGCCTACGACAGCGCACACGCAAGGCTCATTGTGTTCAATCCGAAATACGCCTACAGTTATGTCTACAACTACGCAGAGCGAGCGTGGTGTGTCATCACCGAGACTTTTGCGCTTGCCCTCAATGATGCAGACCAGTGCAAATTAGTGAGATTGGCGAGTGATGATGCCGAGAAGAGTTGCACGGCACATGTCTATGACTACTGCACGGACGATGTCGTTGAGAAGAAGTCCGCGCTGCTCGTCTCTCGCCCACTAAAGATGTCTGCCCCGGATACGCTCAAGACTGTGTCTTCAGTCATCCAACGCGGAGTGTTCGACCAAGGACACATTGCGCAGGCTATCTATGGAAGCAACGACAACCGCAGATGGACTCCCGTGAAGTCATCGAATGGAGAGCGCATGGAAGCCTTCAGCGGAAGTGGTTACAAGTTCTTCCGTTTGGTGGTGTTCATCAAGGACTTTGCGCAGGACGAAAGTATAAGCGGATGCTCCGTGAATGTAGACGGGCGCATGACCAATAAGTTGAGATAAACACAAAAAGAAAACCGACCAAGTGTGTACTTGGTCGGTTGGGTGTTCTTAAAAAAACCTATGAAGAAATTAGTTGGCTATTCGTTGGGGATGTCGTTCAATGCGTGCGCAATGCGGTGAAGACCGTTGCAGATACGTTTACGTTGCGTAATGCTCGGCTTTTTTTGTCCGTTAGCGTAATGGCTAAGTAAGACCTTACTTATGCCCGATTCACGGGCGAGAGCCACAAGTGTAGTATACTGTTCGCTTTTCTTGAGAAGTGCGGCAGTGCCAAGCTCTATGCTAAAGTCGAAATGGCCTTCCGTTAACCAAGAAGGAAATGTATAGTCAGTCTCTTCTTGTACATGCTCTTCTACTGCTTTTCGGAGATTGCCTAAAAGCGCGCTATACGTTTTTGCGGTGACAATTACCATGCCGAAAAGTCTGTCATCTTCAGTGACCGCTGCATAGTTCTTGTCGCACCAGTCTACCTTTACTTTAATCTTTTCCATTGATTGTTCTTCATTTACTGCAAAGGTAGGTATTCATTTGAATACTTGAAAGGTTGCTGCACATTTTTTTCGTCTACTTTCGTCTACTAATAGACGAAGCGCATTCTATGTGTTGGCACATTTGAGGTTCTTAACCGAAGAAAGATAGCGTGTGTGGTATTGGCACGGCCGTGTTGCACTTGTGTGGAAACATATGGGGCAACGTCCGGCTGACAGTCGCAAGCATGTGGCACACGTGTCAACGATGTGCTTGGTGTGGTCGCCGCCTCTCATCGGCCTAGTCATTACCCGAACTTCCATACCCACCAGTTCCGCGTTCGGAATCGGAGAGTTCTTCGGCTTCGGTGAATTCAATGTCGGGAATCGGCATGATGATGAGTTGCCCGATGCGCTCACCAACTTCGTAGATGTTGTCACCGTAGAAGTGTAACTGCGGAGTGTAGTGTGTCTGGTTGGTCTTGCGAGTCGTATACTCATGCGCGCGGACTGTGACTTTGAACTTAAAGGTTACTTCGCCACGATAGCCTGCGTCCACTACTCCAACGGCATTAGTGAGCGAGAGGTCTTTTTTGCTGATTGAGGAACGTGGGAAGACGTAACCAACGTAACCTTCGGGAATCTCAAAGGCGAGTCCCGTGCCGTAGACGATGTTGCCTTCTTCCTTGTTGAACTCGCGGCTTGTTGCGTAAAGGTCGAAGCCTGCGTCAGTTGTGTGTGCCTTCTTGGGGATGCGCGCGTTGGGGGAGAGTTTCTTGAGCATAGCGGTATGAGTTATCTAAACATTACTGTTACCATGTTGTTTCCGTTGTCGGAATACTTGGCTTCCATTTCGGCTTCGAAGGCTTCAGCCTCGTCTGCGCTGATGGTACCCATCTTGATTCCCTTGCAGTTGACTTGAACAAGGTAGTGGCGTTTTGTCTTTTTCATTGTTGCGGTGTTTTGATTTTATCCGTATTTTTGCGGTCTTAAGCGTGGTTCTTATCTGAACCACGATGCAAAGGCAAGTTGTAAATGGGTTACAAGCAAGTCTTACGCTTACTTTCTTCTAATAATTAACTAATATTAATAGTATGGGTAAGACGGAATTAGACAAAAGAATCTCAGATTTACTGTATTACAGCGGATTAAACGCGCAACGCTTTGCCGCTACCATTGGGTGCAAAACAAAGCAATCTATTTACGACTTACTTAATGGTAAGACAAAGACTCTAACATCGGGCATGCAGGCTAAAATATCTACCGCCTTCCCTGAGGTCAACGAGTATTGGCTTCTAACTGGCGAAGGTCCCATGCTGAAGCAAGCAACGCAAACACAAGTGGTGCATGGGGAAAACAATAGTGCCGTTCAGATGGGCGGGACGAACAACACATACAATGCCGCACCACTACCCGTTGTCGCAACGGATGCAGTACGGCCTATCGTTCCGGCGGAACTATACAAGAAACCCAACACGGATGTCTATGACGAGATTGTTGTGAAGCGCACTGCACACGTAGAATATGCACAGTTCTTTTCCAACTTCTCTGATTATGATATGTATATGCGCGTGCAAGGGGATTCTATGTCATCGAACTTTCTCCGTGGTGATATGCTCGCGCTGTCTGTGATGAAGGCTACATATATCCTTAATGGAACGATATATGTGCTTGACACAAAATCCTATGGACTTGTTCTAAGAGTGGTAATAGATAGGGGAGAAGCCTATGAGTGCCACGTTATAGGTGATGAGACTCGTTACGCACCTTTTAGTGTACCCAAGATGGACGTGATACGCATATACCAAGTAATGGGATTGATACGCACGTGCGTATCGTAACAAACGAATAACGCACTTTCCTGCTTTCATACAAATGCCAATGTTGGACTTTTGCGGTGTCAAGGATAGTCCTTGGCGCACAAACTAAAAACTTCAACATTATGGAAGCAGAGAAAGTAATCTGTATGGATAAGGGCAACGATGCTCTTGCGTACGCAGCAATGGCGAACAACAACCGCCAAAGTG
>CAVALA010000077.1:0-10905 GCA_963589615.1 Prevotellamassilia timonensis
TTTCAGCCCGTTTTTCGCTGGCTTGATTTATTATCAAACAAGCGGAACTTATTTTTTACACATTACATATTTCTCCTTCACGATAAACGCAAACATTTGAAAAAAATAATTTTACCTTTGTGACTGAATTAATCGGCAGCAAATGCCCGACATTTGCTGCCGACATTGCACAGCCTCAGCACACGCCGAGCCTTCTGGTGGATACCCACACAAAGAAGGAGGCCAGGGTGGGTAAAGAGACACGACATAAATAGTGTTCACTGAATAAGGCTCCCCAAAAAATTGTAGTTGAGAAATAAAAGTTACGCTTCTCTCCAACCAAACATCAGAAAGCGGAAACAGAAGTGCTGCGCAGCATTTCTGTTTCCGCTTTCTTTGTGAGAGACTCTTCTTTGTGCATAAGGGAAAAAGGGCCGGCGGCTATTCTTTGCCTTGCTCTTTCTCCCAGGTGTTCCACTCGTCCATGGCCTTTTGCCAGTCGGTGGTTTCGCCGCTGGCGTTGGTTTCGGCGGCACGGGCGGCGGCGTCGCGGGCCTTGTCGCGCGCACGCTTTTCCTTCATGGCAGCAATGGTGGCGTCGTCGAGGATGAGGATGGCACGGCGGTCAATGGCGGCCTGAAGTTCCTCCTCGCCGAAAGCCTTGCCCGGTTCGTTGAAGTCGGAAATGTTGAACTCAAACTTTACGCGCAAGTCGTGGCGGACGAGTTTCTGCTGGTAACGGTTGCCCGCATTCTTCAAGCGGAGCAGTTTGCCTATTTGGCGTATTTCTTCTGCTGAAAATTTGTTTCTGCCCATAGATGGGGAAGTATTTCTGTCGGTTGGTGAAAAGGGAAAAATATTGAGAGGTGGAGCCCGTCGCTTACTGCTTTTTGCTTTTCAGCGCAAAGGCGTAGGCCACAACGTTGGCAAAGCCGATGAGCGGCACCACAAAGCTTACCGCCATGGAACCTGCCACGTCGGCCACAAGGCCCATGAGCAACGGACCGATGGCGCCGCCCACAGGCGTCATCATCAGAAACGACGAAGCGCGCTTGGTCAGTCCGCCCAAGCCACGAAGCGAAAGGGCAAAGATGGTGGGGAACATGATGCTCTCGAAGACGTAGGTCAGCACGAGCGCCACGAGCGAAACGGGGCCGAGGTTGAGCACCACGACGAACGTGGTGACAAACGTACCGACGGCACACACGCGGAGCACCGTGTCGCTCGCTACGCGCTGCATGATGAAGCTACCCGCCACGCGGCCCAGCATAAACAGGCCCAGACCGCCGAAAGCAAGTGCCATCGAAGCGTCGCGCGGCGTCATCCATCCGCCATCGGTCACGTAGTTCACGAAGAAGCTGTTGATGCCGATTTCTGCCACTTCGTAAGAAAGCAGTGCCACGATGCCAAAGACATAGAGCCGATGGCTGAAGAGGGTTTTCAGAGGTGATACCGAGTTGCTGGCTTCAGCCTCAGCAGAGTTTTCCGCTCCGTGGGGAATCTCCGGAAGACGAACAAAGCAGAACACGGCAGCTACGAGGAGCACCACGATGCCCATGGCAACATAAGGCAATGCCACGTTGCCCGAACCTTCGTCGCTGAAGAGCAGCAAGCCGCCCACGAGCGGACCGCAGATGCAGCCCAGTCCGTTGAAACTCTGTGCGAGGTTGAGACGCGAAGCCGCTGTGGCGCGGTCGCCAAGTTCGGTGACGTAGGGATTCGATGCCGTTTCGAGGAACGCAAGTCCGCAGGCTATCACAAAGAGCGAGAAGAGGAAACACGTGAAGGCATTTTCGCCCATCAGCGAGCCTGGCCAAAAGAGCAGCGAGCCGACGCCGAAGAGCAGCAAGCCTGTGATGACGCCGCGGCGGTAGCCGTGGCGGTCAATGACGAGGCCAGCGGGCACCGCCATAAAGAAGTAGCCGAGGTAGAACATCACCTGCACGAGCGACGACTGCGTTTTGCCCATACCGAGTTCCATTTGGAAGTGTTTGTTGAGCACGTCGAGAATGGCGTGGGCGGCGCCCCAAAGGAAGAAGAGCGACGTGATGAGTACGAAGGGCAGGAGATACTTGCGACTTACCAGCGCGTGGCGGTCCGGTGTGGAGGTTTTGGAAGACATTTGTCTAAGTGTGTATGTTTGCAATGTTGATAGACACATGCGTACCGCACAGCCTTTGGATATGGGGCAGTGCGGTACGCATATATTTTAGAAGATCTTCGTCATTCGCCCTCGTAGTGGTCGAAAAGGAAGTCGTTGTAAGGATACTTCTGGACGTGGAGCTGGCGTATGCGAGCATAGAAGAGTTCCTTGAGTTCGTCGATGTTCTGACGTTCGCGCGCCGAAATGAAGATGCAGTCGTTGCCCATGCGAGCCATCCAGGTGCGCTGCAGTTCTTCGAGCGACACGTTCTCTTCCGTTGAAGGCGTGAGGTCGTCGGCATCCTTCTCCGTCCAAGTGTAAGCGTCCATTTTGTTGAAGACGAGAAGCTGCGGCTTTTCGGAACAACCGAGATCGGCAAGCGTGCTGTTGACCACGTCGATCTGTTCCATGAAGTCGGGGTGCGACACGTCCACCACGTGGACCAGTAGGTCGGCCTCGCGCACCTCGTCGAGCGTGCTCTTAAAGGAGTCTACAAGGTCGGTGGGAAGTTTGCGGATAAAGCCCACCGTGTCGGCAAGGAGGAAGGGAAGATTATCAATGATTACCTTGCGCACCGTGGTGTCGAGTGTGGCGAAGAGTTTGTTTTCGGCAAACACGTCCGTCTTGGCCAGCAGGTTGATGAGCGTGGATTTGCCCACGTTGGTGTAGCCCACAAGCGCCACGCGGATGAGTCGTCCACGGTTCTTGCGCTGCGTTGTTTTCTGACGGTCAATGTCGGCAAGGCGCTGCTTGAGGAGCGACATGCGGTTGAGGATGATGCGGCGGTCCATCTCGAGCTGCGTTTCGCCCGGTCCGCGAAGGCCTACCGAACCTTTTCCGCCGCCTGATCCCGAGCCACCGCCCTGGCGTTCGAGGTGGGTCCAGAGGCGTTGCAGGCGCGGCAACATGTAGCGATACTGTGCCAACTCTACCTGCGTCTTGGCATTGGCTGTCTGTGCACGCATGGCGAAGATGTCGAGAATGAGGCTCGTGCGGTCGAGAATCTTCACCTTAAGTTCGCGCTCAATGTTGCGCAACTGCTTGGCGGAGAGTTCGTCGTCGAAAATGACCATGCCGACCTCGCGCTCGTTTTCCTCTTCCTCTTCTATGTAGGCACGTATTTCTTCCAGTTTTCCCTTGCCCACGTAAGTGACCGAGCTGGGACCGTCAAGGCGCTGCGTAAAGCGCTTCACGGTGACGGCACCGGCGGTTTCGGCAAGGAAAGCAAGTTCGTCGAGATATTCGGCCGTTTTCCTTTCGTTCTGTGTCTTTGTAATCAAAGCCACAAGAACGGCGGTTTCGGCCTTTACCTCTGTGGTTATGAATTCTTTCATTTAAAAAGTGTGGTTGCTGTGTATGGTGTGTGGTTGCAATAGCTTCAAGACGACTGAAAGTCAGTCGCGAAATTCGTCTGAAGCGGGTGCAAAGTTACGAAGAATTTGCGCAATGGCGCAAGTGGCCGCCAGCCTTACATGCTTTCCTGCGGACGCTTAAGCATAATGTAAAGCACCACGGGCACTCCGAGGAGCGGTGTGATGGCGGCTAGAGGCACGGTGCCGCGCTCGCCGGGAAGGTGCGAAAGGACGAGCGCGAGCATGGCCACGTCGGCGCCGAGCAAGGCTGTGGCGGGGAGCAAGCGGCGGTGGTCCGCAGTGCGAAGAAGAAGGCGTGCCATGTGGGGGACGGCAAGGCCGATAAACGAGATGGGGCCGCAAACTGCCGTCACCGTGGCGGTGAGGAGTCCCGTCAGGAGAAGAAGTTGCGTGCGTGTGCGGCGCACGTTCACGCCAAGGTTTGTGGCATAGTCCGTACCAAGCAAGAGTGCGTTGAGCGGACGATACATAAAGAAAAGCAGCAGTGTGGGCACACCGGTCAGCGCAGCGTAGAGGGGAAGGAGCGTGCGCGTGGGCCCTGAAAAATCGCCGAGCCCCCACACCATAAAGGAGCGTACGCCGTCGGCTGTGGCATAGAAACTGAGCAGAGCTATGACGGCCGACACGGCAAAGCTCAACATCACGCCCGTGACGAGCAGTGCCAACGTGCCGCGAAGCACGCTGCTTGCCACGCTCAGCAGAGCGATGACGGCGCAAGCGCCCACGAAGGCGGCTCCGACGGTGAGCAACGTTCCTCCCACGCTCACCATGCCCATGCCCAGACTTCCTCCCAGCGCCAAAAGGGCTACGGCAGCACCGAGCGAGGCGCCGCTGTTCACGCCAAGCAGCGAAGGGTCGGCAAGGGGATTACCGAAGAGCGTTTGCATGACGAGGCCGCTAAGGGCGAGTGCTGCGCCGGAAAACACAGCCGTGACGAGTTGTGGAAAGCGCGATTCAAGTACCACAAAATGGGCCGTTGAAGCCGCATCGGCATTTCCCGTTACCACCTGCCACACTTCTCCTGGCGACAGGCTTACGCTGCCCACCAATAGACAAAGGGGAACAAGCAAAAGAAACAGTAAAATGGAAATGCGCATGAGAAATTATAGGGGGGGATAAAGATGGAACGTCAGTCCTTGTCGGCATCCATCAGTTCAAGAATGCGTTGACGGCAGTCCTCCATGAGCCATTTCGGCGTGGACGTGGCTCCGCAAATGCCCACGCTGCGTATGCCCGGTGCGAACCATTCGGCGTGGATGGACGAGGGCGAGTCCACAAGATAGGCGTGGGGATTCTCCTGCCGACAGGCTTCGTAGAGCACACGCCCGTTAGAACTCTTCAGTCCGCACACGAACACCACCACGTCGTGGCGCGAAGCGAACGAACGAATGTTCGGCAGACGATTGGCCACCTGGCGGCAGATGGTGTCGAAGTAGCGAAACTCGGCAGGGCTGGTGATGTGTTGCGTGATGTAGTCGACCACACGACGGAACCCTTCGAGCGGCTTCGTCGTTTGGGAGAAGAGGGCGATGCTACGTGTGAAGTCGAGTTGGGCGGCTTCTTCCTCACACTCTATGACGATGGCCTCGCCGTTGGTCTGGCCCACAAGGCCAAGGACTTCCGCATGGCCGCGCTTGCCGTAGATGACAATCTGCGGCCGCGGAACTTCGTCGTAGACGCGCTTAATGCGGCGCTGAAGCTGAAGCACCACGGGACACGTGGCGTCGATGAGACAAATGTCGCGTTCCTTGGCCGTGAGATAAGTGGCGGGAGGCTCGCCGTGGGCACGCAGCAATACCTTTGTGCCTTTGGGCAGACAGGAAAACTCTTCGTGGTTGATGGTGCGCAGCCCCATGTCGTGCAGCCTTTCGCACTCGCTGCCGTTGTGGACAATGTCGCCGAGACAACAGAGGTGCTTCGACGCGGCAAGTTCTTCTTCGGCCTTGGAAATGGCGGTGGTCACACCGAAACAAAAGCCCGAAGCAGCGTCTATCTCCACGAGGGGAAGCGAGGCCGGAGCAGAACCGGCAGCAGGTGAGGAGGTTGTGGACATTTTCAGAAAAAAGATATTGAAAGGAATGAACGGGAGAAGAGGGAATGCGTTGCCGCGTCAAAGTTTAAACTCTACGGCAAGGCTTATCTTTACGGGAGTGGGCGCGCCTGTGGCATCGGTGCCCGGCTTCCATTGCGGCATGCTTTTGAGCGCGGTGAGTGCCGCACGGTAGATTTGTGTGTCGAAAGCGTTCTTCACCTCAAAGTCCTTGGCATAGCCGTCTGGGCCGACAATGAAACTCAGTTGCACGGTGCCCTGCTTCTGCGAGCGAATGCACGACTGGGGGTAGACCATGTGGTCGTCTATCCATTTCATAAAGGCTTTCGGCCCGCCGGGAAACTCAGGCATGGCATCGACCACATCCGTCGGCACAATCTTCTGCTTGGCAATGGGAAGGTCGGGGTCGTTGATGTTTGTCGTGTCCACAATGGGCGTGGTTATCATCTCTTGCTCAGGGTCGTAAGTGACGGGGCCGTCAGCGCCGATGGTGCTCAGAGGCGGAAATCCTTCCACGATGACTGGCGGTCCTTGCTTTGCGCCTGGTGCCATGCGCTCGTGGGGCGCCATGCGGGCTGTAGAGAGGAACTTCATCTTGTAACCCTCTTTCAGGTCCGACGGTTTATGGGAGAAAAAGGCGTCGGCCGCCTCTTCCATGTTTTTCTTTACAATGTAGTGCGTGTAGAGCGAACACCCCATATAGAATGCGGTGAGCACAACGAAGATGCCCACCACGGCCACCATGGCCCGGCGATAGCGCATACCCGTCTGTGCACGAAGCTTGTAGGCTCCGTACTCCTTGTTGCGACCTTCAAAAACGATGTCGCACCATTCTTTGGAAGACAATAAACCGGATGAACGCACGTTTAGAATAAATAAAAGCCTTCTAAGGCAACCCTTGCTGAACGAAGAGAAAAAGAGCGGAATGCCTTCTCCTTTCTCTTCCGAACCGCCGTCTGATTTGCCGAAGGCGGAGCAAAGGTACTTCAAATAGAATTTTTATAGTAACTTTGGCCACAAAAATACAAGCCCATTAATGAAATTAAAGCATTTCTGCCCCCTGCTCGCATTGTCTTTCACCACATTGCAAGCCCAGGAAAGCACGTCGTCCTACAACGTGCTGCGGCTTCCGACGTCTACACATACGGCAGCACTCGGCGGACAAAACATCTCGCTCATAGAGGACTCCCCTGCGGCGGGATGGGCCAATCCTGCGCTCTACGCCAACGCCTCCGACCTCTCCCTTGGGCTTGACTTCATGACCTACTTCGGCGGAAGTTCATGGATGGGAGCCGAGTTTACAAAAGCTGTCGGCGAGCGCCACACCGTGGCCGTCAATGCCCACTACATGAACTACGGAAAGATGGACGAGACCGACACGGAAGGCAACGTGACGGGCACATTCTCCGCTAAGGACATCGTCATCGGCGGTGGCTACAGCTATCTCCTCTCCGACCGCTGGAGCGGCGGCGCAAACGTCAAGTTTGCCTTCTCGTCCTTGGCAGACTACACCGCAGTGGCCATGGCTTTCGACCTCGGTGTGAACTACTACAACGAAGAGACCGACTTCAGCGCGTCTGCCACTCTCCAGAACTTCGGCCTTCAGCTCAGCAACTACGACAACCACGTGCGCAACCACTTGCCCTTCTCGCTCAACTTGGGCTTGACAAAGGGCATGAACCACCTTCCCGTGCGCATCCACTTCACGCTCGTGGACCTCACCCGTTGGAAGAGCAGCTACTACGTCATAGCCAACGACGACGACAAAGCGCCCAATTTCACCCGCAAAGCCTTGAACCACCTCGTTGTGGGTTTGGACATCTTGCCCACCGACCAGATTTATCTCTCCGTAGGCTATAACTTCCGTCGGGCTTACGAGCTGAAAGCCTCTGGTTCGTCGCACCTCGCCGGACTCTCCGCTGGCGGCGGTGTGAACCTCAACCGCTTCCAGTTCGGCTTGTCGTACGCCAAATACCACCAGGCCGGCAACTCCCTCATGTTCACCGCCGGCTACAAACTGTAACAAAACCCGTCGCCGGCCGCGCTGGAGCAAAACTTCAGCGCGGTCGGTGCGTTCATTTTTATTAAAAGCAAATGTCTACCCAATCTCCCGAAACGAACAAACGCATCATAGTGGCCATCGATGGCCATTCCTCTTGCGGAAAAAGCACTATGGCAAAAGACCTGGCACGCGAAGTCGGCTACATCTACGTCGACACGGGTGCCATGTACCGCACCGTCACGCTCTTTGCCCTTGAACACAATCTCTTCAACGCCGACGGCAGCGTAAAGGCCGAAGAACTTGAAAGACTCATGCCCGAAGTGCACGTTTCGTTCCAACTCGACGAACAGACCCACCTCCCCCTCGCCACCCTCAACGGACGCGTAGTGGAAAAGGAGATACGCGGCCTTGAAGTGAGCAGCCACGTCAGCCCCGTGGCCGCACTACCCTTCGTGCGTACCGCCATGACGCAACAGCAGCAACTTATGGGAAAGGAGAAAGGCATCGTCATGGACGGTCGCGACATCGGCACCGTGGTGTTCCCCGAAGCTGAACTGAAAATCTTCGTCACCGCTTCGGCCGAAGTGCGTGCCCGCCGCCGCTACGACGAACTCACCGCCAAGGGTCAGGAAGTGGACTACAACGACATTCTGAAAAACGTGCAGGAGCGCGACTACATCGACTCCCACCGTGCCGTAGCACCGCTCCGCCAAGCCGACGACGCTCTCTTGCTCGACAACAGTCACCTCACCATCGCCGAACAGAAAGCATGGCTCAAGGCGCGCTTCGCAGAGTGCACCGCCAGCGCTTCGCAGCGCCTCGGCCAAATGCAGGAAGGCATAGCCACCGCACTGCGCGACGTGCCCTACCCCGAACGCCCCGAAGGTCTCTACGAACCCATCGAATATGTCCTCTCGATGGGCGGTAAGCGTTTGCGCCCCACGTTGCTTCTCCTAGCCTACAGCCTTTATCGTCCAAACTGGCGCCTCGCCCTTCCGGCTGCCGTAGGTTTGGAAACGTACCACAACCATACGCTGCTCCACGACGACCTTATGGACCACGCCGACATGCGCCGCGGCAAACCCACCGTCCACAAGAAGTGGGATGAGAACACAGCAGTGCTTTCGGGCGACACGATGCTCATCATGGCCTTCGAGCATTTCCTCTCCTGCCGTTGCACCCGCGAAGCGCAACTCCTGCGCCTCTTTGCCCGCACGGCACGCGAAATTTGCGAAGGCCAGCAGTACGACGTCAACTTCGAGAGCCGCACCGACGTGACGGAAGAAGAGTACATCGAGATGATTCGCCTCAAAACCTCAGTGCTCCTTGCGTGTGCCGCAAAAGCGGGTGCCCTCGTTGCAGAGGCTCCCGAGGCCGATGCTGATGTGCTCTACCGCTTTGCCGAAAAGATAGGTCTCGCTTTCCAACTTCAAGACGACTACCTCGACGTCTACGGCGACCCTGCCGTGTTCGGAAAGAAAATTGGCGGCGACATCCTTTGCGGCAAGAAGACGTTCTTGCTTATCAACGCGCTCCGCCGTGCCGACGATGACACGCGCAGTGTACTCCTAACGCTCATTGCCGACAAGGAACTTCCCGCCGCCGAGAAGATTCGCGCGGTGACGGACATCTACAACCGCCTCGACATCCCCACCGTGACGCTCGCAGCCATAGACCGCTTCTATGCTGAAGCGCGCAAGGAAATCAACCAGCTCTCCATCCCCGAAGAGCAATGGCTCCCGCTGTGGAACTATGCCGAGTCGTTACTCGGAAGAAAGAGTTGAGAAAGACAAAAGCTTCCACAAAATCAGAACAACGAAAGATTCCCGTTGCCCACAAAACGATTTGTGTGCAACGGGAATCTTTCGTTGCGTAAAGCAAGGTGCGAACGTTTCGTTATGTATTGGAATAAAGGATCTGTCAATGTCCTTAGAAGGAAGCAAAGAGGTGCTTAAATAACTTCCGCAGAATTTGCAAGCGCGGAGCGGGCTGAAAGCCCAGCAAGCTTATAGCCCGTTTTTCGCTAGCTTGATTTATTATCAAACAAGCGGAACTTATTTTTTACACATTGCTAAGTACAAAAGAGTGCGCCCATGCAGCCTATTGAATGAGCTGGGGGAGCACAAACTTCACGAGGCAGTAGCCACCGCCCAAGAGCCAACAGTAGAGAATGGCTGCAAGCAGGAATGGCTTGAAGCCGGCTTTCCTGAACTTGTCGATGCTCGTTTCGGCACCAAGCGCAGCCATAGCCATGGTGAGGAGGAACGTGTCGAACTGGTTGATCCATTCCACCACACTTGGGGGCAACAAGCCGAGGGAGTTAAAGGCAATGACCACAAGAAAGAATACGGCAAACCAGGGAATGGTGATTCTCGTCTTGTCAACGGTTGTACCATCGGCAGCATAGTTGCACTTTGCATTCTTGGCCACACCCCAAGCTATGATGAGGAGCACGGGCACGAGCATCATCACGCGTATCATTTTCACAATGATGGCGGTGTTGCTCACTTCCGGCCCCATAGCATTGGCTGCACCCACCACATGAGCCACTTCGTGAACCGTAGCGCCAGTGAAGAGCCCCATTGCCTCGGGAGCAAGGGCGAAGATGCCCGCACGGTAGAGAATGGGATAGAGAAACATGGAAAGCGTACCGAAAATAACCACGGTGGCCACTGCCACGGCAGTCTTGTAGGGTTTGGGCTTGATGGCACCGTCAACGCCGAGCACTGCAGCAGCCCCACAGATGGCGCTACCACACGATGTGAGCAAAGCAATGCTACGGTCTATCTTCAGCAGGCGGCCCACAAGTAGACCGATACCTATGGTTCCGCAAACGATAACAGCATCGGCCGCGATGGCCGACACGCCTACCTGCGCCACATCCTGAAACGTGAGTTTGAAACCATAAAGGATGATACCCGTTCGTAGCACGCGCTTGGAGCAGAACTTAATGCCAGGCACCCACGTCTCGGGCAAATTATTCCGAAGACTATTGGCATAGAGCATACCTAACACAATGCCCACCACCATGGGACTGAGCGAAAGGGCTTTCACCCAGTTCATCTCACCAATATAGAAGGCGGCACATGCAAAAAGGGCTATGAGCAGCACGCCGTGCATCATGCTACTCTTTTGTTCAGAGAGTTTCATTAGTCTGTTTTGATTTTGCTGTTTTTAAATTTGGTAATGTGTAAAAAATAAGTTCCGCTTGTTTGATAATAAATCAAGCCAGCGAAAAACGGGCTGAAAGCCCAGCAAGCTTATAGCCCAGGGCAAGCGAAGCGACACCCTGGGTTAACATGTTCGCGAGGAATGCGCCCTGAAGGGGCAAAAGCCTGTCTATTCTACACGTTCCTAC
>CAVALA010000078.1:0-10670 GCA_963589615.1 Prevotellamassilia timonensis
TTCCTCTATCGGAAGAAGTTTATAACGAGATTCTATCTCGCTACTACAAGTTCGTATCGCATCTTCAAGAATTTCTTTTTGATCTTGCACAACAAAATGTCGGAGCCGCAGAAACTGCAAAATAGCAGAGTACGAAAACCGCCAAACTTTAAGCGCAAGCCTAAGGTTTGGCGGTTTCACTTTTTGTTTCACCAGTTCCTGTCATCGTGGTTTCGCCTGTAACGCAGATACCACACAATGCCGATGTATAATGCACAGAGGGCGGTGTATAGGAAGAAAATCAAATAGACTTTTTTCGTAGTGCAGCCATAGAATGTTCATCAGTAAACTGAAAGACGTCAGCTTATACAACAAAAATCAGAGCACGCCTTGCGCCATCATGGCATGGGCCACTTTCATGAAGCCTGCCACGTTTGCGCCGCGCACGAAGTTGATGTAGCCATTCTCCTGACCGTAGCGCACACACTGGTCGTGTACGGACGACATGATGTGGTGCAGACGTTCGTCCACTTCACGTTCGCTCCAAGAGATGTGCATGGCATTCTGCGTCATTTCCAAACCGGACGTTGCCACGCCGCCAGAGTTGACGGCCTTTCCAGGTGCGAAGGGGGTGCGGTGGGCGGTAAAGTAATCCACAGCGTCGGCAGTGCAACCCATGTTGCTCACTTCTGCCACAAGTTTCACGCCGTTCTCCACGAGCGCCTCAGCATCGTGAGCATCAAGTTCGTTTTGCGTGGCACACGGCAGAGCGATGTCAACATGCTGTTCCCAAGGTTTCTTTCCGGGAAAGAAAGTGGCTTCGGGATAACGCTCGGCATAAGGAGCCACGATGTCGTTGCCCGAGAGGCGAAGTTCCAGCATGTAGTCTATCTTCTCGCCACTCACGCCGTTGGGGTCATAGACATAACCATCGGGGCCGCTGAGCGTAACCACTTTTGCACCCATCTCGGTGGCTTTCTTGGCAGCACCCCAAGCCACGTTGCCGAAACCGGAGATGGCAACGGTCTTGCCTGCAATGTCCATACCGTAGTCGGCAAGCATCTGCTTGACGAAGTAGAGGGCACCGAAGCCCGTTGCTTCTGGACGAAGGAGCGAACCGCCAAATTCAAGTCCTTTTCCGGTGAAAGTGCCGGTATGTTCGCGGGTGAGTTTCTTGTACATGCCGAACATATAGCCCACTTCGCGTCCGCCTACGCCGATGTCGCCGGCGGGAACGTCCTGGTCGGGGCCGAGGTTACGCCAAAGTTCAAGGATATAGGCTTGACAGAAACGCATAATTTCCTGTTCGCTGCGGCCACGGGGTGCAAAGTCCGATCCGCCCTTTGCTCCACCCATCGGGAGCGTGGTGAGGGCGTTCTTGAAAGTTTGTTCGAAACCGAGGAACTTGAGGATGCTGAGATTTACGGAAGGATGGAAACGCACGCCGCCCTTGTAGGGGCCTATGGCGTTGTTGAACTGCACGCGGTGTCCGAGATTGACGTGTACTTCTCCATCGTCGTCAATCCAAGGCACGCGGAAGGTAATGATGCGGTCGGGCTCAACGAGGCGCTCCACGAGTTTCACGCGTTCAAATTCGGGATGTTCGTTGTATACGTCCTCTATGGAAAGGAGCACTTCGCGCACGGCTTGCAGATATTCCGATTCGCCCGGATGCTTTGCTTCAAGATGCTGAAGGATGAGATCTGTTTTCATGTGATAGGTAGAATGATAAGGTTGGATATATGTTTGGTTAGTATGATATACTGCACAAATGTAAGTAATAATACCAAAGCTACCCAAACTCTTCGCATTGAAAAACGTGAAATGTGCCGAAGAACATGACTTTTTGAGCAAAATGTCAGAATCCGGAAGATTGGCCGGCTTGGAATTTCGACGGAAATGAAAAGCGCGAAGAACGAATCTTGGACTCGCTCTTCGCGCTTATGTATAAATACGATTGGCTCCTATATATTATAGAACCACGCTTATTTCTCAGGATAGAGCGTGTTCCACCAAGTGGAATCGCCCTGAAGATACTTGGCGAACCAGGCAAAGATGGCGTTTTGCCAAACGAGGCGCTTCTTGAAATCGGTAACGACGTGGTTGGCGTCCTCTACCTGAATGTAGCTTACGTCACGGCCGAGAATCTTGAGCGCGGTATACATCTGCTGACTCTCGTTGGTGGGCACGTTGGTGTCGACGGTGCCATGGAGCAGGAGCAAGGGGGTATGAATCTTGTCGGCATTGAAGAGCGGCGACTGCTTGACGTAGAGATCGGGATTGTTCCACGGATAGCTGCCGTATTGGGCGCACTGACCGTAGGTGTAGCCCCAATAGCCGCCGCCCCAATAGCTGGCAATGTTACTGATGCCGGCATGGGAAACGGCAGCAGCGAAGATGTCTGTACGCGTTTGAAGATATTGAGTCATGAAGCCGCCGTAGGATGCTCCCATACATCCCACCTTCGTGGCATCGACAAAGGGATGTTCTTCAAGGAAACGCTTTGTACCTTCTATGATGTCGTCGCCCGACTCCTTTCCCCACGTGTTGACATGGCGTGCGGCAAACTCCTGTCCGTAGCCAATGGCGCCGCTGGGTTCGCAGACGTAGATGACATAGCCCTGGCCTGCGAGTACCTGCAGGGGATATTGGAACTGCAGCGTTTTTCCCGTAGGTGTGCAACCTCCGTAATAGTATACGATGAGGGGATATTTCTTTGAGGCATCGAAGTCGGGGGGAAGGATGTAGAAACCTTTAATGGAGTCGCCACGCGTTGCTTTGAACGACCAATCGGCCACATGACCTACTTGCACGTCGGGGTACATTTCGTCGAAATTGTTCGGTCCGATGCGGCGCGAAGTACCAGCTCCTTTTGCTGTGAGCGTGGCAGTGAACATTTCACGGGCACGCTCGCCGGTTTGTCCGTAGTAGACAACTGTGGGAACTGAAGTGGCGGTGGAAAGACTCCAACCTTGAACGTAGCTCACGGGAAGTGTGTAGCGTGTGCGGCGGAGTGTTTGAGGCTCAAGCCGATAGAGCGTTTCGTCGCAGCCGTCGGTGGCACGGAAGTAGATGTTTCCATCTGCTGTTTCCCAAGTGTAGTCGTCGACAGAGGGGGCAAAATTGGGAAGAAGGGGTTTGGTGGTGCGCGAAGCGATGTCGTAAAGATAGAGTCGGTAGTCGAAGGCATTGGGGAACTGTCCTTCTTTCACTTCTGAGCCTATGGAATTGAACGATGCCGGTGAGGCTTTAACGAGAAGTTGCTTCTCGTCGGGAGAGAACTTGGCATCGGCCACAAAAACGGTGTCGGCAATGAGCGTGTCGACTTTTCCCGTGTAGGCGTCCATACGGAGATAGGCGGTACGGTCAAAGGGTTGTTTGTGGGCATCAAAACTTGACGTGGCTACGAGCAGACTTTTGCCTGAGGCGGAGATGTCGCACAGCCACAGGTTCTCTTTTCCAAAAGTGAGGCGCTGACTCAGACCTGTCTTGAGGTCGTGGCGCCAAAGGGAACTGCGGGTTCGCCAACCGGGCATGCGGTCGTCGGGATCCTGCAGCCGTTTGAGTCCGTTGGTTTCCTTTTTGCCGTCTTCGTTTTTGGAGTAGATTACGTAGTCGACTTTTGGCGAGAAAGCCACGATGCCTTCGGGCAAGGCGGAAGCCACAACGCGTTCGGTGCGCGTGGCGGGGTCGAAGAATACGAGTTCACGGCCGTCGGCAGCTTTGCGCACATAGGTGAGCACATCTTTTTTGCCGCGTTGCCAGGTCATGCGGATGTATTCGTTGTAGCGGACTATTTCACGTCCTGTGGCAAGTTCGGTGAGCGTAGTGGTATAAGGTGCTGTACCGTCGGCCTTCATATAGTAGCTGGTGGTGAGGAGATAACGGCCCGAAGGAGAGAGTTCCACATCGCGATACTGGTTGCCGAGGAGCATATCGGCCATGGTGTAGGGGCGTTTACCTTCGGCATTCACCTTCACGGCGCCAAGTCCTTCGCCCACAAGGCTCACACGAAACGTGTCGGCGTCGGCTTTCTGCGTAAACACGAGAAGGGCCATTTCGGTACGGCCGGGGGGTAGGGTAAAACTCTTGTCGGCACTTTCCACGCGATTGACAAAGAGTTTGCAGTTCTTTATACCGTCGACTTTCACGGTGCCTTTGGCAAACTTGGCGGTCTGGACATTGAAACGCACCACGCGTATCGCTCCAGTCGCTCCGGCGGTAAGCGCGAGGGCTTCGTTGCGACGTACGACGGACGTAGACTTGGTGGAACGGGATGAAGAAAGAGAGGTGACGAGCGCCGTGTTGGCATCGAGTGTTTCTTTGGCATCGTAGGGTTTGCCTTGATTGTTGAGCGTGTCGGCTGCATAGGGTGCCTCCACGGCATAGGGACCTTCTACGGTAGCGCGGTCTATCTGCAACGTGTCTGTTGCTGCAGCCGAAAGGGCCAACAGGAGAGATGTAAACAACATGGGATTTCTAAAAGGTATGAATGGGTAAAATATTGACTTTGTAGGGTACAACGATGAAGCGAAATACTGTGTCCGTTGTGGGTTGCTCCATTTTTGAACGAAGAGCGGACTGAACGCTTATTCAGCCCGCTCTTCGCATACATGGATATGCCGTAAACGTTACAAGCCTTCGCGCTGCTGCCCCATAAGTTGGAAGTCCTTTTTGCGGAGCTTGAAACTGTTGGTGAGGTACTTGTCGCGAACCACTTGGTTATTGGCGAGTTCTTCGGGTGTGCCCTGGAAGAGAATGCGTCCTTCAAAGAGGAGATAGGCGCGGTCGGTTATGCAGAGGGTCTCTTCTACGTTGTGGTCGGTGATGAGGATGCCGATGTTGCGATCCTTTAGTTTCCACACGATGTATTGGATGTCCTCCACGGCAATGGGGTCTACACCGGCAAAAGGTTCGTCGAGCATAATGAACTTGGGGTCGATGGCGAGACAACGGGCTATTTCGGTACGTCGTCTTTCGCCGCCGGAGAGTTGGTCACCGAGGTTCTTGCGCACTTTCTGCAGACGGAATTCGGCGATGAGGCTTTCAAGTTTCTCGCGCTGGTACTCGCGTGAGCGTCCGGTGAGTTCGAGCACAGAGGCTATGTTGTCTTCGACAGACATTTTACGAAACACGCTGGCTTCTTGTGCAAGATAGCCTATGCCTTTTTGTGCACGTTTGTAGACGGGGTCTTTGGTGATTTCCTCGTTGTTGAGAAATATGCGTCCGCCGTTGGGGACTACGAGTCCGGTGGTCATGTAGAACGAGGTGGTTTTGCCGGCACCGTTGGGACCTAGAAGACCGACTATCTCGCCCTGGCTCACGTCGAACGATACGCCGTTGACGACGGTGCGCTTGCCGTATTTCTTCACAAGACCTTCTGAGCGGAGCGTCATGTGTTCAAGTTCAGCACTTTTAGACGGACTTGTGGCATTGACGGGCTGAGACGCTTCGGCGGTTTCTGCGTTGGCTGAAGAACCGTTCGTTTCTGCAAATGCTATCATGGGAGGGAATTCTTGTTTGTCCTACGTGCGCATATAAATTTATGTATATATAACACGCTTACCGTAGGACGACGGATGAAGGCTTACACTTCTGCGTTCTCGTAGAGAAAACGTTTGATGCTGCGTTTGGGAGTTTTCTCGAACTCGTCTTTGTAGATGGCATAACCGGCAAGGCGCTCGTAGGAAGCCACCATGTTGTTCAAATCCTTACGGTTTTGCTCCATTGCCATTCGCAAGCCATCTTCGTCGAGACCGGCTTTTGCCGCTTCGTCGTAGTCGGGATGAATGAGGGCGTAGAGTTTCTCACCTTTTTGGATGACGATGCTCTCATTGACGTAGGGCAGCGTGTTGAGTTTGTCCTCTATCTCTTCAGGATAGATGTTCTGTCCCGAGGCACCGAGGAGCATGTTTTTGATGCGTCCGCGAATGAAGAGGTTGCCTTCAGCGTCCATTGTGCCAAGGTCGCCCGTGTGATACCATCCGTCGCTGTCGAGAGCGGCTGCGGTGGCTTCGGGGTTCTTGTAATAGCCGAGCATCACGTTGGCTCCGCGGGTGAGTATTTCGCCCGGCACGTTTTCGGGGTCTGTACTGTTGATGCGTATTTCCATACGGGGTGCGGCCTTGCCGCAGGAACCTTTGCGGAAGTTGTGCCAATCCTCGTAGGCTATGATGGGAGCACATTCCGTGGCACCATAGCCAACGGTGTAGTTGAAACCTATCTTATGGAGAAGGTCTTCCACCTCGCTGTTGAAGGCGGCGCCGCCGATGATGATTTCATAAAAACGTCCACCGAAAGCGGCAATGAGACTGTCGCGTATCTTGTCGCGAATCTTTCCGCTGATGATGGGCAGACGGAGCAGCACCTTCATGCTGGGCGTCTGCAGTTTGGGCATGACATTCTTCTTGATAATCTTCTCAATGATAAGGGGCACAGAGATGACAATCACGGGTTTGATGTCGGCAAAGGCCTTGAGCACGATTTTCGGCGAAGGAATGCGTGTGAGGTAATACACGTGGCAACCTTTTACGAACTCAAAGATGAATTCGAAGGCCATTCCGTACATATGAGCCAAGGGGAGCATGGAGATGACACTATCGCCACGGTTGATTTTCTTACCGAGCACTTCGACGGCAAATTCGTAGTTCGACCATAGTGCGCGGTAGGGAATGAGCACACCCTTAGAATTGGACGTCGTGCCACTCGTATAGTTGATGAGGGCGAGAGCGTCAGGATCCGGGTTGTGAGGATAAGCAACGTGTTCCTTGCGGAAATATTTGGGGTATTTCTTTCCGAAATATTCATTGAGTCGCTCACGGGCCTCGGTGAGAAGTTCGCTACGGGAGAGAAGTACGCTGTAGTCGGGGATGTTGATGATGCCTTCGAGATGGGGCATGGCGTCGGCTTCGAGTTCGGGCCATACCATGTCGCCCACAAAAAGAATCTTTGCCTCGGAGTGGTTGACGATGTCGTGAACTTGGCGCGCCTTGAACTCGTGAAGGATGGGCACTGCCACAGAGCCGTAGGTGAGAATAGCCAAGAACGCCGTGGCCCAATTTGCGCTGTTGCGGCCACAGAGGGCTATCTTGTCGCCCGGTTTTACACCGGCATTTTCAAAAAGTATGTGGAGCTTTTCAATTTTACGTGCCACGTCCTTGTACTGCAACGTGACACCCTGGTAGTCCGTCAAGGCATCAAGGTCCCAATTCTGCTTGATGCTCTCGGCTATGATATTCACGAAATCTGAATATGTTTCCATGTAGAAGGGTTGAGGCGCCGAACGCTGCAACGGCAACTTTTGCCTGCTTCACGCTTGCTATAAAGGCAAGCAATTCGGCACATTGATTAGAATTTTGTGCAAAAGTAGAAAAAAACGCTGACACGTTGCGCATTTTGCCCACTTTTATGCAGTTTCCAAAATCGCGGCGTGAAAAAAAGCGCTACTTTTGCGTAGCCATCAAGAGGGGCTATCCCCCATCAGCACACACATTCTCTAGGCAGAAACTCACGTATACCAACCAAAATATTCACTACGGACATTATGGATTCGTTGAAAAAGAAAAAATTGAGTGTCGCAGTCAGCGTACTACTTATCCTCGTCATTTCAGCCTATTGGCTACTCTTTTCTGCGGTGAGCCGTTCACCGAAAGACACCTACATCTTTATAGACCACGACGACACACCCGATTCCGTCTACACAAAAATCGCAGCAGCCACGTCAGGCGGCCGCACGGCTGGGCTAAGACTCTGCGGCACCCTTATGGGCTACGGCAGCCACGTACACCCCGGTCGCTATCTCGTAAGCACATCAACAGGCGCCCTACGCCTCATGCGCAACCTGCGTGGCGGACGCCAAGCGCCCGTTTCGCTCGTCATCCCCGTAGTGCACACCATTGACGACCTGGCCGGAAAACTCTCCCACATGCTCGAGGCCGACTCCGCCACGCTAAGCCAAGCATTCCGCAACCCCGCATGGCTCGCAGAAGTCAAGGCCGACACGGCAAGTCTTCCCTGCCTCTTCATCCCCAACACCTATGAAGTCTACTGGGACATCACGCCCCACAACCTGCTCTCCCGCATGAAAAAAGAGCACGACGCCTTTTGGACACCCGAGCGCACCTCGCAAGCCAAGCAAGCCGGACTTACCACCAACGAAGCTTATACGCTCGCCAGCATCGTGGAACAAGAATCGGCCAACGAAGCCGAGCGTCCAAAAATTGCAGGCATGTACCTCAACCGCCTCCACACCGGCATGAAGCTCCAAGCCGACCCCACCGTGAAGTTTGCCCTCCGCGACTTCGCCCTGCGCCGCATCATGCACAAGCACCTCACCGTAGACAGTCCGTACAACACGTATCTCCACGAAGGACTCCCCATCGGCCCCATCTGCATTCCCTCGCTTTCGAGCATCAACGCCGTGCTCCACTACAGCCACCACGACTATCTCTATATGTGCGCCAAAGAGGACTTCTCTGGCACCCACAACTTTGCCGTCACCTACGAGGAACACATGGCCAACGCCAAGCGTTACGCTGAAGCCCTCAACCAGCGCGGCATAAGCAGCGAGACGGAGTAACAAACAGAAAATATTTGTTAGCTTTGTAACCCAAACCAACAACACAACACTGCATGGCACAGCAAGCAAGAAGACTCCCAGTTGGCCTACAATCGTTTGAGAAAATCAGACGAGAAGGCTACGTTTATGTAGACAAGACAGACCTCGTATGGGAGCTTGTTCACGGCGACTCTCAATATAACTACCTCAGTCGTCCACGGCGCTTCGGTAAGTCAATCCTTATCGACACGCTGGCTTGCTACTTTGCCGGCAAGAAAGAACTTTTCGAAGGTCTAAAGATTATGAACCTTGAAAAGGAGTGGACAGTACGCCCCGTCATCCGTCTCGACATGAGTTGTGGAGGAGCAACGGCAGAAGAACTGCGCACTTACCTTTCCGACGCTTTCGGAAAATACGAGAGCCAATACGGAATCACGCCGCTGCCTACTGCGTCGTTAACCACGCGATTCAGCAATATCATCATCAGCGCACACGAGCAAACAGGCCAACAGGTGGCCGTACTCATCGACGAATACGACTCACCCTTGCAACACTCCTGGAACACGGTCCACCACGAAGAGTGTACGAATATCTACCGAAGTGTCTTCGCCACACTCAAGACAAACGACATACACGAACGCTTCGTATTCATCACTGGTGTCACTAAATTCACCCAAATTTCGCTTTTCTCTGCACTGAACAATCTGAGCAACATCAGTTTCTGCCCAAGTTGTGCGCCTCTCTGCGGAATCACGGAGGAAGAAATCGACTCCTGTCTCCAGCCCGAAGTGCAACGACTTGCCGACTATAACGGATGGACCGTCGACGAAGCACGTCAGCGCCTAAAGGACTACTACGACGGATATCATTTCTCGGCCCGCAACATGGTGGACGTCTACAATCCGTTCAGCTTGATCAATGCCCTATCTAGAGGCGAACTACAGAACTACTGGGCCTCATCGGGCTCTACCTCGATGCTCCCAAAGTTTGTGGAAGATGCAGAAATACGAATGAGCGACTTTGACGGATGTCGTGTCGCAAATTTCATGCTAGAAACGTCCGACGTGTCTACAGCCGGAGCTGAAGTGTTTCTCTATCAATCGGGCTATCTTACCATCAAGAACCATGACGAGTTCGGCTATGAACTTGGATTCCCCAATAAAGAAGTAAGACAGGGATTATATGAAATGGTTCTACCCGCCCTAACAAAAATTCGCGAGGGAACAGTAAAATCCTTACAGTCTACACTTTTCTACCAACTCGGCACTGGGTGTCTCCCCGAGGCCAAGAAAAGCCTCAAAGCCCTCATTGCCGACGTGCCTTACAGCAACAAGAAACTCGCATCGATGGACATGGAGGAGCATTACCGCCTCGTCATTAGCACCATACTCAATGCCATCGGCCTCCACGTTGAAGTAGAACACATGCTTGCCAACGGACGCATCGACATTGTGGCCCAAAGCACCCGTTACGTCTACGTCATAGAACTAAAACTTAGCGGCAATGGCGGCATGACAGCCGCAGCACGCCAAATTCGCGAAAACAACTATCTCGCACCCTTCCGAGGCGGGGGGCGCAAAGCTATAGGCCTCGCCATAGAACTCGACGACCTTGGCAAAGGACTCATCGACTGGCAAGTGGTTGAATAATCTACACCGGGCCAACACATAGCAACACGTACTAACTGTAAAAACCAAGGCACGGAGTAGGAAAACCAAGGCACGGAGTGAAAACGAAAAGGCACGCCGTCACTGCGCAACACGAAGCGAGCTTAACAAAAGGACCATACGCTGCCCCATAACTCCTGAACCTATTCAACCCTCCCTATTCCTCGCGCGCATTATACGCGCGCGCATACAGAAAGTTTGTGCAAACAATCTTCAGCCTTCAGCCACAAGAGAACGATGGCCTCATAACGCACGTTTTGTGCCGCTCATCGTGGCATAAAGCCCACTTAAAACTTATGCGGCTGAAGGCTGAAGATTGTTTGCACAAACTTTGGTGTACGCGCGCGTACGTAAGAGTCGTTTTAGCGGATAGTAATGTGTAAAAAAACAAGTTCCGCTTGTTTGATAATAAACTCAAGTTTCGGATTTAGGTTTTGCGTTGAAATCTGAGCGGAAATCGTGCTGTA
>CAVALA010000079.1:0-10214 GCA_963589615.1 Prevotellamassilia timonensis
TTCAGCCCGCTCCGCGCTTGCAAATTCTGCGGAAGTTATTTTTTGAACATTACTATATGGAATTTTCAACTTTCCGCTCATTCCTTTTGTTTGGTGCTGGTCCTTGTCAGTCGTATGGCTAAGTTTCTCCTATTATTTTCTCAATTTTTCCAATCCAAAAGTCATTGATGTCCACATCTTTTGCGTATGTGCTGAAGTTGCTGACAGTCTCAGCCACTTCGTCTATGATGCTGGATGCATTCTTGATGTCTTGCCTTTGTGCAAAAAGTAGCAAATCTTTCCTCGTAATGTTGCTGCGCTTGCCGAGGATTGACATTTCGTGGTAATGAAAAAAGTGAGAGTCTGGATCGGCAGAGAATATCATGTCGTAAGCGGGAGACAACTTCCACGTTCCGTTTCGTTCCATGACGAAAGAAAAATTTTTGGTGTGGTCGTCTACGTTCTTTGCCAACACGTTGAATACCATTCTTCTGTATTGCTGGGCTTGTTCTGCTGCAGACAGATGGAGTTTCCGCCCAACCACAAAGAGGTCTTCGTATGTGTCGGCCAACGAGCTGATGGCTGCCAAAGTCTGCGTATGCAATTTATTTCCTTCGACTCTATCAAACCGTTGCGTTAAGAAATTCAGCGTCCCTTCTATTTCTACCAGCTTTGATGGCATCATGGTGATGCCAGCGTCCTTAGCCATGAGATAATAAGCCATTTCGACCTTTGTGAATGGGAAGTCCTTTGGTCTTTCCGTATCAAACTTCAAAATGTAATGTTTAAAGTTTGGTGGAAGTTCGGCTTGTCCGGACCGGATGGTACCTGTTGCTTCGTCAATGGCAATAATCGCCTTCGGCCGCTGGCCACCTGCTGACGTGCCCACCTTATACAAGTCTTCCATAATGAGGGCGTCGCCAATGGCTATGGATATGTCTTGCCTTTCCTTGAATAGCCTGTTTGCTAACTCATAGAGCGAAGTCAGTTCTATATTGACCGAGGCATCTTCTATCACATGGGCGGGTTCAAACTCCAACGCCCCCATGGCTCGTTTTCCGATAAAAGACAATCGGTCTACTGCATTGATTCGTTTTGAGCCTAAGTGGTTTGTTTCTAGCCATTTTTGGAAAACGACATTTCCCCAATGGTCAGGCAATGAGTCTGCAATGAATTCTGGAAGTCCTGCATACAATTTTTCTTTGTTTCCCGAGAGTGGAAATCGTTTCTGTATGTACGGAGATTCCAATGAAGCTGTCAGTGGTGCTACGTCCCAACCGTATTGCGAGAACTTCTCGTCAAATTGGAAAACCGCGCATCCGCGATTCTCATCCCATGTCAACAAACCGACCGTTTTCCCCCACAGGCGTACTTCAACTACATTATCTCTCATGTCTTACCCTTTCCTTCTTTTTTCTAGAGTCTTTCATTTGGCCAGGCAACTTGGGCAGCGGCGGAAGAAGTTTTTCCACTTCTCCCAAGAAGCCAATGCTTCGGAGCAGGGAGAGTATTGTGGCGAGGCCAATGTTGCGGGCTTCGCCTTTCTCGAATTGGCTGATTGTGAAAATGCTCACCCCCGCGTTTTCGGCAACTTCTTTTTGTGTCAGGTTGCAGAACAATCTGTACGCTCTGAACCTCGCACCTAGTTCGGAGATGATTTCCGAGTTTGACTTTGCCTCTATGTCATATTCTGTAATCATGTTTGCAAATATAGTTATTCCTCTATTTATCCCCAAATTTGGAGGATAACTATTTAAATATCTTCAGTGCGGAAGTGCGTTAAAAGCATCTCTTTGGACATTTGAATGCCCAATTTTCCGCTCATTCCTTTTTTCTGTTCTTGAAAATGCTGTGCTTTTGTCGTTACAAAAAAGTTGTAACACAAAATGTGTAATGACAAATGAAACAAAGCAACAAGACATTAGCCAATCCTTTTATTTATCAAGGATATGTGGCTGAAGAGGATCTGATGTTGTAAATGAGCACGCTAAGTGGCATGCGTATGTTGCTTGAACGCCTTATTTTGCAGGAATCGGTCTTCGCGAACGCCTTGTTTTGCATGTTTCTCGGCCTCTAAACACGCCCAAAGGCCAGGCGAAGCGTCCGTGTCGCGGTTCATCGCGGTTTGTGGATGACGTAGCTCACCGTGCCCCACACGCTGAAGGCATCGTCTTTCGTCACACGGATGCGCGGATAGTCGGGATTGGCGGGCACGAGCCACCCTTCGTTGCCTTCCTTCACGAAGCGCTTGAGCGTGTACTCGCCGTTGAGTTCACACATGGCCACTTCGTGTTCCGAGGGGTTGCGGTTGCTCTTGTCCACAATGACGATGTCGCCAGAGTAGATGTCGGCATCGATCATGGAGTTGCCTTGCACGCGGATGAGGTAGCACGACTCGGGGTTGGGACAAAGCATGCGCAGCAATTCAATGTCCTGGCTACGCTCGTCGTTGTCGAGCGGTACGGGAAAACCTGCCACGACGGCGAGGTCGAAAAAGGGTAATGCCACGTCGCGGACCGCTGCGGCATTCACGGCGCGAAACGTATCGGGACGCTGCGCAGTGCCGTTCTTTTCGATGCAGGAGAGTATGAACTCCGTCTTGTTGTCTTGTGCACTGATGACGCGTGCCAACGGGCCCGGTGCACGGAACGTGAAGAGCTGGCTGTCGGTGCGGGGACGTCCGCGACGGGAGGGTAGGGGATTTGCGTTGGGTGAGGTGTCTGCCATGGTTCTTTCGTTTTTTCTAGGCAAAGGTAAGCATTTTGTTTTTCGTATTACGGAAATTTGAGTAGGAATTTTTCGGCTTCATGTCTTTTCTTTTTGACTGTGCCTTTACGCGCGCGCGTATACACCGAAGTTTGTGCAAGTTGCTGTCACCCGTCACCGTCACGGACGGTTTTGCGTGCTGCGCCATGAGCAAATGTGCAGATGCGCAAATGTGCAAATGAGGAATGAAGAATATGGTGTTTTGACGGTGACGGCATTAATGTGCAGTCACAAACGTTTTGCTTTATTAAACCTTTACCGTCATCTTTTTCGGTACATGCGCATGACCGAAATTTTCAGAGGCTGACGAATTTTTACCCCCTCGTGAGAATTTGCTGTCACCCTTGAAGGAAATGTTAGATTGCTGATTGTCTGGACGATAAACGGAATTTTAAAAGCAAGGGTGACGGATGACAGTAAGATGTACAAACTTCGGTGAAATGCGCGCGTACGCGCGCACGCGAGAGTTGAGATTTGTACCGAAATGTTCGGGAAAGAGACTTTGTAAAGTTTTGCAAAATTTGGGCCGCGTGCCCAATGTGTTGGGTACGTAGGGAATTTTAATTCCAAGGCTTGGAATTTGAATTCCATGCCTTGGAATTTTTGCTTGCTTTGGGGTGCTAACGCATTGAGGTCACGTCTCCATGCCCGGCGTCAGTAAACGTTTACGAAATTTGAGCTCCTAGCTCAACGTGTTGAGTAAGGCGCAAATTCTGATTTATTGCGTTAAAGGTCGAACGCCTTGCGCAGCGCGTGGAGCGATGGCCGTCAAAAATCATTGCTGCAGAGCGCAGAAGCACTTTATTAGCGAGAAATTCGTAAATTTGGACCATTAAACCTTTCAGGTGCAAATCCCCAAGCCTATTTCGGGCAGAACGGACCGATGCGCACCACACTCATTTATTCTCTTTCTCACGCACTATGCAAAAGACAACTATTGACGCCATAGCAAAGGAAAATGCCTTTGAACTCATCGGTAAGGAATGGATGCTCATCACAGCGGGCACCAGCGACAAGTTCAACATGATGACAGCCTCGTGGGGCGGCATCGGGTGGCTTTGGAACAAACCCGTGGCCTTCATCTTTGTGCGTCCCGAACGCTACACCTATCCCCTCATCGAAGACAATGAGCATCTCACCCTCGCCTTCCTCGGGAACGACAAAGCCATGCGCGAAGCCTACAACTTCTGCGGCTCAAAGTCGGGACGCGACTTCGACAAGGTCCGCGAAACAGGACTCGCACCCGTGACCACGGAGCACGGCGCCGTCAGCTTTCAGCAAGCACGCCTCACGATAGAAGGCCGCAAACTGTTTCGCACCGAGTTCAAGCCCGAGAACTTCCTCGACAACGAAGTGCTCACTCGCTGGTACAACGACCAGCCCGGCGGATCGCTCCACACGATGTACGTCGTAGAGATAGAGAACGTCTACACCGCCGACTGATGTTTCGCAAATTCATCATCACGCAGGACGGGGTGCTCAAGTTCGGGCACGTCTATCTCCACCGCGACCTCCAAGGCGTAGGCGAACGCTGCGTGTGGGGCGGCGGACTGTGGGAGACGGACGACGCCATAGGAGCCATCGTGCTCTACGGACGCTCCTTCGACTTCGGTCCGCCCGAGTTCGACCACGTGAGGCGCATAGACTGGAGCGGAGTGGGCGGAAGGCCCGTACCCCTCTTCTTTCTGCCCCATTGGCCCAACCGCGAAGAGATGGTGCCCGTTTACGCCCAATAGTCCACATTCTATTTCCATACAAACAAATACACGAATTACATACACCACAACAACATGACACACGGACACGAAGTGCTCCACATGATGGAGGGCAACGCATACCAGACAAAAGAAGACCTCGTGAAAGCCATCGTCGCACGCTTTGGCGCCGACGAACGTTTCTACACCTGTTCCGCCACAGACCTCACGGCCGAAGGCCTGGTGGACTTCCTCGCCGAACGCGGAAAGTTCAAAGCCGCCACCGAAGAAGCCTTTACAGTCGACACCACCAAGGTGTGCAACCACGAGTAGAGGGTATGAATTAAGGGGCGTTCCTCAAACCGCATAAAACATTCCATTATGAACGCAGAAAACAAAATAACAAGAGAAGAGGCTATTCGCCGTTGGAAAGCTTCAAAAGAGACTAAGCGTAAAATGGCCGAAAGGTTAGAACAATTAGTTAGGGATAGTTACTTTAAACGTACTGGGAAAGAACCGATAGGCATTGAAACATGGTAATATACGACCTTTCGTTGGATGCCATCAATACTAAATCCCCTTATAAGGTGAGAAAAGCAAATGTTGGCTACACTTTAACTTTTTTGACCGATTACGATGTTGAGATTTTTGTGACTTTTGAGCATGACGAACTTATCCGTAACGGACAAGCCTTCCAATTATGCATATCCAACCCCAAAGGTATCAAGTCGCCTCACGACTCAAAAGTGCGTGATACAATACTTCTAATCATAGAAGAATTTTTCGACAAAAATGAGGCGGCTTTACTCTACATTTGCGAAACAGGTGATGGAATGCAACAAATGCGAAGCCGTTTGTTTCGCTATTGGTTCGCTATCTACAAACAACGCGACAAATTCGTATTCATTCCGCAAACAATCTATGACGAAGATGGAAACGATAACTACGCTGCTTTAATATTACGCAAAGACAATGCGCATTTTGCAGATATTGTCAGCGAGTTCTCTACTACGGTTAACTTACTGAATGCAAAACCAGGAACCGACGAATTTTAAGAAAACGATGAGTAGCCATGTTAAAGCGAAAAGTTGAAAACAACGTCGCTTCCCAATGGACACAAGGAAGCCTATTTGACGAAGCCGATTTCATTTCCCCGACAAAAGTAAACGGCTTGAGTACCGACGAACAAACAGTTGCGCCCCATGGGCAAATTGAAGGCTCCGCCCCCACCGCTCCATCTCTTGACCCCTTGTTTGAGCGTCTTGCACAGTCGGCGTTCCGAAGCCGTTTTCGCCTCTCGCCCAAAGACCGTGCCTACATTGCCACGCACGGACTCGACACCATAGCGCGCCATGCCGCCGACTTCGTACAGAAGCGGCTCGCTCCGGCATACATCCCCAACGACGGAAGGCAAACACCCATGCGCGGTCATCCCGTGTTTCTCGCACAGCACGCCACAGCCTGCTGCTGCCGAGGATGTTTGGCCAAATGGCACCACATTCCCGCCGGACGCCCACTGACGGACCAAGAACAGCAATATGCCGTCAGTGTGCTGATGGAATGGATTGGTCGGCAACTGCGCAAGTAGCTCGCCGCCACAGACTTTTTTCCTCGCTCAAAAAACAATCTCCCATGGATTTCCAAGTAAACAAAATATTCTATTCCATCCGCGAAGTGGCGGAAATGTTCAACGTGAACGAAACGCTCCTGCGCTATTGGGAGAAAGAGTTTCCCAACCAAATCAAACCGAAAAAAGGCAGCCGCGGTTCACGCCAGTACACGAAAGACGACATCGAAGACGTGCGCGTGGTCTACAACCTTGTGAAAGTGCGCGGCATGAAACTTGCCGCCGCACGCGAAGCCTTGCGCAAGAACAAAGAGGGCGAACTCCAAACCCTCGATGCCCTCAACCGTCTGCGCGAAGTGCGCGCCGAACTGGTGCGCATGCGCGACGAACTGGAAAGTATGTAGGGTGGTTCTATAAATTAGCTTTGTCAGATTTCGGTGCTATTTTTCGTCCCTTTTGTTTGTGAACGAAGGAGCATAGCGGGCTATGCGACTGAGCGAACAAGCAAAAGGGGCGGAAAAGAGTCCGAAAGATGACAAAACGATAGTCTCCCGATTTTGAATATTTACGGTGGTAATTTATAGAACCACCCTAATAATCATGGCAAAAACAAAAACCGTATACGTCTGTTCCGAATGCGGACAAGAGTCGGCAAAATGGGTGGGGCGCTGCCCGGCCTGCGGACAGTGGAACACCATGAAGGAGTTTCACATCGCCCCCGAACCCACCATGTCGGCCAGCGAAGCACGTGCCCGTCAGGCCCTCGGCCCCGCACCAGCCAGCCGTCCCCGTCCCATACTCCTCTCGCAAGTGACCGCCGAAGAAGAGCCGCGCTACCTCACCCACGACCACGAGCTCGACCGTGTGCTCGGAGGAGGCATCGTGCCCGGAAGCATCATACTCATCGGTGGCGAACCCGGCATAGGCAAGTCCACACTTCTGCTTCAGACCATCGTCAGGATGACAGACCGCCGCGTGCTCTACGTCAGCGGCGAAGAAAGCGAAAAGCAAATAAAGCTCCGCGCCGACCGCATCACTCACCAGAGCGCCGACATCTTCCTCCTCTGCGAAACACGCCTCGAACAGGTCTTTGCCGAAATACGCAACGTGCAGCCCGACCTCGTGGTCATCGACTCCATACAGACCATGAGCGTGGAGAACATCGAGTCGTCGCCCGGCTCCATCACCCAAATCCGCGAATGCGCCTCCTCGCTCCTCAAGTATGCCAAAGAAAGCGGCACCCCCGTAGTGCTCGTGGGCCACATCACCAAGGAAGGCTCCATAGCCGGACCGAAAGTGCTCGAACACATCGTCGACACCGTGCTCCAGTTTGAAGGCGACCGCCACTACATGTACCGCATACTGCGAAGCATTAAGAACCGCTTCGGCTCAACGTCCGAACTGGGCATCTACGAAATGCGTGCCGACGGACTGCGCCCCGTGGACAACCCCTCCGAACTCCTCCTCACCCAAGGCGGCGAAGAACTCAGCGGAATGGCCATCGCTGCCGCCGTGGAAGGCATACGCCCCTTCCTCATCGAAACCCAGGCCCTCGTGTCAACCGCCGCCTACGGCACGCCACAGCGTTCTGCCACGGGCTTCGACATACGACGGCTCAACATGCTCCTCGCCGTACTCGAGAAGCGCGTAGGCTTCAAACTCGGGCAAAAGGACGTGTTTCTCAACATTGCCGGCGGCATCCGCGTGACCGATCCCGCCATAGACCTCTCCGTCATTGCCGCCGTGCTCTCCAGCAACGTCGACACCGCCATAGAGCGCAGCGTGTGCATGGCAGGCGAAGTGGGACTCAGCGGCGAAATACGTCCCGTCACGCGCATCATGCAGCGCATACAGGAAGCCGCCAAACTCGGTTTCGCGCGCATCCTCGTGCCCGCCGGCAACATGAAAGGACTTGAAGAAATCCATGCCGGAATAGACATCGTGCCCGTGAGCCGCGTGGAAGAAGCACTGCGCGAACTCTTCGGGTGAGGTGTTCACTCAACTTTCGGATTTAGAGTTGAGCATAGATCGTGCGGATCTACAGCGGTTTTTGCGTGCGTTTGTGCATGGGAGTGTAACGCATGCGAGTGAAACGCATGGGGGTCACGTCTCCGACGTGACGCTCTACACGGCTTCACGAATGTTTCGCGCTCTACAATCAACTCAGAGAGTTGCACCCATGCGTTGCACTCCCTGTGCATGCACATTTTAAACAGAACCAACCAAGTCACCCTATCACCCCCATTCCCTATATGCGAAAAGACTACAAGGGTTCAACCCCCAACAACCATAAAGACAAGAAGAAATTCAAGCCACAAGCTCCCGGCCAACGTCGCGAACGCCCCCAGCGCCCCGCAGCCGAAAGCCGCCGCGGCGCAGACACCCACCGCGAAGAGCAACGCGAAGCACACCGCCCCGAAGCCACCTTCGCCCTCCTCGACAGTGCCCCCGAACAAGGCCAGATGGTGCAGATGCGCGTCACCCCCGACGTGGCAGCCAGCGAAGAACGCCTCGCACAATTTGTGGCAGGAAGCATGCGCATAGACCAGCGCACCATAAAAGCACTGCGCATACGCAAACGCAGCATCGATGCCCGTCAGCGCACCATATTTGTCAACCTCACGGCAGAAGTCTTCATCAACCGTCCCGCACCGATGCTCGACTTCGAGCCCATCCATTACCCCGACGTTTCGCACGCCCCGCGCGTCATCGTGGTCGGCGCAGGACCCGGCGGACTCTTCGCCGCCCTCCGCCTCATAGAGCTCGGCAAGCGTCCCGTGGTGCTCGAGCGCGGTAAGGACGTACACGAACGGCGCCGCGACATAGCCCTCATCTCCCGCGAACACAAAGTGGACAGCGAGAGCAACTACTCCTTTGGCGAAGGCGGTGCCGGAGCCTACTCCGACGGAAAACTCTACACACGCTCCAAAAAGCGCGGCAACGTGGAGAAAATTCTCCGCGTGTTCTGCCAGTTTGGCGCCTCCACCGACATCCTTGTCGACGCCCATCCCCACATTGGCACCGACCGCCTGCCGCGCATCATCGAAGCCATGCGCAACCAGATTCTCGAAAGCGGCGGCGAAGTCCATTTCCAAACCCGTGTGGACCGACTCGTCGTAGAAGGCGGACGAGTGCGCGGTGTGGAATGCAACACCGGCGAACACTTCAACGGCCCCGTCATCCTGGCCACCGGCCACTCCGCACGCGACGTTTACCGCCATCTCCACACGGCGGGCATACGCATCGAAGAGAAAGGCATCGCCGTGGGCGTACGCCTCGAACACCCCTCCCACCTCATCGACTGCCTACAGTATCACAACCGCGAAGGCCGCGGCAAATACCTCCCCGCCGCAGAGTACAGCTACGTCATGCAAAGCGGCGGACGCGGTGTGTACAGCTTCTGCATGTGTCCAGGCGGCATTGTCGTGCCGGCAGCCAGCGGACCGCAGCAGATTGTAGTGAACGGCATGAGTCCCTCCACCCGCAACTCCGCCTGGAGCAACTCCGGCATGGTGGTCGAAACGCGTCCCGAAGACCTCGACGGCGAACTCCATCCGTTCCTCATCGAAGCCATGGCCGACGGCACCTTTGCCGAAACCCATGCCGACATCGACAATCCCTCCAACCCGCTCCGCATGATGTACTTCCAGGAAGCCCTCGAAAAAGCCTGCTGGATGCAAGGCAACCGCAAGCAAACGGCTCCCGCCCAACGCATGGCCGACTTCGTGAACCGCCGCCTGAGTTACGACCTCCCGTCTTCTAGCTACTCCCCTGGCCTCGTTTCCTCTCCGCTCCACTTCTGGATGCCCCGCTTCGTTACGGACCGCCTCATTGACGGGTTCAACGCCTTCGGGCGTCGCAGCCGCGGCTTCCTCACCAACGATGCCGTGGTCATCGCAGCCGAAACGCGCACCTCATCGCCCGTACGCATCGTCCGCAACCCCGACACGCTCTGCCACGTCGAAGTGGGCGGACTCTACCCCTGCGGAGAAGGTGCCGGCTATGCTGGAGGCATCGTCAGCGCAGGTATCGACGGCGAGCGATGCGCCGAAAAACTCTGCGAGAACGAAAAGCTCAACTAACCATGCTCGACATCACTCTCCACGAAAGCCACATAGAAGTGCTACGCGAGGCAGCTGCACGTTGCCATGCCGACGTAAACCAAACCTACGACGGCTACCTCCCCTATGAGTTCCATCTGCGCCTCA
>CAVALA010000080.1:0-9401 GCA_963589615.1 Prevotellamassilia timonensis
GTCGCTCGAATGGTGGAATGGTAGACACGAAGGACTTAAAATCCTTTGGGCAGAAATGTCCGTGCGAGTTCGAGTCTCGCTTCGAGCACAACAGCTTAACGCCCGCTACTCTTCATTGAGTGGCGGGCGTAATTTTATACCTTTCGTGTGCTTACATTACACAACTTCTCGTTTATGTCTAATCCCTGCGTTACATATCCACTCTCCGATGCTGCGAAAGCCGAGCGCTACGCCGAAACACTTCCGCAACTCGCCTCGCTGCTTGAAAGCGAAACCGACACCGTGGCAAACCTTGCCAACTTCTGCGCTCTGCTCCACGAAACTTTTTGCTGGTGGTGGACGGGCTTCTATCGCATAAGCGGCGAACAACTCGTGCTCGGCCCGTTTCAAGGTCCCGTAGCCTGCACGCGCATAAAGAAAGGCCGTGGAGTTTGCGGCACAGCGTGGGAAAAGGAAATTACCATCGTGGTCAAGGACGTAGAAGAATTTCCCGGCCACATAGCCTGCTCTGCAGCCTCGCGTAGCGAGATAGTCGTACCTGTGCGCAATGCTGCAGGAAAGCTTTGGGGTGTTCTCGACATCGATAGCGAACACCTCGCCGCGTTCAGCGACGTAGACCGTCAATGGCTCGAGCGCGCCGTACAATTGCTCACCGATAAACTTTAAACACAAACATCATGGCAAAGATAAACATACACACCACCGAGGGCGACATCGTAGTTCGTCTTTACGACGAAACTCCCCTCCATCGCGACAACTTTCTCAAACTCGTTAAGGAAGGCACGCTCAACGGCACGCTCTTCCATCGCGTCATCAAGGATTTTATGATTCAGGGTGGCGACCCCGACAGCGTCAATGCTCCTGCCGGAAAGCAACTCGGCATGGGCGGACCGGGCTACACCGTGCCCGCAGAGTTTGTCTATCCTCAACTCTTTCACAAACGCGGTGCACTCAGCGCAGCGCGTCAGGCCGACGAGGTCAACCCCAATCGCGAAAGTAGCGGCAGTCAGTTCTACATTGTTTGGGGCAAGGTCTACAAGCCTCAGGAACTCAAGCAACTTGAAAAGCAGATGGCCATGCAGCAGGTGCAGCAAGCGTTCAACGAACTCGTGCGCGAACACAAAGCCGAAGTGATGGACCTTCGCCGCAACCGCGACCGTGAGGGCCTTATGGCGCTTCAGGATCGCCTTGCCGACGAAGCCAAGGCGCGCTGCAAAGATGCCGCCACGTTTACCGCCGAGCAAATCGAAGCCTACACCACCGTGGGTGGTACACCTTTCCTTGATGGCCAGTACACCGTATTCGGCGAAGTGGAAAGCGGTCTTGACGTGGTAGATAAAATACAGCAGACTGAAACACTCCGTGGCGACCGTCCCAAGAAGGACGTCAGCATGACGTTTGAAGTGGTGGAGGACTAGCAATAGCGTCAGAGTTTATGATAAATTGCGCGAGGAATGGACTTCTGTCTATTCCTCGCGCAATTCGTCTTGGCTGGGCGCTATTACGTGTTTGGATTTACTCTATAAACGCTTAACCCTTTTCGTATTGGCAAAAAAAAGCGAGCCTTTGTGAAGACTCGCTTTTGAGGGGTGTCTAATGGGACTCGAACCCACGACATTCAGAACCACAATCTTTTTGAAAGATTACTTAAAACGCTGATACACAAATATTGTGTTTCGTTTTCTACTAAATTTGGAAAACGTAAATGCCGTATTTATGTGGTTTACATTCTGAATGTCTTCTTCGTCACGCTTCAGGTAACTCACTTCGTTCCACACTTGGCGGCGAAGGATGCGGCACTCAAGTGTGTTGAAATGTTTAGGTGCGGTGTGGTTCTTGATGTGGTTCACGCGCTGTTGGCTCCATCCACTTGCACGTTGGATTGACGGTTCTGTGATACCAAGTTGAAGTAAGGTTGTTACAAGTACAACCCTGCACAACACTGCCGTTGCGCTGCGCGACTTTGTGAGCGCATGGAACGGAAGCCGGGTGTGTATATGCAAGGAACGCATAACACGGTGGTAGATGTATTCAACTTTGCGTTTCATCGTTGCTTCAAGTATTTATACAGTTCAATAGCAATTCCAATCAATAGACCTACAGCGAGGATGAGAATGTATGGGGCGAAGGGGCGTGACGTGGTTTTCGTCTCAACTACTTCTGTTTGTGCTATATCAGACTTTGCGGTTTCGTTTACCCGAACGAAGACGGTGTCGTGCTTGGTGATGGTCTGCGCCTTGTGGTCGCGCGAGGTGTTCTTCTCTACGTAGACGGTCTTGCCCTCAGTAGTGACCACCTCACGGATGTAGACTGAATCCCGGAGTGTGTCGGTAACGATGCGGTCGCGGTCTTTCGTTTCGAGTGTATTACTCTCAATGACCAACAGAGCGTTGTCGTACCACTGCGCTATCTGCGCTGCCTTCCACGCCAACAAGTCCATGTCGATGTGGCCGTACCATTGTGCCACCACTTCTGGACGGTCCCCATCCATTAGGAACAAACGGTCAAACACGCAGATGACCGACCAGTCTGCTTTGGCTGAACGTCCACCGATATCCACCACAACAAGGTAGCGGTTTGTGATGCGCTCCGTGGGAGACACTTCTGGTTTGTCCCATACGCAGAGTTGTCCCGTCTTGTCTTCAATGAAACGCACGTTGCTGAGTGCGGCCTTACCTTCGTCACCATCGGCATACACATCACCAACAAAGCGTGGTGGCTTGCATGCACCACGCAATTTCTCTACACGCAGTTTGTCGAATACCTTGAATCCGCTATAAGTAAACGCTTCGTTGTCGTCAGTGGGACATTCTGAAGCCATGTCCCCGTGGTCGGTGTACTTCGTGCGCTCGCTGATGTACCACGCTATCCCTTGCAGTGTCGCACCGCATTCCCACAGATACCATAGGTATTTGCCCGGCTCCCTTCGGTTGTCGGGCGTGTATTCGTTGTGGCGGTTCTCCCACAGTTCGGTTGCAAGTTTTCGTTCTTCTTCCGGGGTGAGTGGAAGGGAGTCCCATTCAATCATGTACCAAGGAATGAACAAAGCCTTGTATTGGCCGTTCCCCCTTTTCGCGTTGGTGTATTCGTGTTCGAAGAAGTTGCCCGTGCCGTTGGCCGTACTCTCATACACTATCATCGTGTAGGGGCGTAGGGCAATACCTGATGTGGCAGAGCGCACCACCGCTTCGGGAGTCTTCATCAGCGTGGGAGACCACAGTCCGACTTCGGTGCAGTGAACAAGGTTGTAGTCACCACCACGTGCGGAGTCGGGATTTTCGTAGGATCCGACTTTTATTTTGCAGTTTCGTTGTGGGATGCGGTGGATGTCACCGCTCTGCCCAACGCCCATAATCTTCGGTTCGTTGTCGGCAAAGTCTTCGTCAAGCGCATGAAGCATATCCAACGGATATTCCTTGATGACCTTGTCGAACATATCCTTCACTTCATACGCTACACTCTTGACGTGGCCAACAATGAGCGAGTTAAGACCTTTCTTATGGACGAGCTGAAGCCAAGCCATGTATATCTGCGTGGCGGTTGAGCCACCCCACTGACGTGCCTTGAGCAGGACAAGACGGATGGGACGGCCTTCGGTACGTTGCTTCTCGAACTCCGTGACAAGAACACGTTGGGCATGGTTCAGTCGGAAGCGCATGTCACCGCCACCACCTTTCTTCTTGATGGACACGAAGGTTGCCGCCCAGAAAGGAAAGTCGTATAGGCAACGAATCCTTACAAACTGTTTGACGATGAGTTCCGTTTCGGCTTCCGTTGGATTGGCATCCTTTTGCTTGGTGATGAGATTGAAGAATTTCTTCACGCTCTTCGCCTTGATGAGTGCAGCGGCATACTTGTTCTCCCACATGCCGAGAGGTAACCACTGTTCGCGGATGGGGAATCCGTCAATGGTTACCTTCTTGCGTTCCATGATGCTTCCCTCACCCGTGATGGGATTGAAAAGGGAGTCGTTCTGCACCAAGCGACGCGCATTCTCTTTGACTATGTGGGTAGGTTCGTTTTGCAAATGCGGTTAGAAGGGGCGCAAGGGACGAAGTAAAACGCCTTTGCGCGAGTTGACAATCTGCTTTACTTTAGCCAAGACGGCCTGCGCCTTGTCGGAATACTTGACTGCGGCATTCGGGTTGGTGATGGAAAGCCACTCAGCCAAAGCGTTCAGCACCATAAACTCATGGATTAGCTTTTCCAACAAACGTGCCGTGGTGACAGAGAATGTAGTAGGTATCTTGAGCGTGATGGTGTAGCGTGGCTCTTCCTCAAGTAGGTCGTTAAACTCACTGAGGTCTTCCGGGGTTTCCTTGGTGTAAGGGTAGAGAGCTTCGGTACACAGCGCGTGAGTCAGGTCAAGAATGCGCGTGACGCGGTCTACATTTCCGTCTTCGGTAATGTCGGCAGTTTGGTGCTTGGCATGTGTGGACTCTTCCGGGATGACGTCTGATTCTACATAAGCGAGATTGGAAATGTCGTATAGTAGTGCGTTGCGGTCGAAGATGAGCGTGAGCGTAAGTTTGTCACTCTCGGCAGATGATAACGAAGCACCGCAACCGCATTGACAGTTGGTGTGCTGCAACTGGTTGATGGTGTCGGCCGTCCCGATGACCCATCCGTAGGGACCATAGATTATTTGTGTGGTGTCGTTACTCATAGCGTATGTCGGTTTTGTTGACGTTGTCGTGAGAGGGAAGGTGTGTGCGCGTGGGGCGTACACGTTTGGCCAATAGCATTTGGATTTGCTGCGCTGCATTTTGTGCTTCAGTCGCGAAGGTCTGCGCTGCGGCAGAGTTGTGTAAGGTCAGCCAACTTGTGAGCGCGTTGTCCACAATACATTCGTGAAGGCTTGCGGCAAGGGCATCGGTAACTGCTGTGTTGAAGTTACTCGGCACACGGAGTGCAATCGTGAAACGCGTGGCAACGTTTGCTTCCTTCGCTTGCTTACCGTTCGTTCCAAAGCACAAGGTCTTCGCTACGTCGTTTGTTTCATTAAGCAGGATATTGTCGGCTTCCGAGTTGTCTTCTGCAAGGTATTCGCTGAGTTGCCCACGAAGCGTAGAGTAGGCCGTACCAATGGAACGTAGTAACTGGTTACGGTTGTCACCATCGGTCTCGTCAATCTTGGCAGACTGTTCTGCGGTGTCATCTGCCGTGAGCGAGTCACTCATAATGTGTGCCTGCAGCATGATGTCGTAGACAATTTCACTGAGGTAGAGCGTGAGGTAGATTGTTTTCTTCATAGTGCGGTTATTCAAAGTTGACGGTCTTCGTGTCGGAAATGGCAGAAGGAACGGTGCGTTTGGGGGCAAGGCGTGTGGCGAGCATTGTTCGTGCCGAAGTAAGTTCGCTTTGTGCGGTGTTTAGGTACTCTTCGGCCATCTGCGGAAGTACCATTGTGAGCCACTTGTAAAGTACGTAGTTGGCTATGTATGCTGCAATGGCTTCCTGCACAGCACCGTTGAGGTTTGTGTCGTAGTTGGCGGGAAGGTTAAGTTGGATGCCGTTTGTCACAATAGCCGGACTATATCTTCGCAAGGCCGTGCGCACGTTGACCGCGGCTTCGTGATAGGCAATGTTGAAGAAGGCCAAGTCCATTGTGGTAGTAGCCACGTGTTCGTAGTTGCGTTGTCCGTCTGCCTTTGTGGCCTTCACACCAATGTAGGCAGAGCGTATGTCTACCATTTGCTTGATGTCGGATGGGGAGAAACTGATTGTTATCATTAGTGCAAAAGTAAAGTTTAAGATTGCGCGGTGGGGTACGTTCCGCATGGAACGGAGACTTCCGTCCCACACGGAGCGTGCCTTCTGCTTTATTGCTGTTCGCGTCTGCTTCGAATCTGACGAACCTTTTCAACGACCTTGCGCTTGTTCTCTTGGATTTTGGCGCGAAGGATTTCGGCTTGTTCGGGATTGGTCTCTTCGATTTTGCTGACTGCTTTCTGCATGTGCTGGATAGCATTCACGTTGCCGACTATGCTATCCCACAGTTCCACTTCACCTTCTTGCTCCATCTCGGAGATACGTTCTAGACGTTCCTCTTTGCTCATGTCGCGGTCTTTGAAGTTACGGCGGTATTCGCGGTCAATGGATTGGAACTCGGCTTCAATGTTATGGTACTCGTCATTGAGTGTACGTTGCTTGGACTTGTCGTCACCAGAGTAGACGTAGAACTTGCCGACGAAGGGAAGGTCTTTGGCTTCGTGTTCGCCGCCAAAGAAGATATTGTCACCAAGGTTGTACGTCTTCATACCGAAGGTGAGCAGACCACCACCGTATCCGCTGAGACCGTGCCACAAGATGGATGGGTTGAAGGTGATGCCCGTGTTGTTCTCTATCCAACCACGGCGGTTGCGGTGACCACCGCCAAGGTTTTCGTTCGCCCACTTGCTTGCTTCAATCATGAACTGTGGGGTGTCGCGTCCGGCACGTTGCCACTCAGGAAGGTATCCGTTGTTCTGCGTAGCATTGTGAATCTTGCGTCCCATAAAGTCGCGGTTCCATATGTAGGCATCCGTCCAATCCTTAACTTGCGTAGGCACTGCATTGTATAGCAACATGGATGGAATGCCGAATTCGCCCTTGTAGGAGAACATGTCTTCGTTGTAAGGATAGACCACTGCGTAGTCTTCCATACTTGCGATGACTCCTTGCATTGCGTGTTCATTGCTGATGCGTCCCGTACCCCAATCGTAGAATATGTTGCCGATAGACCACAGTGGACGATACTCTTGCGCCAAGGGGATGTGGAACCAATGATGACCACGTCCGAGATTCACGTACTTGTAGCGGTTCCATTCGCTCAGTCCGTAATAACCGTTGTTGTCTTCGTCATCGGTCTGGCCGAGCCAGTCACCGAGCATTGCCATGAGCATAGCGGAAACCACAACGCCCACGCCCGTAGCGGTGAACTTGATTGGTGCGGCCTTTGCCCATGTGGTAAGCATACGCATGGATTGGAAGCCTGCGTTGGCATAGTTGTAAAGGCTGCGGAACATTGCGTTGCCCCATTCACCCGAACCATGAACTTGGAAGTTGACGGAACATTCCTTTGCGTCCTGAACTGCGTCCACGATGCTCTTGCCTGCTTGTCGGCTCGTCATGTAGGTGGCGAAACGTGTAGCGTTCTCTATACCCATGTTGGCATACTCAATCATGTCGCGAGTCATAAACTTGATGAGGTCTTCGACTTTCTGCTTATTGGGTTCTGTGCCGTATCGGGTCAGTTTCTCAAGTTGGCGTTGGTAGTCCTCAAGGCGAAGGTAGTTGACAAGTCCGGTCGGTGCGCCGTTGTTGACGAACTCGTAGTAGTAACGTTCCGTTTCGTTGCTCATATCGAGCGTGCCTTTCTTCTCCTTGTATATAAGGCCGTAGATTCCCGTGCCTTTACCAACTGCCGACTTGCGGTCGAGTGCTGCGGAAAGTGGCATAATGCGCGCAAGGTTCTTGGCATACTCAGCGGCGTAGCCTGCTCCTTCTTTCATAAAGGCACTCATTGCTGCGGTGGCGGCATCGCGCTCAAAGTTGCTTACCACGAATTCCGGGTTGAGAGAAGTTTGAACGTTGGCATAAAGTCGGAGTATGTCTTTGGAGAACTTTTCTACCTTGCTCATCTTGTCCCCCATGAAGTTGACATCACCGTTGATGGCTTGCGCTGCACGTGGGTTTCCGTTGAGGAATACCACATAGTCCTTGCCACCCCGGTGGACGATGACTTGGTGCTGCATCTCTTCTGACTTGGTAGCGTGCAGTCCGTTCAAGGTGAGACGGCCTTTACCTCGAACGAGTTGCCCGGCTTTAAACTTGGCTTCTGCATCAGCACGCCATTGCGCTACGGCAGCGGCGCGGTCGGCTTCCGTCTTGCAGTTGCTGAAGTCGGGGAGATAGGGAGTGAGCGTGCCGTTGGGGGACTTTTCGTAGAACACTTCGCCCACGGAGAGCAATGGATTCATAGCACGTTCGGCAAGGTTCAGGTAGCGTTGGCGAACTGCATTCTTGTTGCCTTGCGTGATTGCGGTCGTGGCCATGTTGAACATGGTGCCAAGGATGAAGGCGGCTTGCGACTTGCGTCCGTATGCCTTTTTCATCACAGTCTGGAAGTCTTCCTTGGTAAGGCCGTTGCCCGAAAGGATGTAGTCGAGCGTGTCTTCTGCACGGTCGTTTGCCCATCCACGAAGGGGTATGTAGTTCGTGTATTGCTTGCGCGTGTCCTGAAGTTGCTTGAGACTGATGACTCCCGTGTTGTAACTCTTCACAAGGGCAAAGTCCGTGAGTCGTTTCACATCGTTCCATAGTCCTTGCGTGTCGGTGCTTCCCATAGCGGCTTCGACCTTGTTGACCACAGTCGCGGCCATGTTGCTCACATCTTTGAACGTGGGTTGGCTGATGCCCGCTGCCTGCAGGTCATCGGCAAGGAGTTCGGTGATGCCGGAGTAGTCGTGCGTGAAGCGTGCTTCGTACTTGTCGCGGTCGTTGTTCACCAAATTCTTGGCATCCGTTTCCGCCGTGGTACGTAGTTGTTGCTCGGCGTTTTGCTCGGCATCGTCCTGCGTCATTCCTTGTCGTTTGAATGCTTCCGTGAGATTGTAGAAGTCACCGTTCTTGACGGACTCGTTGTAGAGTTTCTCGGCAAGAGCCTTGGTGTCGCGCTCCATTGCTTCGTCAATGTTGTTGTTACACATGACGTAGTTACGCTCAAGTCCGTGCTTGCAGTACATGTACTTCTCTACGTCCTCAGTCTTCTTGAACACGTCGTTGTGTTTCTTGATGAGCGTGCCGATAGTCTCGCTCAGTGGCTGCACGATGGAAGATTGAAGGTGTTCAATCTCCTTTTGGTTTACGCTCTGTAGGGCAATGAGACCTTCCCACACACGTTCGTCAGCGGCGAGCTTGCGGCCAAGTGCTTTCTCCATGCCTTCCTGAAGCACGCGCACGGAACGAAGGTTGTCGAGGTACGCTTCGGATAGGTGGTTGAAGAAGTGGCCTTTGATAGCAGAACGTTCGTTGTAGTACTGCGAAGCAATCTGATGTGGGTCGTTGTTGGGTGCGGTGGCGGCACGGAAGAGCAAACCGCGATTCTTGTCTGCTTCATTGATTTCGCGCTGCTCAACAGTCTGCGGACGTTTGCCGAAGTTCAGCACACCGAGGTGTTGCTGCGTGACGATGTCGCGTGCGCGGTCTAAGATGGTGCCTTGCTTGCCACCGCGCTGCAAGTGTTGGTAACTGCGCCAAAGCATGTAACGAAGGTCGTTGTCGGAAATGCTGAAGCCTTTCTTGAATCCCATGCTGCGCAAGAGGTCGTTGACAAACGACTTAACCTTGGTGAAGAGCGTGTAGTTTTCGGGTTTGGAAAACTCTCCGTCTTCTGCAAGTCTTGCAAGGTATTCTTGAGT
>CAVALA010000081.1:0-9339 GCA_963589615.1 Prevotellamassilia timonensis
GGCGCAGCACGCAAAACCGTCCGTGACGGTGACGGGTGACAGCAACTTGCACAAACTTTGGTGTATACGCGCGCGTAAAGAGCAACAGAAAATGCCGAAAAACTCATTTATCGCGCCGCGGATGGTCAAATCGTTGTTAGAAAGTGCTACTTTTGCTTGTTCTTAGTTAGGAAGAGCCGTTGCAAGGTTGTTTTGCCTTCGCGGTTTCATCTGCACACCGAACACGGAAATGCAAAAGAAATGCTGACTTCACACCACTTAAATAAACTCATATACTCCTGCGTCCTGCTGCTTTCGTTCTTTTTCGTCAAAGCAGGTCATGTTTTTGCACAAGAAACGAGAAGCGTTGTTACTGAAAGGGTGAACGCTTTCGTTTCGGCCTATAAAGTGAACGGCTACACGCCCAGTAGCCGCATGCGCGCTGACTCCGTAAGGATTGACGAAGAAGCGCACGCCCTTTCTGTTTTTACGAACGAGGCTTTTTCCTCGCAACCATTCACGCCGCAGTCCGTTCAGAACATCTACAACAGCATTCAGCGCAGTCTGCCCACACCTTACAATACGTTTCGCCTGAACATCTACAGTCCAAAGGGGAAACTCATTGAAGACCTCGTGCCCAACATTTTGCGCGAGGAGAAAGCCGATGCCAACCGCCTTTGGGGCAAGACTTCCTATTCGGGCAATGCTTGGGTCAAAAACACTTCGCTTCCGTACAATGCGAACAAAGGCCTCGGCGGCCGACACCTTTTTATTTGGCCGAGCCACGGCCGTTACTTCAAGCAAGGCAGTTGGCAGTGGCAACGTCCCTATCTCTACTGTACTACGGAAGACCTCTTCACCCAATCGTTTGTTTATCCCTTCCTCTTTCCCATGTTGGAAAAAGCCGGAGCTGTGGTCTGCTCACCGCGTGAACGCGACGTGCAGACCCACATGTGTGTTGTGGACAACGACTCGCCCACCCGTCAGGGCACCTATGCCGAAGGCGCTGCCGACGATGGGAAATGGACTTCCTCCGGTGAAGGCGAAGGTTTCAGAATGCCTTACGGACTGCTGAACGACAGCACTTATCCTTTCAAAGAAGGAACGTACCGCATGGCACCCGCCGTGAACCGCAAGAACCGCTTGTCGTGCGCCGTTTGGACGCCCGACATTCCCGCCACGGGGCGCTATGCCGTTTATGTAAGCTATGCTTCGCGCGGCAACAGCGTGAACGATGCCCACTACTCGGTGTTCCACAAAGGCGGACGCACAAACTTCGTCGTGAACCAGCAGATGGGCGGTGGCACGTGGGTATACCTCGGCACCTTTGAGTTTGAGAAGGGAAGTTCTTCGCAAGGAAAAGTGATGCTCACGAACCAGAGCGACGGCCGCGGCGTGGTCACCGCCGACGGCGTGCGTTTCGGCGGCGGCTTTGCGCAAAACGAGCGCGGCGAAGCCGGCACCAGCGGACTGCCCCGTTTCTTGGAAGCTGCGCGTTACCATGCACAGTTCTGCGGACTTCCCGACACGCTCTTCAACACCGAGCAAGGCCTCAACGACTACAACGACGACCTTCGCGTGCGCGCCAACATGCTCAACTACATGGGCGGCCACAGCGCATACATTCCCGCCGACTGCGGACTGGGCATTCCCTTCGAACTCTCACTGGCTCTCCACAGCGACGCCGGCACACGTCCCCAAGGCCAAATATACGGTTCGCTCGCCATCTGCACCACAAAGACCGGAATGACTGACGAGGCGAACACCGACGAAGCCAACAGCGACAATCAGCACACCCCCTCCTACCCTTCCGGCCTTTCGCGAATGGCCTCGCAGGACTTTGCCGGACTCCTTCTGAACAACTTGACGGCGGACCTGAGCCGCGACTTCTCCATAAACTGGACACGCCGCGAACTTTGGGATCGCAACTACGCCGAGACGCGCATGCCCGACGTACCGTCTGCCATCCTTGAGATGCTTTCGCACCAGAACTTTGAAGACATGAAGTACGGACACGACCCGCTCTTCAAGTTTTCCCTTGCACGTTCGGTGTACAAATCCATACTCCGCTATGTCAACTTTATGCACGGGACGAAGGACGTCGCCGTGGAACCGCTTCCCGTCCATGCCTTCAGCGCCACGCTCTCTGCCGACGGCAGCAGCGTGCGCCTTCAGTGGAAGCCGACGACCGACGAGGCTGAACCTACAGCGCGCCCCACATCGTATGTCGTCTACACCAAGACCGACGCGGACGACTTCGACAACGGGCAAAACATCGGAGCCTCCTGCTCCTACACCATGCCCATAAGCGCCAACAAGCAATACAGTTTCCGCATCACTGCCGTCAATGCCGGCGGCGAGAGCTTTCCCTCCGAAACGCTTAGCGTCATGTACGTGCCGTCTGCCAAGAAACGCATACTTCTTGTCAACGGCTTCACGCGTGTGAGCGGTCCGGCATGGGTGGAAAGGAACGACAGCCTTGGCTTTGACTTGAAGGAAGACATCGGTGTGCCCTACCTTTACACCACGGCTTTAGCAGGCGAACAGCGCAACTTCTCGTCGCCCAGCGTTTCGGCCAGTGCGGGTCACTGCGGCAACGAACTGATGGGCAAGACCTTTGCCGGCAACACGTTCGACTATCCCGTAGCCCACGGCCTGGCCATTGCACAAAGCGGTCGCTACAGTTTCGACTCCGCAAGCCGCGAAGCCTTTGAGCAATCCGACTTCTCGCTCACGGCCTATGCAGCCATCGACTACATAGCCGGACTCGAAGCCGACAAAGCCTACAACCTTCGGTCGTTCGCGGCGTTCCCCGCAGCCACACGTAAGCGCATTAGTGCCTACTTGAAAGACCAAGGCGGTGCGCTCCTTGCCAGCGGGGCGTACCTCGCCTCCGACGCTTCGGCCGACAAGAGCTGCACGGTTTTCTTGGAGGACGTACTAAAATGCCGCTACGACGGACGCTTGCTCTGCGACACCTGCCAGCGCGTAACGGGACTCAACACAGCGTTTGACATCTACCGCCAGCCCTGTGCCGAACACTATGCCGCGCAGCACCCCGATGCCGTGTTGCCCACTTCGGGCAAAGCCTTTTCACTTTTTGCCTACGACAACGGACAAGGTGCCGGCGTGGCTTTCAAAGGCCGTACCTACCGCACGGCGGTGATGGCCTTCCCCTTCGAATGCATCAAATCGGCCGAGGTTCGCGGCAAAGCCATGGGTGCCTTGCTCGACTTCCTCACGAGATAAGCGAAGTTATACACTCACAACAAGAATACTACACACTCACCATATGCAAAACGGATTTATAAAAGTGGCAGCTGCCGTACCCGCTGTAGCGGTGGCGGACTGTGCCTTCAATACGGAGCAAATTGAGAACATGATGCTGAAGGCCGAAGCCGCCGGCGCAAGCATCGTTTGCTTGCCCGAACTTTCCATAAGCGCCTACACCTGCCAGGACCTCTTCCAGCAGCAAACGTTGCTCGACGAAGCCGAAGCCTCGTTGCTGAAACTCATGGAGTTCAGCCGCAACCTCGGCGTAGCGGCGCTCGTGGGTGTGCCCATAGCCTACGGCAGCACGCTCTATAACTGCGCGGCCGTCATCCAGCGCGGCAACATCCACGGACTCGTGCCTAAGACGTACATTCCGAACTATAAGGAGTTTTATGAGAAACGCTGGTTCGCCTCAGCACGCACTCTCCCCGCTGATGTCAACATCCACTTTTGCGGACAGACCGTTCCCCTCAGCGCCAACCTACTCTTCGAAACGGCGCGCTGCACCTTCGGCATAGAACTCTGCGAAGACCTTTGGGCACCGCAACCGCCGTCAACGCACCTCGCCCTCGCTGGCGCCGACATCATCTTCAACCTCAGTGCGAGCAACGAACTCATCGGCAAGGCCGGTTACCTGCGTTCGCTCGTTCAGAGCCAGAGTGCGCGCCTCATCAGCGGATACGTCTATGCCGGTTGTGGATATGGCGAGAGCACACAGGACATCGTGTTCAGCGGACGCGCCTTCATCTGCGAGAACGGCCATATGCTTGCCGAAGCCGAGCGTTTCACCATGAAGGAACAGATGGTTGTGAGCGAAATAGACGTGGAACGCCTCCGTGCCGAACGTCGCATGAACACTACGTTTGCCGACTGCGCCGCTACGGACCTCGCTGCCCGTCCGCGCGTGGTGGAACTCGAGCCTACCACGAGCAACGTACCCTTCGTGCTCACCCGTCCCATCGACGCCCATCCTTTTGTGCCCGAAGGCGAAGAACTCAACATGCGTTGCGAAGAGATTCTCTGCATACAGAGCGAAGGACTGGCACGCCGCATTGAGCACACCCACGCACAGACGGTGGTCATCGGCATCAGCGGCGGACTCGACTCCACGCTGGCACTCCTCGTGGCCGTCCACGCTTTTGACCGTCTGGAACGCGACCGCCGCGGCATTGTGGGCATCACCATGCCCGGCTTCGGCACCACGGACCGCACCTACACCAACGCCGTGAACCTCATGAAGGAGCTTGGCGTGACCATCCGCGAAATAAGCATTGCCGATGCCGTGACGCTCCACTTCCGCGACCTCGGCCACGACATCAACGTGCACGACCTGACGTACGAGAACTCGCAGGCTCGCGAACGCACGCAGATTCTCATGGACGCCGCCGGACAGATGGGTGGCTTTGTGGTCGGCACGGGCGACCTCAGCGAGTTGGCGCTCGGATGGGCTACGTACAACGGCGACCACATGAGCATGTACGGTGTGAACGCATCTATCCCCAAGACGTTGGTAAAGCACCTCGTGAAGTGGGCTGCCAACAACATGGCGGACGAAGCGGCACGTACCACGCTACTCGACATTGTGGACACCCCCGTCAGCCCGGAACTTCTTCCCGCCGACGAAGCGGGAAACATTTCGCAGGTGACGGAGGACCTCGTTGGTCCTTACGAACTTCACGACTTTTTCCTCTTCAACACACTGCGCTACGGTTTCCATCCGCGAAAGATTTTCTACTTGGCTTGCCATGCCTTCAATGGCCGCGGCAACGGCACGCAATTCAGCGAAGAAGTTATCCGCAAATGGTTGCGCACGTTCTTCCGCCGCTTCTTCAGTCAGCAGTTCAAGCGTTCGTGCTTGCCGGACGGACCGAAAGTGGGAAGTTGTTCTCTCTCGCCCCGCGGCGATTGGCGCATGCCTTCCGACGCACAGTCCAGAACTTGGCTTGCAGAACTGGAAGAAGAAGGCGAAGCATAGCTTCGCATAGCTTCGCTAATGTGCAAATGTGCAAATGTGCGAATGTGCAAATGAGGACGCATTAACTCGCACATAACACGCTGCATTTTCATATTCGCAAAGCGCCGCATCAGCACTCCACATTCGCACATTCGCACATTTGCACATTCGCACATTGGCGAAGCCCCATTTGCACATTTGCACATTTGCACATTTGCACATTCGCACATTTTCCCCATGGCCTCCCTTTTAGACATACAACACTTGAGCAAGCGCTTCGGTGCGCTTGAACTCTTCCACGACATAAGTTTCTCCGTCAGCGAAGGCGAGAAAGTAGGACTCATAGCCCGCAACGGTACGGGCAAGAGCACCTTGCTCAGCATACTTGCCGGCGAGGAGGACTACGAAGAAGGCAGCATCGTCACAAAACGCGACGCGCGCATTGCCATACTCCGCCAATCGCCGAAGTTCGATCCCTCGCAGAGCGTCATTGATGCCTGCCTCGGAGCTTGCGGCGACTTGTCGGGCCTCATCAGCCGTTACGAAACGTGCCTCGCCACACCCGGCAACCCTGGGCTCTCCGAACTCATCGACGAGATGGAGCGCAACGGAGCGTGGGACCTTGAGCAACGTGCCAAGCAAGTGCTCTCGCGTCTGCACATCGACCACTTCATGCAACCCGTAGGCGAACTCTCCGGCGGACAGCTCAAACGTGTGGCACTTGCCAACGTGCTGCTTGCCGACCCCGACCTTCTCGTGCTTGACGAACCTACAAACCACCTCGACCTCGAGATGATAGAATGGCTTGAGGACTATCTGCGGCGCACCACCAAGGCGCTGCTCATGGTCACTCACGACCGTTACTTCCTCGACAACGTGTGCCACTCCATTCTTGAACTCGACGACCAAGGGCTCTACGCCTACTCCGGCAACTACGCCTACTACCTCGAGAAACGCAGCGAACGCATTGCCGCACAGAACGCCAACATTGCCCGCGCCAAGAACCTCTACCGCACGGAGCTCGACTGGATGCGCCGCATGCCCTGCGCCCGCGGCACGAAAGCACGCTATCGCAAAGAGGCTTTCTACGAACTCCAGCAGCGCGCCAAGCAGCGCCGCGAGGAGCGCACCGCGCGTCTTGAGGTAAAGAGCGGATACATCGGCAGCAAGATTTTCGATGCCGAATATGTCAACAAAGCCTTTGCCCTCCCCTCCCCTACGGCTGACGGCAAGACGGAGAAGGTGATTCTCCACGACTTCTGCTACACCTTTGCACGCTACGAAAAGATGGGCATCGTGGGCGGTAACGGCACAGGCAAGAGTACCTTCATCAAACTCCTTCTCGGACTTGCACGCCCCGACTCGGGCCGCTTCGTTGTGGGCGAGACGGTGCGCTTCGGCTACTTCTCGCAAGAAGGTATGGAGTTCAACGAGAACGAAAAGGTGATTGACGCGGTACGCAAACATGCCGAGTACGTCGACCTCGGCGAAGGCCGCCACCTCACGGCCATGCAGTTTCTCACCCATTTTCTCTTCCCGCCCGAAAGGCAGATGGACTACATCTACAAACTCAGCGGCGGCGAGCGTCGGCGTCTGCAGCTCTGCACGGTGCTGATGAAGAATCCCAACTTTCTCGTTCTGGACGAACCGACTAACGACCTCGACATTGCCACGCTACAGATTCTTGAAGAGTACCTGCAGGACTTCCGCGGTTGCGTCATCGTGGTGAGTCACGACCGCTACTTCATGGACCGCGTGGTGGACCACCTGCTCGTGTTCAAAGGCGAGGGCGTGATAGACGACTTCCCCGGCAACTACTCCGAGTATCGCGAATGGCAAGGACTCAAAGAGTCGGAAGAGCGCGAAGAGAAAGCACAGGCCAAGGCCAACGCACCGACCGCTCCGAAAACCAACACGTGGGGCGGAGAGAAGAAACGACGCCTCTCGTTCAAGGAAAAACAAGAACTCACCGCGCTTGAAGAAGCCATTGCAAAACTGGAAGAAGAGAAACAGACAATAGAAACCGCCCTCTGCTCCGGCACGCTGTCCGTTGACGAACTCACAGAAAAGAGCAAACGCCTGCCGCTCCTCGAAGAAGAACTCGACGAGAAGAGCATGCGATGGTTGGAACTGAGCGAGATTGAGGGATAAAGACATATTTCTATGCAACCACTAGCAGAACGTATGCGTCCCACGACGCTCGACGAATATATTGGCCAACGGCACCTCGTCGGTCCTGGTGCCGTGTTGCGCAGCATGATAGACACAGGGCACATTGCTTCCTTCATTCTTTGGGGACCTCCGGGAGTGGGAAAGACCACACTGGCCAAGATTATTGCCCACAGACTCGACACTCCCTTCTACACGCTCTCGGCCGTGAGCAGCGGCGTGAAGGACGTGCGCGAGGTGATAGAGCGTGCCGGAAAGGAACGGTTCTTCTCGCAACAAAGTCCCATTCTCTTCATCGACGAAATTCACCGCTTCTCCAAATCGCAGCAGGACTCTCTCCTCTCTGCCGTAGAGACGGGGCGCATCACGCTCATCGGTGCCACCACGGAAAACCCGTCGTTCGAAGTGATACGTCCGCTGCTCTCGCGTTGCCAAGTGTACGTGCTTAAAAGCCTAGAGAAGGAGGACCTGCTCGAACTCACCAACCGTGCACTGACGCAGGACGTGGTGCTTAAGGAGCGGCACATCGAACTCCGCGAACCGGAAGCGTTGCTACGCTACAGCGGTGGCGACGCCCGCAAGTTGCTCGGCATTCTCGACCTTATCACCACGGCTTCTACGGACGACCCTCTCGTCATAGACAACCGCACCGTGACGGAACGCTTGCAACAGAATCCGTTGGCCTACGACAAGGAGGGCGAAATGCACTACGACATCATCTCGGCCTTCATCAAAAGCATCCGCGGCAGCGACCCCGATGCCGCCATCTACTACTTGGCACGCATGATAGAAGGCGGCGAGGACCCTAAGTTCATTGCCCGCCGCCTGGTGATCTCTGCATCGGAGGACATCGGCCTTGCCAATCCCAACGCCTTGCTTCTTGCCAATGCAGCGTTCGACGCTGTGGCAAAAATAGGTTGGCCCGAAGGACGCATACCGCTTGCAGAAGCTACTGTCTATCTTGCCACCAGTCCGAAGAGCAATTCGGCATATGCCGCCATCAACTCGGCTTTAGAGCTGGTGCGCGCTACGGGCAACCAGCCTGTTCCGCTCCACATCCGCAATGCGCCTACGAAGCTCATGGCCGAACTGGGCTACCACGACGGCTACCTCTATCCGCACGACTATCCCAACCACTACGTAGCACAGCAATACTTGCCCGACGAACTTCGCGGCACGGTATTCTACCAGCCTGCCGACAACGCAGCGGAACAGAAAACGGCAGCACGGCTTGCGGAGTTGCGGAAGCAGGGGAAATGAATGCTTCACAGAGGCTCTTTTTTAACACTGAGAATCGCGTAGAAATTTTCATCTTACGGAGTGGCTGAAAATACGCTAGCCACAGCGCGCATAATTATGCATTTTAAAACCGAAAAGTCTGCATATACGTAGGTTCTTGATGCATATCGATGCATAAACAGTTCTGAGAGAGCTAAAATTGGTAGTTTTCTCACGAAAAATCCAAGGCATCCCGTAAAAATTCCAAGGCATCCCCAAAATTTGAGATGCCTTGGAATTTTTACGGGATGCCTTGGTGTGTTACGGAACGGCCGAGATGGGCTAAAAAAGCCTTGTTTGCCGTTCTATTTTGACCTTTCGGAGCGAAAGAGCGAAGGCTCCGAAATTAACAATCGAAAGATAAGTTTACAATCGTCGTAACTACTCAGGTAGGGGGCACAGATGACACAGATATTTAAGACGAACACGAAACAACGTTCGGCGGCCGAAGAGAAAGCCAATAAGACGAATCACACTCTACGCCTAAACGGCGCAGAAAGTCTCCCACAGATCTCACAGATTTACACAGATTTAGTAATGTGTAAAAAATAAGTTCCGCTTGTTTGATAATAAATCAAGGTAGCGAAAAACGGGCTGAAAGCCCAGCAAGCCTATAGCCCAGGGCAAGCGAAGCGACACCCTGGGTTAACATGTTAGCGAGGAATGCGCCCTGAAAGGGCAAAAGC
>CAVALA010000082.1:0-9093 GCA_963589615.1 Prevotellamassilia timonensis
AAATGTTGATAATTCGCCATTGGTGGTGCTGAGCCTACAGCCCAGCATTTCCGCGCTCTACGTTACCCACGGTTGACACCGTGGGCTATTTACGTGTCGTGCCTACAGCACGATTTCCGCTCAGATTTCAACGCAAAACCTAAATCCGAAACTTGAGTTAAATAAACTCAACTTTCGGTTTTTCTGCTCAAAAGAGTCGATATGGCCGAATTGTTATTACCTTTGCGATATCAATATTAATAACACATAGCTTATGCCAGAAAGAAAGAATATTTTGGCAGTAGCGTAGAAGAAGGAGGTGAGTATGAAGATTAAAAGAATTTGGTTTGCCGACGGGCGCATTTACGGTGAGACGGATGATGGTAGGGTATTGTGGCAATCATTGCTTTATTACAAAAGGCTAAGGGATGCCACCCCAGAGCAGCGTGCCAATTATGAAATGGATGACGAGGGAATTTATTGGGAAGACCTTGACGAGGATGTCTCTTTCGAAAGTTTTGAATATGAAAATCCTGAGCCTACGGGAATTTCGTTGATATTTCTGTCACATCCCGAAATTAATGCCTTGGCTATCGGCAAGCGACTAGGCATCAGCCAAGGAGTGATGACCCAATATGTAAACGGTTCAAAGCAACCGTCAAAGCAGTGCGAACTGAAAATTATGCAGGAGATTAGAAATGTGGCGGGGGAACTTCTACAAGCCTAATAGTGTTTTGCGTACGTAAGCGCATGGTGTCAAGTCTCTGACTTTGGCACCATGCGCTTACGCTTTCAAAGTATCGTCAATTCCTAAATCAGGATTTCCCTACATATTATTAAAACTTCCAACGGATGTCCGCACCGAAGTGGCGCGGTTGTCCGTACTGAGCAAAGCGGCGCTGCATGCTGTCGAAAGAGAACGTGGCATAGCGGCTTGCCGTGAGGTTGCGTCCCCAAAGGTCGAGGCTCACCCCTTTGCCGAACTCAAAGGCGAGGTGTGCACCGAGCGTGGCGTAGAAGCGCTGACTGAACGTGTTGGCCTCGTCCCACATGACTGACCCTGCTCCTTTCACGTCGGCTCCTGCGCTGACAGCCTGAAGGAAATGACCTTCGAGCGGTTGGCGGAAGTCCGCCGTGGCCGTGAAGGTGTGTTCCGGCACGAAAGGCACACGGTTGCCGGTGTAGTCGATGCGCTGTCCCGTGGACGACGATGTGCCGAGGTCGTAAGCCGTGAAGGTGGCGTGCGTGTAGCCGTAGGTCGCGCTGAGGTTCAGGCGTTCGGCGAGAAGCGTGGAACGCACGGAGGCTTCCACCCCCACGCTTCGGCTTCGGCCCGCGTTGACCATCACGCGTCCTAGTCCGCTTTCGGCAAAACGGGCAAGTTGTTGGTCGCGCGTTTTCATGTAGAAAGCCGAGAGGTCCAGTTGGAGCGTCTTTCCGGCCAGGTCGTGGTGAATGCCGAACTCGTAGCTCCAGGTGTATTCCGGTTTGTAGTAGAGCGACGTGATGTTCGCTTCGGCGGGAATTTGTGCGTCGAGAACGGAGGTCATGCCCTGTATGGCGCCTTGCTTCTGTGCATCGGGGAGGGGGAGGGCGTTGATGGTGGCAATGCTGTAGTCCTTCACGCCGAGCATCACGGCACGGCGGAGAGCCGTTTGGCTGAGGTCGGAGTAGGACTGTATGTTATAGCCGCCGGAGCGGTAGCCTTTGCTCACGCTGAAGTAAACGTTGCCAAGTTCGCGGGGCAAGGCATAGGAGAGCGAGGCTTTGGGCAGCACTTGCCACGACGTGTGCTTCATCTTTCCAGCGAACGAAGCGTCGGCTTCGAGGTCGGTGTTAAAGCGCATGGCTGGTCCCATTGACATGCCGAAAGAGTAGGGCAGGGCACTGCTGCCGTTGTCGGCAGCGAGGTTGAGCGAGCGGTAGTCGTAGTCGAGTCGGAGACCCAGCGTGAGCGAAAGTCCGCGCAGGCCGAGGTCGTTCACGGTGCTTTGGTGGTAGATGGCGGCATTGGTTGAAGGCGTGACCATGCGTGCGTTGAAGGGGAGTGTGGCGCCCGTGAATTTCAATTCCATGGACGGTTGGGCGGGAAGAACGGCGGCGAGCTGCGAGTTGAGCATACTGATGCCGTCGGTGTAGAACGTGACGGGACATCCCGTGCGCTGGTACTGGTACATGGCAAAGGCCCCCGTGCTCCATTGCCAGCGAGCGTTTCGGTCACGACTCTTGAGGGCAACTTCTTCCGAGACGGTGTTCATGAACTGTCGTTGCTCGAGCGAGAAAATGTCGGCCCTGGTGAAGTCCTGGTCCATGAAGAGGCGGTCCGTGAGGTGCTGGAAGGAGGTGATGGAGGTGAGCACGCACTTCTCCAATCGGTGCTCCACACCGAGTCCCGTGTTGAAGAGGCTGCGGCGGTACGAACTGGGGCGGTTCTGTGCGAGTTCCTCGCCGTCGGCTTTGGGGGTAAAGGTGTTGGCGGCGACTGTACCGGTATAGAAATAGGGACAAGCTTTCTCGTCGCTGTATTCGTACGACGCTGTCCAGTCGAGTCTTACTACGTCCGATGCCTGCCAAGCCCAACGCACCCTTCCGCCGGCAGCGTCCGAAGCGTCCTGCTTCTTTCCGTTGTAGGCGTTGCGGTAGAATCCGTCCGAAGCGTTGTAGTAGGCGTTGAGGCTGAGGCCCATGTTGTGGGCGGGGTGGAGAAACGTAAGTGCTGAGAAACGCCGTTCGTTGCTTTTTGAGGTCCAACCTGCCGAAAGTTCCGTGCCGTGGTGCGTAAGCGGATCGGCTGTGAACACGCGCACGAGTCCGCCCATCGTGTTGCGGCCGTAGAGTGTGCCTTGCGGTCCGCGCAACACGTCGACGCGTTCAATGCCGTTGAAGGCGAAGTCGTAGGCCGACTTGTCGACATACGGCACGTTGTCCACATAGAGTCCCACGGCGGGCGTGTTGATGCGCGACCCGATGCCGCGGATGTAGACGGCCGACGTCAGTCGGCTGCCGTAGGCGGGCATATAGAAGTTGGGCGAGAAGGCCGAAAGGTCTTTCAGGGATGTGACGTTGTGTGCCTTCATCTCTTTGGTGCTGAAGAGCGAAACGCTGAGCGGCTGGCGGCGCAGCTGCTGCGTTTCTTTGGGCGAAGCCACCACCACGGCTTCTTCTATGTTGAACTGGCGGAGCGTGTCGGCCTCAATGGGCATGGCTGCGAGGAGCAGCGGAAGGATGGGCATGAGCGTGTTTGGGTGTTAGTTCTTGTTTCGGCTGCAAAGTTACGCCCTTCTCATTGGCTGCGAAATCCTCATTTGTGTGGAAATGGAGGACTGTGTTATAGTGGCCATTTTTATGCAAATTTGGAGTGCAACTCCAAATTTGCATAAAAAATCCCGATTTTCGTCGTGATACAAGAATGCGATAGCGCATGGAGGTCACGTCTCCGACGTGACAGTTAAGGGTGGAAATTTATAGAACTAACCTTTAGCGCGAAGAAACAAGGCGCAGCACGCTAAACCGTCTGTGATGGTATGTATAGCGTCACGTCGGAAACGTGCCCCCCATGCGCTATCGCCTTATACAGAAAACGAAAAAGGCTTGTTCGGCACAACCCAAAAGCGTCTGTGCCGAACAAGCCTTGTTCTTATGGAGTGCGGATACCGCCCCCGCCGTGTGGGATTTATTCTTCCTTCGGAGCCTCGTCGATGAGGTCCATGAACTGGTCGAGCTTCGGGGTGATGATAATCTGCGTGCGGCGGTTGCGCTGCTTGCCCTTCTCGGTGGTGTTGGCGGCTACGGGGTTATATTCGCCGCGGCCGGCAGCGGTCAGACGCTTCGGGTCCACGCCATACTGGTTCTGGAGAGCCTGAACCACGGACGAGGCGCGCAGTGCAGAGAGGTCCCAGTTGTTGCGGATGTTCTTCTGGCTGATGGGCACGTTGTCCGTGTTGCCTTCGATGAGCACGTCGTAGTCCTTGTAGTCGGAGATAATCTTGGCAATCTTCTCGAGCGTTTCGCCAGCGCGCGAACCAATCTCGTAGCTGCCGCTCTTGTAGAGCATGTTGTCGGCGAGGGAGATGTAGACCACGCCCTTGAGCACCTGTACGTCCACGTCGTTCGACTCTTCGCGGGTCAGCGAACGCGTGAGCTTTTCGGTCAGAGCCTGGTTGAGCGAGTCGCTCTTTGTCTTGGCGTCAACGAGCTGCTTGATGAATTTGTTCGAAGCGTTAATCTCGTCCACCAATTTGGAGATGTTCACGTTGCCCTGCTGCACGTTGTCCTGGTACGAACCCTGAAGCTTGGAGTAAGCCTCGCGGAGTTCCTTGTTGCGTTCCTGCTCGTCGGCGAGGCGGGCAGCGAGGCTTTTGGAGTCGGACGTATATTCGGCTATGCGCACTTGGGCGTCGTTGTAGTCCTTTTGAAGGGAAGCGTGTTCCGTCTTGAGGTTGTCGTAGTTGGTCTGCAGACTAGCGAACTGCTTTTTGCTTACGCAGCTGGTCATGAGCACGGCCATGGCCAACGGGAGGAATAGCTTTAGGCTTTTCATTGTTGTTTCTATTGTAGGTTGTTTTGTGAATAATCTGATAGTTAGCGACTTTGGCGGCGCAAGTTAGGCAAAAAGCCTATGCGGCCAAAGTTTCCCATACCTTTTAACTTTTATGTTGGTATTTCTCTTTTGACCAAGAATAAGGTAAAAGGTTTACTTTGTTCTTCACTTATGCGTCATGATGTCCAGCACGCAGCGGTCCGTTTCGTTCATTGCGTCCGTGCCGATGCTCACGAGGTTGCGTATGCTGCGGTCCACGTCGTCGTCGATGATGCCCTCCACGCTCGTCACGCAGTTGCCTTGCATGGCAAGCATGGCCGAAAGCACGGCGGTGCTCACACCCGTCGTCAGCTTCAGCGCGCAACTGGGTTTTGCACCGTCGCAAATCATGCCCGTGAGGTTCGCTATCATATTCTTCACGGCATACGTCACCTGCTCGTAGCTGCCGCCCATGAGGTACGTGATGCCGCAGCTCGATCCCGTGGCGGCCACCACGCAACCGCAGAGTGCGGAGAGCGTGCCAAGGTTCAGCTTGATGTAGATGGCAGTGAGGTGCGAGAGCATCAGTGCGCGCGTCATCTCCTCGGCCGTGTTGTGGTTCTCCTTGGCAAACACCACCACGGGGTTCGTGGCGCAGATGCCCTGGTTGCCCGATCCCGAGTTGCTCATCACGGGAATCATGGCTCCCGCCATACGTGCATCGCAGGCGCATGCCGTGGAGGAGATGATGTGGGCGTAGATGTTGTCGCCCATAATGCCGCGTCCCAGCGGACGGCTCAACGCTTTGCCAAGGCTGTGGCCGTAGTTGCCTTCCAACGAGAGCCGTGCGGCTTCTTCGTTGAGGCGGCGCGCTTCGTCGATGAACTGAATCTCTTCGAGGGGCATGGTTGTGGCGTATTCCCACACCTTGCGGAGGTTCAGCGCCAGCGATGGCGTGTTCGTCGTTCCCTCCGTCGCTTCTTCGCTCCCACTCTCGTTGCGCAAGTCGAGCGAGGCGTTCCCGTTGCGGGCTATGTAGACGTAGCGTGTGTGTTCGCGCGCTATGATGGCCGTTGCTTCGTTGCCGTCAGCGTCGTTGCATACCACTTCCACGTAGAGCTTCTCCGGTGCATCGTCCTTCAGACTGATGCTGATGCGCCCGTCGTCAATATACTTCTGTCCGCGCGCCACGTCTTCCGTCCTACAGTCGCGCAGCACTTCAAGGTTCAGTTCGGGTTTGCCGATGAGTGCCCCCAGGGCAATGGCAATGGGGAGGCCCACCATGCCCGTGCCGGGAATGCCCACGCCCATAGCGTTCTTGAGGATGTTAGCGCTGAGGCGGGCCTCAATGTGCTGAGGCTCGCAGCCCAGTTCCTGTGTGGCGCGTGCCACGGCGAGTGCCACGCAGATGGGTTCCGTACACCCTATGGCGGGCACAACCCAGTGGCGTACGAGGCGTGTGATTTGTTCTCTTTCTGTATCGGTGAGCATGGGGAATGTTTAATGTGCAAATGTGCAAATGTTGGGCTTCGCCAATGTGCAAATATGTAAATGTGCGAATGTAAGCGCCTTTTTCGTGCGCATGAGAGCGCTAGCGCATGGAGGTCACGTCTCCGACGTGACGCTCTACATGAAGTGCTTCGCTTTGTTTCTCTAAGGCGCAGCACGCAGAAGCCTCCGTGAGGCTAATCTTCCGCCTTCATATACTTCTTGCGATATTCCGCAGGCGTGCATTTCATGGTGCGTTGGAAAGCCAAGTAAAAACTCTGTCGCAGCGGGTAACCCACCGACAAGCCAATCTCCTCGGCCGTGACGTCGGCGAATAGCGGCGAACGCAACATCTTGCACGCATCGTTCAGGCGCATCCCGTTTACCAAAGCCCGGAAATTGTTGCCCGTCGACAGCAACACGGCGGCAGAAACGTAGCGCGAATTAGTCTTCAGCGCACGCGCCACCTCCTTCGCGTTGTATGCAGGGTCGCGGTAGCGGTTGTCCTCTTTCAGAAGGTCTACAATTTGTGTGTAGATGGCTTTCGCACGTTCCGCAGACAACTTGGAACAGTAAGGGGGGAGAACCTTCTCGTGGGACGCTTGCATAGGCTTTTCGGGGAATACAATATTTTTCTGATGACTATCAATAATGGTGCAAAAGTAACAAAATGCAACGAAGAATCTCCTTTTTTCCTTAACTTCGCACAACTTAAACGTGGAGAAACGCATTCCCCGCGTCCTCTATTCCTTATTTATAGGGTGGTTCAAACCACCGTAACAATCTCCCCCCCCCTATATATGAAACACAAAATCGCCACACTCATGATTGCTTCAATCTCCTCTCTCGGCGCTGCCACTTCAGCCCAGGCGCAGAGCGTTGCCGACGGTTTCAAGTATACCGACGAGCAGTTCGCCGACATCCAGATGCTCCGCTACAAAGTGGAAGGCTTCGAAAAACTCACCCTCCAGGAAAAGACCTTCATCTACTACCTCCAGGAAGCCGCACTCGAAGGACGCGACATCCTCTTCGACCAAAACGGACGTTACAACCTCCGCATCCGTGCCCTCCTCGAAGCCGTCTACCAACACTATAACGGAAAACCGACCGACAAATTCTACCGCGCACTCTCCGTCTACCTCAAGCGCGTGTGGTTCTCCTCCGGCATACATCACCACTACGGTTGCGAGAAGTTCCTCCCCGATTTCTCACAGGATGAACTCCGCAAGGCCCTCGAAGCCGTACCCGCCGACAGCCTTCCCCTCAACGGACAGACCCTCGACGCCATGTGCAACGAACTCTTCCCCGTCATCTTCGACCCCACCGTCATGCCCATGCGCGTCAACCAGAAAGACGGCGACGACCTCGTCCTCACCTCCGCCTGCAACTACTACGCCCCCGGCATCACCCAAGCCGAAGCCGAAGAGTTCTACCTTCAGCGCAAACCCGCACAAGATCCGCGCCCCATCATGATGGGCATGAACAGCCGCCTTGAGCGCGACGACTACGGACAACTCACCGAACACGTCTACCGCGTTGGTGGACTCTACTCCGGAGCCATCTCGCGCATCGTCGCACAACTCGAAAAAGCACGTCCCTACGCCTGCACCGACGCACAGCGCCGTGTGCTCGACCTCCTCATCGACGTCTACCGCACCGGCGACCTCCGCGAGTTCGACCAGTACTCCATCCACTGGCTCAAGGACACCGAGAGCCTCGTCGACTTCACCAACTACTTCACCGAAAGCTACGGCGACCCGCTCGGCATGAAAGCCTCGTGGGAGTCCATCGTCAATTTCAAGGACCTCGCAGCCACCGAACGCACCAAAAAACTTTCCGCCAACGCCCAGTGGTTCGAGGACCACTCGCCCGTAGCTCCCGAGTTCAAGAAAGAAGAGGTCAAGGGCATTTCCGCCAAAGTCATCACCGCTGCCATCCTTGGTGGCGACCTCTATCCCTCCACCGCCATCGGCATCAACCTCCCCAATTCCGACTGGGTTCGACGCGAACACGGTTCCAAGAGCGTGACCATCGGCAACCTCACCGATGCCTACAACAAAGCGGCCCACGGCTCCGGCATGGACAAAGAGTTCGTCATTGACGATGCCACGCGCCAACTCATCAGCCAGTACGGCGACGCCTGCGACGACCTCCACACCGACCTCCACGAATGTCTCGGCCACGGCAGCGGAAAACTCCTCCCCGGCACCGACCCCGACACACTGAAAGCCTATGGCTCTACCATCGAGGAAGCACGCGCCGACCTCTTTGGTCTTTATTACGTGGCCGACCAAAAACTCGTTGATCTCGGACTCACACCCAACCTCGAAGCCTACAAGAGCCAGTACTACACCTACATGATGAACGGACTCATGACGCAACTCGTGCGCATCAAACCCGGCAACAACATCGAAGAGGCTCACATGCGCAACCGTGCCCTCATTGCCCGCTGGGCTTACGAACACGGTAAGGCCGACAAGGTGGTGGAACTTGTGAAGAAAGGCGGCAAAACCTACGTCCGCATCAACGACTACGCCAAGCTTCGTACCCTCTTCGGTAAACTCCTTGCCGAAATTCAGCGCATCAAGAGCGAGGGCGACTATCCCGCAGCACGCGACCTCGTAGAGAACTACGGCGTGAAGATCGATCCCGTACTCCACAAGGAAATCCTCGCACGCTACGAAAAACTCCACCTCTCTCCCTACAAAGGTTTCATCAACCCCGTCTACCATGCCGTCCGCGATGCCAAAGGAAACATCACCGACGTCACCGTCGACTACACCGAAGCCTACGACGCACAGATGCTCCGCTACAGTCGCGACTATTCCGGACTCTAATTCTCCGTAAAACTCTTCTCTGCTCAGCGCAGAAAATCTCCCCTGCGGCCTATGGAAGTGAAAACCTCCATAGGCCGCACGCTTTTTCAGCACCCCCTCCTTCTTTTCTCTCAGCAAGTCAAAATTACCTCCCAACTCAACACGTTGAGCACCCATCTCAAAATTCACAGAACTTTACATCTTCTCCCACCCGAACATTTCGGTACTACCGCCCCCTCGCGTGCGCGCGCACGCGCGCATTTCACCGAAGTTTGTACATCTTGCTGTCAC
>CAVALA010000083.1:0-8797 GCA_963589615.1 Prevotellamassilia timonensis
ATCTGTGTAAATCTGTGAGATCTGTGGGAGACTTTCTGCGCCGTTTAGGCGTAGATTCGTGTTTGTCTTAAATATCTGTGTCATCTGTGTCCCCCTACCTAAGTAGTTATCACGAAAAATTCCTACCCCTACCCCACTTGCAAAACCAAGGCATGGAATTAAAATTCCAAGGCACGGAATTGAAATTCCCTCCCAGCCCAACACGTTGGGCCCGCATCCCAAATTTTGCAGAAGTTTACACTTTCAGCTCACGACATTTCGGTACGAATACCGACGCTTCGCGCGTGCGCGCATACGCGCGCTTCACCGAAGTTTATACATTCTACCTTCATCTGTCATCCCTGCCTTTCGTTAATATGCTTATCTCATTATTACACAAGCCATTGTCAAGACTTTACGAAGGTGACAGCAAATTCTCACGAGGGGTAATTTTTCGTCAGCACCATATAAAAATCGGTCACAACCCAAGGTGACAGCAAAGGTTTAATAGAGCAGAACTTTTGTATAGATATGTGCACAAAAAAGGTTGTTGTCACCCTCTTTAGCGTGCGCAAGCGCTTGGAGGTCACGTCTCCGACGTGACGTTTAGTGCAAGGAAACAAGGGACAGCACACAGAAGCCACTGTGAGGCCGTATAGAGCGTCACGTCAGAGACGTGACCTCCATGCGCTACGCACGCAAAGCCCAAGCCCTCACATGCGGCGCCAGCACGCAGAAGCCTCCGCGAGGCCGCAGCACGCAAAACAGTCCGTGATTGTGACAGGTGACAGCAGCTTGCACAAACTTCGGTGTAATGCGCGCGCGTAATATGTGCGCGCGTACATGAACATATGTGAGTTTATGGCGTCCACACTTTTTATCACGTTCACTTCTCCCACTCAAGGCAATGGTGTAACTTTGTCGGCCGTAATATTCCACTTTAAATCCGAAACTTCAGCAACGAACATCTATCCTGAACATTTCCACTCATGCAACCCATAGAAACCAAACCCCACTACGCCCTACTCGACGGACTCCGCGGCGTTGCCGCATTGATGGTCGTGTGGTACCACGTGTTCGAAGGCTTCCAGTTTGCCAGCCAAAGCGCCGTGATTGACTCCATCAACCACGGATACTTGGCCGTCGACTTCTTCTTCATCCTTTCAGGATTCGTCATCGGCTACGCCTACGACGACCGTTGGGGTAAGTCACTAACGTTGGGCGAATTTTTCCGCCGACGCCTCATCCGCCTCCATCCGATGGTCGTTATGGGAGCGGCCATCGGCGCACTCTCGTTCCTCCTCACCGGCATGGAGCGGTGGGACCACAGCCATGCCACCATCGCCCTCACCCTCCTGGCCTTCGTGTGCGGAGCGCTCATGCTGCCCGCCATACCCGGCATGCCACGCGAGGTGCGCGGCAACGGCGAGATGTTCCCGCTCAACGGCCCGTGCTGGTCGCTCTTCTTCGAATATATCGGCAACATCGTCTATGCCCTACTCCTCCGCCGCCTCCCCACCCGTGTGCTCACCGCCGTGGCCGCAGCGCTTAGTGCCGGCCTTGCGTGGTTTGCCGCGACCAATGCATCGGGCTACGGCAGCATAGGCGTGGGATGGACGGTCGACAGCGTGAACCTCTACGGCGGCGCACTGCGCATGCTTTGTCCGCTCACGCTGGGTCTGCTCCTCTCGCGCGTATTCCGCCCCGCGAAGGTACGCGGTGCGTTCTGGATTTGCTCCGCCGTGCTCATCGGTCTGTTCCACGTACCCTACATCGCATCGGACGGAAGCATCAGCCTCAACGGCGTGTTCGAAACGGTGAGCATCGTGGCCATCTTCCCCACCCTCGTATGGCTGGCAGCATCGGGCAAGACGACCGACAGAATGTCAGCAGCCGTGTGCAAGTTTCTCGGCGACATTTCCTTCCCGCTCTACATTGTGCACTATCCGCTGATGTACGTCTTCTACCTTTGGCTCATCAAAACGCGCCAATACACGCTACACGAAACGTGGCCCGTGACCCTGCTCACCGTTGTAGCCAGCGTGGTGCTCGCTTGGATATGCATGCGCTTCTACGACCTGCCGGTAAGAAAATGGCTCGGCAGGAAATGTAGCTCGCCACGCAAAACCATACGTGACGACGTGTAGAGCTGTGACGTTTTGAAAACGTCCACCATAGGACGTTCCGCAAACATTTTTCATTTTTTACGCCGGCACACTTCCATAAACGCGAATTTTACCTAAATTTGCAGCAAAAGCCCAAAACACTATAGGGCAAGATTTTCCAAGAAGGGAATCCACATTGCACCGCAGCAAAAAACAAATTTTTGAATCATACTATGGACAAAAACCTCAAGCAATGGATGGGAGCAGCCGTTTGCTGCTTCATTCTCGGGGGAGGGCAAGGCATTGTTGCCCAAAAGGTAGTGTTTCCTCAGCAGCGACAGGCCGGCACGGCTGTGCTCTCCAGCAGCGACACTGAGTACACGCTGAAAAACGACCTCCTCACCGCAAAGTTCGTGAAAGACGGCTCCACCCTCGTCTTCGGCGGCTGCGCCGAAATGAACCTCAAAGCCGGTTCGCCCCTCTTCAAAGTGGTGCTCGGCGACGGCACTTCATTCACCTCCAACGAGATGACGCTGGAAAGCGTGGAAGAAGAGACGCTTACGGGAAACGCCGATGCCGTGAAAGGCTCCGACCGATTCGACGGCAAGGCCCTCAAGGCCGTGTTCAAGAAAGACAAGCTCAACGTAACGTGGCACGCCGTGCTCCGCAACGGTTCGCACTACCTCCGCACCACGCTTGAAATCACTGCCGACGCCGACCTGGCCATGCAGTCCTTCACGCCGATGGTCTACACCGTAGACAGCCGCGAAGCACAGTCGGCCCCCGTTGTGGTAGGCAACACACGCGGTGCACTCCTCGCCAGCGACAAAATTTTCGCCGGACTCGAAACGCCGATGGGCGTAAACTCCATTGAGACGGCCGGCACCAAACTTGACGGTTTCACCCCCAAGAGCTGGACGCCCGAAAGTTTCAACTGGTCGCCGGGCGACGACACACCCCAAGGCGTGCTCGACGTGCAGGTGAAGAACGAACCCCTCACCGCCTCTGAAGTGGTCGGCGCACGCGGTTACGTCACCTTCCGCGAAGCAGGTGCCAACAAGATAACCTTCAACTACGAGAGCGGCAACCACCGCCTCGACATAGCCGGCGTGGATGTCGTCGACGCCGACGGCAACGTGGTGGCATCCGACTACCACTACGGATTCACTGGCAGCGCGAAAAACAAAAATTCCTACACCCTCAACCTCGAAAAGGAAGGTACCTACCTTCTCCGCTACTTCTGCGAAACGCGCACCGAAACGCTCACCTCGTCCGGTAGCATCAAGTTCAGCAAGAAGATTAGCGTACCCGTTGTCGTGTACGACCTCGTCAGCGGCGAGACCTCCAAGGTAAGTTCTCCCGCGGTGAAGAGCGCCGCAAAGCCCCTCGCCACCACAACGGGAGCCACCACGCTCGAGAGCGACACGGAAGTTACGGAGAAATGGACCGCCGACAGTTGGGCCGTCGTCCCCTCCGACTCCATCCCCTATAAGGTAAAGGAACTCGACCTCGCCTACCCCAACGTTTTGGCCAAGACCATGAACGTTCACTTCGACGAGGCCGGCGGCACGCTCAAGTCCACCTTCATCTACTCCAGCGGTAACAACCGCCTCAACATGGTCGGCGTGGATCTTCTCGATGCCAGCCAGAGCGTAGTGGCAGGCGACTACCACAGCGGCTACTCCGGTTACCAGAAAGAAAACAACGAATACGCCATCAAGGTGCCCGCTGCCGGCGACTACACGCTCCGCTTCATGGTGGAGAACAACACCGAACCCACCACATCGTCGGGCAACATCACGCTGCTCTATGCCGTGGTCGACACGCTCCACCTTGCCGCACCCACCGAAATACCCATTCAAGGCTACTGGCGCCGCAACACCACGCTCGCCAAAGGCAAAACGTGGGAAGTAAGTTCTGTGGTGGGTCTCGTAGCTCCCGGCCAGCAGCGCCGTTCGTTCCTCGCCTACAGCGAGAGAGAGCGTGCAGTGCCCTGGCGCGCCCTGCCCGTATACATTTCATGGTACGAACTCAACATTGACCGCAACAACGCCAAAGGCAACGGCGGCGTGTACGACTCGTCCGACCCCGACAACACGAAGGGCAACTACACGGGCAACATGACAAGCACACAATGTGTGGACGTGGTGGAACACTGGAAAGAAAAGTTCTTCGACGTCTACAACAAAGCGCCCTATGCCTTCGTATGGGACGACGGTTGGGATGCCTACGGCACATGGACCTTCAACTCCAACTTCCCCAACGGATTCACAGAAGAGAACTCCACAGCGAAGAAGATGGGCGCCGGCATTGGCGCATGGCTCGGTCCGGTGGGCGGCTACGGCGGCAGCGGTACCTACCGCCGCAACTACTGGAGCAGCCGCGGCGGCATGCAACTCAGCAACCAGACCTACCGCGACTACTTCGTGAAGTGCTGCACGGACATGATTGACAAGTACGACTTCCGCTTCTTCAAGTTCGACGGCATCAGCGCACAAGGCACGGCCTACGGACCCGACTCGGGCGACACCGGCATTGAAAACGCCGAAGCCATCATAGACATCGAAAAGGATGTACGCAAAAAGCGCGAGGACATTTTCTACAACACCACCGTAGGCACGTGGGCTTCGCCCTTCTGGTTCCACTACACCGACGCCGTGTGGCGTCAGGATGCCGACTGCAGCAAGATTGGCAACACGGGAACCGACCGCGAACAGTGGATTACCTACCGCGACTACATGGTCTACAAGATCTTCACGCAAGGTTCGCCCCTCTGCCCCATCAACACGCTCATGACCCACGGACTCATCCTCACCAACTTTGGTAAGGCTTACACGCCGCGCGACATGTCGTACAACGGTGTGGTACGCGAAATGCGCTGCGCCTTCGGTTGCGGTTCCGGCATGGTGGAACTCTACACCGACTACAGCCTCATGGACGGCATTAAGAATTCCAAGGGCCAGGAAGGCATGCTCTGGAAAGAACTTTCCGACTGCATGGACTGGCAGCAACGCAACGCCGATGTGCTCCCCGACATCCACTGGGTGGGCGGCAATCCCTGGGACGGTTCCAAGGTGAACGTCTACGGATGGGCTTCGTGGAACGGCAAGAAAGCCACCATCACGCTCCGCAACCCCGACGTGAAGAAACGCACGCTCGTCACCACGCTGCGCGAAGTGCTCGACATCCCCGCCTACATCAAGACCACCGTCACGCTGAAGAGTTCGTTCGACGACCAAGTATTCGGCACCGCCAGCGGTCTGCAAGGCGTTGAGATGAACACACCCGTCAACATCGACGACGAAATCACCTTCTCCCTCCCCGCCTCTAGCGTCTTCGTCATGGAAGGTGTGGACAACGGCAACTTCGACTTCGTCACCGCCATACGCCAGCCGCAGCAGAACACGACAACCACCGCCAATGGCGCTGTCTACGACATCAGCGGCCGACGCATAACCGCTCCCCTCAAAGGAATGGTCAGCATCGTAGACGGAAAGAAGGTGATAAAATGACAGACCAACAGCGTGAATGAGTTGCGCGCCAAGGCACAAACGAAATACAAACACACTTGCGCCAACACATCCACCTAAAGTCGCACCTTATATAATATAGAACGAAACGTTCCTCACGCGCCAAGCGTTTGGGACGTTTCGTTTTTTAGAGAAACATTTTGCGCGAGGAGCGAACCTTCAGTTCGCTTCTCGCGCAATTTCTTGACAAGTCATTTCTTTCGTCCTTTACCAAACAATTCCGAATGAGAACCTAAACGCACCAATTCTACTACGCCTTGGTTCTTATCAAACCATATGAGTAGCGTATCGTTCTCTATGTGACACTCCATAAAGTTCGCCCAATTGCCTTTCAATGCATGAGGATTGTATTCACGGGGTATGGGCATTCCTTCAGCCAACAAGCCTACTAAAAGAAAAAGCGTTTCAACGAACTTCTTGTCATTCTTGTATCGTTTGAAATCTTTTTTGAACTGCGAAGTTTTCCTGATTTCCTTCATACGTTCTCTCCTACCCTATTCCATGGAGGCCATAAAATGTTCCAAGTCTTGTATGTCAACCAATCCTGCATCGTTGCCGGCCTCTGCTTCTTTCATCGCCGACAACGTCGCCGCATTTGGAACATCATCCAACGCTTCTGCCTTTATAACCTTCACACCCCTCATAAGAGAAAGGACGTTTTTCAACTGTTCCAATACAGAAGGGCTGTCTACCTGTAATGTCAATTGTGCCATAGTCGTATTCTTTTTTCACGAACAAAGGAAACGTATTATTTCTTTCCTACAAAGTATTTCGGACAACATTTTTCGTGCGTACAATGCGAACACTATGTTTTCCAAACCGCGCACTCTACACGCCAGGGGCGCTAGCATCATTCCGCAAGAACTGACAAACTGTCAGTCGGAAGAAAAAGTAAGAAAAAAGTTTGGCAGCAAAAAGTTTGGCACGCACCTTGCTTTTATGCGAGTGTCAGCCGCTAAGGCGGAGGGCAACAAAAACAAACAACAATTCGAATAACAACAAAAAAAACAGAATACAACAATGGGAAAGATTATTGGTATCGACCTCGGAACAACTAACTCATGCGTTTCCGTATTTGAAGGAAACGAACCCACCGTCATCGCCAACAGCGAAGGCAAGCGCACTACACCTTCCGTAGTAGCCTTTGTGGAAGGCGGCGAACGCAAGGTAGGCGACCCTGCAAAGCGTCAGGCCATCACCAACCCCCAGCGCACCATCTACTCCATCAAGCGCTTCATGGGTGAAAACTACGATCAGGTACAGAAAGAAATAGCACGTATGCCCTACAAGGTGGTACGTGGCGACAACAACACTGCCCGCGTTGAAGTGGACGGTCGCCAGTACACGCCGCAGGAAATCTCCGCCATGGTTCTTCAGAAAATGAAGAAGACCGCCGAAGACTACCTCGGACAGGAAGTAACGGAGGCCGTCATCACCGTGCCCGCCTACTTCTCCGACTCACAGCGTCAGGCCACAAAAGAAGCCGGACAGATTGCAGGTCTTGAAGTGAAGCGCATCGTGAACGAACCTACTGCTGCAGCCCTTGCCTACGGCATCGACAAGGCCAACAAGGACATGAAGATTGCCGTGTTCGACCTCGGTGGCGGTACGTTCGATATATCCATCCTCGAGTTCGGCGGCGGCGTGTTTGAAGTGCTTTCCACCAACGGCGACACTCACCTCGGCGGCGACGACTTCGACCACGTCATCATTGACTGGCTCGTACAGGAATTCAAGAACGACGAAGGCGCAGACCTCACCACCGACCCCATGGCCATGCAGCGCCTTAAGGAAGCTGCCGAGAAAGCCAAGATTGAACTCTCCAGCTCCACCACGACCGAAATCAACCTCCCCTACATCATGCCCGTAGGCGGTGTGCCCAAACACCTCGTCAAGACACTCACTCGCGCAAAGTTCGAAGCACTTGCCCACAACCTCATCGAAGCTTGCAAGGCTCCGTGCGAAGCTGCTCTCAAGGGCGCCGGACTCGGTACGGCCGACATTGACGAAGTGATCCTCGTAGGTGGTTCAACCCGTATCCCCGCCGTTCAAGAACTCGTAGAAAAGTTCTTCGGCAAGGCTCCTTCTAAGGGTGTTAACCCCGACGAAGTGGTAGCCGTAGGTGCAGCCATCCAGGGCGCCATCCTCAACAAGGAAAGCGGCGTGGGCGACATCGTACTCCTCGACGTCACTCCCCTTTCACTTGGCATCGAGACCCTCGGCGGTGTGATGACGAAGCTCATCGACGCCAACTCCACCATCCCCTGCAAGAAGAGCCAGGTGTTCTCCACTGCTGAAGACAACCAACCCGAAGTGACCATCCACGTACTCCAGGGCGAGCGCCAGTTTGCACGCGACAACAAGAGCATCGGCCGTTTCAACCTCGCCGGCATCGCTCCCGCCCGTCGCGGTGTGCCCCAGATTGAAGTAACCTTCGACATCGACGCCAACGGCATCCTCAAGGTTTCTGCCAAGGACAAGGCCACTGGCAAGGAACAGGCCATCCGCATCGAAGCTTCCAGCGGTCTCTCCGAAGACGAAATCAAGCGCATGAAGGCCGAAGCCGAAGCCAACGCCGAAGCCGACAAGAAGGAGCGCGAACGCATCGACAAGATCAACGAAGCCGACTCCATGATTTTCCAGACTGAGAACCAGCTGAAGGAACTCGGCGACAAGCTCGCTGCCGACGACAAGAGCGCCATTGAAGCTGCCCTCGGCAAACTCAAGGAAGCTCACAAGGCTCAGGACATCGCCGCCATCGACACAGCCAAGGCTGAACTCAACAACGCATGGCAGGCAGCCACAGCCAAGATGTACCAGCAGAGCGGTACCCAGCCCGGTGCCGGTGCCGGTTTCCAGGGCGGTCAGCAGGCTGGTTCCGAAAACGCCTCGCAGTCTTCCAACAAAGGCAACGACGACATCCAAGACGCCGATTTCGAGGAGGTGAAGTAAGTACAGACAACTACCGAAAGGTATAAATAGACAAATCCGCATAGCTCAATGAGTTATGCGGATTTTCTTTTTAGTCAATCTTTATACCTCTTTCGTTGTTTATGCATAATTATCGTACTGTTGCACCATAAAGTAAACGTAAAAAAATAAGTAGACGAGATGTAAAAACAACCAGGAAAGACATAAATGTCACATTGATAGAGAAATTCAGGGACTTTCTTATCAATGCGC
>CAVALA010000084.1:0-8694 GCA_963589615.1 Prevotellamassilia timonensis
CGGAAGTCGAGGTTGATGATGCCGTGCATGGTGATGATTTCGGCTATGGAGCGTGCGGCAATGGAGAGCGTGTTGTCGGCCTTCTCAAAAGCGGAGAGCACGTTGAGGTCGGGATAGATTTCGCGCAAGCGCTCGTTGTTGATCACGAGGAGCGCGTCGACGTGCTTGGAGATTTCCTCTACACCGTCGAGGGCCTGGTCAATTTTTTTGTTTCCTTCAAAAAGGAAAGGTATGGTGACGATGCCCACCGTGAGTATGCCCATCTGCTTGGCTTCGCGGGCAATGACGGGGGCTGCGCCGGTGCCGGTGCCGCCGCCCATGCCGGCGGTGATGAACACCATCTTGGTGCCGTCGTTGAGCATGGAGTGGATGCTGTCTACGCTTTCTTCTGCGGCTTCGCGGGCACGCGCCGGACGGTTGCCGGCGCCGAGGCCCTCTTTGCCGAGCTGCAGACGCACGGGTATGGGGGAGTCGCAGAGGGCTTTGGAGTCGGTGTTGCAAACCACGAAGTTGACGTCGTGGATGCCTTCGCGATACATGTGGTTCACGGCGTTGCCGCCGCCACCGCCTACGCCTATTACCTTTATGATGGAGGGTGTGGTGCTGGGTACGCCCATGTCGATGAGCAAATCGTTGGATTTATTGTTTTCGTTCATTTTGCGTCGTTGTTGAAGGGGTGGGGAGAACGGGAGTGGAGCGCTTGGGCCCCGTGTGGTGCTTCGCTAAGTAGCGGCGGCCTTATTCTTCCTCGGCGTTTACGATGTTGTTGAAGAAGTTCTTGATGCCGTTGAAGAGTTTCTTACGCTTGGCAGCGCCTTCTTCCTTCTTCTTGCGTTTGGCTTCTTCCTCGGCTTCCTTTCTGGCTGCTTCGGCAGCAGCTTCTTCGGCCTTTCGCTTCTCTTCTTCGGCTTTGCGCTTCTCCTCCTCGGGGTTGACCACGGGACCGGGCGTAGGTTCTACGGGCTGTACGGGGTTGAAGATGTCCGGCTCTTTGCCGAGTTCACCTCCGCAGCAGTTCTGGTTGCCTTTGTCGATGAGGGCAATGGCAGCGTTGCAGTCGCCGTCGTGGTTGAGGTTAGGGTAGTCCTTGGCGCGCAGCTGAATCTTGATGGTGCGCACGAAGCGTATTTTGTCGAAGCCCGTGTGGCGCATGAAGGCCTTGTCCGTTTCCTTCATGTGCGAACCGCCGCCAGTGATGATGAGGCCGCCGATGAGCTGGCTCTTGTCGAAGCCCGAGAGTACAATCTGGTTGTTGACGTTGAGGATAATCTCTTCCATTCGTGCTTCCACGAGGTTGGCAAACTCGCCGTAGTTGATGGAGCGTCCGTCGCTCAGCGCAATGGTCTTGGTGCTGTCGGCCGTGACGTCGGCTACTGCCGATCCGTATTCGAGTTTAAGGCGTTCGGCCTCCTCATCTTCAATCTGCAGCGAACTGATGTCGCGGTTTATGTTGGCACTTCCGAGGGGAATGACGGCCAAGTGGCGGAGTATGTTGTTCTTATATATGGCAACCGAGGTGGTTTCTGCTCCCATGTCCACGAACACGCATCCCGAACGCTTCTCGCTTTCGGTGAGCATGGAGTCGGCAAGCGCCTGCACGGTGATGGGGAGATCCACAATGGCTGTCTTGGCATTGTTGAAGCAGTCGCGAATCTCGCTCTTTACGGACGAGTTGGCCACGATGTTGAGGTAGCGTCCTTCAATGCTTTCGGCGAGGATGCCCACGGGGTCGGTCTGTAGCTGCGTGCCGAGATGGTATTCCTGCGGCACGGCCTCAAGAATTTCGCGGTCGGTGCTTGTAGCGTTGCGGTTTTCGTCGCACATGGCATCGACCATCTCCTGTGTCACTTCCATCTTGGAGTCGAAATGGCGAAGCACGGTGTTGCCCACGGTGTGCATGCCCATACCGCCAATGCCTACGTAGACGCCGCTAATGGATTTCTGCAGTTTCTTTTCGAGCTTTTCCTTCATGTTTGCTACGCACTGCGTCATCTTGCTGATGTTGTTGATGCGTCCTTTGCGTATGAAGGAAGTGGAGGGTTCCTGCGCGAAGGCGAGAATCTGTATTTGGCCGTCGGGCTGTTTGCAGCCTGCGATGCCGGTTACTTTTGACGAGCCGAGCTCGATAGCTACTATGAAGTTGTCTGCCATTATGGTGTTTCTATTACTGTATTCGGGATAATCAGAGTTCATTTTTGCTGGGCGGTTGGCGTTCGGAGAGAAGGAGGGAGCGCTTGCGCCGTGTCAGCCTTTGGATTTTTTGCGGGTGGCTACGACCTGCGTGACGTGTTCAACGGAAAGCGAACCGTATTTGTTCCATCCCACCACGGGGAGTACTTTCTGATAGAAGGCGTAGAGGTTCTGGAATTTGCGGGGTATGCTGTCCGTGGTGCCGAACTCAATGAGATGGCCGCCAACGCGGGGTACGAGCGTGATTTTATGGTCGCCCGACACGTCGATTTGCTCTATTTGGTTGTTCCAAAACTCATTGTCGCGCAGGAAAGTACCTATTTTCGTGAGTTCGTGGCGGGCATAGCGCCGGTCTATGTGCCCCGTGGCCACAATGAGGTCTGCCACGTAGCCTTGCGGTGCCATGGTGTTGCCCTTTGCGTCGATGTAGTAGTCTTCCCCTTTGTCGGTAAGTATGCGCATAAGGGGCAACCGCTGCATGATGATGACGTTCAGCTCGCCGTTGGGCGACTTGTAGACAGAGACGGAGTCGATGAACGAATTTTTGCGCAGCGTGGCTTCAATCTTTGTTCCGTCCACCTGACTCATCTCGCGCCCGATGGGGTAGAAGGCCGACTGGCGGAGCAGACGGTCGGCTTCGTCGGCCGTGATGAATCCGGCGTGTGAGCTGTCGGCTATGGTGAAGTTCACCTTCGTGCAGGTGGTGTGGTCTTCGTAGGCTGAAAATTTTACGAACGACACCACGAGGTAAACGATGAGCGCGAGCAGCAGTATGAGCTTGAATACGGTCTTCATGCGTGAGGTGACGGGTTAGGGGAATATCGTGAGAGAGTAACGGATGTCTGCGTTCAGCCTTCCTTCTCCAGGAGTATTTGCTTGAACTGGGGCACGAAATTGTCCACGTCGCCGGCTCCGAGCACGATGAGTACTTCGAAGTCCTCTTGGCGGAGCAAGTCGCAAAGGTCTTTCTTCTCCACGATGCGCTTTTCCATGTCGGGGCGCAGATTGTTGAAGATGAGTTCGCTCGTCACGCCGGGTATGGGCTTTTCGCGGGCGGGGTAAATCTCGGTGAGAATCACCTCGTCGAGAAGGGAAAGGCTCTCGGCAAAGTCGCGGTAGAAGTCGTGTGTACGCGAATAGAGATGCGGTTGGAAGATGGCCGAGATTTTCCGTCCGTTGAACACCTCGCGTATGGAGAGAATGCTCTGTTTGATTTCTGCGGGGTGATGAGCGTAGTCTGAAAGCAACACGTGGCGGTCGGTGCGGAGGGCGAAGTCGAAGCGACGCTCCACGCCGCCGAACGATGCCATGGCGGTGCGTATTTCGTCGGCTGTGGCGCCGGCTATCTGTGCCAGTGCCATTGCGGCTATGCCGTTCTCAATGTTGATGCTTACGGGAACGCCGAGTTCCACGTCGGCGATGTTGCCGAAGGGCGATACGTAGTCAAACACGATGCGGCCGTTGCCGATGCGGATGTTTTCTGCGTGGAAGTCACCTTCGGTGCGTGAGTAGTCGTAGCGGCGCACACCGTCTTGAAGGGCTTCTTTCATCTTGAGACCGCGGTGCACAATGAGTGCGCCGCCCGGCTGGATGAGGCTGGTGTAGTGGCGGAAACTTTCGAGGTAGGCTTCTTCCGTGCCATAGATGTCGAGGTGGTCGGCATCGGTGGCGGTGATGACGGTGGCGTAGGGACGGAGGTGGTGGAACGAGCGGTCAAATTCGTCTGCCTCAATAACGACGTATGGACTTGTCTTGGAGAGCAGGTAGTTTGTACCGTAGTTTTTCGTGATGCCTCCGAGGAAAGCGTTGCAACCTATGTGGCTCTGGTGGAGCAGGTGGGCCGTCATGGAAGACGTGGTGGTTTTGCCGTGTGTGCCAGCCACGCAGAGTCCTTTCATGGAACGCGTGAGCGTGCCGAGCACTTGTGCACGCTTTTGTATGTCGAATCCGTTTTCGCGGAAATAGGTCAGTTCGCGGTGGTCTTCGGGAATGGCGGGAGTGTAGACCACAAGTGTTTCTGCCTTGTCGCGGCAGGCAGCGGGAATGAGTTCGGGGTTGTCCTCGTAGTGAATGTCGGCTCCTTCAGCGCGGAGCTCCTCGGTGAGGGGGCATGATGTGCGGTCGTAGCCGGCCACAACGAGACCTTGTGAGAGGAAATAGCGTTCGAGAGCGCTCATGCCGATGCCGCCGGCGCCTACGAAATATACTGCTTTCATTTGGAGTTTACTTCTTGTTGAAGATATGCTGTGGGCCGATGCACGGAATTCGTAAAGGCGAAGCCCGGCGTGGCCAAGAGATAAGATTGTTGCGGAAGAATGTGGCGTTTCCGTGAGGAAACACGTGGTATGGTGAAACGACTGGTGTGACCGTTGGGAATTTTTATGCCTTGTAGGCTTCGGCCAGTTTGATGACCTCGTCGGCAATGTCTGAAGCGGCATTGGGTCGTGCGAGGGTTCGTATGTTTTGGCTCAGCGTTTCGAGGCGTTCGGCTTCGGCCACGGTGTTGATGGCTTTGGGCAGAAGCGTGCGGCGTGCTTCGTCGTCGCGGATGTAGAGTGCGGCGTCTTTTTGCACGAGGGCAAGTGCGTTCTTCGTTTGGTGGTCTTCTGCCACGTTGGGCGAAGGAACGAGGATGACGGGCTTGCCGAGGAGGCAGAACTCAGAGATGCTTCCTGCTCCTGCGCGGGAGATGACGAGGTCGGCAGCGGCATAAGCCTGTCGCATATCGCTGATGAAGTCCATCACTACGAGGTCGGCGGGACAACCGCGGCGCTCAAGTTCGGCGTGGATTTCTTTGCTGTAGTATTTACCCGTTTGCCAAATGAACTGCACGTTGTTCTGCTGTTTGATGAGCGGCATGTTTCCGAGTACGCTCTCGTTGAGCGTGCGTGCACCGAGCGATCCTCCGACGATGAGTATCGTCTTCTTTCCCGGCACGAGCCCGAAGGCTCTCACCGCGTCTTCTTTCGAGAGCGTTTGCTCCTGAAGATTCTGTCGTACGGGGTTTCCAGTGAAGAGAATGCTGTCTTTGGGGAAGAAGCGTTCCATGCCGTCGTAGGCCACGCAGATTCGCTTGGCTTTCTTGGCCAGGAGTTTGTTGGTGACGCCGGCGTAGGAGTTTTGTTCTTGAATGAGTGTGGGTATGCCCATGCTTTCTGCCACGTTGAGCGTGGGGCCGCTTGCATAGCCGCCCACGCCGACAGCCACTTGCGGACGGAATTCGCGCACAATCTGGCGGGCAAGTCTGCGGCTTTTCATGATTTTCAGGAGCACGGGGATGTTTTTAATCAAGCTCTTGCGGTTGAAGCCGGCAATGGGCAGTCCTTTTATTTCGTAGCCTGCGGCAGGCACACGTTGCATCTCCATACGGCCTTCTGCGCCCACGAAGAGAATTTTTGCATCGGGGCGCTTTTCCTTAATGGCGTTGGCAATGGACACGGCGGGGAATATATGTCCGCCCGTGCCACCACCGCTGATGATGACCCTAAGTTCGTCGTTCATAAATTGTCACTATATATAGTACAAGCGCAAAATTAGCAATAAAAGTTCGTTTGCACCCGCACGGAACAAACGCTTTTGCAAAAAAAGCGAAAATATTTTTAGGGCCTTATTTGTAGATGTCGTTTTGCGGTGTGAATGGAAAGCCGTATTTTTGGACCAAAATCAAGCATTGGACTATGAAACAGATAGAAGACCGGTACATCAGTTTGCTGACTGACTTTGGCTTTAAGCGCATTTTCGGCACGACTCCGAACAAGGATTTGCTTATCAATTTCCTGAATTCTCTCTTTGATGGTTTTCAAGTCATCACCAAAGTGAGGTATTTGAACAGTGAGCATGTGGGTGACGTGTCTTCTGAACGAAAGGCTATCTTCGACGTGTATTGTGAAAACGAGCGCGGAGAGAAGTTTATCGTGGAAATGCAGAATGCCTACCAGAAGTATTTCAAGGACCGCTCACTTTTCTATTCTACTTTCCCCATCCGCGAACAGGCCCCGAAGGGAAACGACTGGGATTTTAAGTTGGACCATGTCTACACGGTGGCTATTCTCAACTTTGATCTTAAGGAAGAGGCTTTTGACGAAGCGGACATCAACCACGATGTCGGTTTGCTCGATAAGAAGACGCACCGTGTGTTCAACGATAAACTCTCTTTCAAATATGTGGAGATAGCGAAGTTCAATAAAAGTGAAGACGAACTTGATACGCTTTACGACAAATGGCTCTATGTGCTCAAGAATATTTCGCGGCTCGACAAGCGCCCGGCAGCGCTGAAGGAGAAGATTTTTACAAAACTCTTCGAGGCGGCAGAGATTGCTAAGTTTACGCCCAAAGAGTTGAAAGAATACGAAGATAGTTTGAAAGCTTATCGGGATATAAAGAATTCCATTGATACGGCAATTGAAAAAGGTCGCGCGGAAGTCCGTACGGAAGTGGCTAAAGCAATGCTTGGGCGTGGTATGGACATAAAAATCGTTTCTGAATTGTCTGGGCTGTCTGAAGAGAAAGTTCAACACCTTCTTGACTCAGACATCTGATATTTAGTAAACTTCGCTCTCAACAAAAATTTCACGAATAAACAGCGACAGCCCCGAAGTTCCATGGTGGAAACTTCGGGGCTGTTCGTTGTGTGTATAAAAGTTACGTGTCTTTGCAGACTTTGCTTACTTGACCATCACCTTCTTGCCGTTGATGATGTTGATGCCTTTGACGGGCTGCTGGAGGCGGCGACCGTCGAGGCTGTAGATGGTGCGTGAAGCGTTGTCAACGATGGAGGGCGCGTTGATGCCGGTGATGGTCTTGCCGTCGAGGCTGAACGCGCTGACGTTCTTCACGCCGGGAATGCCGCAGTAGGTTTCAAGCGTACCGTAAACGCAGATGTCGGTGCCCTGAACTGTGGGATTGTCTACGAGGTTGAGCTGGGTGCGGGCATCAGAACCCTTGTCGAGTTTTACTGAAACGTAGCAGTCTTCAGAGCCGAGGGCGAGGTTGGAGTTAACCACCTTGTCGTTAATAGGAGAGTAAGCACCAGTTGAGGTGTTTGAGATGAAGCCGATGACGTTGCCTTTCACCCAAACCGATTCGCTGAGACGACCGTTGAAATACTGAACGTCGGCGGCGGTGTAAGGGTTCTCGAACAGGCCGTTACCTTCAAGGAAGAAGAGGTCGCAGCTAGCCTTGGAAGCGAGATATTCGTCGGTTTCTTCGGTCTCGGCGGTGATTACGGCGTGGCCGTAGCCTACGAAGGTGATGACGCCTTCAGCGTTGACGGTAGCAACTTTCTCGTCAGACGATGTGAAGGTCTTCTTGCCGTTGGAGAGGGTGGAGAGGGTAGGAGCGGTGAACTTCGTGCCGCTGAGTACTGCTACGGTGTCGGAGCTCCATGCGGTTTCGGCATCTTTCTGGTCGCTGATGATTTCCAAGTCTTCGGCAGAGCAAACATATAGCTGGGCGGCACCGTTGTAGAAGGTTACATAGCCGTTGATGTTGTATGACTTGCTGGTAGAGAAGACGAAGTCGGAAAGTACGTTGAAGTTGTCGCGGAGCACGATGGTGTCGTTCGTAGTGTTAGCCACCTTAATGTTGCTTGAGGCGAGAGTGTCTGCTGCGAAGTTTACGCCTTCGAGACGTACGTAGCGGCTTTGGTATTTATACTCCGTGTCGCCGTTGAGTGTGGCAATGCTGACAACCTCGGGAGTCACGTCGTTGCCGTGGCTGGATACGAGGACGGCAGAGAGGTCGGGGTTGTAGATCTCAATGCAGTTGTTGTAAATGCAGAGTTTGCCGGAAATGATGCCAGTGAGCTTGTCGCCCTTCACACAACCGGGGTTGGTTTTGCCGTAGAGGAAGGCCGAACCTGTTCCGTCGGTAATGTAAGTGGTGTAGTTGCCGTTGCGCAGACCTACGCCAGTCACCACGACGTTGTCGGCGTTGAGCGTAGTTTCGGTCTGCGTGGTTGTAGCGTTGGCAATAAGCTCTGCAATGGTGGAGTATTCGGCCTCGGGCGCGGGGGGAGTTACGCCGCCTTCATCATCGTAGGTCACTGTTATCGTGCTGATTTTGAGCGTGCCGCTAACAGCGAATGTTACGGTGCTGTAGTTACCCGTATAGGAACCTTTGTTGAAATTGCCGTCGGAAGGAACCATGGTGGCAACGCTGTTGCCGCTGAACGTGATGGCGGTGATGACTTTGCCGGTAGGAGCGGTCACTGTGATTTTGCCTGTCTTGTAGACGCGAAGTTCTGTTGTGGAACCGTCAGACGTCGTAAAGAGGAGAGCGTCGTTATTGCCGCCCTTTGTTGCAACGAGGGTTACGCCGTTGTTGGTAAACTGCACGTCGCTGACTGAAACGCCTTTTGATGCCGTTGCAGAGGGAGTCTGCGCGGGGTTCAGCGCGGGACCATTGGTGAAGTCGAAGGTCGCGGTGCTCTGAGCCATAGCGGTGAAGAGCATCGTGAAGAACGACATGGTAAGAAGTAGAAGTTTCTTCATACTTGAAATTTTA
>CAVALA010000085.1:0-8559 GCA_963589615.1 Prevotellamassilia timonensis
GCGGCATGTCGCTCATCGACATTGCCAAACTCAAAACGGACAACATCAAGAACGGTGTCCTCACTTTTCAGCGCAGCAAGACGGGGCAACGGATATCCGTGAAGTGGCGCAAGGAGATGCAAGTCATCGTTGACCGCTATCATAAGCAAGACGGCCCCCGCCTTCTCCCCATCATCACCCAAGAAACTGACATCCGCAAGCAATACGACTCGGCACTGCATAACATCAACTACAACCTGAAAAGGATTGGCGAAGTCGTCGGTCTTTCCATCCCCTTGACGATGTACGTTGCCCGTCACTCATGGGCAAGTGCTGCGAGTCAAAGCAACATTCCGCTCCACGTCATCAGCCAATGCTTGGGCCATGATTCCGAGCATACTACGCAGATATACCTCTCCAGCATCGACGTGAATCAGATGGACAAGGCAAACGATAAAATCATCAGAAAACTCAAATAGAATGTTTAGCAAAAATCTCCGTCTCTTACGCAGAGACGGAGATTTTGCGCCAAAACTAATAAAAAGAAGTGAAACGAAAGGAATTTATGCCAAACAAATTAGTGAATTGGTGCGAAGAATCTACTAGGGTTTTGCAAATCAGCTCTAAGAAACGCTGAATTCGTTGAAATCCATTGGCTTTTACGTTTTCTCCGTCTCTGCGTAAGAGACGGAGAAAAACTCGTTGTGTCAAAGAGCCTTGTCACGGACAAAATGAATCCCGAAAAGATGTCGGTGTTGGGTTCATCCAACAAGTAAGAAACTACAAATATTTAAAGACTATAAATGGAAGAACCTGATAATTGTACGAACCATCGAAACCTGACGCCGCAAGCGCTTAGGGAATCTCTTCTTGAAGAAAGGAAAAAGGGACGTCTCGCTTTCATTTTGGGAAATGGCATTAACCGGTACAACCCGAACGATTTGTCGTGGAGCGAACTGATAAAGCAAGTGTGGAGCGATTGCTTTGAAGAAGGCATCTCCATCCCGTCGGACGGCATTTCGCTCACGGAGCTTTACGACATGGCTACGCTCAATGAGATTTCCAAGATCAACCCCGAAGACACAGACCTTAATCGGAAGGTAAAGAAGGTTACCGACGACATTAAAAGTCTAATAAGGGAGAAGGTGAAAGAAATGGTGTGCCAAAAGATAGATTACCGCGAATGGTTACAAAAGAAACTTTCACTGTGGAACGTGCCAGTTCTTACAACCAACTACGACACGAACATAGAGTCGGGAATGAAACAGTTTGTCATCCCAAGTCGCCACTATAAAAAAGGGTATTCAGATACCTATCTCTTCAATGTCTATTATGCTGTCATGTCAATTGACGAATCAACCGAAGAGAACTATTTCAGACGCTTTGCCGTTTGGCATATCAATGGTCGTGTAAACCATACGCGCAGCATTCGAATAGGAATGTCAGACTACATGAATCTTCTTGTCGCAACAAAAGATTTGCTGCACGACAATGCTCGTCTATACTATGTCGGAAAGGAGCAACGGCAGTGGGGTATGAAAAATAAAGAGAACTACAATTTCACATGGCTCAATATCTTCTACAACAGTTCCATTTGTATCAACGGCTTGGCATTGAATCAAGACGAGAGCTATCTCCGTTGGCTTTTAATCTCAAGAAAGAAGTACCTTAAACGGGTAGGCCTGAACGATGTAAAAGGATGGTACATCTGCCATTCGTCAGATTTGACAGAGGGCAAACGCCTCTTTTTAGAGAACACCGGACTAAAAGTCGTTGAACTCAATGACAATCGGGAACGTTACGAAAAACTATTCGAAATTTAAGAAACCAATATACGATGAAACGAAATCTACTTTATAAATGGGCATTAGCTGTAATATTGGCAATTGTCTCTTTTACGAGCGCATTTGCTGATGCAGAGATAACTAATCTTGGAAAACTAAAGACAGGAGATACAATTAAAATCTACCCTTATGCCAAAATTAAACAGTCGTCATATGTTTTAGACGGAGTTACATATGCTTTAGAAGATTGGCACAGCGAAGCTAGAGCTAACAAGGCAGACACGAAACTTTCCGGTAATATTACGATTCCACAATATATAGAGCTTGATTCAAAAAAAATTACGGTAACCTCAGTAGATCTTAGTTGTTTCAGCGGTTGCAGTAGCCTTACAAGCATAAGTTTGCCAAACAGCGTCACGTCTTTGGGTGCATTTTGTTTCTATGGTTGCAGCAGCCTTACAAGCATAAGTTTGCCAAACAACATCACGTCTTTGGAAGACTGTTGCTTCCAAGAGTGCAATAGCCTAACAGATATAACTTTGCCCAACAATATCACGTCTTTGGGAAATTGTTGCTTTCAAGGCTGCAGCAGCTTGACAAGTATAAACTTGCCAAACAACATCACGTCTTTGGGATATTATTGCTTTTGGGGTTGCAGCAGCCTGACAAGTATAAACTTGCCAAACAACATCACGTCTTTGGGATTCGGTTGCTTCCAAGAGTGCAGTAGCCTGACAAATATAACTTTGCCCAACAGTATAACGTCTTTAGGGGATCATTGTTTCAGCCAGTGCACCAGCCTAACAAATGTAACTTTGCCCAACAACATCACGGCTTTTGGATCATATTGCTTCTTTAATTGCACGAAACTTTCTTATCTAGAGATACCTTCAACTTTAAAAAACATCGGAGAAAACATATTCTCTGATGCTATGCAAGAGAAGACGATTGTATGCCTTGCAGCAACCCCTCCTAAATGTTCTAGCTCTAACTTTATTGATTCAAACACCTCTTTGTTTGTTCTCAATAACGCTATTGAACAATATAAAAATACCGCACCTTGGAATGCGGCAAAAAGCATCCAAACCATAAATTTTACATTGCCAAGTGAAATATCTATTGCAAGGACGGATAGCACGAAATTGGAATGCGTGGTTAATGTCGCTGAATATCATCCTGAAGGATTGAAGTGGACATCAAACAATGCAGATGTGGCTAGCGTGGATGAAACTACGGGGGTAGTCACGGCAAACAAGGTTGGCGATGCAGTCATTACGGCAACCGCTACAGATGGGTCCGGAGTTTTAGCATCGACAACAGTGCACGTCACCCCACTTCGCGCTAGCAGTTTAAACATAACAAGCGAAATTACTTTGCCGCGCTCTAATCGCCTGAAGTTAGAGGTGTCTATAATGCCCGAGGAAACTGACAACAAGAGCTTGGAATGGTCAAGCGACAATGAAGGTGTGGCAACTGTTGACCAAGATGGTGTAGTAACGGGTATAAATGCCGGTACTGCCAATATCATTGCCAAGACCACTGACGGTTCAAACTTGTCAGATACTTGCAAAGTGACGGTCAACCCCGTAGTCATCAGTCTTTCTACCAATACCATAAACCTGCAAAAGGGTGACAAATATGTGGAGCAGACAGCCGCCGTTCTTCCCGAAAACACCGAACACAAGGATTTCGTTTGGAGTGCATCGGGCAATGGTGTGGCAAGCGTGGATGCGAAAGGTAACATCACCGCCATCAAGCCGGGTGTTGACACAATCCGTTGCTCATTGAGCTACGACAAAAACATCTACTCTGAGTGTCGCGTCATCGTTTATGACGAAAACGTGGTGTATGTGGGCGGACTCTATTATATCCTCCACGACGAGAACACTAGCGACCGATGGGCCACCGTGACGAGCATCTACGGCGGCAAGAACAAGTCGCTCGATGCCGCGAACGTGGCACAGGTATATAACGGTACGGTGAGCATCCCCGAACAGACCATCTTCAATGCCGTCACCTACGACGTGAAGAAAGTGGGCAGCTATGCTTTCACCTGTCAGAACGACCTGCAGGCGCTCTGCATCGGTGCCTTTGTGGACGAGATTGAGGACAATGCCGCCACCAATGCCATCAACTTGAACCGCGTGACCGTGGCTAACGCCAGTCAGCTGAAGACCATCGGAAAACGCTCGTTCATGGACTGCACAGGTCTGCAGCACGTACTCTTCGAGGGCACTACCCTGCAGATGGAGTCCATCAATACGGCAGCATTCAAGAACTGTGCAAAACTGGAGGACGTAATCTGGGAAGGCAAGAACACGATGACGCTCATCGGCGACTCCGCCTTCTATTGCGACGGAAGACTGGAAACCGTGAAGTGGAACGGCCAGAGCGACTTGAAGGTTATCGACAACTATGCGTTCTACAAGTGCGCCTCGCTCAACTACTTCGTCATGCCTAACTCTACACAGAGCGTGGGCAAGTATGCCTTCCGCTACGACGAGGGGCTGACGGACATACAGCTCTCCACCTCGCTGAGCATCATCTACGACTATGCCTTCGGCGAGTGCGGTTTCAGTCAGATTACACTGCCCGAATCGCTCAAGTCCGTTCAGGCTGGTGCGTTCATCAACAACAGTTACCTCGCCGACATCACCATCCCGAAGAACATGGAGGGCATCGGTGCCGGAGCCTTTGAGAACTGCAGCGCACTGGCAAGCGTCACCTTCAAGACACACACGACGAAGTTGACCGTAGACAAGAATGCCTTCAACTATTGTCCCGTACTGAGTAAGGTAAACATAGACCACCTGGACGGCTTCGCACAGATTAACTTCCAGAATGCCGAGGCAAACCCAGCCTACACTGCGCATCGCATATACCTGAACGATGAGGAAATCGTAGATGTGGAGTTACCTACCGGTACGAAGTACATTGGCAACAATGTGTTCAATGGCTGTACGAACATCCACACATTGAAAGTTCCTGCCACCGTGGAGCATATCAACGACAACATCATTGCCAACTGCTCTGCGCTGAGGGACGTGTATTGCTACGCAACGAAGGTTCCCGACTTCATCGGAGTGGAAGACCCGTCTACGATGAGCGACGTGTTCGGTCAGGCTACGCTCCATGTCATCTATGGCAACGAGAGTGCCTACAAGGCCGACAGCTGGTGGGGACGCTTCTACAATGTGGAAGGTTGCGACAATCCTGACGCGGAAGACGTAAGGGTGACAAGCATCACCATCAGTCAAGAGAATGTCACGTTGAAACCAGACGGCACCGTTCAGTTGGAGGCCATGGTCTACCCGACCAATGCCACTAACAAGGAGGTAAAATGGAGCAGTTCCAACGACGACGTGGCAATGGTGACAGCCGAAGGCTTCGTACTGGCTGTAGCTGAGGGCGAGGCGGACATCACTGTGGAGGCTCTTGACAGTACCGAGATTAAGGCCGTTTGCCATGTAAAGGTAGAAAGCGCAAAGACTCCCGTCGTTCCTATCGTGGAAATCAAGTTTGAGGAACCGACCGCAACCGTTGCCATAGGCGATACCAAGCAATTGGTGGTGACCTACAATCCGGAGAACGCTTCGAACAAGACGCTCTCATGGACCTCGGCAAAGCCTGCCGTTGCAACCGTTGATGAAGAAGGTGTCGTGACCGGCGTAAGCGAGGGCAAGACCATCATTACGGCGAAGACTACAGACGGTTCTAACCTAAGTATCAACTGCGTACTAACCGTGACGAAGTTGACTGGCATCGGTAGTATCATGATAGGCGATGTGAAGATCGTCATCAAGAACCGTCATCTCACCGTAGAGGGACTTGCCGACGACGATATCCTTACGGTAGTCAACGCCAGCGGCTTCACCGTTTATCATGGAACGAGCCATGAGGTGGACCTCAACGCCTTAGGCGTGTATATCATAAAGGTGAAAGACAAGACACTCAAGGTGAGTGTCAAGTAACAGGCATCAGTCGGAATGTGAGAACACATTCCGACTGATTTGTTTCTGACTGTGGACGAATCATTATATGCAACCTTTACCTCTATACGCGTACGCGCGCGTATACACCAAAGTTTGTGCAAGCTGCTGTCACCCGTCACCGTCGCGGACGGTTTTGCGTGCTGCGCCATGTGCAAATGAGCAGATGTGCACATGTGCAAATAAGGAATGAAGAATAAGCTGTTTTAAGGGTGACAGCATTAAAGTGCAGTCACAAAAGTTTTGCTTTATTAAATCTTTGCCGTCATCTTTTTCGGTACATGCGCATGACCGAAATTTTTAGGCCGTGACGAAAAATTACTGCCTGGTGAGAATTTGCTGTCACCTCGAGACAAAGTCTTATTAGGCTCTCTATCTGCTGCTTATGATAAAATCGCTGCGAGGCGGTGACAGATGAAGGTAGAATGTCCAAACTCCGGTGAGGCGCGCACGTGCGCGCGCACGCGAGGCAGTTCCTTGTACCGAAATATATGACGGGGCGGATATGTGAACGCCTGTCAATTTTGGGCTGCGGGCCCAACGTGTTGGGCTGGGAGGGAATTTTAATTTGCTGCCTTGGAATTTGCAGGCGAAAGCGCATGGAGGTCACGTCTCCATAGGTGCAACACGCAAAGTCCGCTATGTGAATCTTTGAAAACAACTTTCTCCTAGCTCAACGTGTTGAGCTGGGAGATAATTTGAATTTGCTGTCTTGGATTTTTTATTTTCTCAAGTTTCGGGTTTAGCTTTTGCGCACGCTTCCTTTTTTGCCTAACTTTGCTACGCAATCAAAGCTACAAGCTTTGAACTTCGCGCGATCTATATTCTACACTTCAACATAAGTTTTTTCTAAAAAAGATTATGGCACAAGTACCCGCATTCAAGTACGCCCCCATGTTTCAGTTGGGCAAGGACACTACGGAATACCGTCTCCTCTCCAAAGAAGGTGTAAGCACCGCTACCTTCGAGGGCAAGACCATCCTCAAAGTCAGCAAGGAAGCCCTCACGCTGCTCGCACAGCAGGCATTCCACGACGTGGAGTTCATGCTCCGTCGTGAACACAACCTCCAGGTGGCACAGATTCTCAACGACCCCGAAGCCTCGGAAAACGACAAATACGTGGCGCTGCAGTTCCTTCGCAACGCCGAAACGGCCGTGAAGGGCATTCTCCCCTTCTGCCAAGACACCGGCACCGCCATCATTCACGGCGAGAAAGGTCAGCGCGTATGGACCGACTTCGAAGACGAAGAAGCCCTCAGCCTCGGTGTGTACAACACCTATACGCAGGACAACCTCCGCTACTCGCAGAACGCTCCGCTCAACATGTACGATGAGGTGAACACCCGTTGCAACCTCCCCGCACAGATTGACATCGAAGCTACCGAAGGCGACGAATACCGCTTCGTCATGGTAGCCAAAGGCGGCGGCTCTGCCAATAAGACCTATTTCTACCCCATGACCAAGGCCACCATCCAGAATGAGGGTACACTCCTTCCCTTCCTCGTAGAAAAGATGAAGAGCCTCGGCACGGCAGCTTGTCCTCCCTACCACATTGCCTTCGTCATCGGCGGCACGAGTGCAGAGAAAAACCTCCTCACCGTGAAGCTCGCTTCCATCAAGTACTACGACGCACTTCCCACAACCGGCGACGAGACCGGCCGCGCCTTCCGCGACGTTGAGCTCGAAGAAAAACTCCTTAAAGAAGCCCACAAGATTGGCCTCGGCGCACAGTTTGGCGGCAAGTATCTCGCCCACGACATCCGCGTTGTCCGTCTTCCCCGTCACGGCGCAAGTTGCCCCATCGGTATGGGCGTGAGCTGCTCCGCCGACCGCAACATCAAGGCTAAGATCAACAAGGACGGTATCTGGCTCGAACAGATGGACAGCAACCCCACCGAACTTATCCCCGAAGAACTCCGCAACCCAGGCGAAGGCGGTAAGGGTGTGACCATTGACCTCGACAAAGGCATCGATGCCGTACGCGCCGAACTCACCAAATACCCCGTCAGCACCCGCGTAAGCCTTAACGGCACCATCATCGTGGCACGCGACATAGCCCACGCCAAACTCAAGGCACGTCTCGACGCTGGCGAAGATCTCCCCGCTTACTTCAAGGATCACCCCATCCTCTACGCTGGTCCCGCCAAGACTCCCGAGGGTTACCCCTGCGGTAGTATGGGCCCCACCACCGCCAACCGTATGGACCCCTACGTTGACGAATTCCAAGACCACGGCGGCAGCCTCGTGATGATTGCCAAAGGCAACCGTGGTCAGGTGGTTACCGACGCCTGCAAGAAACACGGCGGTTTCTATCTCGGCACCATCGGCGGCGTAGCGGCCGTACTCTCACAAAGCAGCATCAAGAGCATTGAGTGCGTGGAATATCCCGAACTCGGCATGGAAGCCATTTGGAAAATCCGCGTAGAAGACTTCCCCGCCTTCATCCTTGTGGACGACAAGGGCAACGACTTCTTCCAACAGCTCTCTCCCTGCAGCTGCTGCCACTAATGCACTGACACTTTTATATATTGTTCCGCCCGGAAAAGGTTGCAGAAGAGCAACCGTTTCTGGGCGGATTGTGTATTCTTACTCAAAATTCGCAAGCAAAAAATTTGCTTGTCCAGAAAAATGAAATAACTTTGCACCCGCAAACGGCAAGAAGGTGCCATAGCTCAGTTGGTAGAGCAAAGGACTGCAAAATCTTATTGACGGCCTTGTGTCCTCGGTTCGTTTGCACAAGAAACAACGCAAGAAGGTGCCATAGCTCAGTTGGTAGAGCAAAGGACTGAAAATCCTTGTGTCCCCGG
>CAVALA010000086.1:0-8232 GCA_963589615.1 Prevotellamassilia timonensis
ACAGCCAGATTACCGCATAAATTTAGGTTCTTTTCTAAATCCGAAACTTGAGTAAGTTATATCCGCTTCACCTTTGCAGAAAATTCGGCACTTCTACTGGCGCACCGTTGGCTTCAGCAGAAAGGCGAGTGAGTTCTGCCATGCATGACCACTCGGCGGCGTCGTACACATCGATGTCTAGAGGTAGGCCGCGTTTCAGGCAATGGATGAGGCGGGCGTCCATAGCGTAGTTCATGGCGTTTGGCACATGCATCTTTTCGCCTTCCAGCCAAAGGCGCGCACCTTCAGATGTGGCGAATTGAGAAAGATGCTTTTCTGCCTCTTCTCCGACCCATGTGTTGGCTTCGTTCTGCAATGTAGCAATAGGATATTTCTGTGCAAAAGCCTTTGAACCGCAAATCGTTTGCAGACGGCTATAAGGCCTGTGGGTTACCACGTCCAATTGAAGCATGATGGTTGCTCCACTTTCCGTTTGGATGAGGGTAGTGTTGATTCGTCCTATGGGCGTGTTGCCCTCTTCTTTTCCATCCGAAGTGAGGCTTACAAGGCTTGTCATGCAATCCGTTCGGTGAAATCCAAGGAGTTGGGCAATGGGGCCGATGCCGTGCGTGGGGTAGGGGTTGCCTCCGTGAAGCGTACACGAGCGTTCTATCCAGCTATTTGCCGACGTTGTGGGTTGTGCATTTACGGCTTCGGGTGTGAGGTCGTGGATATATGCCCCTTCGCAGTGGTTGATACGGCCGAAGATTCCACGACGGTGCATTTCGAGCGTGCAAAGGTGGAAGAAGTCGTAGCAGCAGTTTTCGGTCATGAAGCAGTGGCGCTGCGTTTCTTCGGCCGTGCGCACGAGTTCACGGCACTCTTCGAGCGTAGTTGCCGCTGGAACTTCTACAGCCACGTGCTTTCCGCAGCGCATGGCGCGTATGGCCATCTCGGCATGCGTGTGCCATTCTGTGCAGATATATACGAGGTCTACGTCGTCTTTTTCGCAGACTTTCTTCCATGCTTCTTCGCCTTGAAGGGGTGTTGCAGCGGGGCGTCCGCTTTCTGTGAGTTTGAGATTGGCATCACAAAGTTTTGCATTGTCCACGTCTACGATGTAACGTATCTCTGCATCGGGTATAAATGCATAGCGCACGAGTGTTTTCATGCCTCGCATCCCTAGGCCAATGAGTGCAATGCGCACTTTGGGCAGGGGCTGACACTGAAGAAGAAATGCATGGTGGGGAGTCATCGTATGCGATTGTTGAGGGTGGATGAATGCAAATTTAGCCATAAGTTGCTGCTTGTGGCATGATGGCAACAAAAAAAGTGGACACACCGAAAGGGTGCATCCACTTTGCTTTCACTTGTGTTACCTCCTGATAAGAGTTATCTTTAAGTGTGGGAGCAGCGAGCGGTATTACTTGCGGCTCTTTCCGTAGCGGCTCATGAACTTGTCTACGCGGCCAGCCGTGTCGACGAGTTTGCTCTTGCCAGTGTAGAAGGGGTGAGAGGTGCTTGAGATTTCAAGCTTTACCACGGGGTAAGTTTCGCCTTCGAATTCCACGGTGTCAGTGGTCTTGCAGGTGGAACGTGAAAGGAACATGTCGCCGTTGCTCATGTCCTTGAATACTACGGGACGATAATTCTCAGGGTGAATACCTTGTTTCATTGTTTGCTATAGCTTGTTTGGTTATCGATAACGAATTTGGTTGGTAACAACTTCGTGTAATGGTCTGAATTGAGTGCAAAAGTACGAAGAACTGCATTAACAACAAAGTTTTATCCGAAAAAAGTGTGCTTCAGTTGGTATGTTCCAGATAGTTGCGTACGAATTCTGCGCGGTGGGCGTAGCGTAGCAGTCGTGTGTGCATGGCTCTGGCGGGGGCCAAGATTGCTTGTGTGAAGAGGTTCCCGCTTAAATTCGGTTCGTGGAGCAAGGTGCAGAGTTTGCGGCAGAGCAAAGTAGGCACAAACATTCCCACGAGGAGCACCACGGCGAAGGGGATGTCGGTGTAGAGGCTTTCTGTGGTATAGTACCCGCTGTCGGTTATCAGCAGTGTGCGCAGCACGGCGTATGCCACTGTCGACCATAGTAGCAGTTGTGCAGCAGTGTCTCCCACGATTTGACAGCAACGGAAGAGCGTGCTTTTGTGGACCATATGGTGGCGCGTTTCGGCAAGATGAACTCGAAGTGTCTGCGCATAAGAGCGCAACGGCGTTTCCTGCGTCACTTTGACCATTGTAGAGAGCGGAAATATGGCCCTCGTTGCTTCTGCGTGTGCATTGGCAAGGATGGCTTCTTCGCCGAAGGGTATGTTCAGACTTTCGGCAAAGCCGTTGTGCGAAAGAAACCACGACTTGCGGAAGGCTATGTTGCAGTGTTCGGCACCAGCGATGTATCCGCTCGTTCGGCTAGCTTCGTATTCGGCTTGGCGCATGAGCCGTTCGAATATCATGCGGCGCGATGAACTGCTGTGGTTGTACTCGCAGTTGGTATAAGCTCCTACGAAATCTGTCGTGTCTGTGAAATAAGCCGAGAGACTTTCGAGCCAGGTGTCGGATTGTGGTTCGCAGTCGGGATTGACCACTACTACCCATTCGCTGCGTGCGGCACGAATGCCGAGCGTGATGGCCAATTTTCGTGGAGCGATGTTTCGTGCGGTAGCGGGGATGAACGTAGTGCGGAGGTTGCTGGATTTCTCTTTCAACCGTTGTACAACGAGCATGGTTTCGTCGTTGGAGTTCTCGTCTGCCACAATCACTTCAAATGCGCCAGAATACTTTTGACGGAGATATTTCGGGAGGTTCGTTTCGAGATTGGCCGCTTCGTTGCAAGCGGGGATGACGATGCTTACTTTGGGCTTTGCGTCCGTCCGTTCTTGTGCTTCTGCAGAGAAGCGTACTGCATCTTTAGCCGCATGCACGGCTTTGCCCCACGTCCGCCAACGGGTGGCTGCAAGGGCTGTTACGGCAATGAATGCAATTCCCAAACAAATAAATGCAGCGGTGGGTGAGTAAACGATGTTGTGGATGTAGTCAGTCAGTTCTAGCATTTTTATGTACGGCCTTTAGGAAATGGCCGTTTTGTTGGTTCTTATTAGCGGCAAAAGGTTTTGCCCTTTTATCCCCTTCTGCGAAACTCTCCGCAGATGATGGCGGTTGCCACTGCCACATTGAGACTTTCGCTGGTGTTTCGCCCCGATGGGTAACTGGGAATGAGCAGTCGCTCGTTGACGAGTTGTGCCACAGCGTCGGAAATGCCGTTGCCCTCGTTGCCCATCACCACGAGTCCGTGCGCGGAAAGTTCATTGCCGTAGAGGTTGCTGCCGTTCAGGAACGTTCCGTAAACAGGTGTGCTTTCTTGTAAAGAGGCTATGAACTGCGGCAGATTGCAGTAGTGGAGATGTACCCGTCCGATGGCGCCCATCGTGGCTTGCACCACTTTGGGTGCGTAGGCATCGGCCGTGTCGGGCGAACAGAAAATGTGCTCTATGCCAAACCAGTCCGCAATGCGTATGATGGTGCCGAGATTGCCGGGGTCCTGTATGCCGTCCAAAGCTAGACACAACGTTTGCGCGGGAAGTTGTGCGAGTGTGCCCATGTCCTCGTTGTCGTCCTTCATGGCGAAAACCGCTAAGGCGCCACGGGGCGACTTGAGTAAAGAGAGGCGTTCCAGTTCTTCTTGCGTAACGACTTGCGTTTCGTTAACGTTGGCCCGTGCAATGATGCCCTCGTCAGTGAATTGCTGGAGGCAGTCGGGAGTTGCAAAAAGTTGTTGGCAGGGAAACAGCGGAAGCAGGTCGCCCACTACTTTCGGCCCTTCGGCAATGAATGTGTGTGTGGCGTCGCGGAATTTCTTCTGCGAGAGTGAACGTATGTGCTTTATGGTGTTCTTGGTGAGCATAGCTTGCTTGATACGGGGTGCAGTGTATGTTGCCTTGCAAAGAAAAGCAATATGTTTGACAGCAATTTTAAAGCAAAGCTACAAAGTTATTTCTGATAATGGATTACCTTTGCAGTAAAAACGTATCGCATTCTCCTGTAATGAACCATCTTTTTAGGGTGCATTTTGCAAATCTATACCGCACGTGTGTAAAGCTCCTCGTGGCTCTTGTTGCCGTTGGGGGGCTTGTTTCGTGTAGTTGCGAACGTTTCCTCAAAGATGGCGAAAGCGTGCTTTCCGACGTGAAGTTGCAGGCCGAAGAAGCACGCTTCAACGTGGCTTCTTACCGCAACTATGTGCACCAACGTCCCAACTCCAAGTGGTTCAGCCTAGTGAAAGTGCCGTTGGGCATCTATTGTTGGTCGAGTGCCGATTCGGCAAGGGCCTCCAAGGGTATGTCCAAAATATGGCGCAAACTCGGTGAAGCCCCTGTGGTTTACGATGCGGCTTTGACGGCCTATTCAGCCAACAATGTGCGGGAAGCTATGCGCAACGATGGTTATCTCCATGCCGCCGTGGATACATCGACCCTCCGCCGCGGTCACAAAACGACGGCCATCTACACGTTGCGTCCCGGACGGCAATATTATGTGACGCGGCTGCAGTTTCTTTTTGACGAACCTGCTGTCTACGAAGCCTTTCGCTGCGATTCAACACAGACCTTGCTTCGGCGTGGCATGCCGCTCAGCCTGTCGCGAATGGCTGAGGAGCGCTCGCGCGTAGTAAAAGCCCTCCGAAACCATGGTTATTACTACGTGAACAACGACTTCGTACGGTTTGACGTAGACACGGCCCCTAATTCCGTGGAAGCCGGTGTGACGCTCCGCTTTACCCTGCCTCAAGGCGTCGATACACTCCGTGCTTTGCAGGTTCAACGCTTGCGCAACGTGAACGTCTACGAAGACATAGCTCCGACCGACGTCCTTGCCGATTCCACACACTATCGCGGCTTGAACATCCACTACTATCCCTCGCTCAAGCAGACGCGCCGTCTGTATTCGTCGCACGTGTCGCTTCGTCCCGACAGCCTCTATCGCGAGACCAATGTACAGAACACCTATTCCAACTTGAATGCCCTGCCCACGGTGGCATTTTCCAATCTCACCATGCATCCTGTGGCCGACAGTTTGCTCGATTGCGAGATATTCGTGAAACGTTCTTCGCCCAACAGCATCAAAGCCGAACTCGAAGGAACCAACACGGCGGGCGACCTCGGTGCGGCCGTGGCACTTTCCTATTCCAACCGCAACCTCCTTCGTGGAGCCGAGCAACTCACGTTGAAGTTTCGCGGAGCTTACGAAGCCATCACCGGCCTGGAGGGTTACAGCAACCGCAACTTCATAGAGTGGAGCGGCGAAGCCGGACTGCGCTTCCCAACGCTTCTTCTACCTTTCGTTTCTCTTGACCAGCGTTTCCGCCTCAAGGCTTCCAGTACGCTGCAGCTTATGTACGACTCGCAGGATCGTCCCGAATTTCACCGTCGTGTGCTCACTGGAGCGTGGACCTACCGTTGGAACCGCACCGACAATCGCAAACTGGAGCATCGCTACGACTTGTTTTCGCTCAATTATGTCTATATGCCCTGGATATCCGACACCTTCCGTAAGGACTATCTTGAGGGCGACGATCCGCACTATGCCGTGCTCCGCTATAGCTACGAGAACCTTTTCATTATGAAAACGGGCTACAGCTTTGTCTACAACTCATTGCGTTCTGACGCGGCGAACTCCTCTTCCGGACTTTATCAGACAAACGGATTGCAAGTGAAAATGGGCGTCGAGCTGGCCGGTAACGTCCTTTACGGCCTCTCAAAACTCACTCGAAGCGGAAAGAACAGCGACGGGCAGTACAACCTCTTTGGCATAGCGTACTCGCAGTATGTGAAATTGGACTTCGATTTTGCCAAAAGTTTTGTCATCAACGAGCGAAACTCCTTGGCCGCCCATGTGGGCTTTGGCATAGGCATACCTTACGGCAATTCCACCATACTCCCTTATGAGAAACGTTACTTCGCCGGTGGCGCAAACAGTGTGCGTGGTTGGAGCGTGCGCGACCTTGGCCCAGGCTCCTATCGGGGGAGCGACGGAAAGGTGAACTTTGTGAACCAGACGGGAAACATGAAGCTTGACCTCAATCTTGAATTCCGCACCTACCTCTTCTGGAAACTCCATGCCGCACTATTCGTGGATGCCGGTAATGTATGGAACACGCGGGCCTATCCCGATATGGATGGTGCACAGTTCCACTTCAACTCCTTCTATCGCCAAATAGCCGTGGCTTACGGCTTGGGTTTCCGACTCAATTTCGACTACTTCATTCTGCGTCTCGACGGCGGCATGAAAGCCATCAATCCAGCCGTCACCTCAGGACGCTTGCATTATCCCGTGATACATCCCAACTTCAGTCGCGATTTCACGTTCCACTTCGCCGTGGGATTGCCTTTCTGAAGTGATTACATAACCAACCATGGTAAAATTTATCAGTTTTGGTAGCGGAAGTTGTGGCAATTGCTACTATCTGCTTTGCGACGGCTACGGCCTGCTCATAGACCTTGGCATCGGCATCCGCGCTTTCCGTCGCAATTTCAGCAACTACGGTCTTCCGCTCGCACAGATACAGTCCATACTCGTTACTCACGACCACACCGACCACGTGAAGGCCGTGGGGGCCGTGAGTCAGAAATTCCGCATACCTGTCTACACTTCCACTAAGGTGCACGACTCCATGCGCCTGAACCATCATGTGGCAAAGAAAGTGCCCGCAGAATTGCGGCACGACGTAGAACCAGGGTCCGATTTTGACCTTGGTCCATTTTCTATTCATTCTTTCTTTGTGCCCCACGACAGTGCGCAGAACAACGGCTACAGCATCCACGTGGAGGACAAGACTTTCGTGCTTATTACCGACGTGGGGCACTTCACCGAAGAGATGAAGCCCCTTGTCCATGCCGCCACCCATCTCGTCGTGGAGTCGAACTACGACGATGCGATGCTTGCGCAGGGGCGCTACCCCAAGCACCTGAAGGAACGCATCAGCAATGGCACGGGACATATAAGCAACGAGGGCTCAGGTGCTTTCCTTGCTGAAAATCTCAATGCCGACGTCGTTCGGCACGTATGGCTTTGCCACCTCAGCGAGGAAAATAATCGCCCCGTCCTGGCGCGCGAAACGGTAGAACGCCATCTGAAGGAGCACGGAATGACGGTCAACGAGGACGGCGGCTTCAAACTGGACGTACTGCCCCGCCGGACGCCAACGCTTTTAATGGAACTGTAACAAACCCTCTATGAAAATAACCGTTTATATAGCCGAGAAAAGGTTCGCGCATTTCAATCGTTTGATATTCAAAGGCAAATTGAAGCCTGTGCCCATCCAGCTCTCCCATGGACGCAGCCAGATAGGCTCGTGCTATTTCAATAAAGAACATACGCCGACTGGCATAAAGCTAACAAACTTCAATCTGCGCTTCAGTACGATATACGACTTGAAGCCACGTGAGTGGGACGACATTATCATCCACGAGATGATACATTATTTTATAGGCGTGAACGGTTACCGCGACACCGCCCCCCATGGCAAACTCTTCAAACAGTTGATGAACGAAATCAACGAGAAGTTTGGGCGTAATGTGACGATTTCTGCAAAGATTTCTTCGGGCAAAACAGAAGAGACGAACGGCACGAAAGCTGTTGTTTCGCGTCCGCCTGTCAAACATCGTTTTCGTTTCGTAGCAATTCTTACTTACAAAGATGGCAGTCGAGGATTTAAAGTGCTCCCATCCGTATATAAAAGCATTGTGAAATATTGCACCGTTGCAGGAGCGTCGAGCGAGTTTGACAAAGTGGAACTTTTTCAAAGCAGCAACGACTTTTTCGGTAGATATCCCTCATCAGCTGCTTTAAAAGTCTATTCCTTTTCTGAGGGAGAATATGAAAAAGTAATGGAAGGAGCTGTGCCGATGGTCGTAAAGCCAGAGTGTATCTGCTCCGCATATGCGGACGAGGCGAAGGAATAGACTCGCGTTGCTCGTGTCATTGCAAAACAAGAGAATCAGGGCTGACATTTTTGGCAGATAAACCATTTTAATCTTGATTTATTGTTCTTCCCAGCTCTTAAAAATAAGGGGTGGAAAACTTTAGCTAAAACTGACAGACGACCAAACGCTGGAAGTAGGCGACAAGCATACGGTACAAATACAAACATCTTTCAACTATCTGCGGGCCCAACATGTTGGGCCCGCAGCAAATTCAACTCTAAGTTTGCAGAGGATTGCGGCGGAGCCGCATAATAATCATAAAAACGGA
>CAVALA010000087.1:0-7252 GCA_963589615.1 Prevotellamassilia timonensis
ACAGCCAGATTACCGCATAAATTTAGGTTCTTTTCTAAATCCGAAACTTGAGTTAATAAGACCAAGAACGAAAAATTGTTCATTGCAAAGGTATACAAAAACTTTCTTACGGACAAACAGCCATAGCTAGGTTGTCTTTGCAATCTTGCCATGGCTGTTCGTAGATATTTATTTTCCGCAAGAAGATTCGCTATGCATCCATTGTCGGTATTTAGCCAAACTTATAAGGAACTGCACACCGGGATCTGTAATGAACTTTTCTGCTGAGGGTTTCCTTATAAAACGGTCATTGCGGTGTACGTTGAGCAAAATAGATTTCTTGAAGAGGTTCTTGGCATAAAGGTTTACATCGCCTCCATAAAGGGAATCTATTGTGTTGAAAACAGTGGGACGATGAGCGGCTTCACCTTTAAAAGAAATGAGTTTCTGTACGAATGCGTCTTTTGTACTCTTTTTGTGATGCGGTTAGGACTATTATGTTTTCGCAAAATTACAAGTCTACTGAGAAATATGCGTACACACTTGTAAACACATTGCTATTTTGACCCAATTTTTCCTACGATGTATAGTAAAAAAACGCCCATGGACATACCACGGGCGTTGAAACGTAAGAAGGTAAGTTTATCAGTCTATAATGTATTCGCTCCAGTCGGTTAGACGCATGTCGCCCTTTCGACGGTAGGTGTCGTGCATGGCGAAAGCAGCGGGGAGGACGTGATGCGTATGGCCGCCACTAGAGGAGGCAAGGCGGACATACTCGCGGAGGAGAGGACGATAGTCGGGATGGGCTATGGCGATGAGGGCCTCGGCTTTTTCATCGGCACACTTTCCGCGGAGATCTGCCACACCATATTCGGTGACGATGGCATCGACGTAGTGCTCCGTGTGATCCACGTGGGCACAGAAGGGTACGATGCTGCTGATGCGTCCGTCTTTGGCGGTAGAGGTACAAGTGAAGGTGGCGAGCATGGCGTTGCACGTGAAGTCGCACGAACCGCCCACACCGTTCATCATGCGTGTGCCGCCCACCTTGGTGGAGTTGACGTGTCCGTAAATGTCCACTTCGAGCGCTGTGTTGAGGGAGCAGATGCCGAGGCGGGCAATGATTTCGGGACAGTTGGATATTTCGGACGGACGAAGGAGCAGGCGGCCGCGATAAGCATTGATGTTGTCGTAGAGCATCTGCAGGTGCTCCGGACTCAGCGTGAGGGCACCAGTTGAGGCGGAGAGCACACGTCCTTCGCTCATAAGACGCATGGGTTCTTCTTGAAGCACTTCGGTGTAGATGTTGAAGTTGGGTACTTCTGCGCTTTCGCCCAAAGCACCAATGACGGCATTTGCCGCACTGCCCACTCCGCTCTGCAGCGTGAGCTTGTGGCGGAAGATGTAGCCTTGATGCATGTTCCACACGAGGAAGTCGGCCATGTGCTGGCCAATGAGCGTAGTTTCGGGGGTGGAAGCGTTCATTGTGCGCGCTTCGTCAGGGAGATGGGTGGTGACAATGCCAAGAATCTGCTGCGGGTCTACTTCAATGTAGGGCAGGCCGATAATCTCCGTGGGATGGGTGATGCGCACGGGGGAACGGAACCAGGGGGCTTCTATCTCGTAGACGTCGTGCATGCCGATGAGGCGGGTGGAGTGCCACGTGTTGAGTTCTATGAACACGCCCTTCGTGGCCATGCGGCATATGGTGGGGGCGATGCCTATGCCTGCGGTGAGATAGATGCGGAGTTTTCCGCGCACTTCCTGCACGTCGCAGGCTTCTATGATTCCGTAATCGATGGGGCCAGTGAGGCCTTGGCGGAGGAAGGTGGCGTTGTCGGAGAGGTTAAGGTCGGTGTAACGTACACGGCCGGAGTTGTAGGCACGTCGCATTTCAGCGTTGACGCTGAAAGGCAGGCGGCGGTCCACGGCATCGGCGGCAGCGAGTTCGCCGTCGCAACTGGCACCGATGGAAGCACCCGTGACGAGGTTCACCTTGAAGGGCCGTCCGGCTTCGTGTTCACGCCGTGCTTTTTGGGCCAAGGCGGGGGGTATGGCTTTGGGCGAGCCGGCGGGGCCGAAGCCGCCTACAGCTACGAAACTTCCGTTTTCTATATGTTCTGCCGCTTGGGCTGCGCTGATTTCTTCCATCTGCTTTTCTTTTGTTTATGCGGCAAATTTACACACAGTGTGCTGCATTGGCAAGTTTATGCACACGGAGGCTGAATATTCATGTTTTGCTACGAGCAAAAATTAACTTCAGCAGAACTCTACGGGGAGTCCGAGTTTTGGGCCGAAGGAGAGGTCGCCGGCATCGCCGAGTCCGGGCACTATGTAGGCGTCGGCATTGAGGCTGGGGTCTATGGCGGCTACCCAGAGCGTGACGTCGTCGTTGGGGAACACACGGCAGAGGTTTTCTATGCCTTCTTGCGAAGCGATGACGCAGCAGATGTGGAGCTTGCGCGGTGTGCCGTGAGAGAGGAAGGCTTTGTAGGCAAGTTCGAGGCTTCCGCCGGTGGCGAGCATGGGGTCGACCATGAGAAAGGTGCTGTCGTTGAGGTCGGGCGAGGCAAGGTACTGCACGTGTATTTTGAGTTCGTCGCGCGAGGAACCCTCTTCGCGATAGGCTGCCACGAAGGCCGAGTCGGCCTGGTCGAAGGTTTCGAGGAAACCTTCGTGGAAGGCGAGTCCGGCACGTAGCACGGTGCCAACGACGATGTGGTCGTCGTAGGTGGGCACGTTTTTCGTGCCGAGCGGTGTGGCGACGGGTTTCTCGCTGTAGGAGAGCGTGTGGCTCAGCTCGTAGGCCATGCTTTGGGCTATGCGTTTGAGGTTGCGACGGAAGAGGGTTCGGTTGCTTTGCACGTTGACGTTGCGGAGCTGCGACATGTAGCAGTTGATGACCGACGAACGGTCTCCAAGATTGATGACTTTCATTTTTGGATGTGTAATGTTATTTTTGGGGTGGGCGGACGCATTTCCGCCTTTTTCGCAAAAAAACTCCCCGTGCCGCCGCCTTTCGTGGCGGTGGTTACGGGGAGTTTATTCGTTAGTTAAATATGATCTTCTTTTTGCTGTGCATTTGCGTTTTGGAGGATAGCATTATCAGCGCATCACCTTGCGACCGGTGTTGGTCACGTAGATGCCTTTGGTGGGACGGCTCACCTTGCGGCCGGAGAGGTCGTAGAAGGTTTCGGGCTGCTGCTTGGCCACGCTGACGGGAGAGATGCCGTCTACGATGTCGCCTACACGGGTGAGGACGAACTTGGTGGACCAAGTGTCGTTGCCCTTGGTATTGCTCCAAAAGTTGAAAGCACCTGTGCCGACGTTCACAACGACGTACGTTTCGCGCGTGTGTTTGGGCAGGAGGTAGTAGTAGTCGGCCGAAGCGTCCTTCTCGAGTTTCCAGGGAGCGGGAGAGGTCTGCACGTCGAGCGTGTTGTCGGTGCGGTGGAGGTAGGTTTCGGAGTCGGAAGCCTTGATGTAGACCTGTTCGGCGTTGGTGGCGGGAACAATCACCCAGAGCGGGTTGTCTGTATCGGCTTTTGTCACGGCCTTGGCGGTGTGGTCAATGCAGATGTTGGAACCGTTCACCAGCTCGTAGCTGCTGATGGTGAATGTACTGGTGTTGGCATATCCGTCGACGGTGAGACGCGTGGAGCGAATCTCTTCGATGAGAGCGTTGATGGCTTCGCTGCGTGCGTCACACTCTTCGTCGGTCATCGTGGCCATCTGTTCGGCTGTGGGGATGAGGGCAGCGAGTTTGTCGAGCTCGGCTTGGGGATACTGTCCGGCCTTACCCATGGAAACGTAGGTGTAGCCGCCGGCTTCAATAATCGTGTTGGCGCTCTTTATGGATGTTTCGAGGGCTTTTTGGGAGAGGTTGCCACTTACGAGCCAGGTGATGGGGAACTTGGCAAAGTTGATGACATAGCCGTCGCTGCAAGCTGCGTCTTCGTAGAGGATGGCTATCTCGTTGTCGGAGGTGATGTCCATCGTGGAGTAGCACGAAGAGGGCGCGCAAATCACGCGCTTGCTGGTCCAGGTCTTTCCGTTGTCGAGCGACACGCAAACGGTGAGGTTCTGGCGTGAGGCGTTGTTGATGTAGGAGTGGACGAGGATGTGGTTGCTGTAGTAGAGTACGTCGGCGTTGCAAGCGTTGCCGCTAATGCCGGAGTTGGTGGTCTGTGCGCCCCAGGTGATGCCGCCGTCGGTGGAGGTGTTGAAACCGCGGTTGCCCGACTGGCGAACGGAAATCATCACGGTGCCGTCGGCGAGTTCCACGAGTTTCGACTCGTCGCCGCCGCTATAGGCCGAGTTGGGCGACATGTGCCAGGTCTGACCTTCGTCGTCGGAGTAGATGATGTATTCCTGAATGCTTCCCGTGGTGAATCGGTGGCTCATGGCAAACATGATGCGTCCGTTGAGCTTCTCGTCCTTCTGGCGCTTGAGCACGATGCCGCGTCCGCTACCTGCGAACGAACCTTGCACTGCGCCCTGGCTGTAGGTCGAATTGTAGAGCACGTCGTAGAGCGACTGGGGCGAGGTCCACGTTTCGCCGCCGTCTTCGGAGGTGATGATGACGGGCACGATGGACGACGTGGGAGTGGAGGCGAAGTAGCCTGCTCCGCTTGCCATGATGGCGATGAGCTTACCTTTGGCGGTTTCCACGAGGGCAGCGTCGCCAAAGCCGTGTGCACCGGCGGTGGCTATGGCGTGGTCGGCTTCGCTACCTGCCACGAGCTTCATGTCGCTCCACGTCTTGCCTTGGTCGTCGGAGTGGCGTTCGTAGACGTCGATGTGGTTGGGTAGGTCGCCGTTGTGGGTGAAGCGCATGTCGGCCATGGTGACGATGCGGCCGTTCTTTGAGGCGTTGGCACCCGTCTGGTTATGGAGCACCACCATGGCGGGAATGCGCCAGTAGTGGGAGTTGCCGTCGTAGGGCTGGAAGGGTTTGGAGGAAGAGGAGTAGATGTAGGCCTGGCCTGTGGGGTCTTTGCTGACGGAGAGTTTCTTCTCGTTGAAGTAGAAGGCCTTCATGGAGGCGTTGATGGTGTCGCCCACGCTGGCGTCGTCCTTGAGGTCGGCAGTCACGTAGAAGTAGGCTTCGCCGGAGGGCAGCACGAAGTCGGAGTTGAAGGCAATGGTGTCGGTTGCCTTACCCGTGAACTTGTCTGTCTGACCCACGAGGGTGGCGTTGCGCTTGGCGCTGACGAAGTTTTTGTCTGCGCTTTGGTAGATTTTTATGTTCTTGAAGTTGCCCGTGGTGGCACCTTTGCCAGTGATGCCGATGACGATGCTCTTGGCCTTTACGTCGCCAACATATCCGTTGACGTGGGTGGTGAGCTGAAGGAGCACTTGGTCCTTGTTGCCGGGAGCGAGGGTCTGCTCACCGGGATTGACGTCTACGCTCTTAAGCGTGGCAGCGGTGGTGAGTGTGGAAGCGTCGATGGCTTCGAAGGTGAACTGGCAACCTACGTCGGAAACGTTCGAGCCGCCACCGTAGTTGATGATGTAGTAGTTGCTGCCGGCTTCGCCCTGGTGGAGCTGGGTGGTTCCGTTGGCAATGGTGTAGAGGTCTGTCTTTCCGGAGATGGCGGTTACGGTCCAGCCTTTTTCGGGCTTTTCGCTTACGCCCACGAAGGCGTTGTTGGAGCCGTAGGCTTCAAGCTGGTCGGGGCTGACGTAGGTTCCGTCCATGTTGATTATGGTGTAGGTGCCGTCGTCGTTCGCTTCAAAGCGCCAGAGCATGTTTTTGCCGTAGGGCTTTGTGGCGTCGGACGTGCCGTTGAATTTATTGCCCACGCCGTTGGAGGTGAAGGTGAGGTTGGAGCGGTTGGGTGTGTACACGCGGAACCACTTGGGGCTGTCGGCGGTGGAGGCTTCTATGGCATCGGCCAGTGCGCTTTGGGAACTGGCAAACCCTACGAAGGCCAGAGCGGCAGCGAGGGAGGGGAAGTAGAATTTTTTCATGTAAGTATCGGGCTTTTGTTAGTTTACGATGAACGGGTTTATTTCTTTCCGAAGAAGTCGTTGGGGTTTATTTTGGCAATGTTGTCGCGCATGGCGGTGTCGCCCTTGAGGTTTTCGAGGCGATAGTAGTCCATGAATCCCATTTTGCCTTCGCGCAGGGCGGTTGCGAGCGCCTTGGGCACTTCGGCTTCGGCTTGGATCACTTCGGCGCGGGCCTGCTGTGCCTTGGCTTTCATTTCCTGTTCGGTGGCTACGGCCATGGCGCGGCGCTCTTCGGCCTTTGCCTGAGCAATGTTCTTGTCGGCGTTGGCCTGATCCATCTGCAATGTGGCGCCGATGTTCTTGCCCACATCGATGTCGGCAATGTCGATGGAGAGGATCTCGTAGGCCGTTCCGGCGTCGAGACCTTTGGAGAGCACGAGTTTGGAGATGGAGTCGGGGTTTTCAAGCACTTGTTCGTGCGTTTCGGCCGAACCGATGCTGGACACGATGCCCTCGCCCACACGGGCAAGTATGGTGTCTTCGCCTGCACCGCCCACAAGCTGGTGGATGTTGGCGCGCACGGTGACGCGTGCTTTGGCAATGAGCTGGATGCCGTTCTTTGCCACGGCGGCAACGGGAGGTGTGTCGATTACTTTGGGGTTGACGCTGGTCTGCACGGCTTCGAACACGTCGCGTCCGGCGAGGTCGATGGCGGTGGCTTTCTCGAAGGAGAGGTCTATGTTGGCCTTGGAGGCCGAAACGAGGGCATGGACCACGCGCTGCACATGGCCGCCGGTCATGTAGTGTGCTTCAAGGTTGTCGCGGGTGATGGACTTGAGTCCGGCTTTGTGTGCTTCTATCAAACTGGGCACGATGACGCCGGGCGGCACGTTACGGATGCGCATGAGGAAGAGCTGGATGAGCGAAATGTGTACACCCGACACTTTGGCGCTGAGCCAGAGGAAGAAGGGAACGAAATGGAAGAAGATGGTGAGTGCGATGATTGCTGCCACCACGATTACAGCCAAAGCCAAAGGTGCTTCAAACATAGGTCTAAGGGGTATTAGGGAAGAGGTGAATGATGGTGTTTTTGTTGCTCTCAAGCCGTCGGGAACTGTCGCAGTGCACAGTTCTTTGGTGCTTGTTTGCAAATATAGGCTTTTTTCTGCACATTGCGTCTGAATGGGTGGTTATGAAAGGGATTTTTGCGCTTTTTCGTGAAAAACGGACGCTTTGTGTGGGTTAAGTGCATGAGGTTCACTTCTTCCTCACAAGGTAGAGCGTGCCGCGCTTGGTGTGGCGGCGTGCAACGCCC
>CAVALA010000088.1:0-7020 GCA_963589615.1 Prevotellamassilia timonensis
AGCCCTGCCGTGTCGCTGCGATAGCGAGTGGGCAGGGCTTTTAAGTAAGCAAACCAATGATACCAAACGAGATAATTGACAAGATACTTGAGCGCACGGACTTGACGGCGCTGGTCGGGCAGTCCGTGCAGCTCAAGAAGTCGGGAGCAAGGTTCGTGGGGTGCTGTCCCTTCCATCAGGAGAAGACGCCCTCGTTCTACGTGTTTCCGCAGACCGGCACGTACAAGTGCTTCGGCTGCAACGAGGGAGGCGATGCCGTCAGTTTCTTGCAGAAGCGCGACGGGCTGACATTCGTGGAAGCCGTGAAAGCGTTGGCCCGTGACTGCGGCGTGGAGGTAGAGGAGAAAGAGGAGGACGCGCACGAGAAGCAGCAGCGCATGCACCGCGAGGCTTTGCTCGTGGCCAATGCGCAAGTGGCGGAGTTCTACGCGGCGGAGTTTGCCAAGAGCAAGGAGGCGCAGTGCTACGCCCACGGGCGTTGGGGCGAAGACTACTGCCGCCAGAAAGGCATCGGCTACGCGCCGAAGTCCGGCAGGGCACTTTCGGCTTTGAACGTAAAAAGGGAGTTCCTCGACGAACTGGGATTGGTGAACAAGGGCGGCTACGACCTTTACCAAGACCGCGTGGTCATCCCCATCCGCGACCGCTACGGGCACGTCATCGGCTTCACCGCCCGGTGCATGGGCGACGAGCAGCCGAAGTACAAGAACAGCCGCGACTCTCTGCTCTTCCACAAATCCTCGGTGCTCTTCGGCATCGAGGACGCTTGGCGACAAGCGGCCAAGGCGGACAAGATGTTCCTCGTCGAGGGTGCGCCGGACTGCATGCGCTTGCAGTCCATCGGCGCGCTCAACGCGGTGGCTGCTCTCGGCTCGGCGTGGAACAAGGAGCATTTCCTGCTCATCAAGCGCAGCGCGTCACGGGTGTGTTTCCTCCCCGACGACGACCCTCCCAAGCGCGGCGAGCCATTCGGGCACGGCATTCAGGTGGTGTTCGACGCCGGACGGCTGGCAATGGAGTGCGGACTCTCGGTGTCGGTCAAGGAGATACCCGACACGGAGAACGAGCGGAAGCAGGACCCTGATTCCTATTATATAAATATGCACGTGTTCGAGTCCGTCGCCGAGAAGGACTTCATCCTTTGGCGCGCCGAAAAGGCGTTCCCCTTGGCGCAGACCACGGAGGAACAGCGCGTGGTGGTGCGTGAGATTGCGCACTTGCTCACCTTGCTCGACGACGACACGGGCGTGTCGATGTACATTGACCGCCTCGCCAAACTCAACGGCACAAAGGGCTTGTGGAAACGGGCGGTGGACGACGAGCGGCAGCGGCGAAAGGAGGAGGAGAACCGCCGGCAGGGCAAGGCAACGGACGACCTCTATCAACGCTACGGCTTCTTCACGCAGCACGGCAAGTATCTCTCGGTCACGGAGAAGGGCGGCGACTACGAATGGTCGAACTTCACGCTCGAGCCGCTCTTCCACATCAAGGACAACATCTCGCCCAAACGACTTTACATGATTACCAACGAACTCAAACACAAGGAATTGGTGGAGATGAATCAAGACGACCTAGTGAGCCTCTCAAAGTTCAAGCAGAAGATTGAGGGCTTGGGAAACTTCATTTGGAAAGCTACGGAAAAGGAACTGACGAAACTCAAGTCGTTCCTCTACGAGAAAACGGAAACGGCCACGGAGGTCAAGCAGATGGGCTGGCAGCGCGAGGGCTTCTACGCTTTCGGCAACGGCATCTTCTTCGAGGGCAAGTTCTACGAGGCGGACGAGTACGGCATCGTCCGATTGCCCGGGAAAGGCAATTACTACCTACCCTCTTCGTCCCGAATCTACCGCGACGACGCGCGGCTCTTCACGTTCGAGAAGCAGTTCGTGCATCTCAACTACTCCTCGGTGACGCTCCGGGAGTTCACGGAGCAACTCTTCAAGGTGTTCGGCGACAACGGGCGCGTGGGCTTCGCTTTCTACCTCGCCACGCTCTTCCGCGACGTGGCTACGGGCGCATCCTCGGAGCATTGGTTTCCCATCCTCAACCTTTTCGGCCCTAAGGGCAGCGGCAAGTCGGAACTGGGCCATACGCTCCTCTCGCTATTCACCATCGGCTACAAAGCGCCGAACATCCAAAACTCTACCATCTCGGCCCTCAACGATACGGTGGCGGCATCGGCTAATGCGCTGGCGCACATCGACGAGTACAAGAACGACATCGACCCGAAGATCGTGGAGTTCCTCAAAGGGCTTTGGGACGGCACGGGGCGCAGCCGCATGAACATGGAACTGGACAAGAAGAAGGAGGTGACGGCGGTGGATGCCGGTATCATCCTCTCGGGACAGGAGATGCCCACGGCGGACATCGCCCTGTTCTCGCGTCTCATCTTCTTGCAGTTTCCGCGTTCCACGTTCACGCAAGAGGAAAAAAGGAATTATATGAAACTCATGGAGATGCGCTCCGGCGGACTCACGCATCTCACCATCCAGCTGCTCAAACAGCGCAAGCGGTTCGAGCAACTCTATGCCACCACCTTGGGCGAGGTGCGCCGCGAGGTGGCGGCGGCTTTGCAAGGCCAGCAATGCGAGGACCGCATCGTCAACAACTGGTGCGTGCCGCTGGCGGCGTTCAAGGTATTGCAGGAGGCTGTGCCTGCTTTGCAATACGAGGACTTGTTCCGCATCACCGTCGACGGCATTCTCCGGCAGAATGCGGAGTGCAAGACGAACGGCGAGCTGGGCAGCTTCTGGAACGTGGTGCAGTACCTCGCCAGCGAGGGGATTATCAACGACACGGGCGACTACGTGATTCGCTATCTCACGAAACTCAAAACGGACCTCGTGGACACTTCGTGGATGGACAAACGGGCGGTGCTCTATATGCAGACGTCGCGTATCTTCAACCTCTACCGCAAGGAGGGGCGCAAGACGGACGAGAAGACCTTGCCCACCGACGCGCTGAAATACTACCTCGTGAACAGTGCGGCTTACCTCGGGCAGAAGGTGGTGCGCTTCATCGTCTTCCGCAACGGCTACCCGGTTCTCGATGCGGTGAAGAAGGACAAGTACGGCAACTCGGCGAAACTCTCGCAGTCGGCGCGCAGCTTTTGCTTCGACTACCAGAAGTTGGTGGACCAGTTCGGCATTAACCTGACGACGGACAGCGCGGACACGGACGAGGAGTAACCAGCGGAATATAGCGTTTATGACAAAAGGCACGGGGCATTCACACCGCTCCCGTGTTTTTTTTGTTTCGTCGGAACAAGACCGCCGCAAAAGGCGCAGTCCGTACAAATCTCCTGCATGGTGCGTCCGTAATCGAAGGAGAGAACGCCCGTCCTGCGCCGCCCAATCGCAGCACGGAACTGGCGGCTTCGGCAAAATCCGCCTCCGATTTCAAATTTCTTTTTTTGCGTGGGATGGGCGAAAAATCGTTGTAACATTTGTAACATTTGTAACACCCTCATTCTCAAACATCTAGCAGCAGTTTTTCTTGTAACCGAATGTAATTTCTTGTAACATTTCCCTCAAAACCATGCTTTGGAGCAGCCTTTTGGCCTTAAAAGCGGTCCTCCACCCTCCCCCTCATCGTGCAGCAGGGCGGCTTTTTTTTCTCCTCCTAACTGCCGAACGCTCCCATCTTTTTACCCAGCCAAGCCCCGTTTTATGGTATTGTTGTGCTTGGGGTACGTGCCTTTTATAGGTGGCTGCCCCCACGGGCTTTCTCGGGTACGGCTTCGTTCATCGGTCTGCTGTACCTGACTGCTTCGTTTGTGGCTTCTTGTGATGGGGTGTCCATTTCTTGATTTGAATGTGGAAACGTGACGGCCTACGGGCAGAGCGATTTTTCCTGATGCAAAGGTAATGCGAGCGTGAACGGGCAAGCACCGCCGGGCTATTGCGGCACAAAAAATCCGACAACTTTCCTTCTTTTTCCTCGTGCCTCACAAAAAGGAGGTATTTCAGATTTTTTGCTGGCAATTGCTTGACCCCGGAGTTCACTTCCTCTCGCATTCTTTTCGCATCGTAAAAAGTCCTCACCCGGAGGACATCACTTATTGTTCCACATTCTAATTCATTCAAAAAATGGACACTAAAAACATCACATCAGCCTTACAAACATTGCAGTTGGGTTCAGCAGAGCGCGAAGAAAGATTGAAGCCGTACCTCGTGGAAAGCCTATGGGATCAGCCGGCTGTCTACTGCGGCACGTACCACAAGTACAACAATGGCTCGCTCGACGGGGCTTGGCTGGAGCTGGAAGCGTTCGACAGCTACGAGGAGTTCCTTGAAATTTGTGCCCTGCTGCACGATGACGAGGAGGATCCGGAGTTTATGTTTCAAGATTACCAAGGCTTCCCCAAAGCATGGTATTGCGAGAGCTGCCCGGGGGAAGATACATTCGGTAAGATAATGGAATACTGCCAGCTGTCTGAGGATGAGCGCGAGGTGTTCGATGCTTACTACGATTACACCGGTGACGATTCTTTCGCCCACGCCCAAGAGCACTACATGGGAAAATTTGAATCGGAGGAGGATTTCGCCGAAATGATCGTCAACGAATGCTACGATTTGGAGCGCATGATGGGCAATCTCTCCTACTATTTCGATTACGAACGCTACGCAAGGGATTTGTTCATGACGGACTACACCTTCTGCGATGGTCTTGTGTTCAGCAGCCACTAAAAACACGGGAGCGGGGTGAAAGCCCCGTTCCTTTTGATTTTTTCTATGTCATAATAATCCGTAAGGCTGTGTGCCGTTCCTTGGCCTATGCACCCCTCCGTGCGTACCTTTGTAAGGCGAATTTGGTCTATCGGTCTATTAAAAATGCCGCCGGCGCTCGCAAACGCTTTCTCAAGCGTAAGGGTCTGGCTAACTTTGCAGTAGCCCTTTGGACTGTCAATCCTCAAACCCCTCCTCTTCATGAGCGACTTCCTCGTCTACATAAAAATGCCCTCGTACCTGCGCCAATGGTTCGTGCACCGCCACAGCGGAAGCGAACCCGTGGTGCTGCGGCAGGGCAGCGTGGAGTCGAAAATCATCAAGCTGGCGCAGAGCCGTCAGCCGAGCGACTTCATCCCTTCTCGCCAAAAGGAGGACGAAGTGGCCATTTGCATCCCTTACTCCAAGGCGCGCGACCCTCGCACCTACAACTACATCTCGCCCACGGGCAAGAAGGCCCTGCTCGACAACGTCAAGAACGCCTTCGCCGTAGACTGCTGGACGTTCCTGCACGACTTCGGGCATATCGGGCAGCAGCAAAAGGAACTCATCTACCTGTTCATGGAGCAAAGGGGCATCAAGGAGGACGGCACGTGCTGGGACAGCATCGCGAAGGCTTACCAGCGTCTCCGCAAAAATTATCTCAGCAACGAGAGTCGCAAACGCATACGCAAAGAAAGGTCTGAAATAGCAGAAAGACAGTAAGTTTAGTGTTGTTAGATGTAGAAACCACCATGAACAGATTGCCGGGCATCAGCCGCATTGCCTACGTTCTCGCAGAGTCACTCTCTCCGCACCTCCTCCTGCAAGCGATAGCGAAAGTGCCAGTGGGTGTTTTCGCCCGGCTTTCTTTTCTCCCGTTCGACAAGCGCACTGCCTTGTGCGAAACGGAAACGGAACTCGACAACAACAACACGCTCGAAACCGCTACGCTGACGTTCTGCTCCGCCGAAGAGTTGCCCACGGGCAATCTTTGCTTCGTCGTCACCTTGGTAAACGGCGAAAAATATCTCATCGGCACGAGGGAAGCGCCCTTTCCCGTGGTGAAAATGGAGCGGACTTCGGGCCTCCCCGACGGGGACGCAAACACCACGAAATACACCGTTTCCTACACGAATCGGGTGGCTCTCATCCCGATTTTGGGCTAAAATCGCCCGGTTTTGTAACTTTTCAGGGGCATTTGTAACACGATGTAATTTTTCGCCCGTTCTGAAACCCTTGTAAATCAAGCGGTTGGGAAAATGTTACAAATGTTACAAATGTTACAACGATTTTCGTCTCACGCGAGCGAAAATAAAAACTCCCCCGTCACTCACACCTTCCACATACCATATATTGAATGATTTAATTCGCAGACAGACTTAGCCGGGAGGCTGGGCCTGTCTTTTTTGCGTTTTTCGGGCGGAAATACCTTTGCCGTATATAAAACACACACGCACACTCTATGGCAAAGAACAATTACCAACTCCACCTCAAAGGCTACGTGGGCAGCTGGGACTTCGATTCGTCCTACGTCGACTATGTGCTCTCGCGAAACGAGGGCAAGGAGGTGGCGGTGCTTATCGACTCGCCCGGCGGTCAGCTCAACACCGCGCTCAGCATCTCCGCCGCCTTCCGCCGCCACGGCAACGTCCACGCTCACTTCGTGGGCATGAACGCCTCGGCGGCTACTATCGCCTCGATGGGGGCTAAGCGCATCACGATGGACAGCTCGGCCATGTACCTCGTTCACCAGTGCGCCCTGCCGTTCTTCGAGTACGGCTCGCTCAACGCTACGGGCATGAGCCAGCTCATCGAGAGTCTGGGCAAGGCGAAGTCGGACCTCGAAAAGATGGACGCGAACGTGGCGACAATGTACGCTGCCCGTTGCCGCAAAGAGCCGGCTCAGTTGCTCGCCCTGATGAAAACGGGCGGATGGCTCTCGGCAAAGGAGGCTCTCGACTGGGGCTTCGTGGACGAGCTGACGGACTTCGACGACGAACAGGCGCCGGTGCTGACGGCCTCGCTCGCCGCCGACTTCCAAGCCTATGGCATCCCTCTGCCAAACGTCCCCAATGCCAAGGCGGAGGAGGGCTTCTTCCAACGCTTGGCGCAAGCCTTTGCCGCCGTGTTCAAACCTGCGCAACCCATCGTCTCACTCAAACCTGCCAAACCCATGAACAAGGTCTACAAAAACATTTGCAAGTTCCTCGCGCTCGACGCGCTGCCCACCACGGAGGGATGCGTCTCGCTCACGGAGGATCAGGTGGACAGCTTGGAATGCTCCTTCCAAGCGGACCACGACATGATTGCC
>CAVALA010000089.1:0-6714 GCA_963589615.1 Prevotellamassilia timonensis
CAGAGCGTCTGCCTTACAAGCAGAGGGTCGGGGGTTCGAATCCCTCAGCGCCCACGATGAACGTTCCTCTTTGGGGGACGTTTTTTTGTGCTCTTTCTGAAAGTTTGAATAGGGGTGGACTGGGCATGTTGTCCGTTTATAGAAAAACAACTGCGAGGACGCGGTAGCGATTGTGCTGCTGTGTCCTCGCAGTTGTCTTGTGTGTATTCGTGGATTGCAGTTATGGCGATTAGCTCTATGGTTTCTTGTGGCTTATCGTGCCGTTTCGAGAATTTCGCATGTTAATGTCCGGTCTAGCTTTACGTAAGCTCCCACAGTTTCTCCTTTGCTGTGGTGGAGGTTATTTACGAGGCTGTCTATATCGGGGTTTGTGATGCCGAGTTCGTGTATGGTGGTGGGGAGTCCGAGCGATGTCCAGAAAGAACGTAGGCGTTTGATGGCTTCTGCAATGGCAGCGGGTTTGTCGTTGGTGGGTTTAACGTTCATAACGCGTATGGCAAACTGGTAGGCGCGGTGCGGGTTGATGCGCGAAACTACGGTGAGCCATGCGGGGAATACGACGGCAAGTCCGGCTCCGTGAGTCACACCGTAGAGTGCGGATATTTCGTGTTCTATGAAGTGTGATGCCCAGTCCTCCTCGCGTCCCGTTCCGCATATGCCATTGTGGGCGAGCATTCCTGCCCACATGATGTTGGCGCGGGCATCGTAGTCTGTAGGGTTTTCCATGACTTTAGGTGCTTCTTCTATGATGCTAAGGAGGATGCCTTCTGCCACGCGGTCGGTGATGTCGGTCTCTGTGGTGTTGCTGAAGTAGCGCTCAAAGATGTGTACCATCATGTCGCAGATGCCGCTGGCGGTTTGGAAGGGTGGGAGAGTGAATGTGAGTTCGGGGTTCATGATGGAGAACTTCGGTCGCAAGTGTTCGGGTGAACGCAACGACAGTTTCTGGCCGGTCTTTGTGTTGGTGATTACGGAGTTGCCTGAGCCTTCGCTTCCGGCTGCTGGGATGGTGAGTACTACGCCCACGGGAAGTGCGCGCTCCACGTGGGCTTTGCCGCTGTAGAAGTCCCAGAAATCTCCATCGTAGAGCGTGCCGCAGGCAATGGCTTTGGCGGTGTCGACTGTGCTTCCTCCGCCTACGGGCAGCATGAAGTCGTAGCCTTCGCTACGGGCGAGGTTGATGCCTTGGCGTACAAGGCCGTCTTCGGGGTTGGGCTTTACGCCGCCGAGTTCGCCAAATGGTATGTTAGCTTTTTCGAGCGATGCTTTTACGCGTTCGAGCAGTCCGCTGTGTACGACGCTTCCTCCGCCATATACGATGAGTACTTTTGTGGCGCCGTATTGTTGGCAGAGTTCGCCTGTCTTTTCTTCCGTGTGGCGTCCGAACACGAAGTTTGTGTTGCTGCAGAAACTGAAATTGTTCATCGCTAGTGCGTATCTTTAGAGGTTGAGGTGATAGAAGGGGCAGTTGGCGCCTGCGGCGCGTCTTTCCGTTATGCTTCTGTGGTTGGCTTGTGAGTGTGAGGTGTATGAAAACGAAAAAGAGAAACATCGTGATTGACGTTTCTCTTTGTGTGGTGGAGGTACCCAGCAGATTCGAACTGCTGTACACGGTTTTGCAGACCGCTACCTAGCCACTCGGTCAGGGTACCATTGTATGTAAGGGCGGTGCGTACGGGACTCGAACCCGTGACCCCATGCGTGACAGGCATGTATTCTAACCAGCTGAACTAACGCACCTTTGGGTTGCAATTTGCTTTTGCCGAGGTTTGTTTCTCAATTGCGAGTGCAAAGGTACAACATTCTTTGTAACTACCAAATTCTTGGCGGACTTTTTTACAATATTTTCTGCATGAGCCGTGCATCTTCGTATTCTCCGTGCTTAAAGTGCCAGTCGGAGAGTGTGGCAGTGTGCTTGTATCCGGCTTGTGTGAAGAAGTGGAAGGCGGGTTGGTTGCTTTCAGCCACGTATGCGTAGAGCATGTGTAGGCGCAGGCGGTTGGCAGCTATGTTTTCGATGAGGTGGAGTGCGCGAGATCCGAGGCTTTGGTTGCGGAAGTCTTTGTGGATGGCTATGCCTATTTCTGCTCGGCTGTTGAGCGGGGAGATGTTGAGCAGCTCAATTAGCCCGGCAGACAATGGCGTGGCATCAATGTGTGTCTCTATGACCATACGGAGTTCGCCGCATTCTGCTACGGGGCGCAAATTCTGGAGATATTCGCGGAGAGCATGGCGGGAGTAGGGTGCATCGCTGTCGGAGCATTCCCAAAGTTCGGGCGAGTTCTCCATGGTGTAGATGAAGTCGAGATCTTCGGGTTCTATGGGGCGTATGCGCATGGCGTTTGTGGAGTTGAAAATTGAAAAAGTAGAATCGAACTGTAGTTAGTCTGCTGTATAGACGTTGCTTCCGGTGATGAGTGTTCCGTTGTCGGCGCAGAAAGTGCCGATGTGACCGTTGCCGGCGTTGTGGTATTCGAATATTTCAAGAATCCGCGCGGTGGTGAAGTCGGCGGTGTCGTAGACAATTTGTACGTATTTGTTTTTCTCTGCTTGGGGCGTGTCGAAGTATCCGTAAGGCATTGCTTCCTGATCGGTGTTGATGCAGTCGATGTCGAGTCCGTAGTCTTCTGCGAGGCGGCGGACTGCATCGGTGGAATGTCCGAGGTAGAGCATGCGCTGGCTTTTGTGGAAGGCACGGGGGTAGAGGAACTTACGGAGCGATAGGAGTTGCTGCGTGAGGAGCGAAAGAAACGCGCTGAGCACGATGGCGCATTTGACAATGAGGGAAAAGGCGAAGGTGTAGTGCTGATAGTGTTTGCGGAAGAAGATGAACATGGCTTCGTAGAACACGTGGACGTAGTGGAAAGAGTTTTTCCGTGTGCTTTCGCCTTTGTAGTGGAGAATGGTGATGGGAGCGTAGTAGTTTTGATGACCGCTTTTGAGTATGCGAAACGAGAGGTCAATGTCTTCGCCGTACATGAAGAACTCTTCGTCGAAACTGCCCGTTTGTTTCAGCACATCGGCGGGGATGAGCATGAATGCGCCTGACACGATGTCCACGGGTGCAACGTGTTCTTTGCTGATGTTGCGCATGTAGTAGCGGCCGAAGAGTCGCGATGTGGGGAAGAGGCGGTTGAGTCCGCTCATCTTGCAGAATGCTGTCCAGGGCGATGGCACTCCGCGTCGCGACTCTGGGGCGAAGCGTCCGTTGGTGTGCAGCATTTTCACTCCGAGTGCACCGAGGTCGGCATGGCGTTCGGCTTCGTCGAAGGCATCGCGCAGCGTGTGTTCGGTGAGCACGGTGTCGGGGTTGAGAAAGAGAATGTATTTCCCCTTGGCTTGCTTTACGGCCTGGTTGTTGGCGCGTCCGAACCCTACATTTCGTTTATTAGCAATGATGTGTACGTTGGGGTATGATTTTTGAGGGAAACGCTGGTGGAGGAAACTTACGGTGTTGTCCTTTGAGCGGTTGTCCACGACGAACACTTCTATGTCCTTGAGGTCCATCCCTTCAGTGCGGAAGATGGAGTGTATGCATTGTTCAATGTAGAACTTTACGTTATAGCTGACAATTATGATGGATATATTTTTCATAGGATTGCTTGACGGCCAATGGGAAGTGGAGCGCGATTTAGTTCACTTCGCCTTGCTTGGGCCAGCAGAAGACAAATGCTGCAAGGGTGATGAGCAACGCGTAGAGAGCTGAAGTGGAGAAGGTGCCGTAGTAGATGAGTAAGTTGGAGAGGATGGCTATGCCGAGGATGGATGTGCGCAGAGCGTTCCATTGTCCGCACTTCTCGGGATGTGCTTTGAGTGTCTCCTTTACGTGGCGGAAGGCGAAAAGGCGGAGTGCCCCCCAGGTGCAGCCGAAGGTGAGTACGATGCAGAGCATGCTGGTGGCATAGAATGTGGATGGCGATGCTGAAACGAATCCGGCAGGAATCAGTTCGCTCTCGAAAGCAGCAGTGAGCAGCGCAACGGCACACCATACTCCTATATAATATAAACGTGCGTTTTTGAGATTTTGCATATTGTGGGGTGTAAAAAAGTTTTCTTGGTGCTTGGGTCAGCGACGTAGCGGTGTACGGCCGAGGAGTGACTGGCCGAGGGTCACTTCGTCGGTGTATTCAAGGTCGTCGCCGATACTTACTCCGCGTGCCAACACGGTGATGCGTACGGGACTGTCGGAGAGTTTTCGGGAAATGTAGAAGTTGGTGGTGTCGCCTTCCATGGTGGGGTTGAGGGCGAGAATCACCTCTTTCACTTCGCCTTCGGCAATGCGGCTGAAGAGAGAAGTTAGTTCAATGTCGTTCGGTCCCACACCGTCCATGGGAGAGATGACGCCGCCTAGCACGTGATAAAGTCCGCGATACTGCCCCGTGTTTTCAATGGACATCACGCTATGTATGTTTTCCACTACGCAGATGGTGGTGCGGTCGCGGTGGCTGTCGGAACAGATGTCACACACATCGGTGTCGGATATGTTGTGGCACACGCGGCAGTGTTTCACGTCGTCGCAGAGGTGGGTGAGGCTGTCGCTGAATCCGTGTACGGTTTCCTTCTTTTGGCTGAGCAGGTATAGGGCAAATCGGAGTGCTGTTTTGCGACCCACGCCGGGAAGGCGCGTGAGTTCCTGTACGGCGTGTTCAAGAAGTTTGGATGGATATTGTTCGTTGAGCATGTGTTGGGGCGGTGGCGTGCAGCGTTTGGTATAACGTGAACTATGTAACAATCGGCAAAATTAGCCAAATAGTTTAGAACATGGCTTGTGCATACCGAAAATAGCATGGCAGAGCCATAAAGCGGGGACTATGGGTAGGCCTCTGACAAAATTGTTGTATTTTTGTCCGTCATATTCCTCTTTTGTGGAATGTCTCGGAACGTACCATTCAATGCGGCGCTCTTGCGAACAGTGTGTTTATGTCCTGCTTGCTGGAGAATAGCATGGTGTGACATTTCCGTTAGAATTCTTGATATCCCGAACAATGAAGAAACGCATACTTTATCTCGTAAACCCCATTTCCGGCACGCAGCGCAAGCAGGGTATAGCCCGTCTTGCTGAAGAATTGACGGACAAGGACCTCTACGATGTGGAAATCTGCTACACCGCTTATGCGGGCCACGCTTCTGTGCTTGCCACCGATGCAGTGGAGCGCGGCGTGGATGTGGTGGTGGCCGTGGGTGGCGACGGCACGGTCAACGAGGTGGCGCGCGCACTGGTTCATACTCCCTCGGCGCTTGCCGTGGTGCCGTGCGGTTCGGGCAACGGACTGGCGCGCCATCTTCATATACCTCTTAATGTGCGCGAAGCCATAGGCATCATCAATGAAGCCAACGTGAAACCGCTCGACTATGGTACCATCAACGACCGTCCTTTCTTTTGTACCTGCGGTGTGGGCTTTGACGCCTTTGTGAGTCAGAAATTTGCCGAGAGTGGGCGTCGTGGTTTGGTCACTTATGTGGAAAACACGCTGCGTGAAGGACTTCTCTATAAACCCCAGACTTATACCATCGAGAGCGACACGGACAAGGCCGAATGCAAGGCTTTCCTTATAGCTTGTGCCAATGCTTCGCAGTACGGCAACGATGCTTTCATTGCGCCTCATGCCAGCATGAGCGACGGACTTTTTGATGTGGTTGTGATGGAACCTTTCAATGCCATCGATGCTCCTCAGGTGGCTCTGCAACTCTTCAAGGGAACACTGCCGAAAAACAGCCATGTGAAAACGTTTCAGGCCAGTCGCCTCGTTATTCATCGCGACAGCGAAGGGGCTGCCCACTGCGATGGTGACCCCTTCTTCACGGGACGCGACATAGAGATTGCTTTGCAGCATAAGTCGCTCAATGTGGTGGTCAATGCGAAGGCCGACTACGAAGGTTTGCCTAAAGGTAAGAGCCTGTTTCAGCTCCTTCCAGACTTTTTCCAGGAGTGGCGCGTCATCCCCGAAACGCTTCTTCAGCGCACCAGTGCCGACATCCGTCGGCTCAACCAAAATCTTTTGGGACGTATCAAAGGAAAATAAGTGGTTTAAGGGTGGTTCTATAAATTACCACCGTCAAATGTACAAAATCGTGTGACTATCGTTTTGTCATCTTTCGGGCTCTTTTCCGCCCCTTTTGCTTTTTCGCTCAGTCGCATACCCGCTATGCTCCTTCGTTCACAAACAAAAGGGACGAAAAATAGCACCGAAATCTGACAAAGCTAATTTATAGAACCACCCTTAAGTTTATGTTGTCATACAGGTCGCAATGGGTTGCGCCTGGCACGATGAGCAGCTGTTTGTTGTCTCCCCTCAGCAGTGGAAGCCACCATTGCAGCAAGTTTCAGAACCTCACTTTCACTCCTCCCATGGCCGTGAAGCCCGGCATCTCATAGCCGTAGTTGATCTGATACTTGGCGTTGGTGATGTTGTCTAAATGGGCGAAGATGTCGAGAGATTTGACGGGTTTGCAGGTAAGGTGAAGTCCCAGCAAGGCATAGTTCTGATGTTCCACATTGTCGGCCACATACAATCCGCCTACGCCCTTCAGTTCCGCATCCACGGAGAGCCATTTCAGGGCTTGCCAACCGATGCCCACGAAGTATTGGTTCTTGGGGGCGGCGGTGAGGTTGCTGAGCGATGTGTGCATAAAGCTGTAGCTGGCACGGAGCGAAAGCACATCGAGCGGATGGCTCTGGGCTGAGAACTCTATACCCTTATTGATAAAGGAGCC
>CAVALA010000090.1:0-6682 GCA_963589615.1 Prevotellamassilia timonensis
ACCGTGTGCTTGGACAAAAAAGCCAAGACGGAAAATATGTGATGGACGTGAACCTTAAGGATGAATATCGGCAAGGATACATTGGCAACATAGAAGTGGCTGGTGGCACTAACGATAGGTGGCTCGACCGTGGCTTCCTGCTCTATTTCATGGACCAGCTACGTTTTACACTTTATGCGAATGGTAACAATGTGAATGAGAAAAGACATATTGGCCAAACGTCTTCATGGCGTCCCGACAAAATGCCCAGTTCCTTGTTGACCACGCGTAGCGTAGCAGGAGAAGTAGACTATCAGTCTGAAGACAAGAACAAAAAGGAGAACTTCGTGTTTGACTTTACTTCCTCACGCACGAGCGCAGAAATGCGCCGACGCAACGAATTGTTCCTTGACGGAAGCACTCCTTTCTCTACGATGCTCTCCAGCTCCCAAAATGGCGAAGACGTTTGGAGCGCAAAAAACATCTTCAAATTTACAAAGCCCAACCATTTTGCATTTGATACCAAAGCCGATTTTTCTTATAAGAAATACAATGGTCGCTTCAACTCACGCCGCGAAGACTACAACACAGCAGACGGAGAAGCCAATTCATACCAAACAACCAGTGGATTCAATGAAGGTCATGCTTTGTCGGCAAGCCTTCATTCTATGAACATTTTCAAACTGAAATCGGGAAATGCCATTTTGACCATGTTTGATTTTATACACGACAATAACAAAAACGAATTGGCTCGCCGCTATCAAACACAATATGTGACAAGCGTGTCCAATCAAGTACAGCACAACGCCTCCAATTTTAAGAACCGTAGAACGTTTGCCAGTGTAAATTTTTTAACGGATAAAATGATATCCCCGAAAATCAAGATTTATATTTTCGACCAAATGACATTCGATGACAAGTACACCCACGATTGGCTCTACCATCCCGATACGCTCCTTCTGCCCTCGCAGCTTGATGCCCTTAAAGCAATGACCGACGTAAGAAATTCTTATACGAAGAAGGAACAATTTATATACAACATTCCATCCGTAAAATTCGCTTACACGAAGAAAGTGAATGCCGACTTTGGGCCTGTTAGCCGCGACTTATTGAGCCTTAACTTTGGTGGAGTGGTTCATCACACGCGCTTAGACTATACACGCGGAGCCATTGACACCCTTGCCAAACAATGGGTCTTCTATACGAATCCTACATTAACCTGGTCGTACTACCATAAGAATAATACCAGAGAGAATCTTAACGTCTGGTTGAGTTACCGCTACACGCCAAATACTTTGATGAGCCGTATCAACTTCGTTGACGATGCTACTCCGCAGGTTGTTATCTTGGCGAATCCCAATTTGAAGGGGGCTTCAGAAACAAAGCTCACGTTTGAATTTACAGACAATTACTCTAAGCATAAAGGCCAAATGTATCATATTAAAGGTTTCTTCACTTGGCACCACCGAAGTACAGCACAGTCCGTGGCCTACGACCCGCAGACCAGCGTGTACACCTACATGCCAAAAAACGTAAGCGGAGCCTACGAAGCAGAATGTTCTTTCGATTTCACACGCGCCTTGGACAAAAAGCAACATTGGCTTTGGCAGACCAACGGCAAGGTGAACTATCTCCATTCGCTTGACCATACAATGCTTTCAGGAGAAACGGAAAGTCACGAAAATGCCGTAAATACGCTCAATGTAAAAGAGAACGCTTGGATTCAATACACCAAAGATGCCATGTCTTTGCGCCTTACCGGAGACTTCAGTTGGCGCCATTCTGAGGGCAAGATGCGCGACTTCACCACGCTCAACGCTTTCGACTGGAATTACGGATTGACAGCGCGTTACACTGTGCCCCGTATCAGAACGAGCGTTTCTCTTGACGCAACCCTCTACAGCCGCCGCGGCTATGGCGATGCTTCGTTCGACAGAGACGACTTCGTAATGAATGTCTCCCTAAGCCAGCCGTTCCTCAAAGGCCGTCTTGTGGCTAGTATTGAAGCGTTCGATGTGTTCCATCAACTTTCCTCAACACAGTATGAGGTCAACGCACAAGGCCGCATAGAGACTTGGCAAAAGTGTCTACCCAATTACGTGATGCTACATCTGCAGTGGAGCTTTAGCAAGAAGCCGAAGGTTTAAATTGGACCTTCAACCCTTAAAGATACGTCAAGAAATGAGCAACAATTACAAGAAAAGCAATAGCCGAAGCACTACGCTATTGGGAGCGGAGAGAAAATTCAACTCTGCAGAACAAGCAGTGTATTGTTTAACCCTAAAACCTAAACGACGATGAAAAAGGTAAAACCTTTTAGAGTGGCTCGTATGGCCGAACTTTCAAGAGAACAAATGGCTCTTGTTCAAGGAGGCGTCAACGAATTCCTCACTGGTGAATGCACTTCTGCCAATGTTGGCGCGAAATGCTACATTAGCGTTCCTGGGGGTGTAGAAACAGGAACGTGTGGTTCCTACACTTTTACTATTTCTACTCCTAAAGAAGTAACATCAGTTACATATTACACCTGCATTAAAAAGTAAACAAACGGGAGCAAAGGATGCCTTTGCTTCCTTTGCTCCCGTTTAAATGCGCGCAACAAAATTATTAGTTATGTATCGATTCTTTATCATACTCATATATATATTGTTTACATTGCTTCCCGTACAAATGAAAGCGCAAGAGCAAAAGCAGCAGCTAGTAATGGGAACGGTGTATGACGGATATGCGAAAATTCCATTGCCGGAAGCTAAAGTTTCTCTTTTGGCGACAGACAGTACTGTTGTAATCGACTCAATTCCCTTAAGCATAAAACGAGACGATTACAGTATCGTAAAAAAGGTATCCTTTAATTTCAACGTAAAAAAGGAGAAACGAGATTACCTGCTCAAGGCTAGCTGCGAGGGGTATACCGATTGTTGGGAAACTATCGAAGTAGATCCTGAACAGAGTGGAATATTTATGTTTGATATGAATTTGAAGCGTTTACCAGGCTACCAGCAACTGGGTGAGGCTACAGTCGTGGCTACGAAACTCAAAATGTTCTACAAGGGTGACACTTTGGTTTACGACGCTACAGCCTTCAAACTGCCCGAAGGTTCAAAGCTTGATGACTTGATTCGACAACTTCCCGGTGTCACGTTGAACGATGCCGGAGAAATCTTTGTAAATGGACGCAAAGTAGACGAGCTTCTGCTTCAGTCGCGTACATTCATGGGCGGGAACAAAAAGGTTCTGCTTGAAAATCTGCCCTATTTTACCGTAAAGCATATTAAGGTCTATGAGCAAGAAAACGAAAGGGACCGTGTGCTTGGACAAAAAAGCCAAGACGGAAAATATGTGATGGACGTGAACCTAAAGGATGAGTATCGACAAGGCTATATTGGCAACATAGAAGTGGCAGGCGGAACTAACGACAGATGGCTCGGTCGTGGTTTCTTTCTCTATTTCATGGACAAGCTGCGTTTTACACTTTATGCAAACGGTAACAACGTGAATGAGAAACGGCATATTGGGCAAACAACGTCCTGGCGTCCCGACAATATGCCCCTCTCCTTATTGACAACGCGCAGCGTGGCTGGAGAAATTGACTATCAGTCTGAAGACAAGAACAAAAAGGAGAACTTCGTGTTTGACTATACATCCTCACGCACGAACTCTGAAATGCGCCGACGCAGCGAGTTGTTCCTTGATGGCAGCACCCCGCTCTCTACGATGCGATCCTCTTCAAGAAACGGAGAAGACGTTTGGAGCGCAAAAAACGCTTTTGACTTTATCAAGCCAGGCCATTTTTCTTTTGAAACAAAAGCAGATTTCTCGTTTCGAAAATACAATGGGCGCATCAACTCACGACGAGAAGACTACAATTCTGCTGCTGGAAACATCAATTCATGCCAAACAACCGGAGGATTCAATGAAGGTCATGCTTTGTCGGCAAGACTATTCTCTATGAACTTTTTCAAGTTGAAATCAAAAGATGCTATCTTGTCGTTGATTGAATTGAAATACGACAATGAAAAGAACGAATTGGCTCATCGTTACCAAACGCAATATACTTCAAGTGCTTCCTCTCAAGTGCAACGCAATGCATCAGACTATAAAAACCGTAGGACTTTTGCCAATGTGTACTTTACAACAGACAAAATGATCTCAAAGAAAATCAAGATTTATGTTACTGACCAGATGACATTGGATGACAAGTACACCCACGATTGGCTCTACCATCCCGATACGCTACTTCTACCCTCGCAGTTTGATGCACTTAAGGCAACGACCGACGTAAGAAATTCATATACGAAAAAAGAACGATTTATATACAATGCACCATCCGTAAAAATCGCTTATACGAAGAAAATGGAAGGTGACTTTGGAATTGTCAGACGCGACCTATTGAGCCTTTACTTTAGGGGATTGGTTCATCATACACGTTTGGACTATAAACGCGGAGCCATTGACACGCTTGCCAAACAATTGGTCTTCGATGCGAACCCGAAGTTAATTTGGTCATACTACCACAAAAATAATCTCAAAGAGAATCTGAATGTTTGGTTGAGTTACTACTATATGGCACTTGATATGATGAGCCGCATCAACGTCGTTAACGACGCTACGCCGCAAGTCGTTATCTTGGCGAATCCCAATTTGAAGGGTTCTTCAGAAACAAAACTAGAGTTCGAATTTACGGACACTTACTCCAAGCATAAAGGACAAATGTATCATTTGAATGGCTTTTTTACTTGGCACCACCAGAGTACTGCACAGTCTGTGGCCTACAACCCGCAAACTAGCGTATACACCTACATGCCGAGAAACGTGAGCGGAGCCTACGAAGCTGAATGTTCATTTGACTTCACGCGCGCCTTAGATAAGAACCAGCGTTGGCTTTGGCAGACCAACGGCAAGGTGAACTATCTCCATTCACTTGACTATACGATGTTCTCAGGTGAAACGCAAAGTCACGAAAATGCAGTAAACACGCTCAGCGTAAAGGAGCAAGCTTGGATTCAGTACACAAAAGATGCCTTATCTTTGCGCCTTACAGGCGATTTCCGTTGGCGTCACTCCGAGGGCAAGATGCGCGATTTCTCCACACTCAACGCTTTCGACTGGAACTATGGCTTAACGGCACGTTACACGGTGCCCCGTATCAGAACAAGCATCTCTCTTGACGCAACACTCTATAGCCGTCGCGGTTATGGCGATGTCGCGTTCGACAGAGACGACTTCGTAATGAATGTCTCTCTAAGTCAACCATTCCTTAAAGGCCGTCTTGTGGCAAGACTAGAAGCGTTCGACGTATTTCATCAGCTCTCTTCAACACAGTATGAGGTCAACGCACAAGGCCGCATTGAAACGTGGCAAAAGTGCTTGCCTAATTACGTGATGCTGCATCTGCAGTGGAGCTTTACAAAGAAACCAAAGATCTAAACTTACTCTTTAAAACATCCTATTAGAATGAAAAATAATTACGAGAAAAGCAATAGCCGAAGCACTACGCTATTGGGAGCGGACCATAAATACGAATCCGCAGAACAAGCAGTGTGTTGTTTAACCTCAAAACCTCAACAACTATGAAAAAGCTAAAGGCTTTTAGAGTTGCTTGTATGGCCGAACTTTCAAGAGAACAAATGGCTCTTGTCCAAGGAGGCGCCAATGAGTTTTTAACAGGTACATGCACTTCTGCCAATAAAGGTGCGAAATGCTACATTAGTGTTCCAGGTGGTGTAGAAACGGGTACATGTGGATCCTACTCTGTAACTTATACATATCCAGGAGGAGACACGATGACGTATACAACTTACACCTGCTTGAAAGATTAAAACGAACGGGAGCAAAGGAGCCTTTGCTTCCTTTGCTCCCGTTTAAATGCGCGCAACAAAATTATTAGTTATGTATCGATTCTTTATCATACTCATATATATATTGTTTACATTGCTTCCCGTACAAATGAAAGCGCAAGAGCAAAAGCAGCAGCTAGTAATGGGAACGGTGTATGACGGATATGCGAAAATTCCATTGCCTGGAGCTAAAGTTTCTCTTTTGGCGGCCGATAGTACAGTTGTCTTTGACTCAATACCCTTAAGCATAAAACGGGACGACTACAATATAGTAAAAAAGGTCTCCTTTAGCTTCAACGTAAAAAAGGAGAAACGCGATTATATACTCAGAGCTAGCTGCAACGGATATACCAATTGTTGGGAAACTATTGAAGTAGACCCCGATCAAAGTGGCATATTTATGTTTGATATGAAATTGAAGCGTTTACCAAACTACCATCAATTGGGTGAAGCAACTACCGTGGCTACAAAACTCAAAATGTTTTACAAGGGTGACACTTTGGTTTACGACGCTACAGCCTTCAAATTGCCCGATGGTTCAAAGCTTGATGACTTAATTCGACAACTCCCCGGTGTCACGTTGAACGATGCCGGAGAAATTTTCGTGAATGGACGCAAAGTAGACGAGCTTCTGCTTCAATCGCGTACGTTCATGGGTGGGAACAAAAAAATACTACTTGAGAATCTGCCCTATTTTACTGTAAAGCACATTAAGGTCTATGAGCAAGAAAGCGAAAGAGACCGCGTACTTGGACAAAAAAGCCAAGACGGGAAATATGTGATGGACGTGAACCTTAAGGATGAATATCGGCAAGGCTATATTGGCAACATAGAAGTGGCAGGCGGAACTAACGACAGATGGCTCG
>CAVALA010000091.1:0-6025 GCA_963589615.1 Prevotellamassilia timonensis
TTCAGCCCGCTCCGCGCTTGCAAATTCTGCGGAAGTTATTTTTTGAACATTACTTAGGTGCGTATCCCTTCGTTTTAGTGTAAATTGAAAAACTAAGGATAGGTAAAAGGGAAACGCAAGCGTAAAATTTGTACCTTTGCAAGGTGAAATAACGGAATTTTCGAAACACCTTGTTTTTATGAAGCTTTTAATCGTCAACGGCCCCAATCTCAACTTGTTGGGCCAACGCGAACCAGGCATTTATGGTCACGAATCCATGGATGCCTGCCTTGACGCATTGCGCAAGCGCTTCCCCAACGACGAGATAGGCTACTATCAGAGCAACGTGGAAGGCTTCCTCATTGACCGTTTGCAGCAAGCCATCGCAGAAGGCGTAGAAGGCGTGGTGCTCAACGCCGGAGCCTATACCCACACGAGCGTAGCCCTTCACGACTGCATACGTTCGCTGCACTTCCCCGTGATAGAAGTGCACATCAGCAACGTCCACCAGCGCGAAGAATTCCGTCACCACTCCATGATTTCCGCAGCCTGCAAGGGTGTCATTTGCGGCTTCGGCCTCCACTCCTACACCTTGGCCGTTGAGGCTCTCAAACTTGGAGCACAAGGCTAAGCCATTCGCAGCTCCACTCCCCACATTCGAAAAACTACTAGACAACTATGTATAAGAAAACAAAGATTGTAGCCACCATCTCCGACATGCGTTGCGACGTGGGGCTGATTCAGCGACTCTACGATGCCGGCATGAACGTCGTGCGCCTCAACACCGCCCATCAGGACGCTGCGGGCATGAAACGCGTCATCGACAACGTGCGCGAAGTTTCCAGCCACTTGGCCATCCTCGTCGACACCAAAGGTCCCGAGGTGCGTACCACTGCCACCGACCAGCCTATTGAATACCACAAAGGCGAAATCGTAACCATTGTGGGCAACCCCGAACTCAAGACTACACACGACACCATAGCTGTCACTTACACCGACTTCGTCAAAGACGTGAACGTAGGTGCACAGATTCTCATCGACGACGGCGACCTCGGCCTTCGCGTGGACGACAAGGACGGCACCTCGCTCACCTGCCACGTGGAGAACGACGCCACGCTCGGCTCGCGCAAGAGCGTCAACGTGCCCGGCGTGCGCATCAACCTTCCGGCCCTCACCGAGAAGGACCGCCGCAACATAGAGTTTGCCATCGACTACGACGTGGCCTTCATTGCCCATTCCTTCGTACGTTCCAAAGAAGACGTCTACGAAATACGCAAGATACTCGATGCCAAGAACAGCGACATCCGCATCATTGCCAAGATAGAAAACCAGGAAGGCGTCGACAATATCGACGAAATCCTCGAAGCCGCCGACGGCATCATGGTAGCCCGTGGCGACCTTGGCATAGAAGTTCCGCAGGAATACATCCCCGGCATTCAGCGCCGCCTCGTGGACAAGGCCATCCGTGCCCACAAACCCGTCATCGTGGCCACGCAGATGCTTCAGAGCATGATCCACAATCCGCGTCCCACACGTACGGAAGTAACCGACATCGCCAATGCTGTCTACTCTCGTGCCGATGCCCTCATGCTTTCTGGCGAGACAGCCTATGGCGACTATCCCGAAGAAGCCGTGAAGGTGATGGCCACCGTGGCCTGGCAGGCCGAGCGCGACTCGTTCCAGGAGTTCGGCGGCGTGGACATCCCCCTTTCCAACAATCCCGACGTGACGGAGTTCTTCTCCAAGGAAGCCGTTATGGCCACGAAGAGCATGAAGCTCCGTGCCATCATCATGGACTCCTACACGGGTCGTACGGCACGTTACGTATCGTCCTTCCGTGGTGAGTGTAACATCCTTGCCATCTGCTACAAGGCCAAGACCGTACGCCACCTCGCCCTCTCCTATGGCGTTTATGCCATCTACATGCCCATGAAGAGCTACGGCCACGAGTTCCTTCTCGCAGCCCTCCGCAAACTCCTTTCCGACGGTGTGCTCCGTCCCGAGGACCGCATCTGTTATCTCGGCTCGCAGCGTAAGGAACAGCGCACATCCTTCATGGAGATGAACATCGTGCGCAACCTCTTCGAAAGCGAAGGAGAAGAAACCTACCCCAACTAATCATCGGGGCGACGTTTCCAAAACGTCGTGTTCTACACGATAATCATAACAAAATCCCCCTGACACACAGCCTGTGCGTCAGGGGGATTTTCATATAAAGAGTTCAAACGTAAGGTCTTAGAGCGGGAAACTCATACCGAGCGAAATGTTCGAGTTGAGGTTGTGGAGAGGAATGCCCTGCTTGCTGCGTTTTCCTCTGAAGCGGTCCGTACCGACGAAGAAGTTGAAGTGCGGAGCACGGAAGTCCACCACAGCGCCCCAGGTGAAACCCGTGGAACTTGCTGCCACATTTGCCGAAACCTCTATGGCCTTTATAGGGCGCACATTAGCCGAGAGCATACCCTGGTGCCAGGAGTAGCGGCCCTCTATGCGGCTCGTGTAGAGAAAACCGAAACGCAGTTTGCGGTAAGCGGGGAGCGTATATTCAGCACCCACGTTGAGCGTGGCGGCAAGCATCTGAGCACGCGTCTTCTGGCCGTCGTCGTAGAGCGCGAAGAGGTCCTCAAGGTCGTCGCCGATGTCTTCCAGCTGGTCCTCAATCTTGTTGTGCCCCGTGTCGGTGTTGCCGTCCACATAGATGTCGTTCTTGAAACCGTCGAATGTCCATTCGCCCTGCGAAGTGGCGTGAAGCGCATTGTGCCAACTGATGAAGCCGAAGTCCGTAAGCGCTGCGCTGAGCGTAAGGTCAGGAAGGAGTTTGTATGTGGCACCCAAGTCGACGGCCATACCCATGCCACCCAAGTTGGCCTTGAAGTCGTCCGTCAAGCCATCCACGCGCTGGCGGTCGGTCACCTGTCCCGTTTCGGGATCCACATAGTTCTTGTCCTTCTTGTATTTGAACTGGCTACCGAAGGGCGAAAGCGAAAGTTCTGCCTTGCCGTTCACAATCCATTGGTCTTCGTTCATCTTCACGTGGAAGTCAGTGGCTTTGTAGTAACCGTAGCCAAGGCCGAAGAGAAGTTTCACTTTCGCGCCAACGCGTAGGCGGTCGTTAATTTGGCGTGCATGGCCCAAGCCGAGTTCCATGTACGACTGCGAATTCACACCAATCGTACTGATGTCATACTCTTCCTGCGCTCCGGTCTCCTTCATGAAACCAAAGAGATCCTTGGGCAGACAAATGTTAGTGTTCGAGCGGAGCGAGAGGTCTACGGAGTTCACGCCGCCAAAGGCTTTGAACGCTACGCCCAGAATCTGGTACTTGAGATAAACGCCGAAGTTGTTGCGGTCTTTCAGTCCGTCAAGAAAATCGTTGCGGTCCACGTTGGGGTGCATGAACGTTGTCAGTTCACGGCCACCGTTGCCGTAGCCCTGCCATGAGGGCTGCATTTTGTAGATAAAGTTGGCCGCGCCGGCATTACCCGTCGTACCTACGTTCACGTTGCCAAAGAGTAGGGGCATCGTCACGTAAGGTTGGTCGAGTAGGGCAGGGTTCATTTCATGGCGATAAGTGGACGTCTCCATGAAGTAACTCGTGCGCAAATCCTGCGCAGAAGCTGAAAAGGTGGCAGCAGCGGCCAGTATGAGAGTTGGTATGCGGAGTTTCATAGGAAAGGATGTGTGAGAGTGGATGTTTCGGGTAGCAGCAGATGCTGCTCAGGGGCTGGCAATTTATAGGACCACCCTTAATTGAAGTCGCCGACAATGCGGCCCGTGAGTCGAAGCCTGATGTCTGTCAGTCTCAAGTATTGTGTCGACACGAGCGAATGCGTCTCGGCCGATTCGCCGCTTTCGGCACGCACGCGAAACACGATGCGGTCCATCTTCGACAAATCCTCCGGATTTTTCAACTTCGCCGTAAGTTCTATCGCCGTCGTCGTTGGCGTATCGCTGCCGTCGCCCGCTGCGATGTGAACCTCGCTGAACGTGATGCCGTCCATTGTGTTTCCGGCCACGTCGAGAGCGCTCATCGTAGCCACGAGACCGAGCGGCACCGTGCTTTCCACGTTGCCTTTTATCTGGATGCCGTCGGCAGAGTAGTCCTTTAGGTCGCTGTGCAGAGAATTCGTCGAGTCGTTGTACACGATGGTCAGTCCGTCCTTGAATTCAAACGGGACAAACACGGCATATTCTGCCGTACTGCGGTATTCGCGGTTGAGCGCAATGGTGTATTCCTCACTCTGCGGCACGCCGATTTTGCCATTCTTCAAGTCAATGTTTATCTGGTCCGGCAAACGCGTGATGAGCGAACCAAGGTTGTCCACGCGGTACGTGCCAGTGGCTTCTGCCGAGGGTTGCTCGGGGTCGTAGGGTGCTGTGCCCTGGTAGAAATAGAGTTTGTTGGCCTGCTTGGCCGTGAGTCGTGCTTTTCCGTTGGAGGGAAGGCTCACCGTGGCAAGCGTCTGACCGGAAAGTTCGGACGAAAGTTTTCCGCTGAAGTCGAGGTCTACGGGAATTTGCGAAAGATCAGCGTTGAAACGCAGCGTCGGATTCGTCACAGCAATGCGCACATCGGCATCCTGAAGGAAGTCCGGCAAGTCAGAACCAATCTCTATCGGGTCCACGTCGGGAGCAATCTCCGGGTTGAAGCGGCCCGTAGCCTCCGTGGCCACCACGGTAGTCTTCTCGTCGTCTTTCTTGTCGTTTACCACAATGTCGAACGAAATGTCGGCATAGTCCGACGGCGACATGCTGAACGCAGTCTGCGTTTCAAATGCCGCTTCCCCCGTGAACTTGATGTTCAGGTTCTCCTTGCTCAAGACGATTTCGTGCTTTTCGTTGGGTGTGTTGTCGCTGCCGAAGTCCAGACGGTCCACGGTCACTTCCGCCACCTTGCCGCCATACGTGCAGTTGAGTTCACCGATGGTAAGCACATTGTCGCTCGAGAGCGTACCTGTCGACGTGCTCGCCACGTGAAGAATCTTCGGGATGTAAATTTTGGCGTTGCGTATGCTTTTCAAACGGAACTTCACACCGTCGCTGCAAGCGTTGCGCACATACACCGCAACCTTTAGGGGACTTATGCCCACGTGATTTAGTTCCGTGATGGCTTCCGGCACTTCGCCCACCGTGAAGTCTATTTCGTCGTGGCCCTCAGCTTCGCCAGTCGGGGCAAAGTCGGCAGGCACAGGAATGGCAGTGCCTTCGGGGACGCTGTGGCCATAAGTTTGTTCAAACTGCGTTCGCGCGTTGTCGTACGAAAGCACACGATAAGCCGTGTGGACGAGCACGTTGTTAATCTCAGAAGTCACGTGGTCCACGTTGAACACCATGTCTGCCGCACCGTTTTCCACGAGGTAATAACGGTTCGTGCCGTCTTCCAGTCGCACGGATTTGTCCACCTTGAGCATATTGTCGAGCGTGATGCGCTCCGTGTTGCCCAAACGAACGCCCAGTCCGTCGCTGCCGAGACCTATAGTCATGTCAATATCTTTGCTGAAGTCGTAGGACGAGTCCACGCAACTGCACAGTGAAAGAGTCGCGAAAAGTCCCAAAGCCAAACGGCTAAAAGGTCGCATCTTGTTTTTTGGCTTCATAACGTATGTCTTTTTTCATGATGTCCTGTACATGATTCCCCATAAAGAGCAGTAGTACTTTAAGAAAGCTCGTTTACAGTGGCAGACGTGCAGTAATCGGTTAATGAGATAATATTACGATACCGCAAATTTAAAGAACATTTATGAATAATACCCGTACAAAACCGAAAATCTCAAGAGAAAATGCAAAAAGCGTGACAGTGTAAGTCTTGTTTCTCTCGGCAGACTTGAAGGCAGAGCGCATAATCCCCAGACCACACGTTCCCCATCCGCATCGAGCAAAAAGTCTAAGGCAGCAAATCAAACTTTCCTCCCAACTCAATATGTTGAGCACCCATCTCAAAATTCACAGAACTTTACATCTTCTCCCACCCGAACATTTCGGTACTACCGCCCCCTCGCGTGCGCGCGCACGCGCGCATTTCACCGAAGTTTGTACATCTTGCTGTCAC
>CAVALA010000092.1:0-5765 GCA_963589615.1 Prevotellamassilia timonensis
GAAATGTCGATAATTCGCCATTGGTGGTGCTGAGCCTACAGCCCAGCATTTCCGCGCTCTACGTTACCCACGGTTGACACCGTGGGCTATTTACGTGTCGTGCCTACAGCACGATTTCCGCTCAGATTTCAACGCAAAACCTAAATCCGAAACTTGAGTTACAAGTTGTCCCACTTTGAGTTTGTCGCCGGAGAGGTCGACCTCAAAGAGATGGGGCACGCGGACGTACTCGCCGTTGACGTCCTTGTGGCTATGGATGCACATGAGCGTGCGGCCGTCGAAGGCGCGGAACATCATGCTGTGACCGAAGTTGGGCGGCGTGACGGGCTGCGCTTCCTGCGTCCAGTGGCCGTCGAGGCGTCCGTTGTCGGAGTAGGCCACGCCTTGCACGTAGTCGTGGAAAACCCAACTTGTCCACACGCAGCCGAGGCGGCCCGTAGCGGTGCGGAAGAGGTAAGGGCCGTCGGTGACGCGGTTGGGCTTCACGCCATCGGGCATGTTCTCGCGACTCCAAGGCGAGTCGTAGGCACGAAACATAATGTGAGGTGTGCCTTCTGTGCCTGCGCCGATGTCGGCCTTGAGGGGAAGGTATTCGACGGTGCCGTTGTTGTTCTGCACCCACTCGTGGCAGTAGACAAGATAGGGTTTGCCGTTCTCCACCCAGAGCGTGGCGTCGAGCGTGAGCTTGTTGGCGGGAAGGAAAAGGTTGTCAGTCTGTTCGCGGTAGGGCCCTTCGGGACGGTCGGCCACAAGGATGTGACAGGCGCGCCGGTCAAGGCGTCGGCCGTCGGTGTCGACAAAATCCGTGTCGGGTTTGGTGAACGTGGCAAAGTAGTAGTAACGGCCGTTCCACTTGTGGAGTTCTGCCGCCCAAATCATGGGATGGTCGCCCATCCACGAACTTTTGTCGGTGTAAGCCACGCGCCAGGGTCCGTTCCAGCGCTTGAGGTCGGCGCTCTTCCAGAGCAGACCGCCCGTACCCGTCATATAATAGGTATGGGAGGCGGAGTCGGGAAGGATGAAGGGATCGGAAAGGCGGATGGAGTCGAGGGGAAGGTTTTCGCGGTAGTCTTTGCAGCGCTCCTGCGCCGTAGCGGTGAGGGCGAAGGCAAAGGAGAGGCAAACGGCAGCGCCTTTCGTACTGCGACGAAGAAAGGCGGAGAGTTTCGAGGATAATGCAGTCATATTATTTCATTCTGTAAACTCCGAAGAAGTGTTTGGGCAGTTCCAGCGTCCACGTGCCGTCGGCGTTGGCGGTAACGGGCATGGTACGGGGCACGATGCGTTCGGCTTCGAATGTGTTTGTCGTGTTGAGGTCGTCGGCCTGAAGATAGGTGCAAGTGCCTTCAGCGGGCAAATGTTTCGTGCCGTTGAAGGTGAGCGTGACGGTAGCTGCGGAATCGGCAACGTTGACAAGTTTCACGAGCGTTTCGCCGGTTGAAGCGTCGCGCGTGGAGGAGGCGTAGAGTCCGCCCTGTCCGGTGAGTGCCTTGCCGTCGGCGGTGGCGGAGAGAATCTGGTTGCCAGCGTTGAGGGCATAAAGTTGCTGCACGTAGTAGTTGGGCGTGCGGAGCGTGCGCAGGTTGTCGTACCAGATGAGGTCGGGATTCCACTGCCAGGCATCTACGTGGGCGAAGAGCGGCGCATAGGTGGCAAGTTGCACCACGTCGGCATTGCGGTCGAGTCCGGTCATGAAGGCGGCTTCGGCAAGGGCGGCGCGGAAGTTGTTGGCTTTGCCGTTGGGATGGTCGTGTGCGGCATATTCTCCGGCAAAGACTTTCGGGCCTTTGCGGTCGTAGTTGTCGTAACGGTTGGCGTTTTGCAAGAACCAGTCGGGGGTCATGTAGTAGTGTTCGTCAACGAGGTCTGCCTTGAGGCGCGTCATCTCGGGCCAAAGGTAGGAGAACTTGTCGCCGTCGGCGTTGGGACCGGCAGAGCCGACTATCTTGATGTCGGGATAGCGCTTGCGGATGGCTTTGACGAAAGGCTCGAGGCGTTCCACGTACTCCTTGCCCCACTGCTCGTTGCCGATGCCGATGAACTCGAGTCCGAAAGGTTCGGGGTGGCCCATCTCGGCGCGCACCTTGCCCCACTTGGTGGTGGCGGCACCGTTGGCAAACTCTATGAGGTCGAGGGCGTCGTCGATGTAGGGTTGAAGGCTGTCGACGGGCACTTGCTCGTGGCTTTCGTACTGGCAACTGAGACCTACGCTGAGGATGGGAAGAGGACGGGCTCCGATGTCCTCGCAGAGCTGGAAGAACTCATAGAAGCCGAGGCCGTAGCTCTGGTAGTAGTCGGGGAAGGCGCGATACTTGAAGGTGTAGTTCCATCGGTTTTCGTTGAGCGGACGGTTCTCTACTGCGCCGAGTGTGTTCTTCCACTGGTAACGGGTGGCGAGGGAGTTGCCTTCTACCACGCAACCGCCGGGAAAACGCATCACACCGGGATGGAGGTCGCGGAGAGCCTCAACGAGGTCGCGGCGAAGTCCGCCCTTGCGGCCTTTCCACGTGTCGGTGGGGAAGAGGGAAATGTGGTCGACGTCGGCCGTGCCTTTCTCACGCATCACTACGCGCAGACGGGCTTTTTCTTCGGTGCGGGGAGCAGTGAGGGTGAGGGTATATTTTTTCCAGTCCTTACTATTCACGCGTATTTGTTTCTTGACGAGTTGCTGCCCGTCGGCACCGACGAGTTCCACGTCGAGCGTGGCTTTATGGCCTTGGGGCGTTCGGGCATAAAGGCTGAAGTCGTAGGTGGCACCGTTCTTCAGACCGATGCCGCGGAAGCCTTCGTTGTCGAGTCCGGAGCCGGTGAGCTGACCGGAATAGGAGATGCGGGCGTAGTAGGGGTTACGGCTGAAGCAGGGCTGGTCGTTGCGGATTTCCACTCCGCCGACGGCAGTCCATCCGGTGAGATGTTGGGGAAAGTCGAAGGAGCGGTTCTTGACGAGTTCGGCGTAGAGTCCGCCGTCGGCTCCGAAGTTGATATCTTCGAAGAACACGCCGTACATGCGGCTGTCGGCCTCGGCCACGGGTTTGGCGAGGTTTACGTCGAGGCTGACGCTCTTTGTCTGTGCTCCCGCGGTGAGGGCAGAAGCGAGAAGAAGGGAAGCGAGGGTGATGTGTTTCATAAATGAGAGTCGAGGGAAAAACCCAAATAGCCGGCAAGCGTCGGGAAGACGGCGAAAGCGTTTCCGCGGCACTTGCCGGCTCTTTGCTGCAAATGCGAAGTTGGGGATTACTTCACGTAGATCTTATAGTCCTTGATAGCGCCGGGCACGCTGCTCTCCATGCGGGGGAGGTACTGCATGCCGCTAAGGCTGTGGTTTGCGCCGAGGTCGATGACTACGACGTGGGGGAACTTCTTTCCGGCTTCGGTGCTCCAGTAGGTTGACTCCTGAAGGTCGAAAATCTTGTCGGCGGAGCGGTTCACGCCGGCCACGTCTTCGCTGTCGGCGAAGCCCACGGTCCAAGGTTCGCGGGAGAGGCGTTCGCCGTTCTCGTCGAGCATGTAGAGTTCGGCAATGCAGGCGAGGTCTTTACCGTCGATGGCGTTGACGGCTTCAATGCAGACGTAGCGTCCGCTGACCTTCTGACCGAACTTCACTTCCTGCCATCCGTTGCCGGGCTTGAAGCTGCCCTCGGCCACGGGCTTGGCGTCCTTGAAGCGGTCGTAGGCGGCCTTGTCGGTGTGGGTGAGCGGTTTCTTCACCTGGAGTTGGTCGAGGAGGGGTTTGTCGAGACCTTCGCTGCGGGCTTCAGTAGGACCTACGACGTCGAAGACGATCACTTCGTTCTGGCCTTTCTTCAACCAGCAACCGGGCACGTAGAGTGTCTGCTGCGGACCGATTTCCCAGATGCGGCCGAGGGCTTTGCCGTTCACGTAGACGAGGCCCTTGCCCCAGGTTTCGAAGTTGAGGAAGGTGTCGTCGGTCTTCTTGAGGTTGAACGTGGCGCGGTAAACGCCGGGCTGGCGCTGTCCCTTACTGTCCTTCACGCTCTTGGCGTCCTTGAGGGCGGAGAACTTCATCTGCTTGTAGAAGTCGTAAGAGTCGGTAATGTTGAAGACGGTCCAGTTCTTGAGGTTGCAAACATAGTCGTAGCCGCCGTTCTCGAAGGATACTTCCACCTTGTCGGTGATACCCTTATAGTCCTTTATGGCACGGCCAAAGTTGATGCGGCCCATGGCTTCCACGAGGATGTCGAGCTGTGCGCCCTGGCGGCAAGCGGGAAGGGCGAGCTCCTTCTCGCCGTTGCGGCGGTCGAGTTTGCCTACGTACACGCCGTCCACGAACACCTGTGCATAGTCGTGTGCATCGCTCACTTTGAGCGTACCGCCGTTCTTAACCTCGGGGAGTGTGGTGCGGTAGAGGATGGAACCGAAGCCCTGGTCGTAGTCCTCCATGGTCTTTATGTCGCGGTCGGTCTTGGCCTCGGGCAGGTTGCTGAAGAGGGGAGCCACTTGGGTGAACGTGAATGCGGGCACGCTCATGCTCTTGATGGTGGCGGGCACTTTGGCCTGCTTCTCGCCGTACATGTATTTGGCGAGGGTGGAACGGAGTTGCCAGTACTTCTCGGTGGTTTGGCCGGACTCGCTGATGGGTGCATCGTAGTCGTAGCTGGTCACGTCGGGAGCGAAGCCGGGGGAGTTGGCACCGGCCCAGTGGCCCCAGTTGGTACCTCCGTGGGTCATGTAAAGACTGAAGGAGATGTTTTTGGAGAGCATCTCGTCGATGCCGGCTATCATGTCTTTTGCGGCACGCGTTTCGTGGTTGGCGCCCCACTTGTCGAACCATCCGCTCCAGAATTCGCTACACATAAGGGGCGAGTCGGGACGGAGTTCCTTGAGGCGACGGAACTGGTCGTCGATGTTGGCACCCGTACCGAAGTTCATGGTCCAGGTGAGGTCGTCGAGACCGTTGTTGGTGAAGTTGGACGACCAGTCGCACTGGAAGAGGGTGACGTCGCCATATTCCTTACGGAGCATGTCGCGGATTTGGCCAACGTATTTCTTGTTGACGCCGTACGAGCCGTATTCGTTTTCAACTTGTATCATGAGGATAGGACCGCCGTTCTGTACGGTAAGGTTGCGCACTTGGTCGGCCACGGCTTTCTCAAACTTGCCAACGCGTTCGAGGAAGTAGGGGTCGTCCTCGCGCAGTCGGATGTCTTTCTTCTTAAGCAGCCACCAGGGGAGTCCGCCCATTTCCCACTCGGCGCAGACGTAGGGACCGGGACGGAGAATGACGTACATGTTGTTCTTCTGACACAGACGCACGAACTCGGCGAGGTCGTTCTGTCCGGTGAAGTCGTACTGATCGGGCTGGGGTTCGTGGGCGTTCCAAAACACGTAGAGACACACGGTGTTCATGCCGAGGGCCTTACAGAGTTTGATGCGGTTGTCCCAATAGGCTTTGGGGATACGCGGATAGTGGAGTTCGGCGGCTTTTACGACGAAGGGTTTGCCGTTGAGCATAAAGGAGCCTTTGCCTGCCACGAAGGTGCCTTTGTCGGGCGTGGCCTGAACAGCGGCTGCGGCCTGGCTTTCAAGCGGGAGCAAGGTGGCTCCAGCCAAAGCGAGGGCGGAGAAGAGGGTGGTTATTTTCATTGTATAGGAGTTTTTTGTTATTCGTAAATTAGTATTAAGTGATGTGTAAATAATAATTTCCGCAGAGTTTGCAAGCGCGGAGCGGGCTGAAAGCCCAACAAGCTTACAGCCCAGGGCAAGCGAAGCGGCACCCTGGGTATACCGCATTTCCTACCTGTTCG
>CAVALA010000093.1:0-5710 GCA_963589615.1 Prevotellamassilia timonensis
ACATTTCAATGCGCCTTGCCCGCCCTTGTGCTGAGCCTACAGCCCAGCACGCTCGCGCAAAACCTACCCACGGTTGACACCGTGGGCTAGTTATATGTCTGGCATACAGCCAGATTTCCGCATAAATTTAGGTTTTTTCTAAATCCGAAACTTGAGTTATTAGAAGCCGATATCAGAACTTGAAGTAAATGAATGGCTGTACTTCACTACCTTTAACTTGGACTATCCATACAATCATGGCTGCAAGAAGCAATGCGTTTACGAAGAGAGGGGTTTTGCTAAGTAGCTTTTCCGTTTGTGTGTTGAGGCTTGAGGGCAGAAAATGCAGCACGAAGCCTAAGGCCATAAGTGCTGACACTTCGGGGTAGCCTGCGAGAAACTGCGTGATGAGTTGCGGTTGGAATTTAGTAAATATTTGTTCTAGCATCTTTGCCGAGTTTTCAAACGACGACCCTGCAAAGAAGAGCCAGCTGAAGCAGACGAGGTGGAAGGTGAGAACTATGGCTGCAACCTTCTTCCAACCGCTAGGCTTGTAGTGCTTGTCATGGCCACGAAACTGCTGATAGCGTTTGTGGGCACAGAGAGCAAGGCCGTGGACCGAACCCCAAATGACAAAGTTCCATGAAGCGCCGTGCCACAGTCCGCCCAAGAGCATGGTCATGAATTGGTTGAAGTACATGCGCCATTTGCTGCAACGGTTGCCTCCCATGGAGATGTAGAGATAGTCGCGTAGCCATGAGGAGAGCGATATGTGCCAGCGGCGCCAAAAGTCGGTGATGGAGTCGCTTTTGTAGGGAGCACGGAAGTTTGCGGGGATGTGAAAACCCATCCAGAGCGCTATGCCGATGGCCATGTCGGAGTAGCCAGAAAAGTCGCAATAGAGTTGCAGAGCATATCCGTATACGCCGAGGAGGTTCTCCAACCCCGAGTAGAGCGACGGATTGTCAAATATGCGCGACACAAAGTTCTGGCTGATGTAGTCTGAAATGATGCATTTCTTGAAGAGTCCCATCACGACAAACCAAGTGCCTGTGCCCATCATTTCACGGGTGACGATAACCGGTAAGCGGAGCTGTGGAAGAAATGTGCGTGCGCGGAGTATGGGGCCTGCGAGCAGGGTGGGGAAGAAACTTACGAAGAAGGCAAAGTCGGTGAGCGAATGGGTGGCGCTCATGTTACGCCGGTACACGTCGATGATGTAACTCATGGACTGGAACGTGAAAAAGCTTATGCCGATGAGCAAAGGCAAGTCCAGTTTGGTGCCTTCGGGGATGAGCGCACACGAGGCCAAAGACGAAAGTGCGAAGTTAGTGTACTTGAAAAAAGCCAGTTGGCCAAGCATGAAGACGAGTGCAATGCAAAGCCATGACTTTCGGACACGATTGCTTTCGGAACGTTCTATGCCGATGGCGCAGAAGAAATTGACCAACGTGATTATGGCCAAAAGCATACACCAGGCTCCGGCATTCTTGTAGTAGAAATAATAGGAGAAAGCCGTGACATAGAGCAGACGTACGGCTGTTGTCTTGTGGCCAGACAGGAATGAATAGCCCACCATGAAGGCTAAAAAGAGAAACAGAAACAGTCCGGTGTTGAAAAGAAGTGGGGATGTTTGTGCGTAGAAAAATATGTCGGTCATTTTGCCGGTCAGTTGCAAAGGGTGAGAGAGGGGGGGGATTGAAGCCTTTAGGCGGGGGTGTGTATTCTAAGGATGGATGTTTTTATTTGTTGCACAGCGCTTTTGCAAGTGCGTTGCCCAAGAGGCGGCCGTGAATCTTGTAGCCTGCTGGCTCAAAGTGGATGCGGTCGGCGCGCATCAGGTTGGCCGTTACCCAGTTGCGCTGAGCCGTTTGTTCGCCTCCGGCAATGGTGTAGAGGTCCCATACAGCCATGCCGTGCTCCTTGCCGTAGTTGACGATGAGCTCTGCGCAGCGGCTACTCATGGGGTTGGGGCGTGAAGCGTAGCGAACGCGACGAACGTAACGTTTCGACTTACGCGAAGCGCGTATGCGGGTCACGTACGACGAGGTGAGGTAGTCGCCTGGAGGAGTCGTCAGCACAATGGTCGCATTGGGACACGATTTCTTTAAACGCTCGAAAAACTTGTCCAGCTGCTGCGTGTGGAGATTTTCGCGGTAGCCCATTCCGTGTGCTTCGTTTGTCCCTAACGAAAGAATGATGAGGTCGGGAGAAAAGGCCGCAAAGCGATTCATGTAGTTGTCGCTCAGGAAACGGCTGGAGGTTGCACCATTGCTTCCAATGAATTGGAATTCAATGCCATTTCCAGTTGTTCCGTTTGTCGTGTCGTTTGCCTCTCCGAACACTTTTAAAAGCGTTTCTTTTACGGCGGTGGGGAAGGTCTTTCCGGCTACGTGGGAGTCGCCGATGTGGAGCACTCGGAGCGGCCGTTCTCCTGCAGCAATGATGCGGCTACATGGATGTAGAGCATTGGCGTAGAGCATGTTGTTGTCCTTGACGTTCCGAAAGGAAGAGGGCAAGGAATTGTCAAGGCCAGAGAGGTCGTAGTTGAGTGTGACGGGGGCTTCCTCAGAGCGTGAGCCGGCGCAGGCAGTGGGGGAGGACATGCTGTCTTTCTGGAATGCTTCTGGCAGCGCTGTGCGTGAGTTGCCCGTGGAACAGTTGTTTGTGCTCACGGCCGCTACGGCCACGGTGAGCACCACAATCCAAAGGGCAAGTAGTGTGTAGAACTTCTTGCTGGAACTTTGTGAACGGGGAATGCCAGACGATGAACTTTCGCTCCAGCTTGGGCGCCTTGTGGCGGAGGAGTGTTGCTCGTTTAGGTCTGGTCTATTCCGTTTCGTAGGCTTTGCGCCGTTCGTATTGTTTTTGGCCATAGATGAGTGTCTTGAAAAGAATGTTTCCGATGCGTTTGCCGCCGCGAAGATTGATGTGAGTGTAGTCTTTGGCTGCTTCTGTCGGCTTTGCGTTGACCATGCGTACAAGGCTGCCTTCGCCACCCATGGCCTGATAGAGGTTCCAGAACGCCACTCGGGCATCGGCTGCAAGGTTTTCCTGGTAGCGCGTCAGCGCCACAATGCCGGGCATGGTGTGAAGCGCTCCGTCGGCCCCTTTGTCTTCACGATCTCCTACGCTGACAACCAATATGCCGGCTTGCGGAAAGCAGCGCTTCAGTTTTTCAATGACTTTCAGCATTTGCTGCGTGTAGTGGGAGTAGTCCTTCTGCTTTTTGTTGGCCACGTTGAGGCCGAACTGCAGGACAATGAGGTCGTAGGGACGTATTTCTCCAAACGCTTTCAGCGTGTTGTCGGGTATTTCAGCAAGTGTGGTGCCGCTGCTTCCGCGAAGTGAAAAGTTGTCTACGCTTACGCCGCCTTTTCCTTCTTCCGCTACGCCCCAGCAGACGACACCGCTTGCCGCAGGTATCTGCCACTTTGTCTTGTGCGAACGTCCTGTGGCTGTGACGGCTTCGGGCTGTCCGTTGCCGAGGGAGGAATAGGCACGCATGCTGCCATCGTCCAGTTTCGCTCCTATGCGCATCGGGGCATTGGACTGAATGTATAGCGTGTGCACTTCTGCCGTGTCAAGACGGGGCTGCTTCGTGCCGGCTATCTCGGTCCATGCAGTGCCGTTGGGCGTGAAATAGCGTTGGTTGAGGCAGAGGCGGGCACTACTGTACTTTCCTTTGTCCAAAACGCAGAAGTCGTTCCATCCGGCCGACTTTTGGCGTACTGTAGAGCGGTTGTCGGCATAGGGCGGGTTGATGTCAAGGAAACCTACACCGCATCCGCCGAAGTGTTCCTGCAGTTTGCTGCGAAGCGCTTCGGTGATGATGTCCGTTTCTATAAAGGAGTCGCCGAGGTAGGCTATGCGCACAGGACGTCCCAATTCGTAGATGTGGCTGAGCGCTTCATAAAATGGGGCCATACCGCGCTCGCTTTCGTCGGCAAAGTCCTCAATGCAGACCATGCCTTTGGGGCAGGAGTCTTGAAAGGCCGGTTTCACTTTGGGGGCGTCGGGCAGCGCACCGTTTGCATCGTCGTCTTTGGGGAGCATGTTTTTGGGGAGCACGTCGGCAAGGAGTCCCACACGTTTCACCTCGTAATCTCCAATCTGCAGCGCAGGAATCCATTGAAACGGAAGGAGCACGCACACCACGATGAGAAGCAACACTACAATCTTGAATGGCGATTGTTTCATAAAAGTTCTTGTAAAATCGCGTGGTCAGTCGTTGATGTGGCACGCTGCTTTAACGGCATCGCGCATTTGAAAGAGAAAGTAAATTTGTCCGCTGTATGTGGCATTCTCCCGGTGCAGACGGGCTATGTCCATATAGTTCTTCACGGTGTTTCGGAAGTCGGGCATATGTGTGGCTTTGTCCACGTCGAGCGATTGGGGCAATTGGTCCTCGTGTGCTTCAAACCATGCAATTATTTCGTCTATTTCTTCTTGGCTGTATAGTTTCTTGTATTCCATATGTTTCGTACTTGGGCTGTAGGCGGAAGTCTGTTGATTGTAGGCGGAAGTCTGCCAAATACTAGCCCATTAGTTTCTGATGCTGAGTTTCAGCGTGCAAAGTTACGAATTAACGATTGTTCCTATTACTATGCGCCTGTCTTTTCTTCCGATGGAAAGTCGCGTGGGGTGCATCAAGAGTGCAACATCTTGCCAAACCCGGACGATGGAATGCGTATCCCGTAAAAATTCCAAGGCATGAAATTAAAATTCCAAGGCTTGAAATTAAAATTCCAAGCCTTGGAATTTTTGTTTCAAAACGGGGAATTTGTTTTGAAACTGCAAGTATTTGTGTTTCAGCGATTTGTGGATTTCTTTTTAAATAGGCCATTTTCTCGTCCGTTCTGCGAGTGATGTTCCTTGGCATAATTTGCATTGATTTTGAGCAACTCCTTTGGTCGTTTAAACTGAAAAATGCAATTTTGAGCACCTATTAGGCACCATTGTTACGTTCGTTCTGTACAATCTCTATGCGACTTCTTGGAAATGGAAGCGCATAAAAAGGTGTAGTTCGGACATATGCAACAAAAACGACCTTCTTATACCATGGATACCTCAAAAAATCAAGCAAACAGCAGTTCGGCCGATATGTCCATACTGCATTCCGAAACCGTCAAGGCCCGCCAACGCATCTATTACATTGATGTGAAGCGCGATCGTAATGGCGATTATTATCTGTCTCTGACAGAAAGCAAAAAACTGAGTGGCCCATCTTCCGACAACTCACAGACAGCGTTCGAAAAGCACAAACTCTTCCTTTACAGCGAGGACATGAAGCGCTTTTCCAAAGCCTTGGCAAAGGCCATAGATTACATCCACTTACACGAAAAAGAAGAACAACTACCCGTTGCACCCACGTGGGAAGGCCCCTTCTCGGCGGATGAGCTAAGCGAACAGTCTTCTTTGTCAAACACCTCTCCCGATGTAGAGCCTTCAGCCGACAATTATCATCCAAACGTAGATTTCTGAACAGCAAATGGCTTAGCGATGAAGAAAATGCGGCTGCAAAACGTCGCCACCAAGAAAAAGTGGTATATTTGCAGCCACATTCCACGGGCCAGATTGGATTTGACAGCGGGTCGGAGTGGTATGTAAGCACGCAGTGCGCCTGGAGGTGGGCACTTAAATCTCGGCTTCCGACAATTTAACTGGCGAAAACAACTTTGCTCTCGCTGCCTAATCGAAGTACAGTAGATTGGCTTTATTCCGGCACAAG
>CAVALA010000094.1:0-5450 GCA_963589615.1 Prevotellamassilia timonensis
CAGCCCGCTCCGCGCTTGCAAATTCTGCGGAAGTTATTTTTTGAACATTACTTAATGTGCAAATATGCAAATGTGCAAATGAGCTGCGCTTGGGGGAGTGTGCAAATGAGCTGCGCTTGGGGGGAGAGTGTTGCTTGGCGGGGGGTTACCAAAAGAGGTCGAGCACGAGCGGGAGGTGGTCGCTGAAGCCCTTTTGGTAATATGTGCCGAGAAAGGAGCGGAAGGGGCGCGGTCCGGCTTCGGTGTTGAGGCCCGTGAGGAGGAAGTCGAAGTCGGCAATGCGGCAACAGTCGGCGCTGGTGCGGAAAGTAGATGGCGTGGAGTGGGAGAGCAGCGAACCGCTCACGATGAAGTTGTCCAGTTGGTTCCATTCTCCGGCATACTTGTAGGTGCCGCTTATGCCGTGACGTGCCTTGAGGTGGGCGGAGAGCAGATAGAGCGAGCGAGGCTCGGGATGAGCCACGGGCAAGCGTGCGCCGAGATGCTCCATGAGGCACGGCTCGGGGTAGTAGGCGTTGAAGTCGCCCGTGATGAGCAGTTGCGGACGGGAGCGTGCGGCAAGGATGCTGTCGGCAAAGAGTCGGAGCTTTTGCGCCACCAGTTCGCGGAAGGTTTCGGCGGAAGAGCCTCCTCGTTTGCTTGGCCAGTGGCAGACGACGACGTCGAGTGTGTCGCCCGTAGGCACGAGTCCTGCCACGTGGAGCACATCGCGTGTGGGGCGCAGTTTGGCCGATGGTGGCAGAATGCGCAGCGTGTCTTTTCCCACAGGACGGAAGAGTGCGGGCTGGTAAAGGAGTGCCACGTTGATGCCGCGCACGTCGGGCGAGTGGGTGATGAGGTAGTCGTAGCCCATCTGCCAGAGTTTCGTGCGCCGTGTGAGGTGCGAAAGCACGCTGTCGTTCTCCACTTCCACGAGTGCCACGAGTGCAGGCGCGGCCTCTTCGCCCACGGCAGCCACCACGCGGCTCAGGCGGGCGAGTTTGCTCCAGTAGCGGGCAGACGTCCAGCGGTATGCCCCTGTGGGGGTGAAGTCGGCGTCCTGCGTGGTGTGGGAGGCAATGGTGTCGAAGAGATTCTCCACGTTGTACTCCACCACGCGAAACGTGCGGCGCTGGCCGAAGGCCGTGAGGCAGAGAAGCGCTGCCGTGCAAAGCACAATTAGGAAGGCGCGCAGGCTATTCATGGTGGTAAGGTTCGCCGCGCAGTATGGTCATGGCGCGGTACACTTGTTCCACGAAGAAGAGGCGCACCATCTGGTGTGAGAAGGTCATCTTCGAGAGCGACACTTTCTCGCGCGCCAAGGCGTAGATGGCTGGTGAGAATCCGTAGGGGCCGCCCACAACGAAGACGAGCCTTCGGGCAACTTGGCTTTGCTTCTTTTGCAGATAGTCGGCAAACTCCACGGAGCGGAATTCGCGTCCGCCTTCGTCGAGCAGCACCACATAGTCGCCCTCGCGCAGTTGTTTTTGCAAGAGTTCGCCTTCGCGTTCTTTCTGCTGTTCGGCTGTGAGCGCCTTGGTATTCTTGAGTTCGGGAATCACTTCCATGTCGAAAGGCACGTAGTGCTTCACGCGCTGCACGTAGTCGTCAATGAGGGCCGTGAGTTTCTTTTCGACCGTGCGGCCTATGACGAGAAAGAGTAGTTTCATTTTGATTGTGTTTGAATAATCAACGTCAAAGATAAATGTTTCTGTGCAATGAGGAAAACTTATTCCTCGTTCAGAAACTCGCCGACCGTCTTCACCGCTTCGTGGAAGGCCGTGGGCTGTCCCGCTACGGTGATGAAGAGGTGTGTGGCGGTGGGGAATACGTGGTAGGTCACGCGGTTTCCGAGCCGCTGCAACCTTTGCGTCAGTTCGGCCGTTTGGTCAAAGAGAATGTCGTGGCCGGCAGAAAGGATGAGCGCGGGAGGCAACGCCTTGAGCGTGGCATCGTCTGCCAGAGCCACGGAGACTAGCGGGTTGCGCTCGTTGCCGTGGGCGTACGCCTCGTTGAAAGCTTGCAGCAGTTCCGCGTCGTTGCCATAGCCAGCGGCATACTTTTGCCACGATGCCGTGCGCACGGTGAAGAGCTTCGTCACGGGATAGATGGGCACCACCTTCTCCACCCCTCGTTCCGTTATGGCCGTAGCGAGAGCCAGGTTGCCGCCTGCGCTGTCGCCGCCCACGGAAACGCGTGCCGTGTCGCACCCCCAATCGGCGGCGTGCTGCTTGAGAAAGCGAAACGCGTCGCGGCAGTCGTTGAGCGGAGTGGGGAAGGGGTAGGCGGGCGAGAGCCGGTAGTTGAGTGCTGCCACGCAGCAGTCGGCTTCGCGGGCCAGTGTGGCGCAGAAGCGTGTGCAACTGTTTATGCTTCCGAAACACCATCCGCCGCCGTGGAGGTAGAGCAGCAGTGGCCGCCGGCGCTTTGCCGCCTTGGTGGGTGCGAACAGGCAGAGGTCGGGCCTAAGGTAGGTGGCGCTCACGCCCTCGGGGAGTTCGGGCGCTTTGTTGCGGCTGGCGCGTATTTGTTCCAGTGCTGCAGCGTTGCCGTTGATGGCCTTGCGCACGGCGAGCATTTGCTCGTGCTGCAGCGTGGGTTTCATGTTTTGGAGAAAAGCCTGCTCCTCGGCGAGCATCTGCGCTTGCAGCGCAGCGGACGGTAGCGTCTGCGAGGTGGCGTGGAGGGTGGGGAGGGAAAATGCCAGGAGGCCGATGAGTTTTTGAAGTTTGTGGGTCATAGTGAGAAGTTAGCTCTTAGGGGTGCAAAGTTGGGCATTTCTTTGGGAATGTATCAGTGTCGTCTGAAATAACATGAAGTGTTTTGGGAGGCTAAGTGGCGGAAAAATGCGTACCTTCGTGCCGTTGCACCGCATACGGGCTTTCCGAAAGTGTAGCACGAAGCATCGTGTAGAGCGTCACGTAAGAGACGTGACCCCCATGCGCTTTCGCATGCAAACACCGCCAAATTCGAAACTTGAGTACCATTATCCCCCCCCCCTTGCACAAAATGAACATCAGAAAAATAGGCAGTAAAATTACGGGCAATCCCACCATGACCGAAGGTACGGTCTACTCCATGCTCGTCATCTGTAGCGTGTCGCACTTCTTGAACGACATGATTCAGTCCATCATCCCCGCCGTCTATCCCATTGTGAAGGATAAGTTTGGCTTCACCTTCGCCCAAATAGGCCTCATCACCCTCGTGTTTCAGATGACTTCGTCCATCTTGCAGCCTTTCACCGGACTTTATGCCGACAAGCATCCGCGTCCCTATGCCCTTTCTGTGGGTATGTGCTTCACGCTTGCCGGATTGCTGCTGCTCGCCTTTGCTGCAAACTTCGCCCTCATTCTCTTGGCTGTGGGCGTGGTGGGTATGGGCTCCTCCGTTTTCCACCCCACGGCATCGCGTGTGGCGCAGATGGCATCCGGCGGAAAGAAAAGTCTTGCACAGAGCATCTTTCAGGTGGGAGGCAACGGCGGCCAGGCTGTAGGTCCTTTGTTGGCCGCCGCTATTGTGCTGCCTTTCGGTCAGTGGGCCATCTCGTGGTTCGCTGTGGCTGCGCTGGCAGCTGCGCTCCTCATGTTGAGGCTGGGTAAGTGGTACAAACTGCGCATGCGTTACGTCACGACCCATCCGCTGCCACAGCCCCTTCTGAACCACGCCATTTCGCGGCGCGCTAAATACATGGCACTCTTCATCCTTGTGTTGCTCATGTTTTCCAAGTATTTCTATACGGCCTGCATCACCAACTACTTCACCTTCTTCCTCATTGACAAGTTTGGCATGAGCGTGCAGGCCTCGCAGCTGAGTCTCTTTGTGTTTCTCGCCGCCTTTGCCATCGGCACGGTGGCGGGCGGACTTTTTGGCGACCGCTTCGGACGCAAATACGTCATTTGGTTTTCCATCCTCGGTGCTGCGCCCTTTGCCCTGCTCATGCCCTACATGAACCTGCCGCTCACGCTCCTTTGCGCCTTCTTTGCCGGACTAGTCATCGCCTCGGCGTTCTCGTCCATTGTGGTGTATGCCACGGACCTCATGCCCGACAAGACGGGCATGATAGCCGGCGTGTTTTTCGGTCTGATGTTCGGTCTCGGTGGACTCGGCTCGGCCTTTTTCGGCTGGCTTGCCGACCAAACGAACATAGAGTTTATCTTCCAAGTGAGCGCCTACCTTCCGCTGCTCGGCATCATCGCCGTGTTCCTTCCCAATACGCAGAAGAGGAGCTGATGATTTTTTTGTTGAGAATTATCGAAGCTTAAAATACAATGAAAGACTTCCCCCTCGAACTCCTTGTCCGCTATCAGCGTTACGACTCGCCCGTCGGCCCGCTCCTTCTGGCCGCCGCTGGCGATGCCCTTTGCCTGTGCGACTGGCTGGGGCGCCCCAGTGCTGCGCGCAACAAGCGGCGCATGGAACGTATGCTCAACGTGCGCTTCGTCGAAGCGCCGTCCGAAGTGGTGCTCCGTGCGAAGGAACAGCTGGACGAATATTTTGCAGGCCGTCGCCGCACGTTCTCCCTGCCGCTCCGCGCCGTGGGCACCGACTTTCAGAGGCGCGTGTGGAACGCCCTGCTTGCCATACCTTTTGGCCAAACGTGTACCTACAAGGACATTGCCCTGCGCTTGGGCGACGTTCGTGCCGTACGTGCCGTGGCACAAGCCGTGGGGAGCAATCCGCTCTCCATCGTCTGCCCTTGCCACCGCGTGGTCGGTTCGGACCATACGCTCACCGGCTTTGCCGGCGGATTGGCGGCCAAACGGGCGCTGCTTGAGTTGGAGAACGTGTGTGGCATTTGCGGCGAAAACGATTAGGACCTTAATGATTACGCGCACGCGAGAGCCGAACGTTTGGCCTCAATTTGATGTGTAGCAAAAATGCTAACGAAATCAAATTTTTGGCTACTAGCTCAACGTGTTGAGTCCGCAGCAAATTTCCACAAGTTGCCCAATAATTTCTCCGATTTGCGCCTCCGCTTCCAAGTCAAAGTGCTTGGAAGCGAAGCGAAATTTTAAGCCGTTGAAAATCAAACATGTGCAGTTTCAAAACGAGTGCCCCGCTTTGAAACTAAAATTCCAAGGCTTGGAATTTAAATTCCGTGCCTTGGAATTTTAATTCCCTGCCTTGGAATTTTTGCACCGTGCCGACTATGTTTTTTGGGAACGTATAGACGGGCAGTAACTACTCAGGTAGTTACCTCCCACAAATCTCATAGATTTCACAGATCGGGCTAACGCCCGCATTCGTCTAAAAAAAATCTGTGTCATCTGTGAAATCTGTGGGAGTCTATAGAATTGGCTTTTACGTCACGGATTCAACATTTTGAGTCTCCCACAGATCTCACAAATTATGGCAATGTTGCAGGGCAGACAGAATTTGCTAACTTTGTCCGCATAAAGAATCTTAAAAAATAATTTATGAAGGGACTGAACTTTATAGCAATAGACTTTGAGACCGCCACCGCCAAGCGA
>CAVALA010000095.1:0-5162 GCA_963589615.1 Prevotellamassilia timonensis
GATATAATCACACCCGGGGCATCTACCGTTGCTAAGTTCAAGACTATAATGACTTTGAGAATTTGCGAGATTCCAAGCTGTCTCAAACAGAGCGTCAAGTAAACGCCTTTATATGTCGTGCCTCTTTACCCACCCTTCCTCCTTGAAAGGGTTAGCCCTCTAAGGATCGGCGCAGGCTTTGAGGCGCGGAAACTATGGTTACTAAGCATACAAGAATGCCCGCAACATCGTTTCCGCTTCAAATTTATATATATTTTGGTAAACGAAAGAAAAGAGACGGAAGAAAAACCTTGCAATCGGTACTTGAAAGACGTACATGGGGGTTACAAACGCCACTTTTACCTACCTTTACCGAAAACTTCAAACTGATCGCCTTACTTCAAACGGGGATTCAATAAATGATTCAGGCTAAAGAATGCAAGCACGCCAAAGCGGTGACAAGAATTACAAAAGTAATCTTGCCACCGCTTTTTTCTATTCCTTCATATCGTCGGCCTTGCAATAGAACATCAACTACATCTTGCGCTTTCTCATGCGCATGGTGATGTCCTCCGTTTCGCCGGTGGAAGGATTGATGCGATAGATGTGCTGGTTGGTGGTTGGCGAAGAGAGAGGACCGAACTGGGAAATGTAGGGGCCAAGCTTGATGTAGTTTAGCGTTTCGGCAAGCACAGCGGCTTCGGGCATCCACGTGCGGCCGGAATACCACCCCGTACGAAGTTTGCCCTTATAATGCTGGCGGATATAACGACAGAGGGAAAGGACAGCCTCGGGGTCGTTGTCGCCACCTTGAATGCCGATGCAGGTAATGGAGCCGAGGTAAGTGGAAACCAATGCGTCGAGTCGCTCATGAGTCAGTTCTTCGCCGATGTCGTCGCGGAGAAATTCGCTGTGACATCCGGGACAACGATTCGGACAAAGCGTAAGGTTGATGGCTAGCGTCACCTCGTCGGGATATTCTTGGAAAACGATGTCGTGGTTATAGTATTTAAGCATAGAGAGTGTACTGAGGTAACAAAAACGGCGGGTTGACAAGCAAGCGAAATAAGCTTGTCAACCCGCCGTCAGGTTTTTAAAGCGGAAGAAGACCCGTGTTTATTTCTGGTCTATTTTCTGATAGTAGCGGCGGTTAGCTTCGCGCTGACGGTCGAGCGAGAAGTTGGATACGCGCTTGAGATAACCGATGATGCGCGTCAGGTAGTCGAGATTCTTAGAGCCGCACTTCGGACACTCGTGGAGATGATGCTTGGAGATGTGTCCGCAGTCGTTGCAGAGCGTATTGGGAATGTTGAACGTGAAGTAGTTGCAACCTTCTTTTGCAGCCACGCGCAGGAGCTGACGGTACTGTGCCTCGCTGAGATGCTCGTCGAGATTCATGTGGAGAGCAGAACCACCCGTGAGGTGCTCAATGTAGCGGCGGCCGTGGAGGCGGAACTTCTCAATGATGTCCGTGTTGGGATCTTCCACTACGTAGAAATAAGAGTTGTAGCACTCGCGGGGCACGAAATAACCGGCTTCGCGGTCCCAACGGGCATGCTTCACGCCGACATTTTCGGCGGGAATCATCTCGCAGTTGAACATTACGTCCTTTGAGCGGTATTTGTGGTTGAGGTCTTCTACCAAACTGAGGATGTCGCTGACGAACTTCTCATATTCGGGATTGTCGGAAATGGTGATGCCGAGGCTTTCGGCAGCTTCCACCATACCGTTCACGCCGATGGTAAGATATTGGCGCTTGATGTTGATGTAACCAGCATCGAAGAGGGGCAACATACCCTTCTGGAGCAGATCCTTGAGGTTTTCGTTGTAAGCGAGTTGCACCTTGTGCATAAGTTCCACCACTTCGGCGAGGAAATCCGTGTAGGAACGTCCTTCGCGGGTAGCCTGTTGCACACAACGGTTGAGGTTGACGGTGAGCACCGACTTAGAACCAGTGCTGACGCCGCCGGCACCGAGCGTGTAGCTGAAACCGTTGTCCTGAATCTCGTTGCGCAGGCGGCAGCAAGAAGCGAGCGAATCGGCATTGTCGCTCATGTAAGTGAAGAAGCTGTGGCCTTCGGCATACATCTTTGCCGTCCAATCGCCGTACTCCTTGTCCTGCACGTCGCCGTCCTTCGAAAGGAGCGCCATGGTTTCTACGGGGAACGTGAGCACTGCCTTCGTGCGTTCCTGGTTGAACCACGTCATGAAGCGGCGCTGCAGCCAGTCGAGAGCAGGCCAGAAAGGCTTTTCGCCATCGGGGAAATAGAATTCGCCGAAGATGCTCTCAAAGTAGTACTTGTCGTAGTAAGAAATGTTCCAGAACACGCTCTGGAAGTTGCGAGCACCGGTAGGCTGGTTGATGGAGTAGACAATCTGTTCGAAGCAGTCGGTAATGATTTTGTCGATGGTACGCTGGCGTGAGGAAAGATCCACCACCTTGTCGGCATGGAGATAATAGTCCTGACCGTACTCCTTCTCAATGAAGTGGCTCATATACATGAGGAACTCGGGAGTGGCACACGCACCAGAGAGCATACTGGACACGATGAACACCATGTTGACGAATCCGCCGCAGAACGACTTGAGGTTGGTGGGCGCCGTAGAGTTGCCACCAATGCCCTTCGTACCGTTGAGCAACCAGGGATACATGGTGATGGATGCGCAATAGTTGGCAAGCGACGTTTCGTCGTTCTTATAGATGTAGTGGTTCTTGAGAAGATAAACGTAGCGGTCGGCAAGTTCCTTTCCATACATCTCCTTTATGCGGTCGCAGAGGAGACGGCGGTTGAGGCGGATAAAGCCCTGCTTGGGAAGTTCGCCGATAAGAGTGGCAATGTTTTTATTCTCTACGTTGGCGTTAGCGTCGTATTTCGAGCCGGTAGCGGGATTGGCCGAGTTGCAGTAGTTGATGAGGAAACGGAGTTTGTCGGCAGTTTCGCGGTCGGTCTCGTGACGTTTGCGGTAGAGCATGAAAGCCTTGGCCACGCTGTAGTGATGTTCTGCCATGAGCGCCACCTCTACTTGGTTCTGAATGTCTTCGACATTCATTCCGTTACAAAATCGCAGACGCTGCATGATACGCTGAAGACCTTCAGCGTCGATATTTTTGTTTTGCGAAGCGAAAGACTTAAGCAAAGCGCCCTTAATCTTTTCTACTGAGAAGCGTTCGGTAGAACCGTCGCGTTTGGTGATCATGAAGTTGTCGGTACACATAGTAGGATGGTATATTATAGGTTCGCGCAGTCCGATTGTTGAACATCGTAGCGGAGACTTTTAGCGGCAAAAGTTGCCTGACGCCTGCCTTTCGATGGAGTTGCACGAAAAAGTGGCGAAGAGTGCCTTTTTACGCCTTTCGAGCCGTCAGGAACTGCGTTGAAGTTGCACGTTTTGGAAAACTTTTCAAAAATTCCGCTCGGAAAAGTTTTCCATTTTGGAAAACTTCAAGCATGTCTTTTCTCCGTTGGGAAGCAAGAAAGATTTGTTGTCTGTAGCGAGGAACAAGAGCCTTTCATCGAAGGCTACGGCTAATTGAAAAGTTCTTTTAAGCAACCGCGTATACTGCTATTTATCAAGCTTTTAGCAAAACGTAATTAAGATTTTCCGAAGATTCTGGGTTACTTTCCGAATGAGTATTGAAAGCGTCAGGGAAGCTTCCGTTTCCGTTTTGCGTGGGCAAAGATAAGGGATTATTTTGGATAACTCAGCGTATCTGAAATGAATAATTCTGAGATTTTTTTGGACAACTTTCTGTTTCAAGTCTTACCAAAATAGGTAAGCCTTTGAAAGAGGGAGGGTTAACGCTTTTGGGTTGAAAAAAACATTCAAATTGAAGGAAATCGGGTAGCAAAATAACACTTGGAGCCGTTTTGCAGAATTCAATGTAGTCCATATAAAAGCGCCTTGAAAAGCGATGCGATTTTTCGCTTTTCAAGGCGCTAACTAAAATGGGCTGTTTCATGGGCTGACGAACTCTCCGAGTTCGCCTGAAGGAAACGTAGGAAGGAGTCAGAACACTTCTATGCTATAGCCGCCGGTCCAGGTTTCACCTTCGCTTGCGCAATTGATAAACGGACGCTCGCTGACGGGACCATTAAAGTTTTGATGGTCGCAGAGGCCATACCATGGCTCGGCACAGACGAAAGGCGTATGGACGCCCTGTGGACTCCAAAACAGCCAACAGGCAGACTTGCTGGCCACACGTGCTACGGGCTTCTTCTCGCGGTCCAAAACGGTGGCAGCGTGGATCTGATGGTCATCAAAGATTAGCGCCTCGTTAGCAAAGGTTTCGACCTTCAAGTCCACAAGACCTTCGTTGTTGAGCGGAACGTTGTGTTTCTCAGGTTCGAGACAACCCTGTTCGCCAGCGCGCCAAACGTATTGAGGCGTACCTTCGAGTTTAAGATAGCCGTCGATGGTATTCTCTTCTTTCCAGTCGGGAAGCGCAATGGCGGGATGCCCGCCCATCTGGAACCAAAGAGGAGCAGAACTGAGGTTCTTCACTTCAAAATCGGCAAAGAGTGTACGCCCTTCAAGACGGTACGTTACAGCAACACGAAATGCGAAAGGATAGATTGCGAATGTGCCCACGGTACTGGTAAACTCAAATCGAACGCTCTGCTTGTCCTTTGTTGCGACGTGCCAAGTTTTGTCGCGTAGGAACCCGTGTTTGGGAATCTTCACTTCCTTGCCATCAATTCGGCAAACGCCATTCCACATACCGCCCACTATGGGGAAGAGAATAGGCGAACGACCATGCCACCATCGTGCGTCGCCTTGCCACAGATATTCACGACCGCTAGCATCGTCTTTTATACTTTGTACTTCGGCACCTATAGGACTTACCTCTACGCTGAGAATGCCATTACTGATTTGTTCCATCGTTGAATTGTTTTTTAGTTTCTGCAAATGTAGGGAATAAATGGTAATGGGCAAGCCGTCACGGAAGGTTTTGCGCCGTCACGGATGGTTTTGCGTGGCTGCGGCCTCACGGAGGCTTTTGGTGCTGCGGCCTCACGGAGGCTTTTGTGTGCTGCGCATTAATACGCCGTGTAGAGCGTCACGTCGGAGACGTGACCCCCATGCGCTGGCGCACTCATGCGTTGCAATTAATGCGCTGCACATATATAAAAAAAATAGTCTGAACTTTCGTTCAGACTATTCGCGTGTTTAGGAAAAAAGTT
>CAVALA010000096.1:0-4834 GCA_963589615.1 Prevotellamassilia timonensis
GTGACAGCAAGATGTACAAACTTCGGTGAAATGCGCGCGTGCGCGCGCACGCGAGAGGGCGGTAATACCGAAATGTTCGGGTGGGGAAATATGTAAAGTTCTGTGAATTTTGAGATGGGCGCTCAACGTGTTGAGTTGGGAGGAAAGTTTGATTTGCTACCCTGGCCGTCAGACGATTGGCTTTCTTGAAGTTAGTCAAGAGGTGTTGTGAGAAGGCGGAGGTAAAGGTTGAGGGCTTCGTGGATTTCGTCTTTGGTGATAAACTCGTCGGCAGTGTGGGAACGTGCGGAATTGCCGGGACCCATCTTGAATGAGGGGAAGGACATGAGGGCCTGGTCGCTCAAGGTGGGGGATCCGAAGGGGGTACGACCGAGGGCTACGGCTGCGCGGACGAGGGGATGGTCGGGAGAGAGGCTTGAGGAGTTGAGACGCGTGGAACGTTCGCGCACGTCGGCCTCGAGATGGTTACGATAGAAGTCGAGGAGTTCTGCGTTGGAATAACATTCGTTGGAACGCACATCGACGACGAAGCGACAAGTGTCGGGGATGACATTGTGTTGGGTGCCTGCTTCGATCATGGTGACGGTGGCTTTTACCGGACCGAGGAGGGGTGAGACGCGTTCGAAACGGTGTGATTGTATGAACCGGATGTCTTCGATGGCTTTGTAGATAGCGTTGATGCCTTCGTTGCGGGCGGCGTGTCCGGACTTGCCGTGTGCCGTGCAGTCGAGCACCATAAGTCCTTTTTCGGCTATGGCGGGATGCATACCGGTGGGTTCGCCTACGAGGGCCACGTCGATGTGCGGCAGAGCGGGGAGCACTGCCTCTATGCCACGAAAACCGGATATTTCTTCCTCGGCAGATGCCAAGTAAACGAGGTTCCAGGGTATGGTGGTGTCGTCTTTGAGGGCGAGAAACACTTGCATGAGTGTACAGAGTCCTCCACCGCAATCGTTGCTGCCGAGTCCGTAGAGTCGGTCGTCTTGCCATGTGGCGTCGAAGGGCGAGAGGGTCCACCCTTCGGCTGGGCGTACGGTGTCGATATGTGCATTGAGGAGGAGTGTGGGACGCGTGGGGAGGAAAGTGCCGACGGCCCATACATTATTAATATGTCGTTTGGGCGAAGCTCCACGGTTCTGAAGATATTTTTCGATGTAGTCGGCAGCGGGCGATTCGTATTTACTAACGGAGGGTATGCCGATGATGGTCTGCAAGACACTGAGTGTCTCTGTAAAGAGGGATTCTATATCAAACATAGTTAATGTGCAAATGTGTCGCGCTTTGGAGCGCGAATATGCAAATGTGCAAATGTGCGAATGTGCAAATGGGTGGGCACATTGGTATGCAAATGTACAAAGATGAAAACGGATTTAATAAAAGAATGGAGTGAAATGTGGAAAAAGTGTCGTGTAGAGCGCGACATTTTGAAAACGTCGCCCCCATAAGCGTCATTTTAATTTTGCTAATTTGATGGAAAATGGATAACTTTGCCGAAATAGTAGGTGGAAGCCGCCACGAGAAGCATGACTTTGCCGGAATCTGCCATTGAAAAATAAAGCATTATGCAAAACAACTGTCACCTGTCGAAGCTCATTCTGGAGCAAGCCAAGAAGTATGCCGACCGTCCGGCTCTCAGCTACCGCGACTACACGAAGAACTGCTGGATACCCGTTACGTGGAAAGAGTTTGCCCGCAAGGTGCAACGCGTGTCGCTTGCCCTTCTCCACTACGGGGTGGACGTTCAGGAGAACATTGCCGTGTTCTCGCAGAACAAGCCCGAAACGATGTATGTGGATTTCGGCGCCTACGGCATACGCGTGGTGACCATTCCGTTCTACGCCACTAGCAGTGCTGCACAAGTGACCTACATGCTCAACGATGCGCAGATTCGCCTGCTCTTCGTTGGCGAACAGGAGCAGTACGACACGGCGTTCAGCGTGATTTCCGTGGCCCATTCGCTCGAGAAGATCATCATCTTTGACCGCTCGGTGAAGAAGGACCCGAAGGACCACGTGTCGGAATATCTCGACGACTTCGTGGACAATGCCCTCGCCTGCGACCTGACGAAAGAGAAGGCCGAATATGCCGTACGCCAGAAGCAGGCCAACTTCAAGGACCTCTGCAACATACTCTACACCTCGGGCACCACGGGACAGAGCAAGGGCGTGATGCTGACCTACGGACAGTATCACGAAGGTTTCCGCGTGAACGACCTCGTCCTGCCGCTCTCGGAGAAGGACGTGTTTCTCAACTTCTTGCCCTTCACCCACGTGTTTGAACGTGCATGGTGCTATCTGGGACTTACCGAAGGCGCACAGCAGTGCATCAACCTGCGTCCGGCGGACGTGTTGCAGTCCATGCAGGAGGTGCACCCTACGTGTATGTCGAGCGTGCCGCGCTTTTGGGAGAAGGTCTATCAGGCCGTACTTGAGAAGCTCGAGAAAGGTTCGTTCCTGGAGCGCAAACTGATAGGCGAAGCGCTCGAAGTGGGCAAACGTTACTGGACGAACTACAAGTCGAAGGGCAAGAAAGCGCCTATGGCGCTCACGCTGCAATATAAACTCTACGACAAGACCATCATAGCCCAACTGCGAAAGACGCTCGGACTGGAGCGCGCCAACTTCTTCCCCACCGCCGGAGCTGCCGTGTCGCCACAGGTCGAAGCTTTCGTCCACGCGGCCGGCATATATATGGTTGTAGGCTACGGACTGACGGAAAGTCTTGCCACGGTGTCGTGCGACATCCCCGGCAAGCCCAACACGAGTGGTTCCGTGGGACGCATTGTGGACGGTCTTGAAATAAAGTTCGGCGAGAACGACGAGATTCTGCTCCGCGGAAAGACCATCACACCGGGCTACTACAAGAAGGAGTCCATCACGAAAGAGTCCATCGACTCCGACGGTTGGTTCCACACGGGCGATGCGGGCTACCTGAAGAACGGCGAACTCTTCCTCCGCGAGAGAATCAAGGACCTGTTCAAGACGTCGAACGGAAAATACATTGCTCCGCAGATGATTGAGTCGAAACTGGTGCTCGACCGCTACTTCGACCAGGCTGTCATCGTGGCCGACAAACGAAAATTCGTGACGGCGCTCATCGTGCCGAACTACAAGCTGGTGGAGCAATACGCACAGCGCCACGGCATTGCCTACGACAACCTCAACGCGCTCTGCCACAACGAAGAGATACGCCGCTTCTTTGCCGAACACATCGACACGCTCCAGCAGGACCTCGCCCACTACGAGAAAATCAAGGACTTCATTCTGCTCCCCGACCCGTTCACCATGGAGAACGGCGAACTGACAAACACGCTGAAGGTGCGCCGCCGCGTGGTCTACGAGCACTACGCCGAACAGATAGAGAAACTCTACGCCGACGCTGCTGCACGACACGAGGCTGCAAAGCACTGAAACATAGTCCCGATCCACATGGGGCACCGACGACAAATTCACACCAATAAAACTCAAAAGACAAAGCCGTGATCACATCCGACCAACTCAAAGACGCACAAAACCGCGTGGAAGCTCTCCACCGCTACCTCGACATAGACGCCAAACAGATGCAGCTCGAAGAAGAGCAGCTGCGCACGCAGGATCCCGGATTCTGGGACGATGCCAAACGCGCCGAAGAACAGATGAAAAAGGTGAAGGGCCTGGAAAAGTGGATTAACGGCTACAAGGAGGTGAAGACCCTCGTGGACGAACTCGCCCTCGCCTTCGACTTCTACAAAGAAGAGATGGTGACGGAAGAAGAGGTCGACACGGCCTACGCCAAAGCCACCGAGGCCGTCGAAGAACTTGAGCTCCGCAACATGCTGCGCCAGGAGGAAGACTCCATGGACTGCGTGCTGAAGATCAACTCCGGTGCCGGCGGCACAGAAAGTCAGGACTGGGCGTCGATGCTTATGCGTATGTACATGCGCTACGCCGAAGCCCACGGCTACAAATGCACCATCTCTCACCTTCAGGACGGCGACGAAGCCGGCATCAAGACGGTGACGATGGAGATCGAAGGCGACTCGGCCTACGGCTACCTCAAAAGCGAGAATGGTGTGCACCGCCTTGTGCGCGTATCGCCCTACAACGCTCAGGGCAAGCGCATGACGTCGTTCGCCTCCGTGTTTGTCACTCCCTTGGTGGACGACACGATAGAAGTTTACGTAGACCCCTCACGCATCAGCTGGGACCTCTTCCGTTCGGGCGGCGCCGGCGGTCAGAACGTGAACAAGGTGGAAACGGGTGTGCGTCTGCGCTATATGTACAAAGACCCCGACACGGGCGAGGAAGAAGAAATCCTCATTGAGAACACCGAAAGCCGCAAGCAGCTCGAGAACCGCGAGAATGCCATGCGCCTTCTCCGTTCGCAACTCTACGACCGCGCCCTTCAGAAGCGCAAAGCCGCTCAGGCAAAGATTGAGGCGGGCAAGAAGAAGATTGAATGGGGCAGCCAAATCCGTTCGTACGTCTTCGACGACCGCCGCGTGAAGGACCACCGCACCGGATTCCAGACGAGCGACGTGAACGGCGTGATGGACGGCAAGATAGACGGTTTCATCAAAGCCTACCTCATGGAGTTCTCCGAACAGGACGCCAACAAGGAGGAGTAGATTCTGAACATTACTCATCAACAAATATATCATAACCATGAACAATGCCACGAAACTCAAAAGAAAAGCCCTTGAGGCCAAGCAAGAACGTCAAGCCAAACGCGTGGTGAGCGGAATAGTCATCGCGCTGCTACTCATTGCCGTACTGGCCGTGATAGCCTACTACGCACTGTCGTAGGTCATGAGCACAAAGTAACTACTCAGATAGTTACCTCCCACAGATTTCAC
>CAVALA010000097.1:0-4702 GCA_963589615.1 Prevotellamassilia timonensis
CCCCCGACCCTCTGCTTGTAAGGCAGACGCTCTGAACCAGCTGAGCTAAGCGCCCTGTTGTGTGTGACTTAAAACATGAGAAGCCAATCGGATTTCCGCATTTGCGTGGGCGCTGAGGGATTCGAACCCCCGACCCTCTGCTTGTAAGGCAGACGCTCTGAACCAGCTGAGCTAAGCGCCCGTGCTTCTCTGTTAAAGCGGTGCAAAAGTACGAGTTTCATTCTAAAGTGCCAAGCGTTTTCCCGAAAAAGTGCATTTTGTGCCCGATGAATTCTCTTTTTCTTCTTTTTCGGAGCTACTATTTACACTAAAATACCCTTTCCACCTCTTCTCAAGTTTGCGGAAAATGCACGACAAGGAGGCGAAGTCATCACGCAGGGAAGTTTATTTCTACAACGGATTCTGCTGACGGAAAGTTTTGCACACCTGCGTCAGCCCACAACGCTCACACTTTGGCTTACGCGCCAAACAAGTGTAACGTCCGTGAAGCAAGAGCCAATAATGCGACGAAGCGACGAGGTTCTCCGGAATGTATTTCTTCAGAGCCACTTCCACGCTGTAAGGCGTTGTGCACGACGACGGGACAAGCCCGAGCCGATGACTGACACGAAACACGTGCGTATCCACGGCAAGGGCGGCCTTTCCGAAAGCCACGGCCTGAATCACATTGGCCGTCTTTCGCCCCACACCCGGCAAGCGGGTCAATTCCTCAAGCGTGGAGGGCACTTCTCCGCCAAACTCGTCACGAAGCATACGGGCAAGCCCCACGAGATGGCGCGCCTTATTGTTCGGATAGCTCACAGAACGAATATACTCGTAGATTACTTCGGGCTCTGCCAAAGCCATAGCCTCAGGCGTGGGATAGTCACGAAAAAGACGCGGCGTCACTTGGTTGATGCGTTTGTCGGTACACTGCGCCGACAGCACTACTGCCACGAGGAGTTCAAACGGATTGGAGAAATGAAGTTCCGTTTCCGTATCGTCCATTGTTTCTTTAAAATAAGAGAGCACCTGCCCATAGAGTTCCTTCTTGCGCATAGCGGAAAGATTTTCTGATTTTTACAACAAACGCCAAGCCAGCCAAGCGCCGGCAAAGCACATGATGACGCCCCCTAACAACGAAGCAAGCGCATAAAGTAAGGCCATGCTGCAAGCCGATTCCCGAAAGAGTTGGCAAAGTTCGTTGGAGAAGGTCGAGAACGTGGTAAAGCCACCGCAAAAGCCCGTGACAAGGAAAAGGCGTGCAGAGTCGGCATCACGGCGCAGCAAGAACACGGAAAGAAAACCTATGAGCAGACACCCAACGACGTTCACGGCCAATGTTCCCCAAGGAAAGCCAACGGCACATCGCAGCGCAAAAAGGCGACCTACGGCATATCGACACACGGAGCCCAAGCCTCCTCCAAGAAACACGCAGCCCATCGCGAGAAACGTGCCGTTCATTTTTTCTGAAGCTGAGCCAAACGGCTAATGTACTTTCCGAGTATGTCAAATTCTATGTTCACTTTCGTACCCGGCTTAATGGCGTGGAAATTAGTATGTTCAAAAGTGTAAGGGATAATGCAGACCTTAAACGTAGTAGCAGTGGGCTCACAAACGGTAAGGCTTACGCCGTTGACCGTCACAGAACCTTTGTCTACCGTGAAATAGCCGCGTGAGACCATCTCGTCGTTGCTTTCATATCCGAAGGTAAATTCGTAGCTACCGCCAGCATCTTCAACCGAAAGACAGGTTGCCGTTTGGTCTACATGACCTTGCACGATGTGACCATCCAAACGTCCGTTCATGACCATAGAACGCTCCACGTTGACTTCGTCGCCTTCTTTGAGCAACCCAAGGTTTGAACGCTTCAGCGTCTCGTCCATTGCGGTGACCACATAGCGGTCGCCTTCGCGCTTCACGACTGTAAGGCACACGCCATTGTGCGCCACACTTTGGTCGATATGAAGCTCATGGCCAAACGGACATTCGAGTGTAAAATGCTTATTTTCCTTATCTTGCTCAATGGCAACAACACGTGCCATGGCTTCTACTATTCCTGAAAACATAATAGGGAGAAAAGATCTGTATGGATTAGTTTAGATATTTTGCAGGCGAAACGGTATCGCCGCCTACAATGAGTTTTCCGTTCACTATTTCGTAGTTCTTCACCTTGCGGTCGAGCTCAGTCAAATTGATAAGCACGCCTACGGCCGTACCATTGTCGCGAGTGGTCATGGCATAACGGTCGTTGTACTCTACGCTACCATAGATTTGCGCCTCTGTGCCGTCTTCCGAAGTGCGACAAAGATTGAGCGTATCGCCTTTATCTGTAATCATACTGAAGGTACTCATGCCAAAGTCTTCGGTGGACATGCCATAGATGGTGCTGTCGGCAGAAGAGTCGGCCACGATGGTGTCGGCAGCCAAACTGTCTGCCTGAACTGAAGCATCGTTGTGACCTTTATTTCCGTTGCACGCCGTAAGAGAAAGGATGCATACGAGCAGAACGGGAAGTGATTTTCGTATCATATATAACAGTTTTACTTGCGAAGGTACGAAAACTTTTCCGTCCGCCACGCCTTGTCGCCAAAGCCTATTCCAGTTTATATTCCTAATTTTGCTTTCACGAACAAACATTTTTCTCTCCACGAACAGACCAATCACACAATAGCATGTTCACTTTCAAGCAATTCACGATAGACGATACGCACTGCGCCATGAAGGTCGGCACGGACGGGGTGCTTTTGGGAGCTTGGGCCGACGTGAACCATTCCCGCACCATTCTAGACATTGGCTGCGGCAGCGGACTCATTGCGCTCATGCTGGCACAGCGTGCACCTCACGCCGGAGTTACCGGCATTGAGATTGACGATGCTGCAGCGAAAGACGCTCGTCATAATGTCGCAGCCTCACCATTTTTGGGAAGAACCAAAATTGTTCATGCCGACCTTTTGGAATGGTGCAAAAGTCACACCGGAGAGTTCGACACCATCGTGAGCAATCCGCCTTTTCACGAAGAATCGCTTCTTCCGCCTTCAGCAGGACGTGCCACTGCGCGCCACACCGACGGCGGCGGACTGAACTTTTCCGCCTTGCTGCACTGCACACGCATTCTGCTCAGCCCGCAAAGCGAAGCGGCGGAAGCATCGTTCTCCGTCGTACTACCCACACAAGCTGCAGCACGATTCATTTCGCTCGCTGCTGCATACGACCTACAACTTTACAGACGGACCGACGTAGTGACCCGTCCGCAGAAGCCAAGCAAACGCGTACTACTCACCTTCAAACGATTGGTTGACGCGCCCATGCACGACACGCTTGTTTTGATGGAAGCAGACGGCTCACGTTCTGCAGCATACGCCTCACTTTGCGGGGATTTCTACATCAAATAAGAGGATGAAACCCAAAGCTAACAACTACAATTCATCGGCAGAAAGTTCCAATCTGCACAAAATGCACATCCGTTTCTTTCCTTTTAACATTGCGTTAAGTTGTTGTTTCGGCAAAAAGACATAAATTTGTGGCGTTCAACGAAATGAGAGCTTTGGTATACCATGCCAAGCAAAGTTCTCAACAAGGAAGAAGAACGTAAATATTCTGCTTTTTTATTGTCGGTGCACGTCGAACAGTTTGATTTGACCACCTCTTGCACCACACGCTTCTTCTTCCCTTTAACCATAAACGAATAATGAAGCCACACTTTTTGCGCCGCGCCATTCTGAGCATTGCATTCGTCGGAATGGGTTGCACGGCATTTGCACAAGACCTCATAGCGCGTCAAGCTCCCGTGGACCGCCGCCTCCGTGCGGTAGACTCTATCTCCATCCAAAAAGCCATGGAGCGCGACGAAGAGGCAAACTACAGCGACGACATCTACACCTCATGGGTAACCACCAAGGCTCATCCTTACAAAAGTTCAGAAGTGCCCGATAGTTTCCGCATAGACCTTCGCGGCTTTACCATGCCCACCCCGTCGCGCCTCGTCACATCGCGCTTCGGTTACCGCCCCACGTTCCACCGCATGCACAAGGGACTTGACATAAAGGTCTACACAGGCGACACCATCGTTGCCGCGTTCGACGGAAAAGTCCGCGTGGCACGTTACGACGCCGGCGGTTACGGCTACTACATTGTGCTCCGCCACAAAAACGGACTTGAAACCATCTACGGACACCTCAGCAAGCAGCTCGTTGCCACAGACCAGGAAGTACGTTCCGGTGAACCCATTGGCTTGGGCGGCAATACAGGCGGATCGTACGGCTCGCACCTTCACTTTGAAACCCGCTTGGCAGGAGAACCCATCAATCCAGAGCTTATGTTCGACTTTCCCGCACAAGACGTCACCAACGACTTCTACACCTTCCGCAAGAACAGCAAAGACTCGGGTGCAAACACATCGTTTGCAAGCACCGCCAGCGGACGCAAAGACACGAACGAAGCAACGAGCAACCAAGTTGTAGCTTCGCACTACTACAAGGTGAAACGCGGTGAGACCATTTCGTCCATTGCCTCCAAACTCGGCATCAGCGAAACGGAGCTTTCCAAAGCAAACAACCTCAGCAACAAGTCAAAAATAAGAAACGGACAAATTCTCCGCTATTAGTCAAACAGAAAAAGGTTTTATTTTTTCATGGTTGGGTCGGTATTTCCGCGAGGAAAGCCGGCCCTTTCTTTTCTTGCATTGGCACCTGGGAATAAATCGTACAGTAATGCTCATGCC
>CAVALA010000098.1:0-4578 GCA_963589615.1 Prevotellamassilia timonensis
TTCAGCCCGCTCCGCGCTTGCAAATTCTGCGGAAGTTATTTTTTGAACATTACTTCCCGCTGTGTCCGAAGCCGCCTTCGCCGCGTTCCGTTTCGTTGAGCGAGGCGACGGGCGTCCACTCCACCGTTTCGTGGCGTGCTACGACGAGCTGTGCTATGCGGTCGCCGTCGTTCACGGTGAAAGGTTCGGCCGAAAGGTTTACCATGATCACGCCGATGAGGCCGCGGTAGTCGGCATCGATGGTGCCGGGCGTGTTGAGCAGTGTGATGCCGTGTTTGAGTGCCAGACCCGAACGCGGGCGCACCTGTGCTTCATAGCCTTGCGGAAGGGCTATGCGCAGACCGGTGGGCACGAGGCGGCGCTCCATGGGCTGGAGTGTGAGCGGTTCGTCGAGGTTGGCGCGGAGGTCCATGCCTGCGCTCAGCGGTGTGGCGTATTGGGGGAAGTCGTGGTGCGACTCGTTTACGATTTCTATCTTCATTTTTTCGGTAGATGTTGTTGCTTGGCGAGGCCGTTTCTTTAACGTGCAGCTACAAGGCATATGGGCCGACAACGGGAGTTGTCCGCTTTTGCCGCAGCGCATGGCATGCCATAATCATGCAAAAGTACGGAAAACGGGGCATACCCGCCTTTGTTTCTGCAGAAAATGCTTGTTGCGCACGAGTTTTTCGTACTTTTGCCGTGTTGTGCAATTGGTCACTACGCAGATTTGCACTGACAACCGCCAATGCCGATTTTTTCTTCACAAAAACCGAACCGCCCATGTCAATGAACTGGCAAACTCTCATCTCCTCCAAACGTTTGGGGAAGGAAAACAAGCAAAAACCCCTCGAAGAGCGCCGCACCGAGTTTCAGCGCGACTACGACCGCCTCATTTTCTCGGCAGCCTTCCGGCGTATGCAGAACAAAACGCAGGTGTTCCCCCTACCGGGCAGCGTGTTCGTTCACAACCGACTGACGCACAGCCTTGAAGTGTCGAGCGTAGGCCGTTCGTTGGGCACCGACATCAGCCGCGAACTTATCCGTCGCCACCCCGAACTTGCCGAAACGGAGCTTACGGGTATGGGAGCCATAGTGAGTGCAGCTTGTCTGGCTCACGACATGGGCAACCCGCCTTTCGGCCACAGCGGCGAGCGTGCCATACGCACTTACTTCAGCGAGGGTAACGGGCGTGCGCTCCACGACCTTGTCACTCCCGACGGACGCGAACTCTCCGAAGCGGAATGGCTCGACATGACGCGCTTCGATGGTAATGCCAACACGTTCCGTCTGCTCACGCACCACTTCAACGGACGGCGTCGCGGCGGTTTTGTGATGACTTACTCCACGCTGGCCGCCATTGTGAAGTATCCCTACGGTTCGGACCGCGCGGTGCGCAAACCCAAGTTCGGCTATTTCGAGAGCGAACGCCTGACTTATCTCCACATTGCCCAGGAACTCGGCATTCGTTGCCTCGAAGAGGACGCGAGCGGCTCGCAGCGGTTTGCCCGCCATCCGCTGGTTTACCTTGTGGAGGCTGCCGACGACATTTGCTATGAGATAATGGACATTGAGGATGCCCACAAACTGCGCATCCTTTCCGACGAGCAGACCATGGAGCTCTTCCTTGCCTTCTTTGAACCGGAGGAACGCGAGCGGCTGCGCAAAGCCTACAGCACCGACACCGACGTGGACGACCAGATTGTCTACTACCGTTCGTGCGTCATCAACGCCCTTGAGCGGGCTTGCGTGGGCGTGTTTCTCAACAACGAGGCGTCCATTCTCAACGGAACATTCGAAGGTTCGCTCATCGACCACATCCCCTCGTTGCTCCTCGATGCCTACCACCAGTGCGAAGAGGTGGCCACGAGCCGCATTTACCGTTGCAAGGAGGTGACGGACGTGGACCTCGCCGGTTACCATATCATCTACACGCTGCTTGAGCTGATGACGGATGCTGTGATGGCTCCCGAGAAGGCTTACTCTTCGCTCCTTTTGGCTCAGGTGCCTTCGCAGTATGAGGTGCGGGCCGAGCGCCGTGGCGACCGTCTCATGGCTGTGCTCGATTTCCTCTCTGGCATGACAGACGTTTATGCCCTCGACCTCTACCGCAAAATAAACGGCCACTCACTGCCTAGCGTATAAGCCCTCACTTCCCTCGCGCACGCGCGCGTATACACCAAAGTTTGTGCAAGTTGCTGTCACCCGTCACCGTCACGGACGGCTTTGCGTGCTGGCGCTTTGAATGTTTGTGTAGAGCGCGACGTTTTGAAAACGTCGCCCCCATCGTTCGCGTAAAAGCCCCAATCAGCAAATTGCAAACATTCGTGAACAACTTTCTCCTAGCTCAACGTGTTGAGTAAGGCGCAATTTTTTACAGATTGTCCAAAAGTTTTCACTCCCTCCCTTCTTGTTTTTGACACCTCAAAAGAGGGTGACAGCAACTCGGTTTTATACACAACTCTATACAGAAGTTTTGTTCTATTAAACCTTTGCTGTCACCCTCTATGCGGTGCAACACGCAAAAAACTCAGCGAGGCCGTGACGAAAAATTACCCCTATTGAAATTTTGCCGTCACCTCACTTGTATTTTACAACACACTGAAATGCAAGCGTTTAAACGCCACCGCAAACACGGCGGTGACGGGTGACAGCAACTTGTACAAACTTCGGTGAAGTGCGCGCGTGCGCGCGTGCGTACGTACGCGCGCGAGAGCTGTAGAGCACCGAAATATACGCGGCTTTGAAAGTGCAAACTAATGCTAACAACTATCTGCAGGCCCAACGTGTTGGGCCCGCAGCAAATTTCTACAAGTTGCCCCAAAGTTGTAACTTTTTCAGCCTATGTAGGGATATCCTAAAGGCTAGAACACATGCTCTGCGATGGACCATCGCAGAACAATTACCCAAAAGCCTTAAGATTGCCGATTGGTGCCAGAAATGTGCAAGTCTGCCACTTTTTCATACCAAAAATGTGTAACTTTGCCGAAAAGTCATAGCAAAGACGAACTTTATACCATATTCTTATTTGATAGGTGGCAACGCAATGGAAATTAAAAGAGACATTATAGAGAAGCTGAAGGTATGGAAGGACAATCCACGCCGTAAGCCCTTAGTACTACAGGGAGCACGTCAGGTAGGCAAGTCGTGGGCACTGAAGAAATTTGGCAAGGAATGTTTTGACGATGTCGTTTACATCAACTTTGACACGATGCCAAATGTGAAGGAGGATTTCAAGCGAACCAAGGAACCGCATAGCCTCATCAAGGCGATGGAGATGATGATGGGCAAGGCGATTTCAGCGTCGGCTACGCTCATCATCTTCGATGAGATACAAGAGTGTAATGAAGCATTAAACAGTTTGAAGTATTTCTGTGAGGATGCCCCGGAATATGCCGTGGTTTGTGCAGGTTCCCTAATGGGCGTGGCATTGAATCGATCGGGTGCATCATTCCCTGTAGGGAAGGTGGATTTCATGACGCTCTATCCTGTTTCTTTTGCAGAATATCTTCGGGCAAGTGACGACAAGCTCTATCGTGCCTATCAGATGATAGACGAGGTGATGGCTGTGCCAGAGGTTGTACATCAGCAGTTGGTAGATGCCTATAAGCTCTATCTTGTAGTGGGAGGAATGCCAGAAGTTGTAAGCGCATATATTGACACTCAAAGCTGGGAGGAGGTGAAGAAGCTACAAGATGCTATCTTGCAATCTTACTCCTTGGATTTTGCCAAGCACATCAACAACAAGGATATTCCGCGAGTGTTTCAAGTATGGGGGAACATGCAAGACCAGTTGGCCCGTGAAGACAAGAAATTCCGTTATGCAGACATTCAGAAGGGTGCTAGAGCCCGTGAGTACGAGGCGGCTATCGAATGGCTTTGCTTGGCAGGATTGGTACATAAGGTTTCTGCGATAGAAACTCCTCGCTTGCCCCTTTCCGCTTATAAGAAGGGTAATGCCTTCAAACTTTACCTCAACGATGTAGGGTTGTTGGGGCGCAAGTTCAACCTAGACGCAACAACTGTGCTGATGGGCGACAGTTTGTTTTCCGTGTTCAAGGGAGTAATGGCAGAAAATTATGTGCTGCAATCTTTGGTACGGCAATTTGGACCTCAGCATTACTATTGGACTTCAGGCAATACGGCTGAAGTGGAGTTTGTCCTGCAACAGGCGGGTCTGATAGTTCCAATAGAGGTGAAGGCCGACAAGAATGTGAAAGCAAAGAGTTTGGCATTCTATCGGAAACAGTATACGCCACAGTTGTCCATTCGTCTTTCAACACTCAACATGAGGAAAGATGACGATTTGCTCAACTTGCCGCTATACCTGGTAGACAAGTTGCAGACGTTTGTAGATTTAATTGTAAATAGTTAGGTAATGTGTAAAAAATAAGTTCCGCTTGTTTGATAATAAATCAAGCCAGCGAAAAACGGGCTGAAAAATCGTGCAAGGCGAACGCAATGCCAAGCAAAGCTATGCTTGCTTGAGCATTGAAAAGCCGCAGCCGATTTTGTCAAAGAAAAGCCCAACAAGCCTATAGCCCAGGGCAAGCGAAGCGACACCCTGGGTTAACATGTTCGCGAGGAATGCGCCCTGAA
>CAVALA010000099.1:0-4208 GCA_963589615.1 Prevotellamassilia timonensis
ACCCCCATGCGTTGCACCCCCCATGCGCTGCCCCCCCCATGCGCTAGCGCCTCATGCGTTGCGCTCACATGCGTTGCACTTTTATGCGCTAGCCTCCATGCACACAAAAAGTCCGCACGGAAAACCGTGCGGACTTTTGGAAAAACTGCGGTGAAACCGCTTATTTTTTGAGATAATCGTCGAAGTAGCGGGTGATGCGCTCGTGGAGATGAACCATGTCGTGACCCATCATGTTGTGGCCGTCGCCGGGGTAGACGAAGTAGTCCGGCTGCGTGCCCGCATCCTCGCAGGCGCGGAGGAACGAGAGGTTGTGCTGGAGCACACACGTCGGGTCGTTATAACCCACGATAATCTGCAAACGGCCTTTCAAGTTCTTCGCCTTCGGAAGGAGCGAAGAAGAAGCGTAGCCTTCGGGGTTCTCCTGCGGAGAGTCCATGTAGCGCTCGCCGTACATCACTTCGTAGAACTTCCAGTCGATCACCGGACCGCCCGCTACGCCCACTTTGAAGGCGTCGGGGTAGGAACACATGAGGTTCGTCGTCATGTAACCGCCGTAGCTCCATCCGTGCACGCCGATGCGGTCGCCGTCCACATAGGGGAGCGACTTGAGGAACTTCACGCCCTCCATCTGGTCCGCCATCTCAAGGTCGCCGAGGTGGCGGTGCGTGCAGCTTTCAAAGTCGAAGCCACGGTATTCCGAACCGCGGTTGTCCACGATGAAAAGGAGATATCCGCGCTGCGCCATGTAGATTTCCCAGGGTCGGCTCATGTAGTGCCACGAAGCTTCCACGTTGTGAGCGTGCGGTCCGCCGTAGACGTAGACCACGGTGGGGTATTTCTTCGTGGGGTCGAAGTTAACGGGCTTCACCATGCGGTAGTAGAGATCCGTCGTGCCGTCGGCAGCCTTGATGGTGCCAGAGGAGATTTCGGGCACGTTGTAGTCCGTCCAGGGGTCGCCGTCTTCGTGGAGCGCGGTGACGGCCTTAGCCGATGTGCTCACGAGGTCGTACTCGCGGAACTTCTTCGGCGAGGACCAACGGTCGCAGAGGAACGTGCCAGCGGGCGAGAGCGAAGCGTAGTGTGTGCCTTCGCCGTTGTCGAGCGCCGTGACGCGTGCTGAGGCTACGTTCACGCTGAAGTGGCTGTGCTGAATGGCGTTGTTCTGGTTGCTTTTGTAGACGATGCTCTTCGTCTTCGTGTTGAACCCGAGCACGTCGATCACCTCAAACTCACCCTTCGTGAGCTGCTTGAGTTCGCGACCCGTAGTGTCGAAGAGGTAGAGCTGGTTCCAACCGTCGCGGCGCGACTCCATGACGAACTTCGTGTCGTCCCACGGGAGGAAGCGGATGGGATTCATCGGTTCCACGTAGCGCGCGTTCGTCTCGGTGTAGAGAACAGCTTTGCGTGCACCCGTAGCAGCGTCGTAGCTGACGAGTTCTGCCTTGTCCTGCGTGCGGGGAAGTTCGAACATGTAGATGGTCTTCTCGTCGGGACTCCAGGCAATGTTTGTGAAGTAGCGGTCCGTGGGGTCGCCAGCCTGAAGGTAAACCGTCTTGCCGGTCGAGGGGTTGTAGATGCCCACGGTCACTTTGTGGCTCGTCATGCCCGCCATGGGATATTTCTCGGGAGCCAGCGTAGCCACGCGTTCGGAGATGTCGACGAGCGGATAGTCCGTCACCATGCTCTGGTCCATGCGGTAGAATGCGAGGAGGTCGCCCTTGGGACTCCAGAACGTGCCTTTGTGAATGCCGAACTCGTCGCGGTGAACGCTCATGCCGTACTGCAGTTCGCGTGTGCCGTCGGTACTGATTTGGTGGTCCTTGCCGTCGGCGGTGCGCACGTAGAGGTTCCAGTCCTTCACGTAAGCCAGACTTTTTGACGCGGCGCAAAATTCGGTGTGTTGCGCGCCTTGCACGTTGGGCATGCTCCACACAACCTTCTTCTGCTTCCAGTCGTAGAGGAAACGCAGTTTGGAGGTGGAGAGGAGAGCCTGCGGATGTGCGGCATAGGGGAAGGAGGCGTAGAGGAGGTTGTACACTTTGCCCACCGTGGCCGTGTCGATGGCGGCGTTGACGGCATCGGTGGTGAAGAGCACGGCGTCTTTCGTTTTGTGGCCTTTCTCGTCGGTGAGCGTGTGCACTTCGTCGACGTCGAGTTTGAGGAGGCGTTCGCCCCAGAAGGCAGTGCCGTAGTAGCGCGGCATGATGTTGGCGTAGTTCGTTCCGCCCCACATGAGGTCTTCGAGGGAGAACTGCTTTTTGCTTTGTGCCATAGCGGTAGTGCCTAAGAGCAGCGCGAGGGCTGCCGATATGATGTGCTTGATGTGCATGGGTGTGATATGTGGTCTTGGGTGAGAGTGGAATGCGTAGCGCATGGAGGTCACGTCTCTGACGTGACAGAAGAGCGCAAAGGAATAAGGCGCGAAGCATGTAAAAGTCCTCCTGAGGCCGTGTAGAGCGTCACGTCGGAGACGTGACCCCCATACGTTGCACCTTTATGTGCGTTGCGCTCGCAGAGGCCTTATTCTTCTCCTTTGGAACGTCCGAACTTACCGCGTTTCTTGAAGTCGCCGCCCTTTCCGAAGGAGCCTTTCTTCTTGAAACCGCCTTTGCCACGGAAGTCGCCGCCTTTGCCACGGAAGTCGCCGCCTTTGCGGAAACCCTCTTTCTTGTGGAAGGGACGCTTCTCGCCGTCTTTCTCGCGGCTTTTGAAGCCCGGGGCGTATTCGCTGCGCTGGAAACGCTGGTGCATGCCACGGAGAATGCGGTACTGCTCGTCCATCTCCTCGTCGTCGTCGCGGCGCTCGGCGTCGGGCGTGATGCGCTGCTTGAAGTCGTCGCGGTTGGCGCGGAAACGGCGGTGGTCGCTCATGAGGCGACGCTCCTCGTCGGTCTTCACCTTACCGCCCTTGGCGCGGAAGTTCTCCAGCTTGCCTTCGAACATCTGGTATTTGCGGAAGTCGCAGTCGATGGAACCGTTGAGAATCTGCACTTTGAAGCTCGGACGCAAGCCGATGTTTTCGAACAGTTCCTCTTTGGACGAGATGACCCACGCTTCGCCGCCGGGGAACTCGTGCTTGAGCACCTGGCCGATGGCTTTGTAGAGGCTGATGAGGTCGGGTGGGGTGAGGCGCTCGCCGTAGGGCGGGTTTGTCACGATGATGGCTTTCTCTTCGGGCTTCGTGAATTTGCGGAAGTCCTGCTGCTTGAGGCATACGATGTCCGAAACGCCGGCGCTCTTGGCGTTGGCGGTAGCGGCCTCTATGGCGGGGAGGTTGATGTCGTAGCCGAAGATCTTGTGGTCGAACTCGCGTTCCTCGGAGTCGTCGTTGTAGATTTCGTCGAGGAGGTTGCGGTCGAAGTCCTTCCAGCGCTCAAAGCCGAACTCCTTGCGGAAAATGCCCGGGTAGATGTTGCGTGCCATGAGTGCCGCTTCAACGAGGAATGTGCCCGAACCGCAGAAGGGGTCGATGAAGTCGCAGTCGGCGTTCCAACCCGTGAGTTTGATGAGGCCAGCGGCGAGCACCTCGTTGATGGGCGCTTCGACGGTGGCTGTGCGGTAGCCACGGAGGTGCAGACTTTCGCCGGAAGAGTCGAGCGAGAGGGTGCACTGGTCGTCGGCCACGTGAATGTTGAGTTTCACGTCGGGGTTCGTGATGCGTATGTTGGGGCGGTTGCCCGTGGTCTCGCGGAAATAGTCCACGATGGCATCCTTCACTTTGTAGGCCACGAACTTGGAATGGCGGAATTCGTTGGAGAAGACCACGGAGTCGACGGCAAAAGTCGTGTTGAGGTCGAGGTAGCGGCTCCAGTCTATGGCGCGCACGGCATTGTAGACCTCGTCGGCATCGGTAGCCTTGAAGTGTTTGATGGGCTTGAGAATGCGCACGGCGGTACGCAGGCAGAAGTTTGCGCGGTACATCATGCGCTTGTCGCCGGTGAACGACACCATGCGTCGGCCTATCTGCACGTCGTTGGCGCCGAGTTCGGTGAGTTCCTGTGCCAACACCTCTTCGAGTCCCTGAAAGGTTTTGGCAATGAGTTCGAATTCTTCCATTGATAGTTTGTGGAGTTGTGGTTCGGTTGAAAAAAGCGAGGCTTTTGCCGTTTTCAGCAAAAGCGCACACTTGCTTTGCAAAGTTATGAATTTTTTTTGAATCTGCCGTTTTCGTCACGGATTCAACATTTTGAGTCTCCCACAGATTTCAC
>CAVALA010000100.1:0-3922 GCA_963589615.1 Prevotellamassilia timonensis
AGAGGCAGAAGGCGAGGTCGAGCTGGAAGTCGCGCGGCACGAGGCGCACGGGCTGGGTGGTGAGGAAGTGCGACTGGAGGTAGGTCTGGCACGGGCCGGCGATATGGAAACGGGAGTAGATGAAGAGGAAGGTGTCGGAATAGGTGTCGGTGCTGTCTTCCTGGTAGTGGAAGCGGCAGGGGGCGGAGACGCTGCCGCTCTGCTCCATGTGGCTCTCCACGACGGAGCGGAGGTCGTAGACGGAGGCTTTGCAGTTGTAGGCGTAGAGCGTGGCGGAGAAAACGACCTCGCCGCTCAGTTCCACCTCAACGAGGACGCTCTCGGCGGCGATGCCGTAGAGCGTGAGGGTGTCGGGGAGGGCGGAGGTGAAGGCGTATTTCGCGTTGGGGACGGGGAAGTTGGTGGTCATTGAAAGAGGGACGAGCTAGGAGTTAAGAGGGACGAGAGGTGGGGAGTAGTTTTTCCTGTCCTATGGTTGCAAATTTTTGCAACGCAGGTGGCGTTTTTTTGCCACGCGGATGGCAAATTTTTGCCACCGGCATTGCGTATTCAGCGGAGGGCGGAGAGATTTTTTTTCGTAGGTTCGCATTTGTCCGAGGCTACTCCCCGTCGTTCGGGGAGTCCGCAGTTTCTGCCGTGGTCACGTAGTGGTCGTATGCGTTCCAATTGTCGTGGAGTTTCTTGTCGAGTTTGATGAGTTCTTTTAGGAAGGGGTAGCGGTCGGAGTCGGGGCAGGTGGAACCTGTGCGGCTCAGCGTGCGGAGCTGGAGGTGCAGTTCGCGCATACGGTGCAGGAGGTCGAGGTTTTCCACGTAGAGGGCTTGGATGTCGTCGGGTAGCTGGTCGTGGTCGGCCCGCTTGCCGGCCCGGAAGTCCTTCGCCTCGTTGTCTTCCGATTGGAACTCGCAGTGCTGCCGGGTGATGGTCTCGACTTGCTGCTCCATCTCCTCGACCTGCTCGTGCGTGAGTTCCGCCAGGCGGAAGTCGAGGAACTGCTGGAGGCGGCCCTCGATGTAGTTCGCCTTGCCCTCGGGGTTGACACTGAGGTTGCGGTAGAGAATTTTGTTGCCCGTGAGCTGAAGGAGCAGCGTTGCGCCCTCCTCCCAGTTGCGCTCCGCACGGGGCGTGTTGAGCCACGATTGGAGTTTGGCGGTGAAATCTTTGTCCATATATATTATAGGTGTGATGCGTTAAAGCTTATTGTTGATGCCCGTGAAGAACAGGCAGTTTTTGCCGTGCTGTCGCAGGAGCGTCTGCATGGCTTTGAGCGTTGAGCCCGTGGTGACGAAGTCGTCGAACACGATGACGTTCGGCTCGGGGGGCAGACGGTTGAGCGAGAACACCGCCCCGATGCGCTTCTTCGTGCGGCACGAAGCCACGTCCTCGTAGAAAGGGACGGCGAGCCGCCGGGCAAGGAGTTCGCTGATGCGCGTGGCGAAGTTCTTGACGAGGTGGCGGCGCTTCGGCGTGGTGACTATGCACCACTGCCCCGAGGCAAGCTCATGGCCGAGAACGTCAAGGATGAGCGGAGCGACGTTGTCGGCGAAGAAACTGACCATGGCGTCGTCCGCCTTGATGTCCGTCAAGGTTCGCCCGTAGAGCGACTTTTGCCAGAGCGAGATGAAGAACACGTCCGCACGCCGTGTGAGGCGGATGCGCCGGGAGAAGTCGCACCGCGCTTCGACCGACTTGTCCCATGCGTGGCGTTTCTGCTCCGCGAAGAGGTCCTTGCCGACGGGGCGAGAGGGTTCGCCCTCGTGCAAAGAAAGCGGACACGAAAGGTCCGGGACGTTTATCTCTTCTAAGATTTCCCCCAAATCAATCATGTCCGCTACGGAATTAGGTGGTTAAGGAACTGAGCCGACGAGAATCATGCCGCTTCGATGTCGCCCTCGTCGGTTGTGATAGTGCCCGAGTAGAAGGGGGCAGGGCATTCGTCGGTGGCTTCGGCGGCGATGGTGGTAGAGGTAGTGCCCGTTGCGCCCTGACCGAGGTCCTGCGCCACGGTGGTCTTGGTGGTCCACGCCTCCGAACCCACCACGCGGAATTTGCCCTTCATGTCCTCGACGAGGAACACGTTGTCGTTGTTGTTGAGATAGGCAGCCGCTGCGCTCGCCTCCTCGCCCACGCCGGGGTGGACGGCGGTGAGTTTGTTGAGTTGCGTCTGCGAGGGCAGTTCGCCCTGCGCCTCCGAGGTGAGTTGCGACTTTTCGGGCAAGATGTCGATATACTGCCACTTGGTGTCAGCCTTCAGCACGAAGCTGCCGTCGTAGACCGCAGCCGTGATGCGTCCGTTGGCGTCGCGCGGCAGCGAGGGCCACGTGACGATGTTGCCCTTCGACGTATAGTAGACGCGCCGGCGCACGCCGGGCAGCTCGGGAGTGCCTTGGCACCAGGCGAGCGATTTCTGCAAGGATGTACAAGTTGTTGCCATGGTTTGAATGGGGATTGGGGAATGGGAAATGGGGATTATTTTTGGGGAATGGGTATGGGGGATTGGGGATTGAGGGCTGCGCTTGCAATTCCCAATCCCCCATCACCAATTACCTTTATGCTCCAGCCAGCTCAATTACTTTGAGTCTGCGCTTGTCGATGCTCTCGAACTGCACGCCGAAGAACATAGTGGCTATGTAGGAGAGGACGAACGGCTCGAACCGCTCCACGTCGATGCTCTCCACGTCGCCCATCTGGTCGTAGCCGTAGAGCATGTTCACCTTCGGCGACACGTGCATGAACTTCGAGTCCGACTTGTTCCAGAGAGGGCAGAACGTCAGTTTTCCGTTCGACCCCTCGACGGTGGGTTGGTTGTACTTCGTGTTGTAAGGCACGGAGTTGTGCGTGAGCAGATAGGCTTCGTTGTACTTGTCGACGAAGTCCTGCGAGCAGTAAAGGAAGAGTTCCTGCGAGCGCAGACGAGGATCGAGCGAGAAGAGAATCTGCTTCGCCACGTCGACGGCGTTCGCCTCGGTGATTTCCTTGTCCAGTTTCAGGTAGTTGCCGTGGTCGGCGGCGATAGTGCCGGCAGTGACCTCCTTTTGCGTGATGGTGTCGAAGCCGTCGAAGAGGTCCATCGTGGTGTCGCCCTCGCCGTTGCGCACGCCCTTCCAGATGGCGAGGTTGAGGTTTTCGGAGAGCGACTTGGCAATGAGGCCCAGCACCTCACGGGCGGTGGGCGTGGACTTCTGTCCGTCGCCGCGCGTAGCCCCCGTGCCGAGGAGCGTGGAGATGGCCGTGTTCGGTTCGAACGTGGCCACGACCGAGCCGAAGAACGTCTCGAGCGTGCGGTAGTCCAGCTGCAAGTTGGCGTCCACCTTGCGCGAGGGTTTGTAGGGAGCGAACTGCGCCCCGGCAGTGAGCGTGCCGACGCTCTCCTTGTAGCGTATGCCCGGGCGGCCCGTCATGAACTTGAGCGTTTCCTCGCAGCCGATAATGGGGAGGCGGAGGAAGTCGGAGCGGTACTTGCGTGCCGCGTCCTTGTATTCTTCGAGAGAAAAAGAGAATTTTCCAGCCATGGTTTCTTGGGAATTGAGATTTATAGGGACAAGTTAAGAGTTAAGAGGGACGAGTTAAGAGGGACGGGGGACGAGAGATTGCAGATAATGCGCAGCCCTTCTCGTACCTCCTTGCTCGTTCCTCGTACCTTATTATATATTACGGCAGACGATTGAACAACTCCTGCGCACTTTCTCCGGCATCGAGGAAGAGTTCGAAAGCTGTCGGTTCGGCGGCGTTGGCGTTTTTCTTGTCGTCCACCACCGTGGTGGTGTCAGCCGCAGGGAGCGTAGAGAGGCGTGCTTCGAGGCTCTCGTTCTTCTCCGTGAGCGATTTGTTCGCCTCCTCCGCATCTTTGAGGCGGAGCGAGAGTTCGGCAATCATGTCGTGGTCCGCTTGGAAGGAGCATTCCAAGCTGTCCACCTGATCC
>CAVALA010000101.1:0-3479 GCA_963589615.1 Prevotellamassilia timonensis
ATGTTAACCCAGGGTGTCGCTTCGCTTGCCCTGGGCTATAAGCTTGCTGGGCTTTTCTTTGACAAAATCGGCTGCGGCTCTTCAATGCTCAAGCAAGCATAGCTTTGCTTGGCATTGCGTTCGCCTTGCACGATTTTTCAGCCCGTTTTTCGCTAGCTTGATTTATTATCAAACAAGCGGAACTTATTATTTACACATTACGTAGATTTTTTTGAAAGCGTTAGAGCAGCACGCAAAAGCCTCTGCGAGGTCGCTTCACGCGCGCGCGTATACACCAAAGTTTGTACAAGTTGCTGTCACCTGTCACCATTAGGGTCGTGTAGAGCATCACGTCAGAGACGTGACCCCCATGCGCAACGCCTGCAAAACCACTTGAGGGTGACGGGTGACAGCAAAAAGAATCGCTCACAAATATTTTGTTCTATTAAACCTTTTCCTTCAGAAAATTCGGTACATGCGCATGACCGAAAATTTTATGGCGTGACGAAAAATTACCCCCTCGTGAGAATTTGCTGTCACCCTGAGCTAAAAATGCAACTCGCTCTTTTTCTTGTGTTTACGGCAAATCTTAAGCACGGCGATGACAGATGAAGGTAGAATGTATAAACTTCGGTGAAGCGCGCGCGTACGCGCGCACGCGAGGCAGAGATTTTGTACCGAAATATCCACGTTCAGAGATTGTAAACTTTTCCCAAAAAATGGGCTGCGGGCCCAATGTGCTGGGCTGGGAGGAAATTTGAATTCCCTGCCTTGGAATTTGAATTCCCTGCCTTGCCGTCACGGACGGTTTTGCATGTTTTCGCCTTGTATGGGGTGCAACGCATGGAGGTCACGTCTCCGACGTGACTGATGATACGCCTAAACGGCGCAGAAAGTCTCCCACAGATCTCACAGATTTACACAGATTTTTTTGACGAATGTGGGCGTAAGCCCAATCTGTGAAATCTGTGAGATCAGTGGGAGGTTACTATTCAGATTGTAAACGAAAGCAAACAACTTGCTCCTAGCTCAACGTGTTGAGTAAGGCGCAAGTTATAATTTGCTGCCTTAGAAAATTTTACGGGACGCACAAATTGCCCTACATATTGCGCTTCGTTCCCTCTCCAAATAGCCTATTAGCTGTCAACGTTTTGCGTAATAGGAAAAAGTTTTTAACTTTGCACGGATATATAGCATATTATCATCGCTAACACCCTAAATTTTCACGAACAGACTGACAGATGGTTAGAACCCGAAGGATAAAAAACATACGTCTTCATAGCGAGGGCACACAACTGCTAAGGAAAAGTTTTGTTGCGCTGGTAGTTATCAACGCGTTGCTCTATTTCCTTCTGCGCGACATTACGCTTGTACCTTTTTGGTGTGTATTGGCCGTGACCGTTGTGCTTTATGCCATAGCCGTCAATTTCTTCCGCTGCCCCATCCGCCAGTTTAATGGCGATGTGGAAAAAACCGTAGTGGCAGCAGCCGACGGCCGCGTTGTGGTCATTGAAGAAGTGGAAGAAAACGAGTATTTCCACGACCGTCGCTTGATGGTTTCCATCTTTATGTCCATCACCAACGTACATGCCAACTGGTTCCCCGTGGAAGGCTATGTGAAGAAAGTGGTTCACCACAATGGCAATTTCCATAAAGCCTGGCTTCCGAAGGCGAGCACCGAAAACGAGCGTTCTACCGTAGTCATCCAGACTCCCGACGGTCACGAAGTGCTGGTCCGTCAGATAGCCGGTGCCGTAGCACGCCGCATTGTGACCTATGCGCGTGAGGACGAGGACTGCTACATCGATGAACACATGGGCTTCATTAAGTTCGGATCACGTGTAGACGTCTACCTTCCGCTCGATTCTAAAGTGCTTGTAAATCTACATCAAGCCACAGTCGGCAATCAGACCGTTATCGCCAAACTTCCTTGACGCTTGTTTGCGATAGCAGTTTATCTTTGGATAGCACCTTCCTAGCGTACGACTTCTAATCCACATTTTTATGACCTAGTCAAGCAAGTCCAGTGAAAGATGCGCTTTCGTGCACGCTCCTTAGAGCGAAAGTACAGCGAGTGCTCGTTCATTGGACTTGTTTGCCTTTACCTACAAAATCATTACGATAATGAAGAAACATATCCCCAATACGCTCACTTGCTGCAACCTCATTTGCGGATGCATCGCCACACACTCGGCTTTTTACTTTGGCTACACCGTGGCATTAGCATTCATCATCCTTGGTGCCGTGTTCGATTTCTTCGACGGCTTTGTGGCGCGCCTTCTCCATGTGTCCTCGCCCATTGGCAAAGAGCTCGACTCGTTGGCCGACGACATCACCTTCGGCTTTGCCCCGGCAGCAATCGTTTTCTCCTTACTGCGCACGCTTCTTGAGCAAAATAACGTGTTTGGCGATGCCATCCCCGCAAGCGTTGTGCCCTATATCCCTTATGTGGCCTTCCTTATTGCCGCATTTTCTGCCTTGCGTTTGGCAAAGTTCAATCTCGACGAACGCCAGTCCACGTCGTTCATAGGTTTGCCAACCCCTGCCAATGCCCTCTTTTGGGCGGCTCTTGCCCAGCAGGTACGCCTCGGCGAATGGATGACCTCGCCCACATTTGCCGTTTGCCTCTTGGTAGGCGTCTTTGTGAGCAGTTGGCTGCTTGTAGCCGAGATTCCCATGTTTGCCCTTAAGTTCAAGACCTTTGCCGTGCGTCCCAACGCATTGCGCTACGGCTTCATCCTGTTTAGTCTCATTGTGCTTTGCATTATGGGCGCCGGCGGTTTCTCGGCCATCATTGTGGCCTACGTGTTGTGTTCTCTCGTACAAAATTTCTTTTCCAAGACTAAAGATTGATTGTTGCGTGGGTGGCTAATTTCCCGCATTCTACAGTTTATTAAGAACCGTATTCAGCACTTGGCACACCTTTTGCCTTGAGATTTCCGTAGGAAGGTATTTGTTTCGCATCGCTTTGTGCGGACATAGCCTTCAAGAGAATCAAATTCATTCCATTCTTTAGTAAAATCAAGTAAATCTCTGCCCCCATGTCCGTATTGTACGTTCTGTTCCTCATATTCCTTGCGCTTATATTCTTTGTAGTTGCGTTTTTCGGTTCCATCATAGCGTTCGTTGTGCGTAAACTTTTTGGCATTGACGTACGTCAAACCAAGCGCGCTGCTTCCGCACAGGGGCAAGGCACTTGGGGAAATACGAACTCATCAACAAGAAGTTCAGAAAGCGCATATCGCAACATGCGTTCTGGCAATGCACACCACGAAGGCAAGGGCAAAGCTCGCCAAGGTAAAATTTTTAGCAGTGACGAGGGTGAGTATATCGACTTTGAAGAAGTGAGAGAATAAAAAATTAAAGTTGCGGATTTTGGCTTTGCGTTGAAATCCGAGCGGAAATCGTGTCTACTGCCAGATTACCGCATAAGTAATGTTCAAAATATAACTTCCGCAGAATTTGCAAGCGCGGAGCGGGCTGAAAGCCCAGCAAGCCTA
>CAVALA010000102.1:0-3466 GCA_963589615.1 Prevotellamassilia timonensis
CCTGCGGAATCACGAAAGATTCACAGTGGAATCAAAAAGAAATTAAGATTGAGAGGCTTAGTCGTACAATGCGACCGAGCCTCTTTTGCATTGATATTCAGTGCTTTGAAACAAGCACTCAACCTCTATGTATAGGTTATTTTGAAAGGTTCTTCACATGTTCAACTTGCAGCGAAAGTTGGGCGATGGGTGCGAAAACCGAACATAACCGAACATAGTGTAACGCAAATGTCTTACACATTGTCTTACACGCTAGGCAAAATGTCTTACACGTGTAACGCAAAATGTCTTACAAGTTCCGGTAAAAGTCCCCTACGGAGCAAAAAATCTCGATTTCCGTAGAAAAGGACAGTTTTTGCGACAATCCGTCCAATTGAGCTGCGCAAAAACAAAGAAGTCCTATGCGACAAGTAAAAATTGATGTGCTTTTCGACCGTCGGAAGTTGTACGAGAAGAAAGGGTTTGGTTATTTGGAAGTGCGTGTATATTTCGCGCGCAGAGACGTGCGTTATATCACGGTGTGCGAAAGCACTCCCAAGAAATGGGAGAAGGAGAGCAAGTCCGAGCAAACGAAAGAAATCATTTCGCAGTGCGAAAAGATTCTCTCCGCCATGGAAATTCTTGGCGAGCCGCTCACCAAGGACAATTTCAACAAGCATTATCTTGGCGAAGATGCCCAAGATAAAGAAGCGTCCGCCGAAGAAGTTGAGGAGGACCACTCCCAAAAAGATTTCATCGGCTATTGCACGTCCGCCTTGGCAAGCGAAGAACTCGCCATTGGCACGCGCAAGCACAAGCAAGTGGTCATCGATGCTCTTATGCGCTTCGGCAAAATCAAGGTATATGGCGACCTAACTCCCCAAAACCTTATGGCTTTCGACCGTTGGCTTCACAATGGCGAGCGCAGCGACGTGACCATCTACGGCTACCACAAACGGCTGAAGAAATGGGTCACTGAACTGCACCGCTCAGAAGAGATTCCCCGTAACCCTTATAAGTTGGTGAGCTTTACGCGCGGCAAGTGCAAGGAACGTCAGCCGCTACTTGAAAGCGAATTGCAGAAGATGAGGAAAGCCGAACTCAACACCAAACTCGATCGTGTCCGTGACCTCTTCATTTTCTCCGCCTACACCGGACTCGCTTTCTGCGATACCCAAGCCTTCGACTTTGAGAAGATGACAGTCAAGGAAGGTGACATGACCTTCATTGACGGAAGCAGAATCAAGACCGACACGAAGTTCTTCACCCCGATTCTATTCCCAGCCATGGAGGTGTTGAAGAAATACAACTATCAGTTGCCCAAGATTACGAACCAAAAGGCAAACGACTATTTGCACCTCATTCAGAATTTGCTCGGTATTAAGAAAAACCTCACCTTCCACGTAGCCCGTCACTCCTTCGCCACGTTGGCATTGGCCCACGACATTCCCATTGAAAACGTGGCGCGGATGCTTGGACACGAGGACATCCGCACCACGCAGATCTACGCCAAAGTGCTGCGCACCACCATCGAGCGGCACGCCAGCAACTTGCAGAGCGCAATCATTTGACGAGGCAATCAATCGTCCGAGAGCACGCGGTAGAACGTGCCCTTCAATAGCTGCGACATTCCGTTCTCCGTGAATGTCGCAGTTATTTTTTCGCAAATGTAACGTCCGCCACGGATGTAGAACACCGCACGGGGGTTCGGCATCGTGTCCGAGAGGAACGAAAACTCATATTTCTTCTTCCCGTCAATCATCCGCAGCGCGTTGCGGCGGTCGTCGAGCAATCCCTCTTTGAGGCGCAAGGAGTATGGCGCCGTTATCGCCTCGAAGTTGTCCGTCACCTCCACGCTGTCCACGATGGGGTGCGGCTCAGCGGGCCACCACCGCTGCTTGCCGTCCCAAAATCCGAAATAGAGCTGGTCGAAGTAAGCGTCCGTTTCGTCCTGCTCCCCCTTCTCAATGCGTCGGCTCGCACGCCCTTGCGACAGGTCGCCGGCATCGTAGTCAATCGTGCTTTCCCCGTCCGCCGAAGCGAACTTTCGGGCAGAAGCGTCAGATGACGAGGACGAAGAACTCCCGTCCTCCGTCAGCACCCAGCTCTCGTTGCTCCCCATGTCGCCGCACGTCAGGTAGAGCATCCGCCCGTTCGCGTCGCCCGTGTCCTCAATCCACGCCGGCACGCACTTCATCTCCACCTTCTCCGCGTCCTCCCCGGCGTACCGCTCCCCGGCTGAGTTGATGGGATAAAGTCGGTTGTAGTACATATACCACTTGTGTCCGCCCGTCTCTTGGTAGAGCAACGCCTTGTAGCAGTACATCACAAAGTAAATGTGCAGATTCCGCACGTAGAACAACTCATGCCCCAGCGAGTCGGCAGTATATCCCCGTAGCAGCCGCGTCCCAGTTCCGTTCCCGAGGTTGTACGTCGTCACGCCCGATGTTTTCAGTTCCTTCGCCACTTTGAGGAGGTCGTCCAGCGTGTCGTACACCTTCGCGTCCTTGCCGCACTGCCGCACGTACCAGTCGCACGAGTCGTACGCCCACATCAGCGCGCCGTTGTCCTCGTACGCCAGCGTCTGACCCCCGAGGTAGTCCGACTTGTCCTCCTGCGTCACCTGCGCCGTGTACGAGTCAACCACCCTTTCGAGCATCACCTCGCCGGCCTCCTCCGCCAGCGTGTCCGCAAACCGGAACACGATCGTCTTCGCCTTGTGGTTGATGGCGAACGAGCCGAAGAGAAACTTTTCCAACTCCTCGAAAAACTCCGTCAGCGTCCAGTGCGGCAGGGCCAGCGCAAAGTTCGTCGCGTCCCATGCCGCCGGCAGCGTGTTGCAGATGAGCAGATACGCAAGGTCCGAGTTCTCCAACGCCGTAAAGTCCCCCTCGTAACCAATCTGCAGCGTAATGCGGCGCAATATATATAATAGGTACGGCTGAAACGAGAGCGTCTGCACCCCCATGCTCGGGTACGCCTCGTGTCGCCATCGGTACTCTTTCGTGTCGTAGTTCCAAAACATTTGGTTCTGAATGTTTCCCGTCGAGTTGTTCACCCACGGCAGCGGCAGCCAGAAGTTCTCCGGCCAGGGGCGCATCATGTCCGGGCAAGTGCCCGACTTCGCGGTGCGCTCCGAGGGATAGCCCAGGTCCAGCTCGTTGAGGTAAATCTCGTCGAACGTCTCGTCAAAGTTCTGCTCGCTGCGCCCCTCGAGGAACTGCGTCTTCACCTCCACGTCCGAGAGTTCCGTCACGGTGATCGTCCCCGACTTGAAGAACGCCCCGTCGCGGATGTCGCACCCGAACACCACCTTCTTCGCCTCCACCTCCGCCCGGTTGATGTGTCCGAAGATGGCTACGTTCTCCGCGCAACCGCGCAGGGGGAACGTGATGGTCAGCGTGTAGCTGTCCGAACCCGTGAAAAGGCTATTCTCTGCGATGAAGTCAAACGACGTGCCTTTCTTCAGCACGGCTTGCATTCCGTT
>CAVALA010000103.1:0-3268 GCA_963589615.1 Prevotellamassilia timonensis
CGCCGCCCATGGCAGCTTCAATCATCTTCACAGCGTTGTAGGCAGGGCTCTGGAAGGAGCTGCGGCCACGGAGCTTGATGATGTTAGAACCACCCTGAACGGTGTGGTGCTTGATTTCTTCCCAACGCTCAGCGGAAAGACCCATTTCAGAGAGGGGCTTGCCGTCTACCTTAACCTGCGAAGCGAATACGGCCATCTGTTCGCCGTGGCCGCCGTAGGTGTGTGCGCCGGTCACCTTGTCCTGCTGTACGCCGAACTCGAGGGCGAGAGCCTGCTGCAGACGAGTAGAGTCGAGGGCAGCGAGTGAGGTGAGCTGGTTGGGCTTGAGGCCAGAGTGGATGAGAGCTGTGAGTGCCGTTACGTCGGCGGGGTTGAAGATAACCACAACGTGCTCTACATCGGGGCAGTACTTCTTGATGTTGTCGCCAAATTCGGCAGCAATCTTGCAGTTGCCCTTGAGGAGGTCTTCGCGGGTCATGCCGTCCTTACGGGGAGCACCGCCGGAAGAGATGATATATTTGGCACCGGTGAATGCTTCAGCGGGGTCAACCGTGTAAGTTACGTTTACGCCGGGGAAAGCGCACTGCTGGATTTCGTCGAACACGCCGTGAACGCCCGGTTCGTAGATGTCGTAGAGACAGATGTTGGGGGTGAGACCGAGCATAAGAGCGCTCTGTACCATGTTAGAACCAATCATGCCGCCTGCGCCGACAATCAGAAGTTTTTCGTCAGTTAAAAATGCCATAATGTTTATGCTGTAAATGTATGTTGAACATTTTGGAAAGTACGATGCTCTCGAGCGGCACAACGCCCCACGGAAGTCCGTAACTTTTTCACCGCAAATTTACAAAACTTCCTATTGTAGTGCGTTCGCGAGATGTTTATTTTTTGCTAAGTATTGTTCAAATGCGTCGCTAATTTATAGAACCGCCCATTATGGAATGCCGTCAGCCGAAAAAATCGTACTTTTGCAAGGTCTATGTCCGTTATAGGCATAGTTCTCACCCAACGTAACAAACAAAACGACACATCCACATATGGAAGAAAAGAAATTCAACCGCACGCTTGTCACCGCGGCACTCCCCTATGCCAATGGTGGTGTACACATCGGCCACCTTGCCGGAGTGTATGTGCCTGCCGACATTTATGTGCGCTATCTCCGCTTGCGCAAGCGCGAAGTGCTCTTCATCTGCGGATCGGACGAGCACGGCGTGCCCGTCACCATCCGTGCCCGCAAAGAAGGCTGCACCCCTCAGGAAGTAGTGGACCGCTACAACAAGGTCATCAAGGAATCTTTCGAAGGCTTCGGCATCTCCTTCGACTTTTTCGGCCGCACCACGTCCGACGTGCACCGCAAGACGGCATCCGATTTCTTCCGCACGCTCTACGACAAGGGCGAGTTCCTCGAAAAGGAAAGCGAACAGTACTACGACGAAGAGGCTCACACCTTCCTCGCCGACCGCTACATAACCGGCGAATGCCCTCACTGCCATGCTGAGGGTGCTTACGGCGACCAGTGCGAGAAGTGCGGAACAGCCCTTTCGCCCACAGAACTGATCAATCCCAAAAGTGCTGTGAGTGGTTCGAAGCCCGTGCTCCGCAAGACGAAGCACTGGTATCTTCCCCTCGACAAACACCAGCAGTGGCTTGAGCCTTGGATCACCGAGCAGCACAAAGAGTGGCGCACCAACGTGATGGGACAGTGCAAGAGCTGGTTCGACATGGGCCTTAAGCCCCGTGCCGTGAGCCGCGACCTCGACTGGGGCATTCCCGTGCCCGTTGAGGGTGCAGACGGCAAAGTGCTCTACGTGTGGTTCGACGCCCCCATTGGCTACATCTCCAATACGAAGGAACTCCTTCCCGACTCTTGGGAGAAGTGGTGGAAGAGCAACGACACGCGCCTCATCCACTTCATCGGCAAGGACAACATTGTGTTCCACTGTATTGTGTTCCCCGCCATGCTCAAGGCCGAAGGCTCCTACATCCTTCCCGACAATGTGCCTTCCAACGAGTTCCTCAACCTTGAGGACGACAAGATAAGCACCTCGCGCAACTGGGCCGTATGGCTCGACGAATATCTCCGCGACTTCCCCGGCAAGCAGGACGTGCTCCGTTACGTGCTCACTGCCAACGCGCCGGAAACGAAGGACAACAACTTCACTTGGAAAGACTTCCAGGCCCGCAACAACAACGAGCTCGTGGCCGTCTACGGCAACTTCGTGAACCGTGCGCTCCAGCTCACCCAGAAGTACTACGAAGGCGTTGTGCCCGCAGCCGGTGAACTTACGCAGTACGACCTCGACACCATCGAAGAGTTCAAGGGCGTGAAGGCCGAAGTGGAACGTCTGCTCGAAACGTTCCGTTTCCGCGACGCCCAGAAGGAAGCCATGAACCTGGCACGCATCGGCAACAAATATCTCGCCGACTCCGAGCCTTGGAAGGTCATCAAGACCGACCCCGAACGTGTGAAGACCATTCTCAACCTCTCCCTCCAGCTTGTGGCAAACCTTGCCGTGGCCTTCGAACCGTTCCTCCCCTTCTCTAGCGAGAAACTCCGCGGCATGCTCCATGTGGAAGAAGTGGAGTGGGACCGTCTGGGAGCGGTAGACCTCCTTCCGGCAGGCCATCAGCTCGGCAAGCCCGAACTTCTCTTTGAGAAAATCGAAGACAGCGTGGTGGAAGCACAGGTGCAGAAACTTCTCGACACGAAGAAGGCCAACGAAGCCGCCGCTTTCAAGGCCGCTCCCGTGAAGGACACCATTGCCTTCGACGACTTCGAAAAGCTCGACATCCGCGTGGGCACCGTGCTTTCGTGCGAAAAGGTGAAGAAGAGCAAGAAGCTCTTGAAGTTCGAAATAGCCGACGGACTGGAGAACCGCACCATCCTCAGCGGCATAGCGCAGCACTACAATCCTGAAGACCTCGTAGGCAAGCAGGTGTGCTTCGTGGCCAACCTCGCTCCCCGCACCATCAGCGGCATAGAGAGCCAGGGCATGATTCTCTCTGCCGTCAACTTCGACGACTCCCTCTCCCTCGTCACCGTGGACCGCAAGGTTGCCGGCGGTAGCCAGGTGGGATAAGCAACGAGTCAACATTTTAAAAACAAGTTCCGCAGTTTGCATAAAGTGCAAACTGCGGAACTTGTTTTGTAGGGTGTACAGTTTCGTGTTCCATTTCAGACTGAGCAAAAATGGAACACAAAACTGCACACCCTAGTAATGTTCAAAAAATAACTTCCGCAGAATTTGCAAGCGCGGAGCGGGCTGAA
>CAVALA010000104.1:0-2796 GCA_963589615.1 Prevotellamassilia timonensis
TGCAGCTCTTAGGGCATATGCCCAAACCGCTTAAAATCTAAATCCGAAACTTGAGTACTTTAGCTCGTTGTCGTCCATTTTGAGCCAGTTGCCATAGAGTAGGTTCATGTAGGCCTGACGGGCTGAAAGGGCAATACTTAGTTTTTCGTTGGGCTGAATGCGCACCGTGCCTTGCGACGAGAGTGGACCTACTTCGAGTTCGCCGCGCCAAGTGGAGTGACGCCACGTGTTGCGGTTCTCTACCTCGGGTAGGTGCATCTTGAGCAGTCCGCCCAAGCGACTCGGGGCGTCTGTACGGATGAGTGTGGTAAACTCCATTGTGCTGAAATGCAGACTGTTGAAAGTCGAGAATATACCCATGAGGTGAGCTGGGTTATACACCACGGCCTCGCCCATCAGTACGGCGTTTTGTCCGTTGTTGCAGCCCTGCACGTGAAGGCCTGCATCGGTTTCGTTGGATGTTTGCACCATTGGGAGCAGTTGGGCGTAGCGCATGGGGTTGGCGTCACCGAGAATCTGCGGCATGAACTGTAACTGCTTCATGTCCCACTTCACGGTGCCGACCTCCGACTTCTTGAGCAGCGAGCGGTTGCGTTTCACTGCAACAACCGCTTCGCCCTCTATCTGGCGGTCGGCCAAGGTATCGGCAATCTGCGCGGAAGCGCTGATGCCGCAAAGGACGAATAGGGGAAGGATTAACTTGCGCACCTTACTATATATAAATTGGAGTAAAAACATAAAAATCTGACCTTGCCCTGCGTGTGCAAGGCAAAGCCAGATAGAATTACAATATGAATGCTTGGGTACTCAATAAAGTACTTGTTGCGTGGTTATGGGGAAAAACCGAGCATATAGCCCAGTGTAGAGAGTACTCCTAATGGTTTGTTTATTTCGCAAGCTCCTTGAATGACTGCAGCAGGTCGGTGAAACTGTCAATGAGCGGCTTGAACGAATCTTCGCTGAAGTAGTCGCCGAAAGAGTAAGTCGTGTTGTCATCGAACTTCAAGAGCGGTTCGCAGGTCCAATAACCCTTGTCGCTGCTCCAAGGCGTTTCAATGAACTTTGCGCCGAGGATTACGTCGGTCTGCTTCGTCGGGTTGTTGTCGAAGTAAGAACCGAGGTGAAGGAGCTCGTTGGCGAGTTCCAGGTTAGCCTTGAAGCTTGTTTCGTCATACTTATTGGCATCACAGTTTTGGAGGTAATCCACCACCTCGCCAATGTTGTCGCAAACGCCTTCAATACGAATCTTGTCGAGAATCTTGAGGCTGATGTTTACGCCGTCGTCACTTGTGAGGATGTCTTCGTCCTCATCCTCGCTGTCGAGGTTGAGTTTCACGTTATTCACAATGATGCTGCCTGAGATCAGAGTTTTGTTGCCATTTTTGAGACTTACGGTCACTTCTGCATTACCCGTTTCGAACGAGAAGGCGACGCGGTTCACTTGGAGTGTGTAGCCTTCAATCTCGCAAGTGGCTTCGGTGGAGAGTGCCAGATTGTTGAGGTCAAGGTTCTCTAAGTCAATCTTGCTGAAGTCGGACTTCACAGAAGCAGCAGCCAGTGTTTTTCCGTTCTGCGTAAGCGTCAACTCGATATTCTCGGGCACTTCAACGTATTCGTCGAGATAATCCTGCGTGATGAGATAGTCGTTGCCGTCAATGCCGTACGAGTAGTCGCCCTCAATTTCGCCTATAGGCACAGTAATCGTCTTGCCGCTTGTGGTGAGTTTGAGCGTGCAAGGGTTGCCGTTTTGATCGGTGAAGTTGAACTGCAAGTCGTCTGCATCGGTTTTCGTCCAACCATTTTTGTCGGCGGTGAAGTGACCAGTGAAATTTGAAAGAACGTAAAGACGGGTGTAATAGTTTGATGTATAGTATGTTGCGTGAGTTCCGCTTTCGTCATCGTAACTGTCGCTACTTTCATCTGTATAGTCGAGTTCGGTGCAAGCATCAAGAGCTTCCTCAAACCATTTGCTCACAACAGAATGGTCAAAGTCGGGGTTGTTGATGAGATTTTCATCTACGTGTTCGCAAAGGTCTCGCAGTTCCGTGAAATTTTTTGCGCTGAACTCGTTGAGGAGTTCTTGGCCCACAGCCTCAAACTTTGCCTTTTGAGCATCGGGACTAAGCTTTCCGGTCTCGGAGTCTGAGTCTGTGCTGTTGTCTTTTGTGCCGCTGCCGTTCTCAATGGGGTCATCGTCTCCACACGAGGTGAAGGTAACAGATGGAACTGTTACAAGAAGCGCTGCAGAAAGTAGGTAAGCAATTTTTTTGTTCATAAACGTTTGTGATATATGTGTTAAGCTAATCCGCTGTACTTCAACGGACATGTAGCCAGCGCCTATGCGTGACTTTACTTGCAAATTTATGCATTTTCTCCCGTACGAATTAGTAATTTAGTTGATTTTTTAAGATTTAAGGTACAAAAACTCACGCACATTGTGGCAAATATGCGTACAAAAACGAAAGTATCATTGCAATGATAAATAGCGACTTCCGTAGGTAAACTGTGGCTATGATGTTTAGGCTGAATAATTCACTTAAGTTTCGGATTTAGATTTTATGCCGTTTGAGCATATGTTCTAAGGGCTGCCAGTCTTTTGTCATTCTCAATAATCTGTTTGGTAATGTTCAAAAAATAACTTCCGCAGAATTTGCAAGCGTGGAGCGGGCTGAAAGCCCAGCAAGCTTATAGCCTAGGGCAAGCGAAGCAACACCCTAGGTTCTTGTAGGAACGTGTAGAACAGACAGGCTTTTGCCCCTTCAGGGCGCATTCCTCGCGAACATGTTAACCCAGGGT
>CAVALA010000105.1:0-2745 GCA_963589615.1 Prevotellamassilia timonensis
CACGTCGGAGACGTGACCCCCATGCGTTGCACCCCCATGCGTTGCATCCCATACGTTGCACCCTCATACGTTGCACCACTTTTGCCACCTCCACCGCGCAAACCGCCACTCTAAATTGGTAATTACCGAAATTGTCCGCACAAAATACCGAAATTCACCCCTCCCGATTCAGAACTTTTTGGCTCTTTTGCACCCGCTTTCGCAGCGTGGCATGAACAGCGCGCTGCAAAGCACCGCCCACAACGACACAAAAACAAATTCAACAAAACTCTCTCTTCAAACCTCTCAGATGAAAAGATTTTCTCTTCTCATGGCCCTGCTTCTAAGCATTACGCTTGGTGCAGTAGCTCAAAACGTGGCTTCAAACGCCACCACCGTCGATGCACTCACCGACGGCTACTACGTGATCTGCGCAAAGAGCAACGACGGCAAAGCCACCGCCAGCTACCTCTACGCCGAAAGCAACAAGGTATACTACGACGCCCTTGGCAGCGAGAAAGCCCTCGCCGGCAGCGCCATCGACGCCAACACGAGCAAGTACATCTTCTACGTAAGCAAAAACTCCGACGGCACGCTTAAGATTAGTCTGTGGAACGATCATAATACGAGTTGGCCGAAGATATCTGAGTCTACTTATTTTGATCGGACTAAAGGTCGCCTAGACCAGTTCACCATGAGCACCTCTGCAGCATCCTTTACTACTACTGCTAGTGGCGATGCTTACATTCTTTCCCTTGCTTCAAACTATCATAACGGAAAAATTATAAACGGCAAGACTGTTTCGTCTACAGCCTACGTACTCCTCAACAGCAACCAGCACGTAGGTTACTACGACTGGCAGAAGAACAGCTACGACAACGAGGACGCCATTGCCAAGGTCAAGTTTTACGCCGTTACGGGCACGCCGCTCACGACACCCGTCAACATCACCTACAACCTCCAGCACAACGGAAGCACACTCTACACAGAAACGCATTCCTCTGCCTTTGCTGACGTAAGTTTCCCCGACTTCTCCACTAATCTGAACAAATATTACCTCACAGCAGAGAAGCCCTCGGGCACCATCTCCGCTACTGAGGGCGACAAGACCTTCAACATCGAACTCGCCCAGCAAGAACTCCCCTTCACCTGCGACGACGCCGCTTACTACTACCTCGGAACAGCTGGCGATAACCCCGTGATGATCTACAACAAGAGCGGCATGGCTTACCGCACCAAAGCTCAGGCTTCTACACTCAACGACATCTACAACGACCTTTGGACCATTCGCGGCAACGTCTTCGACGGCTTCGAATTCACAAACGTTTCTGCTGGCAACTTGGCACACTCTTCAACAGCTATTGTGGGTACTTTCGAAGGCTGGATTAACGCTAATCTTGCTTTCAGCGGCGCAGCTGAAAATACATCCACCTGGGACATCTGCCGTGGCACAAATGGCTTCATGATTTATCCCCACGGAAACGAAAGCAAAAACCGCTACTGGAGCTACAACGGCAGTAAGGTGAAGTTCAACAACGACGACGGCACAATCAAGGAATTTGCCTTCTATGCTCCTGAGTTCACCTTCCCCATGTACACCGTGGGCGACGCTTCGTACAACTCCATAGCTCTTCCCTTCGCAGCGCAGCTCGCTGAGGGTGAAAGCACTAAGATGTACAAGGGTAAAGTGAACGGCACGAATCTCGACCTCACGGAAGTGAGCGCAGTGCCCGCTAAGGACGGCGTGGTCCTCGTAGGTCCTGCCAATGCCGAAACCGCCACGTTCGTAGCAGTGAAGAGCGCCGACGCCATTGAAGACAACGACCTCGTAGGTACCACCGTAGCCATTGCCAACGCCGACCTCAGCGACAAGTTCATCTTCGGCGTGGCCGACGACGACGCCTCGCTCGTAGGTTTCTTCTCTGCCAACAGCGAAGCCACGCTCAACGCCAACCACGCTTACATCCTCCGCACGACGGCTGCAAACGTGAAGGGTCTTGCCATCTCCTTCAACGGCACGCCCACTGGCATCACGCTTCCCACCAACAACACCGAAGCCGACGCCGCAGCACCCATCTACGACCTCAGCGGCCGTCGCGTGACGAACACCGTTAAGGGACACCTCTACATCAAGGCCGGACGCAAGTTCATTGCCGAATAAAAGACTAAACTTCCTCTCTTCTCTTTTTATTGACAACACAAAAATGAAAAAGACATATATTGCTCCCGCGCTCCACAGCGTAGAACTCGGCGCCGAAGCGCTCTGCGTGCAGGTAGGTAGCGCCCACGCCACCGCTGGCTTCAAGTCCAGCCAATACGAAACAGACGGCGAGTCGTCCGAGTCCATCTGGGACGGTTCCTGGAAAGGCGTCGACGAAGACTAATGCCCATGGCGAGGTTTTCAAGACCTCGCGCTCTACACGGCATCACGACCTCCATCCGCTCAACGAAAATCCACTTCGTTGGGCGGATTTTTTATTGAATCATTTCACGATAGATTTGCGCGAGGAGCGGGCTGAAAGCCACTTCGTTGGGCGGATTTTTTATTGAATCATTTCACGATAGATTTGCGCGAGGAGCGGGCTGAAAGCCACTTCGTTGGGCGGATTTTTTATTGAATCATTTCACGATAGATTTGCGCGAGGAGCGGGCTGAAAGCCACTTCGTTGGGCGGATTTTTTATTGAATCATTTCACGATAGATTTGCGCGAGGAGCGGGCTGAAAGCCCAACAAGCCTATAGCCCAGGGCAAGCGAAGCGGCACCC
>CAVALA010000106.1:0-2693 GCA_963589615.1 Prevotellamassilia timonensis
GACGTAAACCAAACCTACGACGGCTACCTCCCCTATGAGTTCCATCTGCGCCTCACGGCATCGTACGTCACCCGTTATGGCCATCTGCTCCCCATTCACGACAGCGAGATCGAAACCGTCTACGCCGCCGCCTACTTTCACGACGCACTCGAAGACGCACGCCTCACCTACAACGACCTCACCCAGCTCCTCACCAACCTCAAAGCGCTACACGGACTGCAACTCTGCGTGGAAGATGCCGTCGAAGCCGTCTACGCACTCACCAACGACAAAGGGCGCAACCGCGCCGAGCGCGCCGGCGAACGCTACTATGCCGGAATACGCGCCACGAAGTATGCACCCTTCCTCAAAATGTGCGACCGCCTTGCCAACATCACCTACTCCACACTCTTCCCTAAACCGCAAGGCATGGCAAAGGTCTATGCCAAGGAACTTCCCCTTTTTCTCAAAGCCATAGGCCCCGTTCCGCAAGAAATGGCCGAAGCTGCCAAAAAGATGTTGCATTTGTAAGGTCAAGTGTAAAAAACGTAAGGGAAAAGATACACCCCCCATGCTTTTTTTGTAGTTTTGCATGAGATTATGGGAACTAAAAGCAGCAGAAGCCCACGGTCCCAAACCCGCATAAGAATACATTAAAACAACAATCTTCAAAACAATACTTTCTACATGAAACCTACACTCTTTCTCCTCGCAGCAGGAATGGGTAGCCGCTACGGCGGTTTGAAGCAACTTGACGAACTCGGCCCCCACGGCGAAACCATCATGGACTACTCCATCTATGATGCCATCAACGCCGGCTTCGGCAAATTGGTATTCGTTATCCGTAAAGACTTTGAAGACGACTTCCGTCGCATCGTTCTCTCCAAATACGAAGGCCACATCCCCTGCGAACTCGTGTTCCAGAGCCTCGACGCTCTCCCCGAAGGTTTCACCTGCCCCGCCGACCGCACTAAGCCCTGGGGTACGAACCACGCCCTCATGATGGGTGCCAGCGTCATCAACGAACCCTTCGCCGTGCTCAACTGCGACGACTTCTACGATCGCGACGCATTCAAGGTGATGGGCAAGTGGCTCAGCGAACTCCCCGAAGGATCAACCGGCAAATATGCCATGGTCGGCTTCCGCGTAGGCAACACGCTTTCTGAAAGCGGCACCGTGAGCCGTGGCGTTTGCGAAAACGACGAGCACCACCACCTCACCTCCGTTGTAGAACGCACGAAGATTCAGCGCTTCGACGGCGTTGTGAAATACCTCGACGAGAACGACGAGTGGGTTGCCATCTCCGACAACACCCCCGTTTCCATGAACTTCTGGGGCTTCACTCCCGACTACTTCAAGCACAGCGAAGAATACTTCAAGACCTTCCTCTCAGACCCCAAGAACATGGAGAACCTCAAGAGCGAATTCTTCATCCCCTTGATGGTAGACCACCTCATCCACACCGGTCAGGCCACCTGCGAAGTGCTCGACACCACCTCCAAGTGGTTCGGCGTGACCTATCCCGAGGACCGTCCCGAAGTAGTGGCCAAGTTCCAGAAACTTGCCGACGACGGCGTTTACCCCGAAAAGATGTTCTAAGGCTTCACATAAGCCCACACCACATCCCCATCAACAGGCGAAAGTCCTGCAGCAGTGCCAAGCGTGCTTGCCGCAAGGCTTTCGCCTGCTTTTTTGTTAGAAACTAGCCCACGGTGTTTGGCCTACAGCTAGATTATCGCATAAAGACATACTGAAAGATACGTATGCAGAAAGACTGCACAGATGGGGGCTACCTTTGCACCATCAAACATGAGACGATTATCATAAATGTCTAACTTGGGTTAAGAACAGAAGAATAACCTTTCTCTAAAGAGCAGTTGCTTGAAACTTTATCTATCCGCTGCTTTTTGAGCAAAAAAAGAATGGGCTGAATTCCTCGCTTGGAATTCAGCCCATTTGGTTTCTTTTAGGGGATATGCTTATTCCAAGTCCCTCAAAATCAGCGGACGGCCCGCTCCGCCACCATAGCCGCACCAATAGCCAAGTCCGCCCTTGATGTTGGTACGGATGTTGTTGCCCGACGAGAAAAACGGGTTGCGCGAGAAAGCGACGGTCGACTCGTAGTCGTTCCAGAAGTTGTAACTAGCTTCGTCTATAGAGGCCAACTTGATGGACAACGTGTCGTTTACGGAGAAAAGCGGTGTGAAGTGCTTCGTGTTCATCGTGTGGCCCACGCTCACCGTGAGGTAGGGGTTGGCATTGAGGTGAGCGTTGTTGTACACGCCGAGGTATGACGATTTCAAGTACGTGTCCTTGTTCTTTCGCTGCACAAGAAACTTATAGCCATACGCCCCGTTGGCGCGTCCCGATACGTAGGCGTGGAGTTCGCGGAGCGTGTCGTTGCCTGCCACGCGCACACTGCGGAAGGAATCGACCGACACGGCCTCAGGAATGGTGGTCGTGGCCGTAGCGTGGTAGCGTTGGTAGTTCACTTCGAGCTTGTAGGTATGGCCAGCGCGACCGCGCATATCCGTTGAGGTGTAGCCGAAGGGCAGGGCCTGGTTGGCCACTTTTCCGCCCTTAAGCGTTACAGTGTTGCCTTCGTCGTCGGTAATGGTGACACGTCCCCAGCGTATCAGCAAACTGTCGAGGCGTTCCATGCCTTGCTCGTCGCTTTGCGGCGTGACGGTCTGCGTGAGGAATACCATGGGAAA
>CAVALA010000107.1:0-2323 GCA_963589615.1 Prevotellamassilia timonensis
ATAAAATCAAAATAGTGGTCAAAACATTTGGATATTAACATAGAAAGCAGATTTATTTCTTTTAGAACACATGTAATGAAATGATGAACGACGAAAATCTGTGGAAATCTGTGAGATCTGTGGGAGATTTTTAAGCGGGCTGAAAGCCCGCTCATCGCGCAAATTTTCCTTTGAAAATCAGCAAAAACGATATCCTTTTCAGAGAAAACGAAAAAGCAAACGATATGTACGCCCTAACTACCTGAGTAGTTACCAGACTTCAACGCACAACTTAAATCCGAAGCTTGAGACAAAACAAATCCGGGATTCAAACCAAGTTCTTGGCTTGAGTCCCGGATTCGTATTTAGGTCAATGCGGTTATGCGCATAGCCTTCAGCCTTATTCGCCCGTGTTGTAGGCATCGTCCCATTTCCACATGCTGTTTTCGTACCAGTTGAGTATGGCGCTTGCGGGCATGCCACAATCGGCCTTGTTGCTCAGCTGTTCGTCGGTGTAGTGGACGGTCTTAAAGGTGCAAGGCGCTTTGTCTTTAAACTGCTTTTGCACCAAGGTCGCATTGATGAGCGGTGAAACCGCATCGTTGTCGGCGTGGATGAGGCAGATCGGTGAAGAGGGCGTGAAACCACTTCCCACGTCGAATTTGTTGAGGTTGGTAATGAAATACTGGTAGGTTAGCCCCTTGCTGAGAAACTCTTCGCTGAGTATGTCGGAAGGCTTCACCACGTCTACGCCGAGGAGCACCTTCAGAATGCCGTTCTTTTCTTTTCGTGTAAGGTTGGTGTTGTTGATGAGCGCTTCGATCTCCGTCTTTTTGCTCAAAAACTTTTCGCTGTAGACTTTGTCTTCCGTCACTCTTTCGAGCGGATAGCGAGCGAGCGACTCTTTGATGAACATGGGGATGAGGAGCGGTTCTTCCAGCGATTCGGATTTCAGCCATTTGTCAAACGTGACGTGCGGATTGTAGATGCCGTTGTAGCACACCGAACCGCCAAAGTGGTACTTCGCCTTTTCGTCCGGGTTAGAGTCGAAATATTTGTGTTGCGCCATGGCAACGGCGGCACCTTCGTTGATGCCAGCTATGTAGACTTTGTAGTCGTCGGCAAACCTGAGATAGTTTTCAAGATGTACCTCTCCTTGGTAGTATTGCTGTTCTATTTTATTGTAATAAGCCAACAACATCGCACCCTTGTAAAGATTCTCAGCCATGCCAATAGCCTTTCTTGAATTGGCAGCATTGCGGTCGGCAGACAGATGTATGCGTTCTTGTCCCAAGGATTTTCCGTAACCTTTGCGGTCGGGGTAGATGAGCATTTCATTTTCGAGGTAGCTAAACATGTTTTTTTCGTTGAGCGTCACTCGGTCGTTATCGTTGTTGACGTATTCCTGCTCTACGACGAAAACCTTGTCGAAACGTGGAAAGAACGCCTCTATTTTTGCTATCAACTGATTGGTATATTTTGCCGAAATTTTGTCGACATCTGCCAGTCGCCGCCAAATGGCCACACCAGAGAGCGGGTTGCCTTTTACTTCAGAGTCGAAGTATTGGAAATCCACTTTGACGTACTCCGTAGACACTTCGTCGTTGGCACCGATGAGGTCAGCAATAGAGTCGTCGTAAGCGTGTGCTCTGCGGAGGAAAGCCTCGCGTTGTCCCTCGTCGGCGTTTGCACCGTCGGGACCGTAGAGCATGTCGGCCACTTGGTCGATGGTGTAGACCGTAGTGTCGACAATGGTGAACAGCGAGTCGTAGTTGGGGATGATGTAGTCTTTGTTGCTCTTTACGTTGTCGTCGTCCGAACAGGCCGAAAACGTGAACATGCCTGCCAGAGCGATGAATACGGCAAGGAGCGAGATGTGTCGAAACTTTTTCATAAATTCAATCTTATTATTACTGTTGTGAGTGTTTACTTGAGAGGTAGTTAACACATGGTTTTTTGCAAATATATGAAGGGTGTAAGGACTCTGTGGGTTTTCCCCTCAACTTTCGTTTGAAAATGTACGAATGAAAAAATGCGAACGAGCTAATGTGAATGTTTATCAAGATTCTTGCGTCCGCAAAGCGTTCAGCCTTTAGCGCAGCAAATTCAAATTTGCGCCTTACTCAACACGTTGAGCTCGTAGAAAGTTGTTTGCTTTTGTTTATAATCTGAGTAGTTACCTCCCACAGATCTCACTCATTTCACAGATTGGGCTAACGCCCGCAATCGTCTAAAAAAATCTGTGCAAATCTGTGAGATCTGTGGGAGACTTTCTGCGCCGTTTAGGCATATCATCAGTCACGTCGGAGACGTGACCTCCATGCGTTGCACCCCATACAAGGCG
>CAVALA010000108.1:0-2105 GCA_963589615.1 Prevotellamassilia timonensis
ACTTCTTGAATGGTTTTCGCCAGGTGCAGCCTTCGCGCCAGCGGGAGCAGCCGTAGGCGGTGTTGCCTTTGATCACTTTGCCTTCGCCGCAGAGGGGGCATTGGCTTCCGGCCCGAACGACGCGGCGGCGGGGCTTTTTGTCTTCCGCTTCGGCGTTGGCGGCTGCGGTGCTTTGCGCCACTTGCGCTTCTTTGGCTTTGAGGCGTGCTATGGTCTGCGCGTTGGGGTCGGCCTTTTGGATGTGGCGGGCGGAGTTGTCGCGCAGGACTTCGAGGACGATTTGCGAGACCATCTCTTTGAGTTCGGCGATGAACTGCGGGGCGGAGTATTCGTGGCGTTCAATCTCGCGCAGCTTCTTTTCCCATCGGCCGGTGAGTTCGGCACTTTTGAGGAGGTCTTCGTGGATGATGCCGATGAGTTCGCGGCCGGTGACGGTGGGTGCGATGTTTTTGCGCTGACGCACGATGTAGCGGCGGCGGAAGAGCGTTTCGATGATGGCGGCTCGGGTGGAGGGGCGGCCTATGCCGTTCTCCTTCAGTGCGTCGCGGAGTTCCTCGTCGTCGACGGTGCGTCCGGCGGTTTCCATGGCGCGCAGGAGCGAGGCTTCGGTGTAGGGTTTTGGCGGCTGCGTGGTTTTCTGTGCAAGGTCGGGGCGGTGCGGTCCGCTCTCGCCTTTGACGAAGTCGGGGAGTACCTTTTCGGCTTCTGCGCTCTCTTCGGTGGTTCCGGCTTTCTTGGGCGGCAGTGCGGCGCGCCAGCCTGGTTCGAGAATTTGCTTGCCGGTGGCTTTGAAGGGTACGTCGGCTGCTTCGCCGAGCACGGTGGTGGTGGCGAACTGGCAGTCGGGGTAGAAGACCATGATGAAGCGACGTGCCACGAGGTCGTAGACGGTGCGTTCCGTTTCGGTGAGATTTGTGGCGGGAACGCCGGTGGGTATGATGGCGTGGTGGTCCGTCACTTTGGAGTTGTCGAAGACTTTTTTGCGCTTGAGGAGTTTTGCGCCGCGGAGGGGTTGGAGTAGTGTGCCGTACTGTGGGCTGATGCCGTTGAGTATGGGTCCGCACTTGGGGTAGACGTCGTCGGGGAGGTAGGTGGTGTCTACGCGGGGATAGGTTGTCACCTTTTTTTCGTAGAGTGCCTGAATGAGTTGGAGGGTTTGTTCGGCGGTGTAGCCGAACTTTTTGTTACACTCCACTTGGAGGGAGGTGAGGTCGAAGAGGCGGGGTGGTGCTTCGTTTCCCTTTTTGCGTTCGACGGCGGTGACGGTGAAGGGTTCGGCCTTGATGCGTTCGAGTGCGGCGCGGCCTTCCTCTTCGGTGGCGAAGCCTTTGCGTGCTTCTTTTTTGTCTGCTTTGCCGTTGGCGTCGGCGGCGGGGAGGGCTTCGTCGTCGTTGGGGTCGGCCATGACGGCGTTGAAGGTGGCGTCGCGATAGACGGTGGTGAGTACCCAGTAAGGTTCGGGTTTGAAGTTGTCTATCTCGTCTTGCCGGCGCACGATGAGGGCGAGTGTGGGGGTTTGGACGCGGCCTATGGAGAGTGGCGGCACGCCGGGTGCGTTGGCTCCGTACTTAATGGTGTAGAGGCGTGTGGCGTTCATGCCGAGGAGCCAGTCGCCGACGGCACGGCAGAGTCCGGCTTCGTAGAGGCTCTGGTATTGGGTTTGTGGTTTGAGCGAGGCGAAACCTTCGCGGATGCTTTCTTCGGTGAGGGAGGAGATCCACAGACGGTCTACGGGACATTTGGCTCCGGCGAGTTGCATGACCCATCGCTGAATGAGTTCGCCTTCTTGTCCGGCATCGCCGCAGTTGACGATGCGTTCGGCGCGGCTCATGAGTTGCTGGATGACGGCGAATTGCTGCTTTACGCCTTGGTCGTTTTTGAGGCGTATGCCGAATCGGCTGGGTACCATGGGTAGCTGGCCGAGGCTCCAGCGTTTCCAGTTGGGTGTGTAGTCCTCGGGGTATTTGAGTTCGCAGAGGTGTCCGAAGGTCCAGGTCACTTGGTAACCGTTGCCTTCGAGGTAACCTTGGTGCTGCTGTGTGGCGCCGAGGATGTGGGCTATGTCGCGAGCCACGCTGGGCTTTTCTGCTATGCAAACGATCATG